>MENI01000096.1 GCA_001768195.1 Bacteroidetes bacterium GWA2_40_15 | reverse complement strand
CTAAGCCTTAAACCGCGTTGAATGAAGCCGGATTTACATTGCTAAAATTGGTTTTTAGACAGACTCCCGTTAGCGTTCATTTTTTAATCAACCTAAGGAGGAATGAGCATGGAAATAGGACAAGTACCTGCGTACAAAAGATGGTCAAATCGTTATAGTCACGCATTCAAAATGGAAGTGATAGAAGCCTTCCAGAGCGGACAGATGTCGCAAAGACAAGTGACAATAAAGTATGGTGTGCACCGTACTACTATTGTTGCCTGGGAGAAAAAATATGGTAATCTTGAGAAAAATTACCTGAGGATGGAAGAAAAAACGCCCCAGCAGGAGCTCGCTGAGCTTCGGGCCGCACTCAAAGCTGCCAACGAAGAGAACAGGACTCTTAAGTACGTAATGCGCATCATCGAAGAGGAATTCGGGGAGAATGTCGTAAAAAAGTATTTACCCGGACTGCAATTGAAAAAGCCGCAGACCAAGACCAAAAAGTCAAAGTAACGGCCATCTGCAAGCTCTTCGGGATATCACGCCAGGCATACTATAAAAAGATCCAGACGTACTGCAGAAACAAAGAAAAGAGAACTAAGATTATCCAACTCGTCAAACAACAAAGAGAACTGATGACCCGCTTCGGCACAAAAAAAACATATCACCTGATCAAGCCACAGCTTGCCAGACTGGACATTAAATGTGGCCGCGATAAACTACATGATATTCTTCGAAGCGAAGGAATGCTTATTAAAAAGAAAAAGAACTACATGAGAACCACCAACTCATATCACCGGTTCTACAAGCATCCTAACCTCATTAAAGACCTTAATATTAATCGTGCTGAGCAAGTATGGGCATCAGACATAACCTACCTCAGATCAAACCAGGGATGGCTCTATCTGAGCCTTATTACTGATGTTTACTCAAAGCAGATCGTTGGATATCAGCTCTCGGATAATCTCAAGACTATTAACTGTATAAACGCACTCAAAACAGCTATTAAAAACCGTAAATACCCAGACAGACCTCTGATACATCATTCCGATCGTGGTTTCCAGTACTGCAGTCCTGACTACATTGAAACACTCGAAAAAAACAATATAAGGATCAGTATGACAACAAAGCATGATCCTTATGAAAATGCTGTTGCTGAAAGGATTAATGGAACTCTAAAGAATGAATTTGATCTGGGCGATCGTCTACCAGATCAAAAAAATGCCGAGCGTGAACTCAGGAAAGCTATCTGGATTTACAACAACCTCAGACCTCATGAAAGTTGTAATTTTTTAACCCCTCGAGAAACTCATACCAACGAAAATATCGAACTTAAAAAATGGCCCATCAGATTTAGAAAAAAGAAAGAAGAAAATATTTTAACTTTAAATCAATTATGTCACACCTAAAAGTGACAACCTATTTCAGGACGAGACATGGGAAGCGTTACGGAAAAAGTATTGCAACTCACTACTGTACCGGTGTTTATTGTTCCTACGAAAAAACAAGATTAATTTTATAACAAAGAGTAATAAATCTATGTGGATCGGGTAGAAATACAACGCGTGTCATTGTTTATTATGCACTAAATTACTATAATGATCAGGATGATACCCAGATAAGAAACATATCATAAAAGAAGCATTTTAAAAACACTACACATTATGCATTACTCAGAAAATAGTCTCACAATAACTGTTAATGATCTAACAGTTAGTTATATCGATGAAGGACCAACCAATTCTCCAACAATCATTTTCATTCACGGATTTCCGCTGAATAAATCGATGTGGGGAAAGCAGATCGAAATATTAAAAGAAAATTACCGTGTAATTGCCTATGACATTCGCGGGCATGGGAACACCGATGCCGGGAGTGACAGTTTTTCGATTGAGCTCTTTGTAAATGATCTGCTCAGTATGATGGATGCCCTGATGATTAAAAAACCCATACTATGTGGTTTTTCCATGGGGGGATACATTGCTTTAAATGCGATTGAAAACTATCCCGAATGTTTTAATGCACTTCTTTTATGTGATACAAATTGCACAGAAGATATACCCGAAGCAAAAGAAAAACGGATGAAGTCCATTAAAAATATCAAGGAAAAAGGATTGGAACAATATGCCGAAGAAAGTCTGAAAAAACTTTTTGCTCCAATATCATTTTCAAAACACATGGAAGAAATAGCTGTAGTGAAGGAAATGATCATGAAAACATCCGAACAGTCACTCTTCAAAACCTTGCATGCTTTAGCTGAGCGTAAAGAGACCTGCACCAAACTGCATCAGATAAAAGTGCCGGTACTCATCATAGTGGGGAAAGAAGATGAAATTACGCCGCCTGATGTTGCCATGTTGATGCATGCAAAAATTAAAGGTTCCACCATTCACATTATTGATCATGCCGGACATTTAAGCAATATGGAAAATTCAGGGGAATTTAACAACCAGCTGACCGGATTTATTTCATTAATAAAGCATACATAAATAATTATTTAATACTCAAAGTTATGAAACAAGTTATAGAAAAACCAATGCCCAACCGGCTCGGGCAGAATATATTGAGGTAGAACCTAATGTTCGTCTTCATATTACAGATGCAGGCGAAGGCCGGCCAATTGTATTGATACACGGATGGCCATTAAGTGATGAAATGTATGAATACCAGTACAACGATCTGCTAAATAAAAATTTCCGCGTTATAGGTATTACTTTAAGAGGTTTTGGCAAATCTGATAAACCTTACGGAGCATATAATTACGATGTACATGCGTTGGATATAAAAAAGATTTAATATGTTCATTCGACCTGGCCGGACAGATGAAAACCGGAATCTCCGGTTCCCACATCGTTGTTTTTGAGAAAAGTGGCCATATTGCTTAATCGCAGCCCAAAAGAGTTTATAAAGGCAATTGCTCATCATCGTTTCTGGGATCGTGAAAAAAAGGGTAAAGTTCCTGCTTAGATACAAAAGAGATTGACAATGAACAGTTGGAGTTTTAATATTAATTTTGCAGTTGACTGGAAAATTAACCAGGCGACATTAGAAATATGGTATTTCAGAAGGGACTAATTATCAGGAAACTCATTCATCTGTCTACAGGTCTGATTATATTGATACTTAGCAATGTTGTAGAAAAGAATCTTTTGTTGTACTTGATTTTAGCTGGTACAATTTTCTCTTTTTTGACTTTCAATTATAATAAATTTCATCTCTTGCATAAAACTACAGATGCGAGTCTGGGCACTTTATATTATCCCCTGGGTATATTATCATCCTATTTGATTTTATTCAACCTGCCTTTGTATTTTTTTCATTCCTCTTTGATGGTGCTCTCAATTTCAGATACATTGGCAAATTTTACAGGTCAGATACAGAAGGGTAATAGTTGGATACGGACGTTCCATGACAGAAAGAGTATTTACGGAATTTTAGCGTACTCCCTTTCTGCCTGTTTGATTCTATATATGTTTTTACCTGATTTTTTGCGTTCAAATATCTTGTTTATCATTTTTGCCTTAGCATGGGCAGTTATTCTTGAAACTGCATCAATGCGAGGTTCTGATAATTTCAGTATTCCGGCCGGTCTCGCCTTGTTTTTCTTTCTGACTTATCATTATGAGGTTGATTACCTTTATTTGTCCGCAATTCTGTTTGCTTTGGCGCCAGCGTGTTTTTTGTTATTTAAATTCAATATTCTTACCCGCCGGGGAAGCTTTGTTGCCTTTTTACTGGGTTTTTATTTTACAGCCATTGGAGGTTGGCATTGGTTGATGCCCGTTTTGCTCTTCTTTCTGAGCTCTGCAGCTTTTACAAAATTACAGCATGCAATAAAAGGCGTTGGAAATAAACCCACAACCCGCAATGCCTGGCAGGTTATAGCTAATATAGTATGGGGAGTAACCAGCTCTGCCTTATTCTTATTTACGCAAAATGAAATATTTATACTATTCTTTATTGCTTTCGTGGCTGCTGTGACTGCTGATACCTGGGCCAGTGAAATTGGTTCTTTGCTTAATAAAAGATGCTTTTCTTTGGCGAAAATGGGCACGGTACCGGCTGGTACCACTGGCGGAATTTCATTTTTTGGCAGTCTTGCTGCATTGGCCGGTGCAACTATTATCTCTTCCTTATCGTACTACATCTTTTTTGGCACCTGGCATTGGGATATTATAGCAATTCTTAGCGTCTCTGCTTTTATTGCCTGCTTTGCGGATTCCCTGCTTGGAACTTTTGTCGAAGAAAAAATGCTTAAGATGAATAATTTTAAGGAACGAAAGACATTAGAATCCATCACTCCTAATGATCTGGTAAATATGATTGGTTCTGTTACGGCTTTTGTTTTTTACATTTTACTATCCTGGATTTTTAAATAAGTATCAATCAGGTTTAGCGATTACAAAAGTATATATATCACGAAACCAACGATCAGTAAAAAAGAAAATGCCACATGGATAAGCACTGTAAGTTTAGCGCCTTGCTTTATCAGATCAGGATTGTTATGATTTTTATATATAATACCAGCCGCTTTGGGAAAAATAAGAATGTAAGGGATAAGTGCAAAAAGGAAAATCCATGAATTACCCGGGAAACAGATGAACAATAAAATTACATTTGCTATAATTCCTGATTGCACAAGAAGATAAAGTACAGATGTAAACCTGGTACCCATACGTGATGCTACTCCGTGTTTACCTCCTGCACGATCTGCGTCCAGATCAATCATCTGGCCTGCCAGTAATATTGATGAAGTGCTGAGCCCTGTAGCAGGCATCAACAGCCAAACCAAAGGATGCAATCCCAGGTTTTGACTCACTATAGCTATCAGTATAGCCATGGGACCAAAAGCGAACCAGACAGATATTTCACCCCAACCCCTGTAAGCCAGCTTAAAAGGTGGTGCAGTATAGTATTTGCTGAAAAAGGCTGAAAGTAAATATAGTCCCCACAGATATGGCCAGAGCATCTTATTTATAAGTGGCATAAGTGCTATGGTTCACGCAAGTGCCATAATCAATCCTATGCGGTCAAGAAGATACATCTTGCCCATAAGTTCAGGATTATCAAGTAATACCCCCGATCCTCCGCTTGATTCATTGCGGTGCACATTCACCTTATCTGTTCCCTGTATGGTATCATAAATGTCGTTATATACATTCGTAGCTACATGCAAACCAATACCAATAATCAACACTATCATAAAATTGAGCACCTCCAGTCTGCCGTTCAGATGAACAGCCAGCAGGGTTCCCAATATAATGGGAGCGATAATGGAAGAAAGAAAATGAGCCCTGATCATTTTTGCAATTCCGGGTTGATCTTTCATTAGCTGTTTTTTTCGTCAATTAATTGTAAATTTAGCATAAAATCGGACAAGGTTTAAAAGATTTTTGTCTGCTCCCGTGACCCTTAATATCATAAAAATAACTTATGACAACAAACTCCTGCAGGATTTAAAATTGTTTAGGGATGTTTCTGATTGGGCTTACGCTGTTTTCCCTCTTTTTATGGTAGAAAGGAAAGTAATGAAAAGGGCAAGCGCTGACGTTGGTTTTATATTCATTGCATATAACCTGCGGCGCATTGGTAATATTATAACATTGAATGTGCTGAAAGAGTATCTGAGGATGCTTGTCTCGTGTTTTTCGGTCATATTTTATCGCTCAGGGCGAAATATCAGCCTGTTTGACGAACTCTTTTTCCGGACACTGATCTGGATAAAAAAAAATCATACCCCGGGTTTAACAGCTTAAATAGTCCTGGAATCCGGTAATTCAAAGAGGTTATTAGACAGACTCCTGTTATAGCCAATGTGAACCAGCAAGATAGACTACTCCGAGACAACAACATAATATACCGTAACCGCTTATTGGGCACATTTGTTTTTGCGCGGAACACAACCCAACGCACGTGCAAAACCAAAAGAGCCAAATGCTTTCGTTCCTCCTCTTTAATAAATCAGGTTCTCAAAGGAAAATATAATTTCAGAACAATCTGATATACTATGCATTTTATCATAATATAACTTTGATTTCAATGGTATGATGGAACCGCACATGATTGTAATTATATTCATCCGTGTTTGTGATTGTGGTCAACCATGAGGGTTTCATCAGTATTCAGGTAATAAATCCGACATTATTTTTAATTTTACTCCATGCAAAAGATCCCTTTTGATTTTTGGATGTTTCTGGCCGGATTGGGAGTTTTTCTTTTCGGGATGCGCCATCTGGAAGATGGAATAAAAGGGCTTGCGGGTAAATCGTTTCAAAACTTCATAAAGCGGTTTACCAGTAAAAGCTGGAAAGGCATTTTAACAGGAACTTTTGTTACTGCAGTTTTACAAAGCAGTTCAATGGTCACTCTTCTGGTTTTAGCATTCCTGGGTGCCGGGATTCTGGGATTAAAAAGTGCTCTGGGTATAGTACTGGGAGCCAATCTGGGAACGACAATAACTGCATGGATAGTTGCAGCTTTGGGGTTTAAAATGAATATAGCTGATTTCTCCTACCCTTTTCTGGCAGTTGGAATCTTGTCATACCTGTTCCTCAAAAGCAAACCAGTATTGAAAAATATCGGGGTGTTTCTGATTGGGTTTGGATTGATTTTTTTAGGGTTAGATTTCATGAAGGTGACCCTCGATAGGGTTGCAGATCAGATAGACATTACATTGTTTTCACAGTATGGACTTTGGTCATTTTTATTATTAGGATTGATCATTACTGCTCTGATTCAATCAAGCTCTGCAATGATTGTAATTATTTTAAGTGCCCTGAACGCAGAACTTATAGATGTTTACCAGTCTTTTGCGATGATAATTGGCGCCAATATGGGCACTACAACAACCTTATTAATGGGCTCGATCGGAGGTACCGCCGACAAAAAACGTTTGGCATTTGCCAATGTAATTTTTAATCTTACCGGTGGTACATTTATGTTTATATTTCTACGTCAGGCAGTTGATTTGGTTTATAATTTATCCGGGATTAAAGATCCTTTGATGGAATTGGTGTTGCTGAACACGCTTCTGAACTTGAGCATTATATTTTTATTCTGGCCGCTGTTAGGTCAGTTCCAGAAATTTCTGAGAAGACGTTTTATGAATTCGGAACCTAAAGGAGAAACTTTGTTTATTAAAAACATTGATCCGGCAATTACCGAAGTCGCTCTTAAGGCTGTCGAACAGGAACTTCATGAAGTTAAATATCAAACAATCAGTTTTTTAATAGAGAGTTTTGGAATCGGGCAAGAGTTATCAACGTTAAAAGGATGGAAGCATATTTTCAGAAGTCCAGTGAGCCTGAACAGTAAGTATGAAAAATTAAAACACATTGAAGATGAGATTTTCCTTTTTTATAATGAGATTCAAAAACAAAGCCTTTCAACGCAGGACGCAGAGAATTTAACCTCCTGTATGATGTCTCTTCGCTCTCTGGTTTATAGTGCAAAACATATAAAAGATGTGATACATAACATTATAGAAATGACTGAGAGCGAAAATCCGTTGGCTAAAGACTTATTAATTAAATTACAAACTTTTATAAACGAACAGATTGAAATCATAAAACTTGCAGATTCCCGTTCAAATAAAGAACTTGTTTCGTTGCAACAACGAATGGATAACACCAATGTTTTTTACGTACAGACAATAGCTTTTCTATATGATAACATTAAGAATCAGCCAAAGAAAACTATTTCAGTATCATCTTTAACAAATGTTATAAAGCAAACTGTCTCTTCTATGAACAGCCTGCACAATGCTTTCTAAAATGTTCGCTCATGACAATAAAAAAAATGGAAAACAAATATGGAAAAAATAAAACATCAGGAGAAAATTGCCAAAGAGGCATGGCATGCATTCGGATATGAAATAATCTATAACGAGTTAAAAACTTCTGAAGCAGGATTGTCTGCAGAAGAAGTCAGCAAAAGGCTGCAGTTTTACGGAGAGAACAAACTCCCCGATGGCAAAAAGGTCACTCTTTTTAAAATTATTCTTCATCAGCTGATAAATCCGTTGATTTTCATCCTTATTGCAGCAGCCATCGCTTCATTTACAATTGGGGAAGGGAAGGATGCCATATTTATTTTCCTTGTCATTTTTATTAACAGTGCTTTGGGGTCTTATCAGGAATATAATGCCGAAAAAAGCGCTGCCGGGCTGCAAAAGATGCTTAAGATAAAGGCAATGGTTAAAAGGAATGGTAAAGAAGCTGTTATTCAGGCAGAAGAGGTTGTTCCTGGCGATATAGTCCTGCTTGAATCAGGAGTTAAAGTACCGGCCGATGTTCGCCTGATGGAAGCATCGAACCTTGAAATTGACGAGAGTTTTCTGACCGGAGAATCAATAGCATCAAAAAAACAAATTGGAATTCTTCAGGAAAATCTTGGCGTAGCCGAAAGGACCAATATGGCATTTGCCGGCGCTACAGTTATGAAAGGCAGAGGTTGGGGTGTTGTAGTTTCCACAGGTGTTGATACACAGGTAGGCAGAATATCACAGGATGTGAATGAATCATCATCAGCAAAGCCTCCGCTGGTTCAGCGCATGGAAAAATTCATAAAGCAAATAAGCATATTTATCATAGCACTTGGTATAGTCCTTGCAGTGGTTTTGCGTACCCGGGGGATGGATATTACAGCAATATTCTTTTTTGTAGTAGCCTTAACAATCTCGGCTATCCCCGAAGGATTACCTGTTGCTTTAACAGTGGCCTTGTCCATTGCCACCAAACGTATGGCCAGGCGCAATGTAATAGTCCGCAAGCTGACATCAGTGGAGAGTCTTGGAAGTTGCACCATAATAGCCAGTGATAAAACCGGAACACTTACTGTGAATGAGCAAACAGCCAGGATGATTATACTGCCCGATGATAGCCGGTTTAATTTAACAGGTGAAGGATACAACGGGAATGGCAACATTTTGAAGCAGAATAATGAAGAACAGAAGGTTGCTTTATCAGAAATTACCGAGTTACAGAAAATAAACAGGATTGCAGTTCTGGCAAATGAAGGCTCATTATTGAATGAAAACAATAAATGGGTTTATCATGGCGATGCCATGGATGTCGCCTTGCTGGGTATGAGTTATAAACTTGGCATAAATCCCGAAGAATTGCGTGCCGATAAAACATCCTTCGGAAAAATTCCTTATGAATCGGAAAGAAAATTTTCTGCTTCCTTTTGCCTGATGAATGGCTCCGTTTTTATTGGAATGAAAGGAGCAGTTGAGACAATACTGGATTTTTGCAATAATATGTCAGTGAATGGAAAATCTGTTGGTCTGAATAAGGATAAGATTCTCAGCGATGCTGACAGGATCGCAAAAGAAGGATACCGCGTTTTGGCTTTTGCCAGCGGGGAATATCCCGGGTATGAAAAAAAGGAGTATTATAAAAATGATGACATTCCTTCATTAACATTTTACGGTTTGGTTGGCTTTATCGACCCATTGCGTCCTGAGGCAAAAAGATCAGTTGAACAGTGCCGGGAAGCCGGAATAAAAGTTATTATGATCACCGGCGATCATCCATCCACTGCCGGTACAATAGCAAAAGAACTGGGCATTGCCAGCGAATATACAAATGTTGTAACCGGTCAGATGCTTGCTGAGTCAGGAGCATATGACAGTCCTGCTTACAAAGAACTTGTAACATCTACATCAGTTTTTGCACGGGTTTCGCCTGCTCATAAACTTGAAATTGTTGATGTTTTGATTCGCGAAGGCGAATTTGTTGCCGTAACCGGCGACGGAGTGAATGATGCACCCGCTCTGAAACGTGCCAATATTGGTGTAGCCATGGGCTCAGGTACCGATGTGGCAAAGGAGGTTGGTTCCATGATTGTTATTGATGATAATTTCTCTTCCATTGTTGCGGGCGTTGAAGAAGGACGTTTTGCATACGACAATGTGCGAAAAGTAATATACCTTCTGATTTCTACAGGATCTGCTGAAATTATCCTTTTCCTGGCATCAATATTTGCAGGTTTACCTCTTCCGCTTCTGGCAGTTCAACTGCTTTGGTTAAACCTTGTTACCAATGGCATTCAGGATGTTGCGCTTGCATTTGAAGGAGGCGAACCCGGTGCTATGAAACGTCCGCCCCGGGAACCAAATGAAAAAATATTCAACCCCCTGATGATTAAACAAACACTTGTTTCAAGTGCAATCATGGGAGGAGTGGTTTTCGGTTTATGGTACTGGTTGAATAATTACACCCAAATGGATGAAACCCATTCAAGGGATCTCATTCTTTTACTTATGGTTTTTATGCAGAATTTTCATGTGTTTAATTGCCGGTCAGAAAGAGTATCTGCTTTCAGAGTGCCATTGAAAAGGAACCTTATACTTATATTCGGCGTTATGGCAGCTCAGGGAATTCATATCCTAAGCATGCAGATTCCATTCATGCAGAATATACTTAGAATTGAGCCTGTCACATTTAACGAATGGCTCTATATTCTTGTCCTGGCAGTTCCCATGATATTGGGAATGGAGTTATTTAAGCTTTTCAACAGCAAAAAAACAATTTAATAATTTAATGCAGAACTTAAAGATACTTGTATTCCTGCTTCAAATATCAAAATAACAGATCCATTAACCTTAAAAAAATAAGAGATGAAAAAGTTATTCGAAAAAATCAACATGACACCTAAACAGGTAATCGATATCGCTCTGATAGCACTTCTATTATTGTTCATTGGACAAAACGTTCAAAGTGCAACAGTTAAATTCCTTTTTTTCTGTTTTGAAATGCCACTTATTATAATCATTGCCATTTCGTTTTTCATTGGATTCTTCACTGCAAAAGCATTTTCAATGAAAAAGAATCAAGATAAAAATGTACCGGAAGACAAAAAAGATTAAATACAATTGTTTTTACGAAAGAAACAACACTAGCAAATAAGAATAACAATGAAACTACTTGAAAAAATTCTGGTTCCGGTTGATGTAAATACCAACTCAAAAGCTCAGATGAAGACAGCAATTGAAATTGCCCGGTCATATAATTCAGAAATAATTCTCCTTTATGTAGTTCCTGAAGAAGTGTTACATGATGAAATAAGAGAGATTGTAATGAATGCGATTTCTGACTCTTTAAATAGTCTTAAAAAGGCTCTCATTATAGAAAGGGTAATAATTAGTGAACCATTAATAGAATTTGGCAAACCGGTTGATAAAATTCTTCAGATAGCCACCCAGGAAAATGTTAATCTTATTCTTGTTGGTTCAGGCACCAGGGGCAAAAGAAAAAAATTTAAACTAGGCACCACAGCCGAAAGGCTGATAAGTCTGTCAGATGTACCAGTTTGGGTTGCAAAATCGAATCAAACAACCGATCTGAAAAGTATATTATGCCCTGTTGATTATTCAGATCCCTCAAAGCGTGCTCTTAAAAACGCCATTTTTTTGTCAGCTAAACTTCTGGCTAGATTAACAATACTAGCTGTTTTTGAGCCAATTACATATGTTTCACCGAGAATTAATGTGAACCTGGAGAAAGAGAATGCACTAAGGCTAAAAAGGTTTGAAAATGAAATGAAAGAATTTATCAGAGAATTTGATTTAAATGGAATAAATCACGAAATAGTCATTCAGACTGGTATTGTCGATGAAAAAATATTGCAATCAATTAAAGAACATGGCTATGGTTTATTGATAATGGGAACAAATGGACGCTCAGGATTAAGCCGGTTCTTCATGGGTAGTATCACAGAAAAAGTTATCAGGGAAGTGCCATGTTCTTTTATAACAACTAAAACTCTGGATATTATTCGTTTAAAGTTGAACAATGAGATTAAGGAGATAGAAATACATTTTAGAAATGGGAATGAATTATTTGAAACAGGGGCATATGCAGAGGCAATAAATCAATATATGATTTGTCTGAAAATTAATGACATGCATATTCCATCAATCAATAAACTTTCAGAAGTACACAGAATTTTAGGAGATACTGCAAAAGCAGAACATTTCGATAAAATGGCTAAAGATATTTCTGCCAGGTTATGGGACAAAAAAATTGAGCTGGAAATCAGAAGACATTATAGATATGAAGATTAGGATTATTATGCTTCGGTACTTACATCATTTAAACAAAATTGAAACATTTTGCAAGCACATTTAATAGCCCCACTGACTGAAACACAACCAAAGCTTTTAAAAGAGCTTGCAAATAGTAAATCCTGCAAAACCTTGGCTCATAGATTTGTCACATCCTGACAACTTTAAAATAACACTGGCTATAACAAGGACAATGCTCGGCCCTATTTATTGCAGGGCTGTTAGACTTAACAAGGTGCCTCCTACACAAATTCAGTTTTCTTAAATTCCTGATCATAATCTGATAATTACTGCACCGAGACAGAAAACCAATAAAATAGAATCACATAATTTGGAAATCCAAAAAAATGTAATTACTTTGTAATTACATATAAATTGAAAATGTCATGGAAGTATCAGTAATAAAAATTGGAAATTCGAGGGGGATAAGGTTCAGTAAAATTATTATAGAGAGGTATAATATCCGTGATACAGTTGAAATGATTCTGGATAAAGAGCATATCATTATCAAGCCGCTCGCAAAACCAAGAAAAGGCTGGGACAAAGCATTTATTGAAATGCATGCAAATGGGGACGACAAACTGATTATGCCAGACATATTCGAAGAAGAAAACCTTGAAGAATGGAAATAAAGCAATACCAAATCATTCTGGTAAACCTTGATTCAACCATTGGGAGCGAGATCAAGAAAACCAGATCCTGCGTTGTAATCTCTCCTGACGAGATGAATAATCATTTAAGAACTGTTGCAATAGCCCCAATGACAACAAGTTCTAAGAACTATCCCACTCGAGTCGAGATTAAACATGACAATAAAATCGGATGGATAGTGCTAGATCAGATCAGAACTATTGATAAACAACGTATTGTCAAGGACCTTGGAAAACTATCTAGACATGAAATTAAAGAGGTCAAAGCAATCTTAAAGGAGACTTTCGTTGATTAAAAAAAAATAAAAAGCTAAGGCTAACGCGGACGATGCTATATTTAATAAGCTTCCCGCTGTGCGGGACAGGCAGTCACAATTTTTGCAGACTACACCCGGACAAAAAACTAGATAAACAAAAATTCAACAGAATCAGAACTTCGGGAATGACAAAAATTTGGATAATCTCAAAATAGTATATACCTTTATAAGATACTAATAGAATATACAATGAAGACTTTGTCTTTAAAACTCGATGACAACATCTTTGACGAAACCGAAGATCTTCTGACTAAAGTTAAAAAGTCAAGAAACAGATACATTAATGAAGCTGTTGATTACTATAACAGGATCAATCGCAGAAGTCTTATTGCTAAAAAACTAGCAAAAGAATCCAGAATAGTTAAGAAAGAATCTCTTACTGTCCTTGCTGAATTTGAAACGCTTCAGGATGAAAATTAGGCAATTTGATATCTGGATAGCGGACTTGGAACCACAAAGAGGAACCGAGACTGGGAAAGTAAGACCTGTTTTGATTGTCCAAACAAATCTCCTTCGGGAGCATCCTTCAACGATTGTTTGTCCTATAACTACAAATGTCGCTCCTGAAAGTGATATATTGAGGGTTCATCTTAAAAATGGGACCGCAAACCTAAAAAGTGAGTCTGATATAATGATTGATCAAATAAGGGCGATTGACAATCGAAGACTAACAAATAAAGTTGGAGAACTACCCCAAGATCTTCAACAAAAAATAAAAGAGAATATCAAAATAGTGCTTGATCTTGAATGATTTATAATAGTTCACCAGCTAACACGGACAAAAGGTAAGTTGTCCAGCCTTCGCCAAGGCTATGGCTGGCACGGTTCTCACACTTTTTGCGCCCGCCAAGGCGGAGTTTCGTGGCTAAAGTACCGGGACTCGTATCGGCGGACGGCGCCACCTACGTTTTCTCCCTCAACCGCCGGGCCATCAGCTGGCATACAAAACAAAAATTCAACAGAATCAGAACTTCGGAAATGACAAAAATTTGGATAATCTCAAAATAGCATATGCCTTTATAAGATACTAATAAAATATACAATGAAGACTTTAGCTGACAGTCGTCTACTACCTGTTTCACCTGCATGCTAACCGTCCGTGCAATATTCTATGAACCTGGAGTTGGGGTGGATCTTCTAAAGTGAGACTGATTAGTCCTTAACCTTGATTTCCCAAATAAACGACTAACGACGTTTAGTCCTTTTAGAACATTCATAATTTCATGTCCGTTTAACCTGTAGTATTGTAAGTTTTTTTGAATAATACAGCTATCAATGCATTTCCCTAATTGGTCAAAAAAAATACAAATTTTCATAATAATTCTTATCTTTATATGTTAACAAACGGTTGCTGCTGTGCAACTTTGATTTGTTTATAGAAGTCTTTAAACAGGATATAAGATTTGTCCGTTTTTATTATTAAACGGATATTGAAAATAGAATAAATACTGATCGGCTTTTAAAAAAAAAGATTATGAAGTCGGATGTAATTTATTTTGATTGAACTGAACCTGATAGCTTGATTGCTTCGTATGCAAATATTGATTCTGGATTAATGACAGCAATTAAAAGGCTGAATGGGATAGGTATGCAGAAGTTGTGGTTGGTCGCTGGTTGCTGGCTGCTAGTTGCAAATGCATCCTTTGGACAATCAGCAGATGACTTCAGGACTAACGGTAATGTGACATTTGCGGCAGCAGCAAACTGGCAACGGTACAATGGAGTAGCCTGGATAGCTGATGGTGCTGCTCCTGTCCAGGGAGATAATGTAATTACAATCAGAGCTGATCATACAGCAACAGTAACTGCAAATAAGGCGTTAGATCAGGTAGTTGTTGCAAGTGGCGGAGTCCTGACCATTGATGCGGGACAAGACTTTACTTTATCCAATGGTCCCGGAATAGATTTAACTGTATCGGGGACAGTTAATAATTCAGGAATTCTGTCACAACCTGGCACAGTAGTTTTTAATGCTTTTTCCACGTATAATCACAACCGGGATAAGGGATCAATTCCTAATATTACATGGAACGCATCGTCAAATTGTAATATTACAGGAGTAACCACAAATGTTCCTAATGGATTAGGTCAATCTTTTGGCAATTTTCCCTGGAACTGCTCAGGACAGACTGTATCAGATCTTAATATTAATCCATTAGCGGTAGATAATGGTGGAGCTGTTACAGGAGATTTTACTTTGGTAAGCACTGGTACTGGATCAATACGACTCTCAAATATTATCCCAAGGATTCTTGATATTTCCGGTGATTTTAATATATCTGGTGGCACATTTAATCTGGCAACCAACACAGGTTCCGGTACCGTTAACATCGGTGGCGATTTCAATATGACCGGAGGTACACTAAGTGAGACCGACATCAGCTCAGGGATATTTGTCTTTGATAATGGGGGAACAACCCAAAACTTCAGAAGAACTGCCGGCGCCATTTCAAATAATATCGGATTTGCAGTAAATTCAACTGTTACAATTGATTTTGGAGCAAATGATTACGCTAATGGTGGTGGTACATTTACCCTAAGCAACGGGGCAACTTTACAAACTGCTAATCTTTTAGGGGTGAATGGATCAATACAAACAACGTCGAGGTCTTTATCCACTTCTGCTAATTATACTTTTGATGGAACTGCAGCTCAGGTTACCGGCACTTATTTGCCAGCTACTGTAAATAATTTTACAATTAACAATATTAACGGTATAACCTTAACTAACACGGTTACTGCAGGTGGTACGCTGTACATGAACTCGGGAAATATCAGCACAGCCGCTAATACACTTATATTATCAAATCCCCTATCGACTGCCCTTAACTACACCGCAGGCATAGTTGGCAGATTCGAACGATTTATTAATACAACCTCAATAAATTATTTTTCCCCGGTTGGTACAATTGGCCAAATTCAATCTTTAACAGCAAATTTTGCTAATCTGACTGCAGGCTCATTGCTTGTTCAATATATAACCAGTGATCCTGGAAATTTGGATCTTCCTCTAACTGATGGAGATGGATCTCAGATAATAAACCAGTTCACAACAGGTTATTGGTCCGCTTTGGCTAAGAATTCCCTGGCATCAACAAACTACAACATCGACCTGAATGCAACAGGATTTGGTCCATATGCAATGTATTCAGATATGTACGAAAAGTGACTGGGCCAAGACATTTTTAGAAGATTATTTTTATGAGCAGGTATTTTTTTATAATAATTTTAACATCGTTGATAAATACTGAATTATATGCCCAACCTGAGCGTTTTAATGTAAAACCGGCCCCATTTAGTTCCAGGATATATGATGAATTCTCCCCTGTATTTTATAAGGGAGGAATAGTTTTTTGTTCAAACCAAAGCACCAATTCCCTGGTTAGTTATGTTGATGAACAAAATAAGCTTTTTAAAATATTCTTTGTAACAAAAAAGGGCATTTCGGGATGGAACTTTCCAAAGATACTGGCAAAGGAGATAACAACTGATTTTAACGATGGGCCGGTAACATTCAATGAAAATGGGAATATCATGTACTATTCCAGAAACAGTTTCATCAAGAATTCTATGAGAAACATTTCCGATACCTCAAATAAACTTGGTATCTATTCTTCTTCTGATATGCCAGGTGGCAGTGGGGGAATAGATCTCTATTATTGCAACAGACGCAATAATGACTGGGATATACCTGTAAATCTGGAACCGGTTATAAATACAGCAAAAAATGAATCCTTCCCTTTTGCAGGTAAGTTTGGCAAACTCTTTTTGGCATCAGACGGACGAAATGGTTTTGGCGGGAAGGATCTTTATTATACTCAGGAGATAAATGGAGAATGGATAGTTCCGGTGCACCTCGATTCAGCAATAAATTCAACAGCTGATAATTTTTGCCTTGTTACTGATTCAACTTTTGAGAACGGGTATTTTTCTACAAACAGACTGAAAACAGATGATATTTTCATTTTCAACTCAGCACCGGTAGAATTTACGAATTGCGATACAGTAAAGGAGAATAATTATTGTTTTACATTCTATGATGAACATCATCAACTTATTGATACTGTACAAGTAATTTATAAGTGGGATTTTAGCGATGGAATAATACGACTTGGGAAAGAGGTGAGACATTGCTTTCCAGGTCCGGGAAAATTCTCGGTTAAGCTTAGTATATTTGATGAACTTACAGGCGACACTTTAGCGTTTCAGGTTAACTATAAAGTTGAACTTGAAAACATTGAACAGGCTTACATTAATTCATATAATATTGGTAATGTGGGGAAACCAATCTCATTTGAGGGGATTACAAGAGACCTTAAAGGTATCATGATAACAGATTATTTCTGGGACTTTGGAGATGGCTTTAAAACAGGCGGTACATTAATGAATACAACATTCAAAAAGAAAGGTGAATATATGGTTAAGCTGGGCTTACTTGCTGAAAAAGATAGTCTCAGAGTGATCCCTAAGATTTGTGTCATGAAAAAAATAATAATCAATTAATTTGAAAAAATATATCTGCATAATATTATTTCTTCTACTGGCGGCCACACCTCTCCTTTCACAATCTGCTCCTGCGATCGATGAAAACATTCCTTACCTGATGACTTTTGGAGGAAACGCCAGTACATCCTGGGGGGATGATGATTTGTGTCAGATATTCTATTGTCTTATTCCTTCATCACAAACTGATCCTGTATATATCCGGGTTTATGATCCCGATACAGGAGGAGCCCTTGATGAACCCAAGGGAGAATATAATACTATTACAAACTTCTCAATTTATGCTGGGAAAGGTTGCTGGTTGGATACAGCAGCTCTGGTTATTAGTAAAACTGGAAATTATAGGAACGGATATTTATCGTCATCCAAATCATTTGGGTTTGATCCGGAATACGATAAAAAGTGGTATAGTTTTGGACCTTTTAATCCTTCTGAAGGAGAATATGTTGCGAAACTTGGGGGTAGGGTATTTAAAATAATCGCTCAGGGGATATCAGGGGATGACGGAAATTTATATAAATACTTTTTAAGTACGAGCCCGGTTGAAAATATTGCTGTTGAGGGAGGTAATTTATTTACCTATAAATATCATTTGAGGTTATCGGATGATCAACAACATGTATCACAGATATATCCTTTTGTGGATGACAGGACCATCTCTATCCAGGTCTCAAATTTTGACTGGGACAATGATGGAATAATCCGCATATTTTCAGTTGCCAAGAATGGCATCCCATGTGATGTTTCAGGAGACGACAATTGGATAATAAGGGAATTCCCGATATTGGATGAAGAAAAAAATTCAACTGTTGAGATACAATTCATTAAGAATAAATCCGTGCAGGTAAAAAACAATAATGTTGTGATCACTGTCAGGAACCAGTATGGGATTTCGTTGCCATTTTATGTGGTTCCTATAGGAGGTAGACCTGTTTATTCTCCGAAAATACGGATGAAATGAAAAATTGGAAAGGGATATTACTTTTATTCTTTTCGGCTCTGACCAGCCAGGCATTTCCTCAGAGCTATAATTTCCGTAATTTCAATTCAGAAGACGGATTGACCCAATCCTATGTTTATTCGATCATCCAGGATGTGCAAGGCTATTTGTGGGTCGGCACAGATAACGGATTATTCAGATATGATGGATTTAAATTTGAAAACTATCCTACCAGTGACTCATTGGCAGACAATTTTATTGCTAACAGTATTAGCGATGGGGAAAGCCTGTGGTTTGGCCATAGGAATGGCCGCTTATCATACTTTGATGGCAGAAAGTTCATTACTTTCAACATAACCCAACCGGATTTAAGCTCTATTACACATTTTGCAAAAAGCCCGGATAACCGGATATGGGTTAGTACCTATTCCGATGGCTTATTGAAATTGAGTAAAGATACAGGTGTGATAGAACATTATGTGTTTAAGGATCAAACAATTATAATATCATTTGCCTTTCTTGATAATAGTGAATTGCTTGTTGGTACATATACCGGTTTATTATATTGCAGATTAAAAGAATCAGGTGAAATTGAAATAATCCGGTCTGTTTCAGAAATTCCTGAATCCAAAGTCATATGTATTCAAAAAATGAGAAATAAGTCCGGATTTTATATTGCAACAGAAGATGATGGCATATTTCAACTTACTTTTTTAGACAACCAGATTAAGGTTTCAAAGATAATTGCCTCCACGGATTTTGACTTCACCGGTATACAGGATATTTATGAAGACAGCCGGTCAAATTTATGGTTGTGTTCTAAAGGAAATGAGAATGGGCTCATTAAAATGAGTTATTCCGCCTCTGGAGAGTCAACAAAGATTATTTATTTTAATAGGGCCAATAACTTTGCAACAAATGATGTAAATACTGTTTATGAAGACCGTGAAGGGAATATATGGAGTGGCAATTATGGTCAGGGATTAACACTGATCACACCGAAAACTTTTTCCGTCAGTAAATTTGATAATCCTTTATTCGGAAACAACATTTTTTCAATCTGGTTCAACAGGCAATACAGGTGGATAGGGACAGAAAATGGCCTGGTAAAAATGGATCATATGACAGGTAAATTTGTTAAATTTTATGGCAAAGAGAGCGGATTACCAAAAGATACGGTTACATCGATATATTCTACCGATGGAAAAGAACTTTGGATCGGAACTGAAAGTAACGGGGTATTCCGGATGGAAGCAGGGAATGAGAGGATTCTTAAGTACCCGATAAGAAGTGGAACACTTGAAAACTCTATAAACATTATTACCGGTAAAGGAGAACAGGTTTGGATCGGCACAAAAAAAGGATTATGCAGTATTAATACAGCTACCAATAGTATAAATTGGTATTCTATTAACCAGGGCGGCTTACCTCATAATTTTATTAACTGCTTATTTTTAGACAGAACAGGTAAACTATGGATAAGCACTCACAGTAATACGCTGGCATACATTCAGGATGAAAAGGTGTTTAAGATACCTGTAAATCCGGGGAGCGGAATTTTAACATTAGGGCCGATTACTGAAGATTCTGACTCAAGAATTTGGGTTGGATCGTATGGGAATGGAGTTTTTATGATAGCCTCTGAGTCCGATTCTGTTGCAAATCTTACTGTGAAAGAAGGTCTTTTATCAAATTATTGCTATTCGCTTGTTTCTGATAATAATAAGAACATTTGGGTGGGGCATAAGGGTGGATTAAGCAGAATCAGAACCTCTGATTTTTCAGTTAAACCTATCCAACGTATTGAAGGCCTGACGGAAAATTACCAGTTTAATCCGAATGCAATAATTAATGATCAACAGGGAAAAATCTGGTTCGGATCTGATAAAGGGATGGTTTCCTATGATCCATCAATGGAGTATCCTCAGATAAAACCACCGGCTTTAGGAATTACATCAATAAGGATTAACGATATAGAAAAAGATATTTCTGATAGAATAATACTGTCTCCCGGTAATTACAAAATACGAATTGATTTTTTGGGAATCAATTTAAAGGACCCGGCACTTGTCAACTATCAGTACAAACTGGAAGGTTATGATCAATGGTCTGAAATTACAAAAAGCACATTTGTCACTTTTCCCCGTCTGACTGAAGGAAACTATACATTTATTTTAAAAGCCTCCAGCGGAGATGGTGCTGTATCGGAAAATCCGTTGACCATAAATATTATCATAGAAAAGCCTGTCTGGAAGAAATGGTGGTTCTATCCTTCTGCCGTCATTCTTCTGTTCATCGTGACATTCGTTTATATAAAAAGGCGTGAATATAAATTCCTGGCTGAGAAAAGAATACTCGAAGAAAAAGTCCGGGAACGGACTTATGAAATTCAATGTCAGAAAGATGAAATTGAATTGCAACGTAATCTGATTGATGTAAAGAATACCAATATCATTTCAAGTATAACCTATGCGAGCCACATCCAAAATGCAGTTTTACCTCCCCTGGAGCTCCTTGATAAATTATTGCCCGACAACTTTTTAATGAATAAACCAAAAGACATAGTAAGCGGTGACTTTTACTGGCTGGCAGAAAAAGATAATAAAATTGTTGTTACTGTGGCTGATTGTACCGGACATGGAGTACCTGGCGCATTCATGAGCCTCCTGGGCATTACATTATTAAATGAGATAGTTAATGTTGAAGGAATCACACAATCGGATGCCATCGTCACTAAGTTACGTGAAAGAGTTATTGGTTCACTTCAGCAAAGCAGGAATGATATTCCAACATCAGATGGAATGGATATAGCTCTATGCGTAGTTGATCAGGAAAAGAAAAGAATTCAATATACAGGAGGGATGAGTAATCTTGTCTTCATACGTGATAGAAAAATGGAAATAATAAAAGCAGATCGCTTATCTGTTTGCGTTTTATATGGTAATGCTGGTCCTTTTACAATGAAAGAAATTGAATACAGAAAAGGTGATGTATTTTACCTGTTTTCCGATGGATATCAGGATCAGTTTGGCGGAGATTTTGACAAAAAATATTTATCTCAACATTTTTATCTGACGTTATTGGAAATACATGAATTGCCAATGTCGCACCAAAGAGAAATCCTCGAAACGAAACTTTTAAACTGGAAGAAAGATTGGAATCAAACTGATGATATTACCGTGATTGGAATCCGTTTATGAGAAACAGAACACCACTCCG
This sequence comes from Bacteroidetes bacterium GWA2_40_15, assembly GCA_001768195.1. Lineage (GTDB taxonomy): Bacteria > Bacteroidota > Bacteroidia > Bacteroidales > VadinHA17 > LD21. The sequence goes on along the minus strand of MENI01000096.1, from coordinate 43,088 downwards.
CTGATACGGACAATGTGGGAAAGGACTGCGCCGGGCCTGATAGCTATCGGGATGTGCAAAAACACATGCCAACCCTGATCCGCCAGCTGGCGGAACGGCAACTCCCAATACCACCGGGCCGTCTGGCAACATTGTAGACTTATTAATCGTTCAGTAAATATTTGCAATTACAAAATAAAGTACTTATATTTGTACTTAATTAGACACTTAAATTAATATACAATGATAGCAGCAAATTATACAGAATTCAGGACCGGACTTAAAAACTATCTTGACAATGTTGAAAATAACAATGAGACTTTGATTATCAAGAGAGGCTCCGGAAAAGGGACTGTATTAATATCCCTTGACGAATATAATTCAATCATGGAGACTTTGCATTTATTAAGTTCTAAGAAAAATGCAAAAAGACTTTTTGAATCAATCGAGCAGATGAAAACCGGAAAGAGGGTTAAACATAGCTTGATTGAAGAATGATAAAGATTATTTTTTCAAAAAATGCATGGGAAGATTATGTCTATTGGCAAACCGAAAACAAAAAGACCCTCAAGAAAATAAATGCCCTGATTAAGGACATTCAAAGAACTCCTTATGAGGGGATTGGCAAACCAGAACCATTGAAATTTGATCTCGCTGGTTATTGGTCAAGGCGTATTGACCTTGAGCATCGATTAGTTTACCAGGTTAATGATTCAGATATCTTGATCTTTGCTTGTCGGTTTCATTATGACAAAAAATATTGAGCACAAGCTAACACGGTCGGTGGTAAGTTGTTTCCCGCATCCGCGGGACAGGTATCACACTTTTTGCTCTCCTCCCATTATAAAGCAATTACTTACACACTAGACACTTACTATGAAAGAAGCCACTCAGATTACATTCGAAATTTGCACACTGATTGAAAAATGGGTACCCAGGCTGACATCCCTGTCAGAACAATCAATTACAGAACCAAGAAACAATCGGCTTCGAAATATTAAGCAAATACCCGGTCACTTGATTGATTCAACATCAAACAACACCCACAGAGTAGTTCATCTGCAATATCAGAAGAGTCCATTCTCCTTTCCAAACTATGCAACATTTGGAAACAACGATCGCTGGATAGCAATTCAAAATTATGAGGTTGCAGACTGGAATAACATGATCCAGCTCTGGAAATATTCCCTTCTTCATTTATGTCATGTGATCAATAATGTAAATGATGAAAACTGGAAAATGAGTGGATTTCAGGTCCCGAAAAAAATATGACTTTACGAACAATGATTGTAGATTTCCCCACACATCTTAAATTGCATCTTGATGAGATTAATGACCTGATCAATATTTAGTAACAAATACATGAATCATACAGTCTCTTTTAAAAATCATCTGATTGCACCCTGTGGTATGAATTGCGGGACTTGTATTGCATATCTCCGAAATAAAAACAGGTGTCCTGGTTGCAGGATCATCTCCTTTGACAAAGCTATTTCAGTAAAAAAATGCATTGTCCCGGACTGCAGCTATCTTCAAAAAACATCATCAAAATTCTGTTTTGATTGTGAAAAATACCCTTGTCAAAGAATAAAAAACCTTGACAAAAGATACCGGACAAAATATAGAACAAGCTTTATTGAGAACCTGGCGATAATAAAGGAAAAAGGATTAGACCAGTTTTTAACATTTGAATCAAAACGCAGGACTTGTAAAAATTGTGGATCTGTATTAAGTGTCCACCGGGAAAAATGCCTTCAATGTAACCAAACTATAAACTTAATCGCCTTATAATATTGCTGGCTGCTCTTTTACTTCCAATTTTCATTTGATGTGAGACTTAAACTACACTATATGAGACGAATTGACTTTTTACTGATTTTTATTTTACTGTGTTTTATGATTCATGGAATTCAGGCACAATATGCGGTATTTACAGGATGCCCGGCTACAGTGGATTTTTCAAAGGTCCTCAGGGACTGGGATGGTTTTGGCTTTAATTATGTTGAGACAGCCCAGACCATTGACTATAATACCGACGCTAAAGACTATGGAGGCTTCAGCATTATGACAACACATAGCAGAAATGAGATCATCGACCTTGTCTTCGGCGAAAATGGACTAAAGGTAGGTCTGATGAAAATGTTTCTTGATCCCTTCCATCAGAACAATCCCGAGGGTAAATACAATCATGTAAGCTCAACTTCAAACATGATGATGTTCGTCCGTATGGGTTTGGAAAAAACCCACTCATGGGGTGGAAATCTTCAGATCATTACTACACTTTACGGACCACCTGCCTACATGACACTTCAGAAGGTAATGCGGGGCCGCGATCTTGATCCGGCACATAAAAACGATCTGGCTGAATATCTGATTGACTGGGTTAAATTCCTTAAGGAGAAAGAAAAATTTCCTGTAAAGTATATCTCACTTCATAATGAAGGTGAGGACTGGGAGAGGTGGCCATTGGATGGAAAAGAGGGCAACATAGGCAAAGGACACGATTATAATATGTTCTGGCCTCCTTCGCAGGTTTGTGAATTCCTTGCATTTATGCAGCCAAAGCTTGATAAAGCAGGTTTAAATGATATCAGAGTTACAAACGGGGAGCCGACAAACTGGTATCGTTTCAGTTTCTGGGGACTCCCTGAAGAGATTGCCGCAAATCCTGCTGCCCTGAAAAATCTGGGAATTATTACTTCCCACGGATTCTATGCAGGTGGATATGACAATAGATGGTACGGAAGTCATACCAATGTTGGTATAAGTTATCTTAGATCATTAAGACCGGAACTTCATGCATGGGTAACATCAACATCATGGAGCCGGATGGATGCAAAATTCATTAAGGAGATATGGGGTAATATCTACGAGGTACAGGTCAACGGAATTATTCCATGGGCTGGTATTCAGAGGCCTCCTCTCTGGGTGGGCGGAGATCCCAATCCAGGGTGTGCAATAAGAGTCAGCGATGACGGCAAATATGAAATCCAGCCAGGCTATTATTTCTATAAGCAGGTATCAAGGGCTGGTCAGCCCGGAATGAAAGTAGTCTGGACTATGAGTATGGATAATGAATTGCCTGTGATTGCATTCGCCTCAAATGGAACAATGAACAAGGATGCCTTTATTGTTGTCAATACTTCTGCAAGCATAGAGAAACAGGTTGATCTGACCATTAAAGGCGCTAAATCGACAAAATTCAGGATTTTCAGAACAAACAGCAAAGATGAGAAATACACTGACCTTGGAGAGGTATCTTCTGCCGAAGGAAAACTGCTTTATAATGCACCACCTAATTCGGTGACCACTTTCTTCTCAGAATAATAAATTTTTAAACCACTGCAATCATTATGCAACCAAAAACAAAACACATTTTTGTAATTTACTCAACCAAAAATTAGACTCGCGAGACATTAGAATTGACTGTGGAGAATTTGAGCTTAAACAGCTCCGGGACTTGTAAAATCAGACCTGACTAAAGACATGCCAAAACTTATTTACTATATTTTCAAGACAATTTCATCTGCCCCTGACAGAGCAGCAAAGATGCTTTGCATTTTAGCCATAGACAAGAAGTATGAAAGTTTAAGCTCTATTTCACCAGTAAAGGCTCAATCTTTCTCATTCCCATAATATTGTGATTATTCATGACGAAATAACTCTTTACCGTCTACAAGGATTGGTATTTTCAACTAAATAATTTTTATAACTCCATATTTTGTAAGAACAAATTTAAACTTGAATTGTTTGTTAGAAAAACATCTATATGATTTGATTTGATTTTAATTAAATAAACACAATTAAATGACAATCACAAGCAAATTGTATATACACCTGTTTATCAGGATGTTTAAATTTAGTACAGGCTTCACCTAAAGCGCAAATAAATGCAACCAATTACATTTATTAAGTTGTTTTGGCCAAGCTTAAAAAACAGCATTGAAACAACGGACCGAGATACTTTCTGACATTTAGAAAATGTTTTAATATTTCATTTCAACAGTGGAAACCAGCAACCACTCAAAAAACGGGACTACATCAAAAAGCTTTTTAAAAATTAAAAATTAAAAATTATGAAAACAAACAAGATTTTACTCGGAGGAATAACCGGAGGTGTGAGTTTCTTCCTGCTAGGATGGTTAATTTATGGAGTACTACTAATGGATTACTTGACAGCTAATTACAATCAATGTGCTATGAGACCAATGCAAGAAATGATTTGGTGGGCGTTGGTTTTATCTAATCTCGCTCTTGGATTCCTGTTGTCAATAGTATTCAGTTGGTCAAACACCACAGGTATAATGGCAGGAGCAAAAGTTGCAGCAATCACAGGATTGTTGTTATCTCTTTATCTTGATCTCAGTTTTTATGCTATGACCAGTATGTTTTCGAATCTAACCGCAATGTTTGTTGATATTATTGTTTTCACAATTATGTCGGCTATTACCGGAGTAGTAATTGCCTGGGTAATGGGTATGGGTAAGAAATAGGCATAAATTATTTTCCCCTTACTTGTCTGCATTTGTAATGCAGAAAATATTTCCGTGTTGTTTTAAGCCCATAACAACGTTTGGAACTACTGCAAACATTATGACTTTGAACAATATAGAATTGAATTGTGTTTAATTTAGACATATTTACAAATAAAATATATGACGATGACAACAGAAAAAGGCACAAAAAAAAATCCATGGACGATTAAAACGCCGCCTCTTTCATCCGACTTTACGATGCACAAGGATGTGAAGGACAACTGAGAAGTGCTCGTATGTACTGTTGGCAAGACTGTATTATACTATAACTATAGATGTCTTGATGATCTTCATGCGATGCTTAAAAAGCATGGAGATTGGATGGAGATTGGAAGTGCAGACGAACAAAAACCTGCAAAAGGAGGAACAGTTGAAGCCTGGGGACGTTCTGAAAATAATCCTGTTGGTGGTTGGTATGGACTAAAGAAAGGACTTCGCGGGCGATTTGGGATGTATATTCCGCCATTAATGGAAAAACTTGGGCTTGCCGAAGTAACTCATGATGCAAAGGGAAATAAAATGAGAGCGACGTAGCAGAATACGAAAAACACTACAGATAACAAGCATGGACAATGCTATTTGTTTGTCTGCTCCAGCCTCCATTCACTCAGCAACACAAATTCCTTTTATTGCCGGGCCGTTTTAGGCATTAAAATCCTGCAAATAAGATAATTTCAGGACGAATTGTCTTGTAAGAATAAATTCTGACCAGATAACCAACAAACCTGTTTCGAAAATTGTTATCTTACTGATAATATACAAAAAGAAGGAGATACTATGAGTGAAATTAAAACAAAACCAAGTGATTTTGATATTGATAAATTTCTGATGAGTGTTGAGCCCGAAAAAAAACGGGTAGATAGTTTGGAATTGAAAAAACTCTTCGATAGTGTAGTAAAAGAAAAACCTTCCTTATGGAACAACAATATGATAGGATATGGTTCGTATCATTACAAGTCTGATCGTAGTAAACAAGAAGGTGATTGGCCGTTAACGGGATTTTCACCACGTAAACAATACATAGCAATATACATCATATCAGGAGTCAATAATTATAAAGACTTACTGAGTAAACTCGGTAAATATAAAATCAGTTCTGGGTCATGTATTTATGTCAATAAGATTGAGGATATCAACTTTGATGTATTGAAAGAAATAATCTCAACTTCAGTTTCTGATATGAAAAAAACTTATAAGGTTAATTAAATGGAACGCCTTATATTACGGACAATAAAGGTAAGTTGCCTGTCACGGTTTTTGCCCCGCCATGGCGGGTTTTCGTCGCTACGCTCCTCAACTTTTACTCCTGCACCCATGACAGTTTTGTAACTTGTGATAAACCCAGACCACGACTTCTCCGCCGATTGGCGGATTCGTCGGGTAACGCTTACTAATTATACCGCCAGAAGGTTTAACCTTTCTAAACTATTAGAAACGGGAGAACATTGAAACTAATAATTTAATTCAGAAATCAGTGTCAGAAAGTAAAATAAGATGGACGAATGCATTTTTTATGATTGTTCAGCGGAAAGTCCTAAAGGTCGCAGAAGTCTTTGTTACGACCGTGAAGGGCTGGAGTCAAGGAAAGAACATAAACCGGAAAATAACGCTATTGATTTGGCTGCTGCCATGGGCATTGAGCTTTTAAGGGAAATTTTCATTACAGTATCCGGACAACTGCTATTCCTTTTTACTAAAAAGCAAAACAATTTTTTTTCGTACCTTTTCCTGACTGTTTTAAGAATAGCAGTTGGAGCATTTAAAGAGATATTTCTATGGCAAAAAAGAGGTATTCATACGATACTAAACGTAAGAGCGTTCAGGCAACAACTATCAATGTGCGCACCGGTATGGATGTGGAATCCCTGAAACAGGGAGTTGCTGAACATCTGTTTTACCAGCAGGGCCGTAACATTGTGAATACTTCCCTTAATGATTTGTACATGGCTGTTTCATATACCATACGCGACAGACTGTTACAACGGGAACATAAGACAATGAATGCAGTGTTTGAAGATAAAAATGTACGGTTGGTTAGTTACCTGTCTGCAGAGTTTCTTATGGGTCCTCATTTAGGCGTTAACCTTATTGCCCTTGATATTTTTGAAGAGATGAAGCAGGTGGTTGAAGAGCTTGGTTTCAATTTCGACAAGATAATAGTACAGGAAGAAGAACCCGGGCTTGGCAATGGGGGTTTAGGTCGTTTGGCTGCCTGCTATATCGACTCGCTTGCCTCACAACAAATACCAGCTATTGGTTATGGAATACGCTATGAGTTTGGCATTTTCGATCAGGAGATCCGTGATGGCTGGCAGGTTGAAAAAACTGACAAATGGCTGCGTAAAGGAAATCCATGGGAGAGCGTCAGACCCGAACTTGCTGTCAGTGTCAATTTCGGTGGACATACCGAATCATATACAGACTCCGGAGGTCGTAAATGTTTCCGCTGGAAACCTGCCTATAAAGTTACCGGGATACCCTGCGATACACCTATCATGGGATACAAAGTACTCTCATGCAATTTTCTACGTCTGTGGAAGTCTGAAGCCGAGGAATCATTTGACTTTTCATCATTCAATCAGGGCGATTATTATAAAGCGGTAGACTATAAGGTGAAGTCCGAAAATATCAGCAAAGTTTTATATCCCAATGATGAAATGCTTGAAGGGAAGAAGCTGCGTCTCAAACAACAGTACTTTTTTGTTTCATGCTCTCTGCAGGATATGATGAATATGCATCTCAGATTTGATGGAAGGCCACAGGATTTTCATAAAAGATGGGCCATACAGCTTAATGATACACATCCTTCAGTATCTGTAGCTGAACTTATGCGAATACTGGTGGATGAATATAAAATTGATTGGGACACAGCATGGGATACAACCTGTAAAACATTTAGTTATACTAACCATACCCTGCTTCCTGAAGCATTGGAAAAATGGTCTGTAGGCCTCTTCGCGTACCTGATACCACGAGTGCTGGAGATTATTTATGAAATTAATTACCGCTTTCTGAAAGAAGTAAGCAAACAGTTCCCTGGAGATGAAGGTAAACTATCGCGAATGTCTATTATTGATGAAACCGGAGGAAAATATATCCGCATGGCTAATCTTGCCTGTGCAGGCAGCAATGCAATTAACGGTGTGGCAGCGCTTCATACTGAACTTCTCAAGAAACAAGTGTTACATGACTGGGTGGAAATGTTCCCGCAACGTTTCCATAATGTAACTAACGGAGTAACACCGCGTCGCTTTATTGTATTGAGTAATCCGGGATTAAGCAAGCTTATTACAGATTCTATAGGTGATAAATGGCCAGGAAAGCTTGATGAATTGCGTAAGCTGGAACCGTTTGCCGGAGATGCCGCTTTCAGAGAACAATTCAGGAATGTAAAACTGGAGAATAAAAAACTCCTCTCTACTTTAATTAAAGAAAGAACCGGCATTATCGTTGATCCTTCTTCCATGTTCGATATTCAGGTAAAGCGCATTCACGAGTACAAACGGCAACACCTTAATGTGTTGAATATCATTACACTTTACTCGCGTATAAAGCAAAACCCAGACATTGATATTGTTCCCCGCACATTCATTTTTGGTGGCAAGGCAGCTCCGGGATATTATACTGCTAAACTCATGATCAAGCTGATCAATTCGGTGGGTGATGTAGTAAACTCCGACCCTGATGTCAAGGATCGGCTCAAAGTGGTTTTTTTCCCTGACTTCAATGTAACAAATGCACAGCATATTTACCCGGCAGCAGATCTTTCAGAACAGATATCAACAGCGGGCAAAGAAGCAAGTGGTACCGGCAACATGAAGTTTTCTATGAATGGTGCTCTCACCATCGGCACGCTCGATGGGGCTAATGTCGAGATACGGGAAGAAGTGGGTGACGAAAATTTCTTCCTGTTTGGCCTCACTGCCGCACAGGTTGATGAAGCCAAACGTAACGAGTACAACCCGCACTTTATTTACGATCATAACAAAGAGTTACACGAAGTAATAAACATGATTAATTCAGGCTGTTTCTCCAATGGCGACTGCAAACTGTTCAAGCCCATCACCGACAACCTGTTATGGCATGATCCGTTTATGCTTATGGCTGATTATCCTTTATATATTGCCTGCCAGAACTTAGTTGCCAACACATGGATGAATCCCAGTAAATGGAGCAAGATGGCAATTATGAACGTGGCCAGGATGGGCAAGTTTTCATCAGACCGGTCTATCCAGGATTATTGTAATAAGATATGGAAAGTAAAACCGTTCAGGGTTAAGTGACAGCATGTCATTTCTATCCGCCTCCAATGAAAAATAATATTGGATATAATTGACTTTCTTAAAATATTAACTTAAATTTGCTTATTATTATAGGAGAATGACTATCATTTGAAAATTATTAGTAATGAAAATATCCGAAATAAGAAATAAACTGATTGAGAAAGGACTAAAAGTGACTCCTCAAAGGATTGCTATTTTGGAAGCTATTATAAAACTCAATAATCATCCGACTGCTGAAAACATAATTGACTATATCCGAAATAACCATCCAAATATTGCAACAGCAACAGTCTACAAAGTTCTTGATGCTTTAGTTGTTAATGAATTAATAAAAAAAGTAAAAACGGAAAGGGATGTTATGAGATATGATGCCGTAATGGAAAACCACCATCATTTATATTGCTCCGAATCCAATAGAATTGAGGATTTTTTTGATAAAGAGCTTAATGAAATGATAGATAAGTATTTCGAAAATAAGAAGATCCCGGATTTTAAAATTGAAGATGTAAAGCTTCAGGTAATAGGTAAGTTTTTGAAAGACAATGAATGATTAATTAAAAACTAATACATATTAAAAATGGAAAAGGACCCGAATAAAGTCAGTAAATGCCCTGTTACAGGAGCAACTCAGAAGCACACCGTTGGTACCAGCGGTACAAAAAACCTCGATTGGTGGCCTGATCAGTTAAAATTGAACATACTGCGACAACATTCTCCTCTATCTAACCCTATGGGTGAAGATTTTAATTATGCTAAAGAATTTAAGAGTCTTGATTTAGCGGCAATAAAAAAAGACCTCCACAAGCTAATGACCGACTCTCAGGATTGGTGGCCTGCCGATTTCGGCCACTACGGACCGTTATTCATCCGTATGGCATGGCATAGTGCAGGCACATACCGCACAGGCGACGGTCGTGGAGGTGCCGGAGGCGGGCAGCAACGCTTTGCCCCGCTTAACAGCTGGCCCGATAATGTTAACCTCGACAAGGCACGAAGGCTGCTCTGGCCGATCAAGCAAAAATATGGCCGGAAAATATCCTGGGCTGACCTTATGATCCTTGCCGGCAATGTAGCTTTGGAATCAATGGGATTCAAAACCTTTGGATTTGCCGGTGGGCGTGAGGACGTTTGGGAGCCCGAAGAAGATGTTTACTGGGGGGCTGAAACCAAGTGGCTGGGTGGTGATGTCCGTTATGCACATGGATCCGAAGGTGTACTAAAAGAAGGTGGCGTACTTGTTTCCGACGATGATGCAGACGGAGATCTGCATTCCCGTAAGCTGGAAAATCCACTTGCCGCTGTGCAGATGGGTTTGATCTATGTTAATCCTGAAGGACCTGATGGAAATCCTGATCCTGTTGCAGCGGCTATAGATATCCGCGAAACATTTGCGCGTATGGCCATGAACGATGAAGAAACCGTGGCACTTATCGCCGGGGGGCATACCTTTGGCAAAACCCACGGAGCCGGTGATGCGGCACTTGTTGGACCTGAACCCGAAGCTGCCGGCATTGAAGAACAAGGCCTGGGCTGGAAAAGCAGGTTTGGCTCAGGAAAAGCAGGTGACACGATCACCAGCGGATTGGAAGTTACATGGACCCAGACTCCCGCCAAGTGGAGTTATTACTTCTTCGAAAACCTGTTTAAATACGAATGGGAACTTACAAAAAGTCCGGCCGGTGCACATCAATGGGTGGCAAAAAATGCCGATGGTGTAATTCCTGATGCCCACGATGCATCTAAAAAGCACGCACCAACGATGCTTACTACAGACCTCTCTTTACGTTTGGATCCGGTTTATGAGAAAATTTCACGACGTTTCTATGAGCATCCTCTTGAATTTGCCGATGCCTTCGCCCGTGCATGGTTTAAGCTAACCCACCGGGATATGGGACCACGGGCCCGCTATTTAGGTGCTGAAGTGCCTGCAGAAGAACTGATTTGGCAAGATCCGATACCAGCCATGGATCATGCATTGGTTGATGAGAAAGATATTGCAGCATTAAAAGCCAAGGTATTAAATTCAGGACTATCCGTATCTAAGTTGGTATCGACCGCATGGGCTTCTGCCTCTACTTTCCGCGGATCCGATAAACGTGGTGGCGCCAATGGTGCCCGCATTTGTCTTGCTCCACAAAAGGACTGGGTTGCCAACAATCCTGCTCAGCTAAAGAATGTACTGGAAAAGATGGAAGGTATCCAAAAAGAATTTAATGGTCAGTCTAACGGAAAAAAGGTTTCTCTTGCAGACCTTATTGTACTGGCAGGTTGTGCCGGTATCGAAAAAGCTGCAAAAGACGCAGGTTCTGTCGTAACTGTTCCTTTCACTCCGGGTCGTATGGATGCATCGCAGGAGCAAACCGATGTGGATTCATTCGCAGTGCTTGAGCCGGCAGCAGATGGGTTTCGCAACTATTTAAAAACGAAATACACCATATCAACCGAAGAGTTGTTGATCGACAAAGCCCAATTGCTGACACTAACTGCTCCTGAAATGACAGTTCTTGTGGGCGGTATGCGTGTGTTAAACACAAACTATGACAACTCTGAACATGGTGTTTTCACGAAACGTCCCGAAGTTCTTACCAACGATTTCTTTGTAAATCTGCTCGACATGAGTACGTCCTGGATGCCAGCAGCTGAGACCAAAGAGACATTTGACGGACGTGATCGTAAAACGGGGGCACTAAAATGGACAGGAACCCGGGCAGATCTTATCTTTGGATCAAACTCAGAGCTCAGAGCCCTTGCCGAAGTATATGGAAGCACAGATGCTCAGGAAAAATTTGTTAAAGACTTTGTGGCAGCATGGAACAAAGTAATGAACCTTGATCGCTTCCATCTGGTTTGATTTTCAGAGTAACCCGAAATTAACGGAGTAGAAGATCGGGATTGATATGACAAGAGGGTGCCCCTTTGAGACACCCTTTTGTTTTTGTCGGTCCGGAGGGGATCGAACCCTCGACCCCATGATTAAGAGTCACGTGCTCTACCAGCTGAGCTACGGACCGTAAATGATTGCAAAATAACTCAAAACCTCAGACTTTTGAAAATAATAATAATAAAGAAGGCAATCTCATTTGATTGCCATTTAAAATATATTGTTTGTTAAAGTATGCTATTTTTACGAATAATAATTAAGTGTTTTGAGTTTTTAATATCAGAACAGAAATGACCCTATTTGACCTTGGATTAACTAACGAGCTCAGCTCATACCTGAATGACAACAAACTTTCAAACTTTTCAGCAGGCCGAGTAACCCAGGAACACCGGGAAAGATATGTCGTTTCAACCGGCGATAATGAGTATGATGCTGAGATTACAGGAAGCCTTAGATTCTCAGCAAATTCAAGGGCTGACTTCCCTGCAGTTGGTGACTGGGTAACAATGACTGTTTATGATTCTGACCAGGCAATTATTCATAATATCCTGCCAAGAAAATCAGTCCTTGAAAGACAGGCTGTCGGCAAAATCGGAGAGAAACAAATAATCGCGACTAATGTTGATGTTGCTTTTATAATTCAGGCAATAAACAATAATTTTAGTATCAACAGACTTGAAAGATATCTTACAATCTGCTATTCCGCTGGTATTGAACCTGTTCTGGTAATCAGTAAAATTGACTTGTCCGCCGGAAAAGATATCCCGGATGCTATCAGCAACCTTGAAAAAAGGGACAAAAAAGTAAAGTACATCCTGCTCAGTAACATGACTCTTAAAGGACTCGACCAAATATTAGAAAATATACAAGCAGGTAAGACATACTGTGTCGTGGGATCCTCAGGAGTTGGCAAATCTACCCTGATCAATAATTTATTGAAAAGGAACATCCTCAAAACCGGACCAATAAGCCATAGCACAAACAAGGGAAGACATATCACTGATCATCGTGAATTATTTGTTCTTGAAAATGGTGGCATAATAATAGACACTCCAGGTATGAAAGAGCTTGGAATGACAGATGATGCAGCAGGAATTGAAACAACGTTTCAGGAGATTCACTCCCTTTCGTTAAAATGCAGATTCCCCGACTGTAAACATATTAACGAAACCGGTTGTGCAGTAATTGATGCTCTCAATAATGGGGTTATCGACATTGATTCTTATGACAACTACCAGAAAATTCAAAAAGAGCAGGAACGATTTCAGACCACTGTGGCCGATAAACGCAAAAAAGACAAGGTGTTCGGAAAGATTATAAAGAACTATTATAAAGACAAGAAGAAAAATGAAAAACAATAAATTAAAGGCTTTAACGGAATATTACATAAGCCACAGGATAGTGCTGTATTCACTGGCACTCACATGTTTACTCTTAACCTTTTCTTTCAAAGTCAATTCCCAATCAAAAGATGAGGTCTTTAACTATCTGAAAAGCCTTGGAAACGGATCCTATCTTTTCGGACAGATGGCAACCTGGGTGCATAATGAAAACCCTGATATGGATCATCCGACCAACTGGCTGAAAAAGGTATATGATCACACAGGGAAAATGCCCCGGTATGGATGCATCACATATGACTATGATGACAACCCGTTTACCGATGCAGAATGGAACGAAGGTGTTAAAAAGATGTGGGAAAAGGGATTGATCCCCGGAGTTTATAATTTTTTCGCGAACCCCATGGGTGGAAGATGGAGGGATACTGTTTCAATCGATCCCATTTTTGCCCCTGGTGATAATCCGGTAAAAGCGAATTTCTATAATCAGATGGACAGGATGGCTAATAATATGCAATGGCTGAGGGAAAGAGGAATTACTGTTGTATATACCCCCTTTGTTGAGCTTAATGATAAAAACAAATGGCACGCAAGAGAGGGAAGTAAGAACGGAATCAGGCTCCACCGGCTGGTCCATGATTATTTTACCGCAAAAGGACTTGACAATATTATATGGGCATATCATACAACCCAGGGACATGGAGCCCTCGAGGAGTATTATCCGGGAGATGAATACGTAGACGTAATAGGAAAATCCGGATATGGCACAGGCCTGATCTTCTCGGAGTACGAATGGGCTGTGGAAAAGAAAAAAAATCATGGGAAAGTAATATGGTGGGCTGAACTGGGTATCAGGGGAAAATCTGAAGCACCACGTGATTGTCTTGACGTGCTTGCGAAACTTGAAAACAGCTTTCCCGAAATGGCTGGATTCGTATTCTGGAGTGATGAAGGATTCTATAATGTGGTCGGAAACCTGAATGGGATAGAGTTTATGGCTAACCCTAAAATTATAACCCTCCGGTAGTATAATGACAAACGTAAAGCCATGATATAGCCTGTCATTTTATACTTAACATAAACAGCAGAACTGAAATGCAGACCGAAAAAGAAAAAAGCCATGCGGGGAAACATTACAAAGCTTTCGGAAAAGAACTATTTGAAGAAAGACAATATGCAAAAGAACTTGTTTTTATTTTCAATGCCCTGCATCCTTCAAAAATTCAGGAAAGAGAGGAAATTATAAGGAAACTGTTCGGCAGTACAGGTGAAAAATTCTTTATCGAACCACCATTCCGGTGCGACTATGGATACAATATCACAATTGGTAATAATTTCTACTCGAACTACAATCTGATTATCCTCGATTGTGCAAAAACAGTTATCGGAGACAATGTTCTTATCGGGCCGAATGTAGGAATTTATACGGCAGGACACCCTGTTCACCATGAACTGCGGAACCAGGAATATGAGTTTGCACTTCCAATAATAATCGGCAATAATGTCTGGATCGGGGGAAATGTGGTGATCAATCCGGGCATTACCATCGGAGAAAACTCTGTAATAGGCTCAGGAAGTGTTGTTACAAAGGATATCCCTTCCAATGTTGTGGCTGCAGGAAATCCCTGCAAAGTTTTAAGGGCAATATCAGATGCTGATAACCACTACTAAACATTAAACTCCCATATCTAACATTATCTTTATTGAGAATATTGATGATTAATTCTTCTACCATGAACCTGAACAAACTGAAAATTTTAATACTTCTTGCTGTCGCAGGATGTACAACCCAGCCTCAGCCTGAAAAACCGGCTGTTAAGTTAAAAAGAGCCGACTGCTTTTTCGGGGTTCATTTCGATCTCCATGCCAGCGAAGATATTACCGATGCAGGTAAAACTCTCACAGATGAAATGATAGATACTTTTCTGATGAAAGTGAAGCCCGACTTTATCCAGATCGATTGCAAAGGGCATGCGGGTATTACGAGCTATCCCACAAAAGTCGGATTCCATGTTAAAGGATTCGAAAAGGATCCTCTCAAACTATTCAGGGAGGTGACGGCAAAGAATAATGTTGCGCTGTTCATGCACTTTTCAGGCGTATGGGATAATAAAGTTGTTAAAGAGCATCCCGACTGGGATGTGATAAGAGCCGATGGAAAACCAAGCACCCAGAAAGTTTCATTTTTCAGCCCGTACCTCGATACCTACATGATTCCTCAGTTAAAGGAACTGAGCGATTACGGAGTTGACGGCGCGTGGATAGATGGTGAATGCTGGGCAGTGGAACCGGACTATGGAAGGGAATCACTCAGGAGATTTAAGGAGGAAACAGGGATTTCAGAAATACCAAAATCACCATCTGACAAGTACTATCCTGAATTCCTTGAATATACCAGAGGACTATTCAGAGCACACATGACAAAATATATCGATGCTATCCACCAATACAATCCCGGGTTCCAGATAACAAGCAACTGGGCCTATTCTTCAATAATGCCTGAAAAAGTAACAATCGGCGTGGATTATCTTTCGGGTGATGTAACTCCACAGAATGGAGTTTACCGCTCTGCTTTTGAAGCAAGATGCCTTGCTCCTCAGGGTAAACCCTGGGATCTGATGGCCTGGGGATTTGCCTGGGATGGAGGGAAGATGCCTATGAGTGTGAAATCAGCAGTTCAGCTTGAACAGGAGGCTGCCCAGATAATGGCTATGGGAGGCGGTGTTCAGTTCTATTTCCAGCAGAACCGAGACCTTTCAATCAAACCATGGCTCGCTACAATGCTCTCCGAGATAGGTACATTCTGCAGGGAGAGGCAGGAATATTGTCATAAAGCCAAAGCAGTTCCTCAGATCGCTCTTCTCTTCCCTACTGCCTCCCATCAGAAAAACGGCACCAGGCCTTATTCGAATTCAACCTGGAAGCTTGAAGGATCACTCTACATGGTGTTAGATGGACAGTATCCTGTTGAGATTCTGATGGAACACCATCTCCTTGGAAATATGGAGAAATACCCGCTTATCATTATTCCTGAATGCAGTTATCTTGATGCTGCTTTTCTGGAAGAGCTGAGGAGCTATGTTAATGATGGTGGGAACCTGCTGGTGATTGGCTCTGAAACGGCAGAACTTTTTAAAAATGAGCTTGGAATATTATCCCTTGAACAGCAGGAAGCAAAACCTGAATTTATTGCTGCAAAAAAAAGGATAGGAGGAATTCGGTCCCCATATGCAACTGTTAAATTATCTCCTGAATCAGAGATCATCTCTACTTTTTATAACGGAAGTGATTTCAGCCAGAAAGGAGAAATTATTGCCTCATCATCAAATAAAACCGGTAAAGGAAAAATTTCGGCTATATATTTCAATGCCGGATCTGCATATGCAGAATATAAATCGCATATCCTGAGGGATTATATCAGTGACCATATAGTATCGATGTTTCCTGAACCGAGGGTAAAAGTAACCGGATCACACCTGGTGCATGTTGCGGTAAACAGTCTTAACGATAAAACCTATGTTAATCTCATAAATACATCAGGTGACCATAACAGTAAATCTACAATCGGATATGATGAAGTCCCTTCACTTAAAGATCTTACGGTTGAAATAAATACAATAAACCAACCGAAAAAGATAATTCTTCAGCCCGAAGGAAGAGAGCTTTCAGCCGACTTTAAGAATGGAGTTTCAAAAGTTGTTGTACCTGATCTGCATATTCACTCGGTGCTTGAAGTGATTAATTAAAATAAAACCATGAAACAAACTCTAAAACTCACCCTGATTCTCCTGTCGTTTTCACTGTTCAGCTGTAAAGATGAATTAACAACTGAGCTGAATGTCACCAACCTCAGATGCGAATATATGAATGAAGCTTTAATAGCCATTCAGTCGCCCCGTTTCAGCTGGGAACTGGAATCTTCCGGGAACGGGCAAAGTCAGAAAGCCTGGCAGATAATAGTGAGCAGTGATAAGAAAAAAACAGAAACAGGGAAAGGTGATATATGGGACAGCGGCAAAAGAAAAGGTAAGCAGACATTCGGGATCAAGCTGCCGGAAAACAGACTGCATTCATTTGATAAATATTACTGGCGGGTCAGGGTATGGAACAATGAAAACAGGGTAACGGAATGGAGCGAAACTGCAACATTTATTACAGGAGCATTTGAAAAATCTGACTGGAAAGCAGAATGGATCGGTGACGAACCGGAACCACCCCTGGAATATCCTCTGTTATATAAACATATCGGTTACCTGAGTTCCTATGCCGCTAATGAAAATGAGGAAAAATGGGTCCAGGTTGATCTGGGAAAAAGTCAGGATTTTAATATGATACGGCTGTTTCCTTCATATAATAATATTCTCAAAATTAAAAATTACTATTTTCCTGTTGACTTCAGAATTGAAACAAGTAATGACGGGCAGATCTGGAAAAAATGTGCTGAAGCATCTGATCATCGAGCTCAGGGAGATGGCCCTGTAATAATCATATTTGATAAAAGCACTGCCCGACACATAAGGCTTACCGCTACAAAACTAAGAGGATACGACCAGAGGATCTTTGATTATGAGGACCAGGGAGATCCGGGGAAGATGTACGCTTTTTCGCTTGGTGAATTGGAAGTGATAAATGATAGCATTAATTCAATATCATTTTGTGATCCAGGTTATAAAAAAACAGTACTGTCCTCCGGCTGCAAGGTCTCTTATAAGGATGCATTGATAAAAGTTGACCGCGAAGATGGCTATGATCCCGATATGCTTACCGACGGTATAACTGATACACCACCTTACCCGGAACGAAGACCAATACCCCCTTCGCCAATGATGCGAAAAACCTTTGAGCTCAGATCCAGACCTGTTAAGGCACTCGCATTTGTTTCTGCACTTGGCATTTATGAAATTGCATTTAATGAAGTACATCCAGATCAGAGGGTATTGGCCCCTGAATGGACCGACTACAACAAGCGTGTACAGTACCAGGCTTATGATGTAACTGAAATGCTCAATGCAGGGGAGAACGTTATATCCGCTCAACTTGCCGATGGCTGGTATGCAGGCATGCTTGGTCCTACACGATGGAGTGAATACTTCCCGAAAAGGGGAGCCTATGGGTTGAACCGGCGACTTTTCTTCCAGATGGAAGTCGTCTATCCTGATGGTGCAAAAGAGACAATTGTCAGCGAAGGATCATGGAAACTTTTTTCTGACGGGCCTATTCGCATAGCAGATCATTTCCTCGGGGAAACCTATGATGCCTGCAAGGAAATTGCTGACTGGCAATCTGTTGACTTTGATGATTCAACCTGGAATAATCCGGTTTCAGAAGAGAATAAACTCAACCTGGTTCCTCAGATCAATCAGCCTATAAGGATCATTGAAACCCTTGAGACAAAAAGTGTAACAAAAACCAGAAAGGGGTACTATCTTTTTGATGTCGGGGAGAATATTGCAGGATGGTGCAACATCAGAATTGAAGGAAAGTCTGGCGACAGGATAGTCATGCGACACGGAGAGATCCTCGAGGATGACGGAGAACTCTATACCGAAAATCTTGGAGCTGCAATACAGACTGACACTATTATCCTGGGAACATCAGGAAAGCTTCAGTATGAACCGAGGTTCACCTATCACGGATTCAGGTTTGTGGAGGTACAGGGCTTAAGGAATCCACCCGATAAAGCGATTCTGAATGCGAAGGTAATCTCTTCGGAACAACCCAGAACAGGTTATTTCGAATGTTCAAATCCGATGCTCAATCAGCTATATAAAAATATTAACAGGTCGCATGTAAGCAACATGCATGGTGTTCCTACCGACTGCCCGCAGCGTGATGAACGTTGCGGATGGATGGGCGACGTCTACATCTTTGCCCAGACCTCAATGTTTAACCGCAATATGGCTGCATTCTACAACAAATGGATGACGGATATCATTGATGCACAATCGGAAAGAGGGACATTTCCTGATATAGCCCCCCACCCTTTCGGGTACGAAAAGCATTTCACTAATGCTCCGGGATGGGCTGATGCAGCAATTCGCCTTCCATATTTCATGTATATCAATTACGGAGATATTGAAATAATCCGAAACAATTTTGAGGCTTATGAAAGGTACATCGGCAATATAGTTAAAACCAATCCTGATCTGATCTGGAGGAGCGGGCTCGGGCTGAACTATGGAGACTGGCTGAATGGCAATACACTTAATGCGGAAGGTTTTCCGAAGACTGGGGCCCAGATCCCTTCAGAAGTATTTTCAACTATCATGTTTTACAACTCTGTGGTAACATTGTCAAGGATGGCAGCTGGTGCCGGATTCCCTGATAAAGCAACATATTATGCTGAACTTGCGGACAGGATAAAGATCGCATTTAAGGAACATTTTATTGATTCCGAAGGGAAAATAGAGGGCGATGCACAGGCCTGTTATGCAATGGCTCTGCATTATGACATCTTCCCTCCGGGGATGGAAGAGATCTTTGAAAAAAGGATGATCGATAAGTTTATCCCCTATGCAGGTCGTATGAATACAGGATTTCATTCCACACTTTGCCTGATGAAGGAACTCGTAAAAAGAGGATATTCTGACAAAGCCTTTCAGCTGTTGGAAACCAAAGAGTTCCCGTCGTGGGGATACTCCATTGAACAGGGTGCAACATCGATCTGGGAACGCTGGGATGGCTATGTAAAGGGAAGAGGTTTTCAGGGTGCCGGAATGAATTCCTTTAACCACTACGCATTCGGAGCCATAGGAGAATGGATGTATGAAAATATCCTGGGAATAAATCCTGACTATGATTCTCCGGGATTCAGTCATTTTATTCTGAAGCCTCTTCCGGGAGGATCTCTCACATGGGCAAAAGGAAGCTTTAATTCAATATCGGGAAAAATAGAAACATCGTGGAAAAAAGAGAATGGTAAATTTGAATATAACTTTACAGTTCCCCCGAACACTACTGCTACTGTATATATTCCTTCAAAAAGCTCTGAGAATATCGGAATTATTGTAAATGAAAGCCAGGGAAATACAGAGTTTAAGAATATGGGTTTCAAAGATGGGTATGTAATCTTTGAGGTTAAACCCGGAACTTACACATCCATATCGGCACTATGAAATCAGAATTGTTAATTTTATCCTCACTTTAAATCAGTAATTTATGATAAGCCGGAGAAAATTTTTAAAGAATACATCCCTTGCCTCTGCAGGAATTTTTCTGGCCGATAAGCTGGAAACAATCCATCCCTACGAAAAAGCATCAGCTGCTTCATACGATATTCTTAAGGAAGCATCAAAATACCGGAAGATAGATGCTCATGAACACGTGGGAATGTCAGGCCCAATTGAATATCAGCTCAATATGGCCGACAGGTTTGGGATTGAGAAACTGGTTGTATCAAAAGTAATTTCTGCCGACTCAGGTTCCAAAACAACTCCTGAAGAATTCAGGGCCTGCAATGACGAAGTGCTGAAGGCAATGAAGAACTACCCCGACAGATATATGGGATGGTGTTTCATTAATCCGGTTTTCGGTAAGGAAGCTCTCGAGGAAATAAACCGCTGTACCGGTAAAGGTATGATCGGCCTGAAAGTTTACAACCAGGTAAAGCTAAATGATCCTCTTTTCTACCCCATTATTGAAAAGATGATCAGCCTGAAAATGATCATCCTTATGCATGCTCACTGCGGACTCGGAGTAGGGGGAAAAAGAACAAAATACGGTAATATCCAGCCCAATTCTTCAATTCCGGAGGATTTCGCCGAAGCGGCTCAGAGATACCCTGAAGCAATGTTCCAGTATGCCCATACAGGCGGTGGAGGTGACTGGCAATATGCCTGCAAGATGCTGAAAGATTACAAAAATGTCTACATCGATACTTCCGGAAGCAACAATGAAGGCACCATGGTTGACTACACCCTCGATCATTTCGGAGAAGACAGGATATTCTTCGGTACCGACGGATCGTATTTCCAGGGAGTTGGAACAATACTTTCTTCCAAACTAAATGAGAACCAGAGGCGCAAGATCTTCTTTGAAAACTTCAATGAAGTATTGAGAAAGTCAGGAAGTAATCTCATTTGATACTATGCAGAAAATCGCTGCTATCATTCTTGAAAACGACAAGGAAGAATTCCTTTTAGCGCTCCGTGACAATAAATCGTGGATCCCGTTCTCAAACCACTGGGACCTTATCGGAGGGCATGTGGAAGAGGGAGAAACTCCTGAAGAGGCACTGATCCGCGAGGTTAAGGAAGAACTGGATATTGAGCTGAAGGAGTATAAGTTCTATAAAGAATTTTTATGTCTGGAAGGTGATACCTATGAGAATATAAAATATATCTACAGTGGTAAAATTAACATCCCGATAGAGGAGATTACTCTATACGAAGGCCAGTATGCAAGGTATTTCACCAAAGAAGAAATCCCGGATGTTAAATTTGCCAATATCATTAAAAGTGTTGTATTGGATTATATTAACAATAAAAATAGTTGAATAAACAGACGTTAAATATATAATATATTTCTACCCCAAACCGCAAGAGGCCTAGCTGTAAACTTAAGATTAGTGCTATAAAAGGAGGAAATTAGGAAAGTTTCCCCTCCTTTTGAAGGAGGGGTGGCCGGGACAATTGATTATCTGATTTTTACAAAGTTTATTTCCCGGCCGGGGTGGTTGATTTATTCATTTTTATTAACTTTAAATCTATGAATTACAAAAACATCTTCAATAGAAAAGAACTTAAGACTATCGGATCCTCTCCCAGGAGTAGTTCCACTTTTGTTGAGGCAGTCAACCACCCCGGCCGCAACCAGTCTTTGCAATGCTTTAACTATCGTTGTGCTGCGGCCACCCCTCCTTCAAAAGGAGGGGAAAGTAATATAAATGAACTAAAATTCGATATTAAAATCTGTTTGCCTTTATTGATCCTCCCTGCAAAACTTTTTTCAAACTCTTTTGGTTAACAACTATTTTTTTTGGGGGTGAAATTATAGTACCAGATAAGTATAAGCCAATAAAATAAGATTACTGGTAATTAGTAATTCTATGAAGCATAAAATATATCTCTTAATCATCCTGACAGCTTTTTCATGTAAGACAGAACGAAACAAAAATGAACTTATGCCTCCACCTGAAGCTAATTTACGCTTCACGGAACTTGCCAAAACCTGGGACGAAGCAATTCCTCTCGGAAACGGTATGCTTGGTGCACTGATCTGGGAAAAAGATTACAAATTAAGGTTTTCACTCGACCGGGCTGACTTGTGGGACCTGCGCCCGATGGAAAACCTTGACAAGCCTGAATGGAGATTCGCCTGGGTGAAAGAGCAATGGGAAAAAGATACCTATCAGAATGTACAGCAGATGTTCGATGCTCCGTATGACCGGAATCCTGCGCCCTCGAAAATACCTGGAGCTGCCCTTGAATTTGATATTTACTCCCTCGGTGAAATAGAATCGGCAGAACTCGATATCAGAACTGCACTTTGCGAGGTAAAATGGAAAAACGGCATAACGCTTCAGACATTCATCAATGCAGAAAAAACAACTGGTTGGTTCCGCTTCACCGGACTTGAGAACAGATTGGGATTTGGCCTTATCCCTCCAGCATACTCTATTCAGGGAGATACAGCTGCCGACAATTCTCATTCGGGGCAGGATCTCAAATTGCTGGGTTACCCTGCCGGAGAGATGTGGGCGGAGGAGAATCACATTACATACATTCAGGTGGGATGGGGAGGATTCAGGTATATTGTAAGCCTCAGGTTTAAGGAAGACAAAGGAATTACCGAGGGGTGCTGGAGCATTAGCTCTGGATATCCCGGCTGGGAAAAGCAAATACCTGCAAATGAGCAGACAGCAACAGCAATGCAATCAGGTTTTTCAAATGAACTGAAGAATCATAAGAAGTGGTGGCAAAACTACTGGTCAAAGTCTTCCATTTCAATTCCTGATACTATCCTGAGCAGACAATGGTACCTCGAGATGTATAAGCTGGGTGCCGCAACCGGCAACGGAGCCCCTCCGGTATCTCTCCAGGCAATATGGACAGCCGATAACGGAAAACTTCCGCCCTGGAAGGGTGATTTCCATCACGACCTGAACACACAGCTCAGCTACTGGCCTGCATACTCATCAAACCATATGGAACAGGAAACAGGATTCATTACCTGGTTGCAGAAAAACAGGCCTGAATTTGAAAAGTATACCCGGCAATACTTCGGTGTTTCAGGTTTGAACGTGCCCGGAGTCACTTCCCTTACAGGGCAACCAATGGGCGGATGGATACAGTACTCTTTCGGGCCAACGGTTTCTGCCTGGCTGGGACACCATTTTTACCTTCACTGGCGATATACAATGGACAGGGAATTCCTCGAAAAAGAGGCCTGGCCATGGATCAGAGATGTTGCACTGTTTCTTGATGAATTATCAGTAACTGATAAAAGCGGCTTTAAAAAACTACCCTTAAGTTCCAGTCCGGAAATATATAATAACTCACGCGAGGCATGGTTTGACCAGACGACTAATTTCGATCTCGGTCTTGCACGATGGACTTTTGAAAAGGCAGCCGAACTTGCTGCAGAACTGGGAAAAACAGATGAGGCAGTGAAGTGGGAAAAAGCACTTTCCCAATGGCCATCGTACGACATAGATCCTGAAACGGGATTTACATTCATTAAAGGAGTTCCCTATAACGAGTCACACCGTCATTTTTCACATCTTATTGCATTCCATCCCCTTGGTGTGATCGATTGGTCAAAAGGTGAAGAGGATCAGAAGATAATAAAATCGACAATTGAAACACTCGACAGGATCGGTCCCGAATGGTGGACCGGTTACTCGTACAGCTGGCATGGTAATCTCAAAGCCAGGGCCTTTGACGGAAACGGAGCTGCTGAAGCACTCCGGACCTTTTCGCAGTACTTCTGCCTTAAAAACAGTTTTCATGTTAACGGTGACCAGTCGAAATCAGGCAAATCGAAATTTGTTTACAGGCCTTTCACACTGGAGGGCAACTTTGCTTTTGCATCCGGAATTCAGGAAATGCTGATGCAAAGCCATAACGGAATTGTAAGGATCTTCCCTGCCATACCTGACGACTGGAAAGATTTAAGCTTCAGTAAGTTTCGTGCAGAGGGAGCTTTCCTGATTTCAGCAGTTATGGAAAAAGGAGAGGTTACCAGTGTTGAGATTTTTTCTGAAAAAGGGAGAGAAATAAAAATATTTAATCCTTTCAAAAATGAGAAAATCAATTGCTCCTCCCCTTTCAAAACAGAAGATAACATTTTGATAATTAACACAAACCCCGGACAAACTGTCCGTATATCGATATAGTTAACCTAAATTGACAAATCATGAAATATCTCATTCTCCTGCTGTTTATTCTCTGCGGATCAATAATCAATGGACAGGTTATTTCTGTAAAATCGCCTGATAACAATATAGTTATTAACATCAATACCAGTGAAAAACTATGCTATTCAATAACCTTTAATAATCGAACTATTGCCGGGAATTCCCGGCTTGGTTTTGAATTTAAGGATGAAGAGCCGATGGAATAATTCGTACCTGGCCAAATATGATACCCCGCGAGGGAGTAATGGGTAATGAATATTATAAATTCTCTGATAAAATGAGCCCCGAACATAATGTCAAGCTGGCTTTTACCAGGATGCTGGCCGGGCAGATGGATTATACCCCCGGAGGATTTTAAAATGTCACGAAAGAGCAATGGAAACAACAGGTACCGGCTCTTGTATGGAATACCCGCGCGGCAGAACTATCAAAATTCGTTATTTATGAAAGTCCACTGACAGTCGTCTGCGACCATCCGAATAACATACTTAATCAGCCGGGAGCTGATTTTCTGAAAATTGTCCCAACCGTCTGGGATGATATTAAATTTCCTGGAGGTTATCCCGGTGACTGGGTGGCAATAGCAAAACGCAGCGGAGATAAATGGTTCATAGGTGTGATGAATAACAGCACATCTAAAACTGTTGATCTTGACATGAGCTTTCTTACCGCAGGCAGTTACAAAATGGAGACATGGAGCGACACTAAAAAATCTGATAAGGAACCGAATGATCTGAAGAAATCAGCAGCAGTATTAATATCACCCGGAACATTAAAAGTTACAATGGCAAAAAACGGAGGATTTGTTGCAATAATTGACAGATAAAATAATTTTCATATTACAATCTCTATTTAACCACTGAGCAACACTGAGTTGGCACTGAGTTGCACTGTTTTGAACTCCGTGTTTTTCTCCGTGATACTCAGTGTAACTCCGTGGTTAATATTGCATTACAACATTTTATTATATACTTTTACTAAATCTGAATATTTAAGCTGACACTATTGAAAAAAGAATATAGAAAAACAAAGCAGTATCTGTTGCCTGACAATAAACCTGCTGTCACCGAAGGGAAATACGATATTTACCCTGCATTCAGCCTTGATAAAGATCATATCTCTGAAGGATTTGAATCACTTGCTTCTGTAATATATAAACATAAGAACGTAACCATTGATGGCTATGGTGGCGTTCTCTTCAATGATTTCAGGGAAAAGCTTGAAGTAGTATTGAAGAAAACTGGCATAAAATGCTCATGGATAAATAGCTCCAACTACCTGAAAAGTCCCGGAGTAATCAATGAAATGATCGCTCCGTTTACCGGTAGTGATGATGCATTATTCGGCAAGAGGACAAGCCTTGTACTTGAAGATTTTTTCGACCTTCAGAAATTGACTGATCTCTCACCTGACCTGAATGCTGATGTAAATATTATCTCAGGCACCGGTGCATCATTAGCCGGATGGCCCGGATTGCTTATTTATATTGACCTGCCAAAAAATGAGATCCAGTTCAGATCCAGGGCCGGAAGCATAAAAAATCTTGGTGCATCAGCTCCTGCAGATCCGAAGGAGATGTACAAGCGTTTCTATTTTGTCGACTGGATTGTTCTCAACAGGCATAAAAAGAACCTTCTTCCTTACATCAATGTAATGGTGGATGGGCAGAATCCTGAAAATCCCAAATGGATATCCGGAGATTCGTTAAGAGAATCTCTCAGGGAAATGAGCCGGAATCTGTTCAGGGCAAGGCCCTGGTTTGAACCGGGGGCATGGGGAGGCTCATGGATAAAGGAAAAGGTTGATGGCCTGAATAAAAATGTCCCGAATTACGCCTGGTCGTTTGAACTGATTGTTCCCGAAAATGGTCTGTTACTTGAAAGTTCAGGCAGGCTGATGGAAGTTTCATTTGATTGTCTTATGTTCCAGGAATCTGAATCTGTGCTGGGAGAGGCTTATGACAGGTTCGGCTTTGAATTCCCCATCAGGTTTGATTTTCTCGATACCTTCAACGGTGGAAATCTTTCGGTACAGTGCCATCCCCGGCCCGGATATACAAAGATTCATTTCGGGGAAGACTTCACCCAGGAAGAGACATATTATATTCTCGACAGCAAAGATAATGCTGTTGTCTACCTTGGTTTTCAGGAGGATATTGATCCGGTCAGATTCAGGAATGAACTTGAATCGAGTCACCTTGAAAAAAAGCCTGTGGAAATAGAAAAGTATGTACAGAAGTTACCGGCTGCGAAACATGATCTCTTCCTGATACCCTATGGCACTATCCATGGCTCAGGTATAAACAATCTTGTCCTGGAAATAAGCTCAACCCCCTATATTTTCACATTTAAAATGTACGACTGGCTCAGGCCCGATCTGGATGGGAAACCCCGACAGCTTAATATCCAGAGGGCCATGGATAATCTCTTTTTCGACAGGAAAGGAGATTATGTAAAAAAGAGACTTGTTTCAAAACCAGTTCTTCTGGAAGAAGGGAAGGACTGGAAACTCTTCCACCTACCGACTCATGAAACACACCTGTATGATGTCCACAGGTTCCATTTCAGGAACAGGATAGATGTCAGAACAGACAATAAATGCCACGTATTGAGCCTGGTGGAGGGGGAAAGTATCATTGTCGAGACACAGTCAGGTCTTACACAGCGGTTCAACTATGCCGAGACTTTTGTAATACCTGCCGCAGCAGGATCATACAGAATTATAAATCAGTCTGCTGCAGAAGCGATTGTGGTAAAAGCATTTGTAAAATAGTATAAATCAGGATCATCAGAAATACAAATGGATCGCCGTAAATTCATATCAGACAGTATTATTTATTCCTCTGGCTTAGCATTTGTTAACAGGCATTACCCTCTTTCTAAGTACTGCAAAGATCCTGATGAATGGCCTCCGGTTGCCCGTAGCCGGTCGCCGGTCGCCTCCCTCTATGAACTATTCAAAAATCCCCCGATGAATTATCATCCCTATGTCAGGTGGTGGTGGAATGGTAATAAGGTAGAAGCCAAGGAACTGATCAGAGAGCTCAGGTTGCTTCATGCTGCTGGAATAGGAGGTGTGGAAATAAATCCTGTCGAATTTCCGACCCGGTTTGAAGGAGATGACCTTGGAAAGCCTTCAGTGAAGTGGCTCAGTGATGAATGGATCGACCTGCTGAAGATTGTCTTTGATGAAGCAAAGTTACTTGGCATGGTCTGCGATCTGATAGTCGGCTCAGGATGGCCCTTTGGCTCGGAAAGCCTTCCTCAGGATGAAAGGTCGCAGGTTGTTGTCATTGCTGTGAAAAAATTAACAGGTCCGCTCGACTATGAGATCTCAAAATTTGAGTTATTTAAAGAGGCTGATCCGGCGATAAGCTCTCCTTTCCCGGGAAGAACAATGGAGCTGCTTTCTCTTCAGCTTGTACCCGATCCCCTTGAAAATATTGAACAGACGGAATCCATTCATCTTAAACCGGGAGATGAGTCTGTTAAAATATCTGTTCCTGAGGGCAAATATGCCCTTTACGGACTTGTAAAGATCAATGCCTTTATGGAGGTCATAAACGGGGCTCCGGGGGCTACAGGGCCTGTTCTGGACCATTATAACAGGGAGGCTGTAACGAAGTATCTCGAAAAGATGTCAGGTACCATAGAGAAAAAAACAGGTCCTCTCTCAGGCCATATAAGAGCTCTATTCACCGACAGCATGGAGCTGGAAGGGTCTAACTGGTATGAGGGGATGAGGAATGAATTCATAAAAAGAAATGGCTACGATATCTTTCCATTTTTACCCTTTGTGCTGTTTAAAACAGGTGCGATGGGAAATGTTACCGATTTCAGATATGGCGTCACCCTGTCTTCTGAACTGGAAAGTGATGTCAGAAGGATGAGGTATGGTTTTGAAGTTACAAAAGCTGAAATAATCCGTGAGAATTTCACGAAAATCTATATTAACTGGTGCAAAGAACTGAAAGTCAAATCGCGTGCCCAGGCATACGGACGGGGATTATTTCCGCTGGAAAGCAGCTTTGATTATGATATCCCTGAGGGAGAATCGTGGACGATGAACTGGCTTAAACATAAGGTGGGTGAAGAGATGCCTGAGAGCGATTACCGGCGCGGAAGGGCATACACCATGATAAATAAATTTGTCTCTTCAGCGGCACACCTGAAAAGTAAAAGGTTAGTCAGTTGTGAAGAGATGACCGATACATATACTGTTTTCAATACATCACTTGAAAATCTAAAGATCGGAAGTGACCAGTCGGTTATTTCAGGGATCACTCATTCCATATTTCACGGATTCAACTATTCACCGCCGGAGGCACCATATCCCGGCTGGATAAGATATGGCGCCTATTACAATGAGAAGAACACATGGTGGCCATACTTTCATCTTATCAATGAATACAAAGGACGCTTATCAGCTTTGCTTCAGAATGTTACAATGTATGCCGATATTGCCATCCTCCCTCCCCTCGATGATATGTGGAGCCTGATAGGTGCCCAGATGGAACCCTTTCCTTCAATAACCCATGTCGATTATTTTACCCTTGTGTGGGAAGCAATAAACAAAAACGGAAACGGATGTGATTATGTTTCACAACCGGTTATCAGGGATGCTGAAATGAATGCCGGGTTTATGCACTATGGAACACGCAGATACAGCACAATATTCCTTGTAAAAGTCGATTCACTTCATCCTGAAACTGCAGGCAAATTACTCGATTTTATATTCAGCGGCGGAAGGGTTTTTTGTATTGAATCGGTTCCATCGGCTTCCCCTGGATATAAAAACTTCAAAGTTAAAGATGAAGAGATCCGGATCCTTGTTGAAAAAATGAAGGAATTTCCCGAAAGGTTTATTCTTCTCGAAAAACCTGAAAAGGATTTTACAGGCTGGTATAAAAGAGTACAGGAAAAGTACAATATTAAACCATACCTAACGATTGAAAAACCTGACCCTTTTGTTATGCAGAACAGATATCAGGGCGATAATGGAACAGAAGTTATATATCTTATCAACTCTCACAATCATAATTCACATAATACAAGGATCTCCTTCTCAAAAGAGATAACGTCAAAGAGGTATGGCTGGATCTGGGATCCTGAAACCGGAAACAGGTACAGGATAAAACCTGACAGGGATAACAGCCTGATCCTCCACATGGGTCCGGCTGAATCATTCCTCTTTGTATTCGATAATGTTAGTAAAGGTCCTGAATGGAAACCTATTCCTGCATCAGGGGCTTCCGAAATAATAGTGAATGAAGTGTGGATTGTGCAATTTACACATTGCCGTGACGGATCAGTAAAAACAATTGAAATGAACACTTTATGTGACATTAAGGATATCCCGGAACTGTTTAACTTTGCCGGAACCATAACTTACATTAACAGTTTCAGTATAACCGGTCAATCAATAAAATCATATCTTAACCTTGGCAAGGTACATGGATTATGTGAAGTAATCCTGAATGGCAATAACCTGGGTGTCAGGTGGTATGGAGAGAGGATCTACAGCATCAGCGAATCCCTGAAAGAGGGGAAAAATGAAATTGAAATAAGGGTTGTAACCAGCATGGGCAACTATATGAAATCACTTACAGATAATCCAATCGCCCAATACTGGACAAATGAGAAGAACAAGGTTCAGCCGTTGCAGTCAATGGGACTGATAGGACCAGTAACAATTAATAAAACAACATAGTCAGTTAACAATAGCCCTTTATAATCAGATCCTTTCAAAATGGATAATACCAATGTCCGCAGAGGTGACTGAAGAAGAGGTTGGGGATTCCAGGCAAATGAATCAGTTTTTTCAATTCCCTTCATCAGGTGACGATACTTATCACTTAGGATCAATGAGCCGCCAAACGAGCCGTCAGCATGAAGCCATACATAATATTTCTTACAGATCTCTGCCATCTCATCAATCGGGTCGTATGCTCCGGCTAATGTTGTCACACACGTTGCTGTCACAAAGAACTGATGCTCTCCTTTGGAGACAAAATATTTTATCAAAAGGTCAATACCTTCGCACCTGATTTAAGATAATCTGTGAGCGGCTTGCCCATCCCTTTGACATCATAGCCGAGCTTTTTAAGGTCCTCAGCCACCCCGTACGCATTTGCACAGGCAATGCACGCTTCAATAACAACACCGTCTTTTTGCATTGCTTTTAGTTTATCCTGAATTTTCAGATTCTCAGCTGTAAGCTTTGCAGAAGGTCCCCATACTATTAGGGTCACATCTTTGAACCAACCGGCAGTTTTAGCAGCATGAGTGTACATTAAAGCGACTCTTTCAGCTACCATCGGATCATTGCTGGTCCATACCACTACCAGTTTATCGGGTGTGGCTTCAGTATTAACAGTCTGTGCTTTAATCATTGGTGACAGGGAAAGCAGAATTCCTGCAAACAGAATAATCAGATTTTTTGGTTTCATCTTAAGTAGTGTTAATATTTATACTATTTATAACAAAGCATTTGCTTAGAATTCAGGTAAAAAAATTATTTGAATACTGATAATGAAACCTTAATGAAATCACGAATCTGAGTCTCTGGCAGAACTTTTGCACCTACTGATAATCCCTGCATAACACCAAGAAGAAAATTAGAGTATTTATCAATATCGGTCTCAGGTGAAATATCACCTGCTTCAATCGAATTTGAAAGTACTTTTTTAAGCATTTCTCTATTAAACATATAATAGTTATTCAGTTCAACTGAAACTTCATCATCTGCCGGATTGATCTCACCTGTACTGTTCACAACCAGGCATCCCTTGTATTTTTTACCTGTTATTTTATGCTCCGTGAACCGGTTCAGGAAAAGTTCAAGATCCTTAAGCCTGGCTCCGGGTTTTAGAAGATCTGCATAAACATTTTTATTTACATACTCCCGGTACTTTTTTAACGATTCAACAAACAGATTATGCTTACTGGTAAAGCTTGAATATATCGAAAACTGGTTTATCCCCATTTCCTTTTCAAGCATCCTTACAGAGGTTTGCTCATAACCGTTATTCCAGAATACATGCATTGCTTTTTCCAGAACATCGTTGGTATTATATGATTTATTACGTGGCATTTACCAAAATGTTTCAACAAAGCTAAGCAATTGCTTTGATATTTCCAAATAATAAACCATTACTGAATGGATAATCTTACACTTTCAGCCGGGCAGTTATGACTAAATTTATGTAATTTTGGCTTAAAACTTTATGAAAATTCAGGATATTATCATTGAACAAAAGGAGAAGTTAACCAATCATCTCAATAAAAATGAGCTTGCCACAGGTGAAATTATTTTTAACAATGGCAGGTGTCAGATCTTGTCACAATCACCTTCATGCTATGAGCTTATAATTGTCGATGAGTCCGGTAACAAAACTCTTGAATATTCACTTGACATTGATGAGAACGGAGTAATTACTCCAGTCATAAATGGCAAAAGCGCCGATTGGGACAGACACTCTTACGCCTGTCTGCTGCAGGCAGAAAGCGAAATGCACTTACCTGATCCGCGGGAACATCAGGCACATAAGAAATATACCCGGGAAGGGATGATAAAGCGGGTTTTACAGGAACGCAAACTAAAAGCAGAAAAAGCAGAATATCGTATTCAATGGGCCGGTAATATTTATGGTGATCATATTCTGACTAATATATCCTTCTCGAAAAACTTGATGTACAGAACACTGATGCCAAAATTATCATTTTTTCGCAATGGATCAAAGTTCATAAGCTTATTGGAAGCCTGTTGAGGGAAAACAATATAGGTTTTGTTGAGTTTAACGGGCAGATACCCATTAAATCGAGAGGCGAACTGATCCGCAAGTTTGAAGATGATCCCCGGTATAAAATATTCCTTTCCACTGAAGCCGGAGGTTCCGGGCTGAATCTGCAGGTTGCCGATACGCTTATTAACTTTGAGCTGCCCTGGAACCCGGCTAAAAAAAATCAGCGTATCGGACGCATCGACAGGATAGGCCAGAGGAGTAATAACCTCACCATCTATAACTTCATAACATGTAATTCGATCGAACAGCAAATTTCATCGGGTTTACTGGTAAAACAGAGCCTTTTCGATGGTGTACTGGGAGGCAGCTCAACGACGGATTTCGTAGATTTCAGTTCCAAAGGTCGCTCGCAGTTTATTCAGCAGATGGAAGAATTTATCGCGCAGACTGAAAAATGGGAAAAGGAAGAAGAACCTGTTTACGAACCATTGCAAAAATACGATGAGCAATATGCGGAAACAGAAGAGTCAATTTCTAACGATGAAGTAAGTTTTTCGGGAAATTCTGTTGAACAAAAATCGGAAAAGCAGGAGTCTGAAAAAATGGTAGAAGAAAATATTAAAAAACAAACAGATAAAACCAGAAAGCTCGAAACTGTTATGAATTCAGGCATGCAGTTTCTATCAGGTTTGTACAAAATGACAACAGGAAAAGATATGGCTGCTGAAGACCGGCATATTGAAATTAACACAGAGACCGGCGAAGTTACAATGAAATTTAAATTACCTTTTTAACCGGTTAATTCCGGCATAAATACCTGTTTGAAACAATTCAAGCCACTTCATTAGACCCTTTAATTTTTCATCCCTATCATCAGGGTATAATTCCTTCAGAGTTCTTTCAAATAAGTTTATATTATTATATAATTCAGTTTTCAGAAACCATTTGGTCTTTTCATAACCTTCAGGATCTGAACTGTTTTTTACCTCCGGGTTTAATATCTGGGCAAGTACTATTTTAACGACTTCTGCGTATAATCTTTCCTTGGATCGATAATAATAATGAACAGATGACTTTTTGACACCTGCCTGTGTTGCAATTTTCTGGATTGTAGTTCCATGGTATCCGAATAAAAGAAAGATGTTATGCGCAGCCAGTAATATCTTGTCTTCCGTACTCATTTCATTGTTTGTCATTTGTTTGAACTTTAATTATATAACAGATCTATCGCTATGCAGATTTAAAAGAAATTTTAATGAATTTCAGATAACAATTCAATTTCATTTTCACAAACAATTGAAAACAAATTCTTAACTAACCCAAGTGAAACTGTTCCTAACGATAGATAGCCAACCCAAATCCAAGTTCCAACACTTCATGCAAAGGAATTTCACTATTTCCGACCATATTCACCAGATATAAAACTCTGCTTCCCACACGGAAATAAAATGCCGTTCCCGAAGCCGGAGTTATACCTGATAAAAGTTTGGTTTTGATCTCACCACCAATAAATAAACCGGCATTTCTTCCCGGGGCCCACCAGTAATAATTATCCGGATAGTGTGCCGGTTGCCTTATCCAGTATTTGTTACCAAAAGTGTGATGAACGAAGAATCCTATATTAAGAGGTAATACCTCAGCATTTTCAGAGAGGTTGTAATGTAAAAGTCGTGAAGTAAACTGTAAACTCACGCTATGCAGATCATCTTCCGAAATCATATAAGGGATATAACTATAGAAGAATGAGACATCCAGCTTATCATTAAGAAAAGTATAACCGGCTCCTGTCGATATAAAACCAATTCCCCCTGCATACTGAAATTTGACGTAATCAGGCAGGAACTTCCTAAATCGCAATGAATCAGTAAGCGTTAAGTTCTGACTGTCTCCGTTTTCAGAAAATGCAAAAATTAATATCACAATAAAGCCTGATTTAAAAGACCACCGTTTCAATATTGAATTCATCATTTGAGATTTGAATAACATAAAAGCTTTTTTGCTTTATACCATAAGTGTTTATATAGGGGATTCTATCCTGATAAGGTCTCAGGATTTCATGTCGGTGAGTATGACCGTGCAGGGTGAACAATACATTGCTATACATGGATACTGTTGAATGAAATTCTGTTTCAAGGGAACTGTCAAAATCGTCATCAAATGGAGGTGTATGGAAAACAACTACAGCTTTTTCAAATTCGCTTCCTGGCTTAAGTTCGTTTTCAAGCCATTTAACGTCAGGTATTAACCCATTAAATTTGTATTCCCTGCTGTTTGTATTTATGAAAATAAATTTTACAGCGCTGTAAATAAAGCTGAAATTCATATCTCCAAACATCTTCTCATAGGCATAGCTGCCATTCCCGACAAGGTCATGATTTCCAACAGTCACAAACCAGGGACTTTTCAGTTTAAGTAAAATGTTGTTAATCCATTCATACTGCTTCGGCAAACCGAAATCAGCAAAGTCGCCTGTATGTATCACCAGGTCAATCCGTGGCATTCTGCTTACATAGTCGACAAATGATGCTGTTTCATCATACGCCCGGTGCGTATCGCCTGTCACCGCAATTGTAATTGTATTATCAGTAGTCTGTCCTTTCAGCTTTTCAATATTACTTGCATTTACAGAACTGTTCTCCGGAGAAAAATCAACGATATAGGGAGAATACTCGAACAATTCCGTACAGGAGACAGAAACTAATACAATTATTAAAAGCAGTATTCTCATAGGATCATTTGATAAATGTAAATCACATCCTTATAAAGTGTCCGGGAGATAGATTACTTTCTTCATTTTATTTTCCATTTCTTTTTGTAATTCTTTCTTTAATTGTATCAACAACGTAGTAAACCATTGGTACTAAATAAACTGTCAAGATCATTGATGACAACAAACCTCCGATAATAACCCAGGCCAGTCCATTTTTCCATTCGCTGGCTGTCCCACTGGCTAATGCAATTGGCAACATTCCTATTGACATGGCAAGTGTTGTCATTAAAATGGGTCGCATACGCTCCTTCCCTGCAATGATTAACGCCTCTTTATAATGTACGCCACGGGCTTTTAGTTGATTTGTAAAATCAACAATCAGGATGGCATTTTTTGTCACCAGACCCATAAGCATTATTAATCCGAGTTGTGCAAACAGGGTTAAGTGGTTTAATGATAAGTTTAAAGCAAGGAAAGCCCCGATGGCAGCCACTGGTATGGCAAATAATGCCACAAACGGATAAACATAGCTATCATAGAGAGCAACCATAATCAGGTATATCAGTATAAATGAGATTAGAAGAACCGAACCCAAAGCCCCAAAACTTTCATTCTGAGTTTTGATATCGGCACCCCAGGTCAATTTCACACCTTCAGGCAATGGTTGTGTTCTTAAAAAGCTTATTGCCTCATCGGCTAAAGTGCCAGAGGGTCTTCCAAACGATTCGGAGGTCAGTGTTACTGACGGTTGTCTGTCTAATCTTTCGAGCAACGAAGGCGAATTATCCTGCCTGACTTCTGCAAATTGTGAAACTTCGATGGGTATGTTCATTGGATTTACGATGGAAAGACGTTGTACATCTTCGTAATTTTTCCGGTCAAAGTCATCCAGCCATATTCTGACAGGATATTCTGTCCCATTTTCGGTAAGTGTGGCATCATCGTTTCCTGTGAAGGCAGCTCTTAAATTTAATCCGACATATGCAGTAGTTAATCCCAGGCGCTGCATCCTGTCTTTGTCAGGTATCACCTTGTACTCAGGGCTTCCTTCTTCAACTGATAACTGAACATTATCGGCACCCGGTATTTTTTCAATTATGGCTTTCAGTTCATTCCCTGTTTTCATTACCAAAGCCAGATCGCTTCCGCTCAGGGTTATCTTGATGGGAGCCTGTTTTGGCAGCAAGCCTAAAACTGCCATAGAAAAGTTAACTCCCGGAAACTCTTTTTTCAGTTCCCCGCGGAGCGTTTTCATAAACGGCTCGGTTTTGATTTTTCTTTCCTTTTCAGTCTTCAACTGAATTGTAAATTCTGATAAATTGGCCGAGCCAACCCCTAAACTTCCAATTCCTGTGCCTGGCCCGGCTATATTGCTGAAAAGTGTGGCCACTTCAGGTTGCTGCAGGATAAAGTTTTCTACTTTCTGAGTCCTGATATTGTTCTCCTGTACGGTGGTTGTTTTATCATATTCCAGATTCAGACGAAACTTACCCTGATCGCCTGTCGACATCATCTCTTTGCCTATAATGCCTTGTTTCATTATCACAACAGTCATTATCAACAGAAAAAACACGATTCCGGTAAAAATGAGTTTATGGCTAAGTACCCATACTAACTGACGGCCATACCAGTCAATAAATGTTGTTAATTGTCTTTCAAACCAAAGCAAAAATCGATTTATGAAGTTGGTTGGTTTTAAGTCTTCCTTCTTCCCAATCCGCGAAGCCAGCCAAGGCACCAGGGTAAAACCTACCAATAAGCTGGTAAGTGTAGATGTTATTACCACGATTGAAAATTGTTTCAGCATATCGGCCACAAATACCTGCAAAAACAGAATGGGTAAGAATACAACCACGTCAACCAGTGTAATTGAAATGGCTGAAAAACCAATTTCCATACGTCCCTCAAGTGCTGCAGCTCCTTTTTCTTTGCCCATATCCAGGTGACGCTGGATATTTTCCAGAATTACAATGGCATCATCCACAAGTATTCCTATAATTAACGACATGGCCAGCAGGGTCATCAGGTTCAGGGTGAAACCCATCAGCCACATCACGGCAAAAGCGGTAATTAATGAGGTAGGAATTGCGATTAAAACAATCAAAGAGTTCCGGTAACTTCTTAAAAACAAAAACATTACCAGTGATACTAAAATAACCGCTAAAATAAGGTCATCAACCACCGAATTTACTGCTGCAATAGTCATGTCTGTTGAATCATCGGCAACATCAAATTTTACATCGTATTTTGAATTTGCACTTTCAATTTGCTTAAGTTTTGCATGAACTAATTTTGAAACATCCACGGCATTGGCATCACCTTGTTTCTTCAACAACAGACCAATTCCGTTAACTCCGTTATACCTGCTTACGGAACTTATTTCCTTTACACCATCAATAACGGCAGCAACATCTTTTACATATACCGGTATTCCCGGTGCAGGCATAGCCACCTGAACATTCATTATATCATTAACTGTTGAAAATTTACCGGTTAAACGGACTGAATTGTTTTTTTTATCGGTTTGCACTTTGCCCGCGGGCAAATCAATTCCTGAGCGGTTAATAGCCTCCACAACCTGGGAAAGTGATATTTTATACAGTTTAAGTTTATCCTGATCTGCCTTAACCTGGATTTCCCTTTCTTCGCCACCAAGCAGGGTTATTTCTGCCACTCCTTTTAATTGCTGGATCTGTGGAAGATAATCATCTTTCATTTTTTGATAGAACTCCGTAGCAGGCAGCTTACTTGTTGCGCTTATTGAAATGATGGGCAGATCGTTTGGAGATACCTTACTCATTACCGGGCTTAAAATATCGGCAGGCAGGTCTTTGCGGATATTGTCGATATAGCGCTGGGCATCCTGCATGGCAATGTTCAAATCCGTCCCGTATTTCAGGTTGGCGATAATTACAGAGGCATTGGGCATCGACTTGGTCTCCAGGTAATCAACTCCTTCGAGATTCGACAAGGCATCTTCAATTTTTCTGGAGACAGATGTTTCCACTTCATTGGGTTCGGCACCAGGATACATTGTCTTTATTACAACTACCGGCTGATTAAAGTCAGGTAACAGTTCATACCCCAGGTTTTTAAAGCCTATTATCCCCAATAGAGCAATTACGCTGAAAAGAACTATGATCAGAGAAGGGCGATTGATTGATATTTTTGTAATGTTCATGATTTTTAATTCTTAATTGCTGACTGACACATTTGCCCCGTTAAACAGGTTAATAAATCCATTGGTTATAATCACATCACCTTCGATTAATCCATCTGACACCACTGCTTTATTTTGAAACCTGGTTGAAATGGTGATATTTTTCAGAATAGCTTTACCGTTTTTTACAGTATAAACCTGTGGTTGAATGTTTGTTCCAACAATAGAAGAAGCTGGTATGATAATAAATTTTGCTTCACTATCGTTTTTCAAATTCACTTCCCCAAACATCCCCGATTTGATCTTTAGGTCTGCTGTGTTATTAACTGAAAACTGCACAGGGAAACTATTTCCCATATTGGCCTTACTGCCGGTCATAATAACTTTCCCCGGCAATACAGTTTCAGGATACACATCTGCTGTAAGCGTATAAATTTGATTTAGTTTAAATTGATATAATTCGTTTTCGGGGACATTTACAGTAAACTTTAAAAAAGAAATATCAGTAATTTGAAGCAATGGAATTCCCGGTGCAGCAAAAGCACCTTCTTCGGTCAGTTTAGCCGTAACAATCCCACTAAAAGGAGCTATAATATTGGTTTTATTGATTTGCTCCATTAATGTGGCTTTTTGTACCCGGGCCGATTTCAAAGCCAATTCTGTCTTTTCTAATTGAACACCTTGAATAGCATCAGCTTGAGCAAGTACTGTATACCTGTTTACATCGGCTTCCAGACCTTCAATTTGAATTTCAACAGTTTGCAATTGAAGCTTAAGTAAGGCATTATCCAATTGAATTAAAGCTTCTCCTTTTTTGACAATGCTGCCAACATCCACCAGAACTGAGTTAATCTTACCCTGGATATCCGCGCTGACTTTAGTTTCTTTATTGGGTTCAAAAGTTCCCGGATAAGAAATATCGTTGTTAACACTTTCAGGGTTTAAAGTGATGGCCTGAACATTAATGGCCTCTTCTTTATTATAGTGATAAACTCTGTTTAAGGTCGTTTCTTTATTACTTTTCAGGCGAATTACCACGATGGCTATTAACGCTAATGCCAACACTGTGTAAATAATCGTTTTCTTCATGATTTTAATTCTTTGTTTTTATTTCTTAATTGTAATCAGGTTTCCTGTTACTCTTTTGTACTCTAACTCTGCTCTGCGCAGATTGATCAAAGCAACCAGATAGTTTTGCTGTGTTTCGCGAAGGGCATTATCAGCCAATAACAAATCTGTTATGTTTGCAACTCCTTGCTGGTTTTGCAACACGGTGTTGTCATAAATCTTTTTTGCCAGATCTGTTTGAGAACTCACCATAGTAATATTCCTGGTTGCAAGTGCATATTGCATTTCGGCGTTTTTAAGGTCAAGTTTTGATTTTTCGGTCACTATTTCTTTTTGAATATTTGATTTTATAATCTCTATCTTTTTACCGGCGATCTTATGTTGGGTAACCCTGCCATTAAAGAGTGGAACCGATAATTGGGCTCCGACATATCCTATCGGATGGAAATTGAAAAAGCTATTACTCCCTGTGGTACCAAAACCAGTTGTTCCATATACTCCATAGGCGCTCAGGGAAGGTAATCTCAAATTTCTGATACCACTTAACTCTGAATTATTAAACTCTATTTTTTTATCAATAAGTAGCATATCGGTAGTAATCTGCGATTGAAAATTTGTTTCAACTATAGATTTTTCGTTTAGTAAAACTTCGATGGGATCTGAAATTGGTTTTCCCATAAGAAATTTAAGTGCATTTAAGACCTGCTGATACTGCGAAAATACGGTGCTTCTTTGCGTAGTGACCTGCTCTAGCTGTAATTTCAGCCTGTCCACATCTGTTCCTTTCGCAATCTGCTGCTCGTTTAACAAAGTGGTTGTTTTCACCAGTTTACCTGTGTTAATAATATTACTGTCGAGGAATGTTATCTGTGTTAAAAGAATCTGGGCATTATAGTATGCATTCGAAACTTCCAGTACCACATCTTCATCTGTTTTTGTCTTTTGAATTTCAGACAGTTCAGTGGCTATTCTTGTGCTTTTTATCGCATTTAAAGCCGTGCTGTTAAAAATGGGCACGGCAAGCTGCAGATTGGCATTCAGGCTTTGCGGTACACCAAACTGAACTTCCTTATATGTACCTTCGGGGCCGCCAAAAGCCGCTGCCGGCATTAACTGATAAGGCAGATCAGTATAATAACGATAGTCGGCTATCCCATTAAGCTTTGGGAGCAGGTTCCCTCTTATTTCCTTGTTCTTTTCAGTGGAAATATCTACATCCTGTTGTGATAACTTAATATTCCGGTTGTAAATTAAAGCAGTATCAATGCATTGCTCAAGAGATAATGTTTGTGCCTGTGCAGTAATATTCATTATAAGTATTAGCACTATTAATAGGACTATTTTAAATCTCTTTTCTTTTAGTTTGTACTTTTGAATAACCATTTTCCAGATTGTTTTAATTTATTATTTTGAATAGTTAGTAAACATTCACTAACTTTAATTAATAAAATTTTTTATGCCTACTGGCCTACTGAATTTGTAAATGTTTGTCTCATATTTGCTTAGTTTTAATTAGCGTAAGAATAGATTGTACCATATTATCTCCGCTCCGGATTATGTCAAATTGGAAATTTGCAATCCGCCATTTAAACATCTGAAGTTTGAACGTTCCCATAATAATATGTATTAGTTCTTCGGTAGTAATTGCATTTGTAAATATTCCCTTTTGCTGCCCTTCCATTATTAATGGCATTAAGTGTTTCGTTTTTACATTCATTAATTTCAGGAGAGTTTCATTGATAAGCTGGCTTTCTTCCATTAGTCCATCTGAGAAGACGGCAACAACAAAATGTGGATTCTTTTTAAAGAAGCTTATTTGCTCGGAGAATAAAACTTTAAAATTTTCTTCCGGATCTGTTGATGTAATTACATTTGTTAATCTGCTGTCAATACTGTCAGCTAAAAAATTAAGCATTGCAACAATAATTTCCTCCTTGCTTGCAAAATGCCGGTAGATAGCACTTTCGGAGAATTGCATTTCTTTAGCCAGATTTTTTATGGTCAAACCGCTTACGCCTGATGCTGTAAGTATTCTGCCGGCGGCTTCAATAATCTCAAATTGACGAGGAGTAATTTCCATTTATGTATAAATTTTTTATCGTAAATATTTAGGGATTATTTTCTACTATTTTGTATGATTTTTAAAGCACTTTAGTCAAACTTACTGGTCGTGGCGCTTTTACAACAAGAATTCTGGCTAAGCTATCAGATGCATTGCTTATATAATGTACAATATCGGCCGGGCTTTCAATAAGTGTGTCTGCCTCGCAAACTTCGCTTTCATTCCCAATATGGATTGTCGGATGGCCTTC
This sequence comes from Bacteroidetes bacterium GWA2_40_15, assembly GCA_001768195.1. Classification (GTDB taxonomy): domain Bacteria; phylum Bacteroidota; class Bacteroidia; order Bacteroidales; family VadinHA17; genus LD21. Next base: position 1,720 of record MENI01000096.1, on the reverse strand, counting down.
AACGATGAAGAAGAATACATCTACAGGTGTTTTATGCGGTTTCAAACTTTCACCAGGTTTTAATACCATCAGCATTGCCTGGGCCGATTCTTTATTATACATCTCCCTGACATCTATCTTATGAGGAGTATCTTTTATTTCCTGAATTTGGTATTTTGTAATTTTCATTTTAATATGCTATTTTAAGGTTAACAATTAAAGTTAGTGAATATTCACTCGCAAAGATAAAACAATATTTTTGATCCGTGCAAGTATTTTCAAATAAATTTTAATATTTATTACGAAAATCAGCTTCTTCCCTTGGTGATTTCACACTTATGTTGGAAATAGAGGATGCTTTCAAAACTTGACAAGCTTGACCAAATCAAGCGAATTAGCGTACACTTATTATTCATATCAAACAACTTATTTTCCTGGGACTATCAATTTGCACTGGCTAATTTTCACCAATTCTGTGATTTCTCAATGGATATAATTCTTTCTGAAAATTTATCTGTGAAATAATTAACAATAAACTTGCTGGCTAAAAATTATTGAATATTTTTGCATTAAATGATATAAAGAGGTATCATATTATGAATTTCAGTAAAACCACATCCTACTCACTCAATATATTATCATATATGGCTAACCACAGTGATGAGAATATGTAAGCCGACTTCCTCCATTCACAATTGGATATTCCATATCAATATTTGCGGCAGATACTCTCAAAACTTTCAAAAAATGGTTTAATAAATAGCACACGAGGCCGAAGGGGAGGGTTCGAATTAGCACGGGATGTTAGTACGATCTATATCGCTGACATTATTGAGATAACTGAAGGTCTTGAAGGTTTTAATAAATGTGTACTTGGATTTCAAACATGTCCTTTTGATAACAAATGCGCAATCCATGATTTGTGGGATGATTCAAGGAAAAACATTATTAAGATACTGAGGGAAACATCGTTAGCTAACCTTATTATAAAATAAAAATAGATTTTGTGCATTTTAAAAATACCCTTTAACTAATTATCTGTAAATTATTTATTTATCTAAAAAAAAGTTTTATGGTTGACTCAAAAGTTGTTTTAACAGGACAGACCCTGGCATATACATTCTATTGCCTGGTCATCATTCTGTTTGTGGCCTGGTTCGCAATTAAGGTTACAGGCAAAGGAAAAGGCCTTGCAGTTAAACCTGCAATATTCTATACGTTTGTCGGGTTTCTGACTATACTGGGTGTCTCACTTCATATAATTACCTACAATACAATCCCCTGGGTGGAGATGGATCTGAACAGGTCGGATTACAAACCTGACAAAACGTTTGTGATAACAGTAAAAGATCATCAGTTCTATCTTCCGTCAGACAAGCTTGTAATCAATGTTAATGATAAAGTCCTTTTCGACGTGCAGTCTGAAGACCTTACATATGGTTTTGGTTTGTTCAGGAGCGATAACACCATGATGTTCCAGATGCAGGTGGTACCCGGACACAGAAATGATCTTTTATGGCATTTCGATCGTGAAGGAGTATATACAATACGTTCAACAGAATATTCGGGACCGAAAGGTGTCTTTATGATCAAAAAAGATGCGGTGGAAGTTATTCCTGCCAACCCAACAAATTAATATTCGACTATTTACAAATCAATAAATTCTACAGTTATGAGATTTATCAGAACTTTAATAAATGGTGAGGAGGGACTTTTCAAGTCTGAAACCCTTACCCCAATG
>MENI01000095.1 GCA_001768195.1 Bacteroidetes bacterium GWA2_40_15 | reverse complement strand
CTCTGATAACTCAGTACAGGTTTCTGGTCTCATCAGTCTTCCTTATAATATACCTTGTTATTACAGGACAGTTATTGAGATTATTCGGTGTAAGAAAAGGTTTCTTTTCAAGTGTTGTTCTATTAATTCCGTTACTGTTTTTTGTAACAGGCTATCTAAGTGAAAAGGTTCCTTCACAGGCAGAAATGGCTGTGATCAGGGATACAGCAGACTCGGTAAAGGGATTTGTGGTATCAAGCGCTCTTGTGGGATGTATTATTGGTGCGGCATTATCGGGCTTTATTGCCAGGTCATTAGGAAGAAAAAAGGGATTGATCATAACTGCAATATTGCTGACTGTATCAGCCTTCGGATCGTGGCAGCCTGAAATACTCAATATTTTCGGTACACTTGATGTCTTTTCATTCATGATCTACAGGATCGTGGGTGGAATAGGCATTGGCCTTGCATCAATCCTCTCCCCGATGTATATAGCAGAGATATCTCCTGCAAATATCAGGGGCAGACTGGTCTCATGGAACCAGTTTGCCATAATTTCCGGTATGGTGATTATTTACTTTGTCAACTACCTGATAGCCAGGAGCGGAAATGAACAGTGGCTTATTACCGATGGATGGCGCTGGATGTTCTTTTCAGGCGTTATTCCTTCGATACTGTTTCTTATACTCCTCGTCTTTATTCCGGAAACGCCCAGGTACCTGATGATTAAGAACAGAAATAAAGAAGCACTCGATATAATAATAAAAATCTCCGGAAAAGAAAATGCTGATCACATACTGGCTGAAATAGAATCGACACTTCATGAGAAAAATGCACCATGGCTCTCATACGGATACAGGGTCATTCTCATCGGAATTTTTCTTTCTGTCTTTCAGCAGTTTGTTGGCATCAATGTAGTTATGTACTATGCCGCCAATATATTCCGGAATATGGGTGCAAGTACAGACACCTCCCTTCTTCAGACAATTATTGTAGGTATAATAAATATGCTATTCACAGTACTTGCAATATTCACTGTTGACAGGTTCGGCAGGAAACCTTTGATGCTCACCGGGGCTTTGATAATGGCTGTATCAATGTTATCCCTTGGTTTTTCGTTTTATACAGGACTTACAGGCATTGGTGCCCTTATCTTTATGCTTCTCTATATAGCAGGATTTGCAATGAGCTGGGGACCTGTAACATGGGTTATTTTATCTGAAATATTCCCAAACAGCATAAGGGGTGCGATGTCTGTTCCTGTTGCTACTCTCTGGATCTCTAACCTTATTGTTTCATGGACATTCCCAATGATGAATGATAATGCATGGCTGACCGAAAGGTTCAACCACGGCTTCTCATACTGGATCTATGGATTAATGTGTCTGTTAGCCTTTATGTTTGTATGGAAGTACATCCCCGAAACCAAAGGCAGATCCCTTGAAGAGATTGAGAAGTTCTGGAAAAAAGGTTGATCAGGCAAATTTATAGGATGGCATTTTCCTCATCCTGAGGTTTAAGGGAGTAACTTCGAGATACTCATCATCCTTGATCTGTTCCATCGCTTCTTCAAGTGAGAACTTAAGTTTAGGAGCTATACGCAAACCCTCATCAGACCCTGAAGCTCTCATGTTCGTAAGTTTCTTTCCCCTTACAATATTTACTTCAAGGTCGCCAAGCCTGGTATTTTCTCCGATAACCTGTCCACGATAAACCTGCTCACCCGGTTCTATGTAGAACCTTCCCCTGTCCTGCAAGCGGTCGATTGCATATCCTGTTGCCATTCCCTGGTCGAGAGAGATCAGAGAACCATTTTGTTTTGGCAGCAGTTCATCTCCCTTATATTTGTCATAGGCGCGAAACCTGTGATGCATAACAGCTTCACCGGCCGTGGCGGTAAGCATATTGTTCCGTAATCCGATCAGTCCCCTTGAAGGAATATCAAATTCAATATGGGTCAGATCACCCTTTGGTTCAATTACTATCATCTCCCCTTTTCGCTGGGTTATAAGTTCAATGGCCTTTCCCGAATAATCAGGAGGAACATCAATGGTGAGAGTCTCATAAGGTTCTGATCGTACTCCATCTATCTCTTTAAGAATAACTTTGGGTTTTCCAACCTGGAACTCATAACCTTCGCGTCTCATTGTTTCAATCAATATTGAAAGATGAAGTATCCCCCGGCCGTATACATTAAATGTATCTTCCGACTTAGTGTCTTCAACTTTCAGAGCAAGATTCTTCTCTGTTTCACGCATCAGCCTTGTTCTCAGATGCCGGGATGTGACAAATTTGCCTTCTTTACCAAATAACGGAGAGTTGTTTATTGTAAATACCATGCTCATTGTGGGTTCATCAACCTCAATCCGCTTCAGGGCTTCAGGAGCAATAAGATCAGCCAGGGTATCTCCTATCTCAAAATCCTCAAGCCCGATAACAGCACACAGATCTCCGCATCTTACACTTTCGGTTTTGACGCGTCCAAGACCTTCAAAAACGTATAGTTCCTTAACTCTTACCTTTTTGACTTTACCATCACGCTTACACAGTGTATAATCTACACCAACGGTAATGTCGCCCCTGAAAACACGTCCGATTGCGATTCTTCCCACATAGCTTGAAAAATCGAGTGAGGCAACCTGCATCTGGGCCGTTCCTGTAATATATTCAGGTTCAGGAATTTCCTTCAGAATTGTATCGAGCAGATACCTGATATCAGTTTCAGGCTTTTTCCAGTCCCCGCTCATCCAGCCATACTTGGAGGAACCAAAAACTGTTTCAAAGTTTAGCTGGTCATCTGAGGCGTCGAGGTTAAACATAAGCTCATATACGTCCTGCTGAACTTCATCGGGCCTGCAATTGTCTTTATCAACCTTATTTACAACTACAATTGGTTTAAGCCCCAGCGCTATTGCCTTTCCAAGCACAAACCTCGTCTGAGGCATAGGTCCTTCCAGAGCATCAACCAGCAGCAGGACACCGTCAGCCATTTTCAGTACCCTTTCAACCTCTCCACCAAAATCAGCATGACCAGGAGTATCGATTATATTAATTTTTACCCCTTTGTAGTTTGCCGAAACATTCTTGGAGAGGATTGTTATTCCTCTTTCACGCTCCAGATCATTACTGTCAAGAATAAGATCACCCGCTTCCTTTCTCTGGTCTAGTACCTGACATTCCTGTATTATCCTGTCAACCAGCGTTGTTTTGCCATGGTCAACGTGGGCTATGATAGCTATATTGCGTATTAATTGCATACGGTTTTATTAGACCGCAAAAGTAATATAGTTGCCGGGATTAATGATAAAAACCTCAAAAATTAATTAATGATAAAATATTCATATATTTCGAAATAACTAAAAAAGCAGATTTATGAAAAAAATGATCATCATTCTCGTTATCAGTTTATTTGCTGTTCCTGGTATTTTTGCCCAGGGAAATGTTAAGCTGGCTGTAGGGATGAAAGCTCCGGACTGGATGTTTACCGATGCCGATAAAAAAGAATTTACAATGGGAACATGGGCAGGGAAAGTTATCCAACTCAATTATGTAGATCCGGATGAATCTGAATTGAACGAACCATTCAATGAAGCAGTCAATAAAGCTATAGACGTAGATAAGAGGCTCAGCCGTGACCATTTTAAGGGATTTGGAGTTGTTGACTGCAAGTCGACATGGAAACCAAATGGTCTTATACGTTCAATTGCCGGGAAAAAAGCAAAAAAATTCAATACTACAATTTTGTTCGATTATGAGGGAAAACTTCAGGAATTGTGGGGCATGTCGCAAGATAACTATACAGTTGTGATCCTTGATAAGAACAGTATCTGCAGGGCATTATTTGTAGGTAAAATACCAGAATCGGATAACGAGAAGATAATTCAGATGATACTTGCCTTAACCAAGGAATAAAAATAATTCTCAATTCAGTAGTTGCAACTCTGTGTAGCTCTGTGCCCCTCTGTGGATCTCAGTGTAAGTTCTTAATTAATTATTTCACAGAGAGTCATAGAGTCCCGGTATCAATAGGGATTGCAGAGATACACAGAGGTTTTTATTTTAAATATGCTAATTCCAAATCTTTTACTTATTGCCGGAACAGGTAACAAGTCTGGTAAAACATCTGCTGCCTGCAGGATAATCGGGAGTTTACCTGATCTGAGCATCACAGCCATCAAGATCACCCCTCACTTTCACGAGACCACCGGGGGACTGGATGCTCTGACAGAGAGCGAGGGCTACTCCATTTATGAAGAGACAAACAGGGAGAGTGGAAAAGACACAGCCCGGATGTTGCAGTCAGGAGCTGCCAGAGTTTATTTTGCGAAAGTATGGGATGATAATCTTCCGGCCGCCTTCTTAAAGATCATGGAGATCATTCCTGAAGGCATGCCTGTAGTATGTGAATCACCTGCCCTGAGGAACTTCATCGAGCCTGGATTATTTATAATCATGACCTCGGATAACACATATAACAAAAAAGATATTAAACACTTACAAAGCTTACCTCACTTGATGATCAAGCTTGAGGAGCTGGAGAATAACGCCTCTCTGCCTTTCGTATTTGAAGAGGGAAAATGGATTTTGAAGTCGGAAGTCTGAAGTCCGAAGTCCGAAGACCGAAGAACGAACTCACGGCCAACTGCTATCTCTCCTTCCCCTCACGCCTTTCGCCTTCAGCCTTTCGCCTCTTCTATATCGGAAATATCACCCCCCAGCTTAGCCTTAATCCTTTGAAGGTCGTGCTTCATACCTGCAACAGCCTGAATAAGTTGCTTTTCAGGTAAAACAGGATCAGGTAACTCATTGCTGATATAATTAACAAATTTCCATATCTCCTTAACCTCGTTAATATGAACCTCATAGGGTTCATAAATAGGGTTAAGCGAATAAAGAACAAGCTTTCCGTCTTTTCTCATGTTGCTTTCAACAACCTTGAAAACGATACCATCATTAAGGGTAAATACAATGTATGCCTTCCCGCTGACTATATCCATCCAGTCCTGCAGGAATTCACCTGTTACCCATGAACCATCGGGAATCGGTAACATCGAATCGCCCTTGAGCTGAAAAGTCCTGTATTTCTTTTTATCTGAAAGGAATGGAAGTGTAAATACCGGAAGTTCCCCTATGTATTCAGGATCAGCGTATCCGGTAGTGTAGCCCGCCTTTGCTTTTTCAGGCACCAGCTCAATGTTTTCCCTGTTCTGCGAGTTAACCGTAGTGGTCAGCACCCTCAGATTACTTCCTTTTACATAAGCATCATACCCTCTTTCAAGTTCACCAAGCTGGCTTTCCGACAACTTTGAGATGTCCAGCTTCAGGATTGTATCAATGGATATGTTAAAATACCTGGAAAATGAGATCAGTATCTCAATTCCCGGCTGGGCCACACCGTTCTCATAACCGCTGAGCGTGGAACGTTTAAGGTTAAGGGCGAATGCCACATCATCCTGGGTACGCCCTCTCCTTTTTCTTAAAAATTTTATGTTGGATCCGAAATACATAATGAAAATTGATTATATTGTAATCACTATATTGATTAATTTCTAATCAAAAGTAAAATATAATTATAATATATGCAAGAGATGTAAAATATTTTTTATGAACTATCGAACCTGGGTTATAAGATTGCCACACCCTCCTTCGTCAGGCTCGCAATGACAGAACAAGTAATGTTATTTCAGCCTGGGAGCTGATCCAAAGTAAGTAAAGTGCAGGTCATTGCGAGGAGCGAAGCAACGAAGCAATCTCATGCCCATATCCACAGATTAAGGTTACATAATAGTTTCAACATGTTCATTACCGGCAAGATAGAACGTTCCATCCTGCACCTCGACCTCGATACATTCTTTGTATCGGTTGAGAGGCTTAAGAATGGCAGGCTTATCGGCAAACCGGTGATAATTGGCGGAATGTCTGACCGCGGAGTGGTCTCAAGCTGCAGCTATGAAGCCCGTAAATATGGTGTAAGTTCTGCAATGCCGATGAAACTGGCCAGGAATATGTGTCCAGATGCAATCATAATCCGGGGCGATATGGAGCTTTACAGCAACTATTCAAACATCGTGACTGACATAATCGCCGAAAGATCACCGCTTTATGAAAAGGCATCTGTTGATGAACATTATATTGATCTTACCGGCATGGATCGCTTTTACGGGTGTTACAAATGGTCGCATGAATTACGTCAGTATATAATAAAAGAGACAGGCCTGCCAATATCAATAGGACTATCTGTTAACAAGACTGTATCGAAGATTGCAACGGGCGAAGCAAAGCCAAACGGAGAAAGAGAGGTGCAGAAAGAGGTTGTGCTGCCTTTCCTCGATCCCCTTTCAATAATAAAAATACCAATGATCGGAACCAGGACTTACCATATACTCCGGTCAATGGGTATCGCAACAATTTGCACCCTGCGCAGCATACCCGCTGAGATGCTTGAAAAGCTGATGGGTAAAAATGGTATTGAAATATGGAAAAAAGCCAATGGCATAGACTCTACTCCCGTCTTCAGCTATTCTGAACAGAAATCCATAAGCACGGAGCACACTTTTGACAAGGACACCACAGACATGACAAGACTTAATCAGCTGCTGGTCAGCATGGTGGAAAAAATTGCATTTGAACTCCGTAAACAGGAGAAGCTGACATCGTGCATTACTGTAAAAATAAGATATTCCAATTTCGATACCCATACTCTTCAGAAACGCATACCATATACATCATTTGATCATGTACTCGCCGAAGCAGCCAAAGAGCTTTTTTCCCGGCTCTACCAGCGACGTATGCTCATAAGGCTCATCGGAGTGAGGTTCAGCCATATGGTAAGAGGAGTCCAGCAACTCGATATTTTTGACGATACCCCGGAAAAGGTAAACCTCTACCTGGCCATGGACCGGCTGCGAAAGCGTTTCGGACGAGATGCGGTCAGAAGAGCTTCCGGGGTAATGACCATAAACGAAAGGGAGGAAAGAGCGCTTAAACAGCTCGAAAATGTGCCGTTGCGCCGTTGCGCCGTTGCGCCATAAATAAATAAACATGTACATTAACTGCCACACATACTACAGCCTCCGCTACGGGACGATGTCCGTTGAACAGCTTGTGCAGAAAGGACTTGCTGCATCGGCCGATACATTGGTACTGACTGATATTAACAACTCTACGGCAATACCCGATTTCGCAGGTGAATGCATTAAGAACAAAATAAAACCTGTTGCAGGCATTGAATTCAGGAATGACAATGATTTGCAGTATATCGGTATTGCCCGGAATAACAAAGGATTAAGGGAGCTGAATGAGTTTCTTTCAAAACTGAATTCTGAAAAAGAACCTGTACCCTTCCCTGCCCCTCAATTCTCAGACTCGTATATAATATATTCTCTGCAAAAAAAACCTGATCGTAAACTTTTTGACAATGAACGCATTGGCATACGCAAAAGTGAGATGAACAGGCTCATCACTCTGCCTTCATCAACAGACAGGAATATGATGGTGCTGCTTCAACCGGTGACATTTGCAGATAGTGAAGATATTTTCATACACAAAAGCCTCAGGGCGGTTGACAATAATATTCTGCTCAGCCATCTTAAACCATGGCAATGCGCCGGGGAGGACGAGTTTTTTTTAACACCTGAAACCACTGACAGAACATTGATTCAATACGAGTGGCTGATTAAAGGCACAAATAAATTACTGGATGACTGTTATTTACAGTTTGACAGGGAGGGTTTGAAGAATAAAAAGATCTATTCCGCCAGCAGGTACGATGATAAGCTGCTTCTGGAGAAGCTTGCATGGGACGGTATGATCTACAGATACGGAAGGGAAAATAAAGAGGCAAAAAAAAGAGTTCAGCACGAGCTTGCCATAATCGACAAGTTAGGATTCTCGGCATATTTTCTCATTACCTGGGATATTGTAAGGTACTCAATGGCACGTGGATTCTATCATGTCGGTCGTGGAAGCGGAGCAAATTCCGTGGTTGCTTATTGTCTGAAAATCACCAATGTTGACCCTATTGACCTGAACCTTTACTTTGAGCGGTTCATAAACCCGAAACGAAGCAGTCCGCCTGACTTTGACATTGACTATTCATGGAAAGAACGGGATGAAGTCATTGACTATATCTTTAAACGGTACGGTTACAGCCATACTGCACTGCTCGGTACAATAAACACATTCAGGGGCAAGTCGATAGTACGCGAACTGGGTAAGGTACACGGGCTTCCAAAAGAAGAGATAGACTCGCTGATCGATAATCCGGCATCAGAAGCAAACAGGAATGATATTACCGAAACTATTTTTTCAACGGGACTGAAGATTGCCGACTTTCCCAACATGAGAAGCATTCATGCCGGAGGTATACTGATATCCGAGGAGCCCATCACCTGCTATACTGCTCTTGATATGCCGCCAAAAGGATTTCCAACAACTCAATGGGATATGTATACAGCAGAAGAGATAGGCTTCGAGAAGCTTGATATACTTAGTCAGAGAGGAATCGGACATATCAAGGAAAGTGCCGAGATTATACTCCGGAACCGGTCCGTTGATGTTGATGTACACGCTGTTCAGAAGTTCAAAAATGACGAAAAGGTGAAAGAGTATCTTCGAAAAGGTGAGACCAAAGGATGTTTCTATATTGAGAGTCCTGCCATGAGAGGACTGCTTACAAAACTGAGGTGTGACAACTACACCACCCTTGTTGCTGCCAGTTCAGTAATCAGGCCGGGAGTAGCACGGTCAGGCATGATGAAGGAATATATATACAGATTCCATAATCCACATAATTTCAAATACATACACCCGGTAATGAAAGAACAGCTTGAGGAAACTTTCGGAGTGATGGTTTACCAGGAAGATGTATTGAAAGTCTGCCATCACTTTGCCGGTCTTGATCTTGCTGATGCTGATACCCTTCGTCGCGCAATGAGCGGGAAACACAGCTCAAAGCAGGAGATGCAGCGTATTGTCGAAAGATTCTTCTCCAACTGCCGCAAAAAGGGTTACAGCGAAGAGGTTACAAAAGAGGTCTGGAGACAGATCGAATCTTTTGCCGGCTATTCATTCTCAAAGGCTCACTCTGCATCATATGCAGTGGAGAGCTTCCAGAGCCTTTATCTCAAAGCTCATTTCCCCCTTGAATTCATGGTTGCCGTAATCAATAATTTCGGAGGATTTTACCGTACCTGGGTATATGTGCATGAAGCCAGAAGGTTTGGAGCCACGATACAACTGCCATGTGTCAATATGAGTAATTATAAAACAACAATCTATGGTACAGATATATACATAGGGTTCATCCATATCATGAGCCTCGAATATAATCTTGCCATGTCAATCGAGACGATACGTAATGTGAACGGACCATTCCGCGATCTGAATGACTTTGTTACACGGGTTACTCCGGGACTCGAACAGGTGATACTGCTGATAAAAGCAGGAGCCTTCAGGTTCACCGGCAAGAAGAAGCCTGTTCTTTTATGGGAAGCGCACATGATGATAAACAAAAACAAGCACGAACGCACAAGACCGCTGTTCTCCCCTCCCGTCCGCAATTTTACGCTGCCCGAACTTGTCCGGAATAATATTGAAGATGTCTATGATGAGATTGAATTGTTCGGTTTTCCGGTTACCGTTAGCTGGTTTGACATGCTTGAGACATCATTCAGAGGTGAGATTCCTGCTCACAGGATGAACGAATTCACCGGGAAAACTGTCAGGATGGTTGGACATCTGGTTACAGTTAAATATATAAAGACAGTAAAAAACGACTGGATGAACTTCGGTTGTTTTATTGATGCGGAGGGCAGTTTCTTTGATACAGTTCATTTTTCACAATCGCTTACATCATGGCCATTTAAGGGGAGCGGAACATACCTGTTACTGGGAATAATTGTTCAGGAATCCGGCTTTGCCTCGCTTGAAGTGGAAAAGATGGCAAAACTGCCTGTAAAGCCTGATCAGAGATATTAAGCCCTGCATCCTGCGCCCTGTGCCCTGCGCCCTTATCCCCCATCCTGCCGGGAAGCTTTAACTATTCCTTTCAGACCCTGAATCTTTCGTATAACTGTATAAAGAACATCACTGTTAGGAACAAGTATATTAAGCATCCCTTCAAACAGGCCATCATTCATATTGTAATTGAAACTTCGCATTACCACCTTATTTTCTGATATAACATCAGCAATTTTGTTTACTATGCCTATATCTTCAATACCGGTTACTTTAACAGAAGCAATGAAAGAAGGAATATTACCTGACTTCGACCATTTGGCGGCTATAAGTCTGTAGGGATATCTTGAGAGCATATTCTGAGCATTAGGACAACTGGTCCTGTGTATTTTTATTCCTTCGGATATTGTTACAAAACCAAATATACTGTCACCAAACACCGGATTACAGCATTTTGACATCTTGTAATCAAGCCCCTCTACCCTGTCCTGGATAATAAGATAATCCGAATATTGCGAGCCAGGTATCTCCTTTATCTCCTTTTCTTCTGATATACTTAAAGGAATCACAGATTCAGATACTTCAGGCTTTTGAAGAACATTTTTAATGTCAAGCAGTTCAAGCTTTTCTGTAGCAATAAGATAGTACAGATCCTGAGCATAATGCAGGTGATAATGATTTATCAGGTTTTGAATTACGGTATCACTGTATCCTATTTTCCAGTTTTTCAGCCTGCGCATAAGAATTTCCTTCCCTTCAGCAGCTGCTTTGGTCTTTTCTTCATTAAGAACCTGCCTTATCTTTGTTTTGGCTTTGTTCGTTACGACAAATGAAAGCCAGTCCTGTTTCGGTTTCTGGTTCTTAGACCGCAGAATTGATACATGATCTCCATTCTGAAGTATATACCTGATTGTTACATTTTTACCATTCACTTTTCCACCCACACATGATGCTCCTACTGCAGTATGTATATCGAACGCAAAATCAAGTACGGTTGCTCCGGCAGGCAGCTGGCGCAAATCTCCCTTTGGTGTAAATACAAATACTTCATCGGTATATAATCCTGACTTTACCTGATCAATGAAAGCATCGTCCTCTTTCTCTGACGATTCGAGAATCTCCCGCATTTTTGCCAGCCAGGTATCGAGCCCACCCTCTCCTTTTATACCCTTATATTTGAAATGTGCTGCCAGTCCCTTTTCGGCAATCTCATCCATCCTGGTTGAGCGAATTTGTACCTCGACCCATTTTCCTCTCGGCCCAACTACCGTAGTATGAAGGGATTCATACCCATTCGATTTTGGAATGGAGATCCAGTCTCTCATCCTGCTTGGATTTGGCTGGTAGAGATCAGTTACAACAGAATAAGCTCTCCAGCAATCTGATTTTTCATTTGCTGCATCACTTTCAATAATTATCCTGACTGCAAACAAATCATACACTTCCTCAAACTCCACGCCCTGCTTCTTCATTTTAAGCATTAGGGAATGTATTGATTTGGTGCGGCTTTTAATCGTAAACTTAAATCCAAGTTTCTCAAGCTTTTCCTTAAGCGGAACTGAAAAATCACGTATAAGTTTATTTCTTGAAGCGGTGGTTTGCTTTAACTTACACTCTATATTATCATAAAGTTCAGGTTCAAGATATTTAACAGCCAGATCCTCCATTTCGGATTTGATGTTATAGAACCCCAGTCTGTGAGCCAGTGGTGCATACAGAAAATATGTTTCAGATGCCAGAGGCAACCGGTCTTTCTCCGGTACATTGTCAAGATTGCGCAAGTATTCCATTCTCTCAACAAGCTTGATCAGAATAACTCTCACATCATCGGCAAGACTCAGCAACAGTTTACGGAAGTTCTCAGCCTGATAGGAAGATTGCATCGAATCGATGCCAGTAATTCTCGAAAAACCATTAAGTATCTCTACAACCTTTTTGCCAAACTCTTTTTCAAGCTCTTTCTGACTTATGGGAAGGTTATTGTATGAATCATGAAGTAAGGCAGTAACTATTGAAGTAAGCCCCAATCCTATCTCTCCGGCAATTATCCTTGCCACGGAGAGAGCATGGATAATCTCGGGCTCTCCGGTGATCGTAATTTTGTCACCGCAGGCTGCAACCGCAAGTTCAAGCGCCCTTCTTATCACGGCATTATCCTCCTGTGCAACCGTGTTTTTTGCTGCAATGAGAAGAGCCTTGTAAGAGGAATAAATTCTTTGTTTGTCTGCAGGCATCTCAGATGGTAAACTAACTGCTAAATTAAAATCTCCTTAGAAAAAAATCCCCGGGCACTCTCGTTACTCCGGGGATACTTTATATATCTGATTTATATTTCACTATCTGAAAGAGATCCCGAGTCCGGTTGAGACTACACTATATTGCGCCCATGTATAATCAACATGCCATGTAATGACTGCAAATTTTAACCTGAATCCGGCATTTGCTCTCAAACCTGAAAAATTCTTTACTTCTATTGTCGGAAAGTCTTTTACAACACCGGCATCCTCATAAATATACTCCCCTTCAGTGATACTGGGAGTCGGAAGCGGGAAGTTTCCTGTCATATTAATAATTGTTGCCGTACTGGAATAACCCAGTCCACCGTACAATGTAAACACCGGGAGGTTTAATGAAGCAATGGCTGAAGCATTCCATGCCTTTGCTGTCATTTCAAAATTCTGATCATCCCATGCCGATGAAGGATATTTCGAAGAATAGAACTGCGGATTACCGGGATCTAAGTTGATCGGTACATTACCTGTTAGTTTTGTAAATGCCCCGAATAATGAGACATCAAATGGAAGCAACTCATCACCCGGAAGATATTGCATCAGACTATGAAGAAGTCCGACACCCCAGGAAGAAATATCAGCATCACCAACAGGGATTTTCGGGATGTACCTTATTTTCAGCTCTGATCCGAGCGGCAGGCCTATACCTGCCTGCAGTGTTGGTACAGGAATATATTTCCAGTCTGTTCCGCGTTGTGTCTGAACAGACATGGAAGCCACTCCGCTGATAGGTTTGCTGGTAAGAACCGGCAGCGGACCCTCTGGTCCGGATATTGTCGGAGCCATACCTGTTCCGGTAAAACTCTGCAGCCCTATTTTTGAGACATCATAAGTATCGTCTGTGGAAGGAACAATACCGACATTAAGACCGAATGTAATGTCAAAACCTCCTAACTTATGTGGTTTGGCAGTATTGTACCAACTACCGTTCACTCCTGCTCCAAAGGCATTAGCCCAGGGGGAAATATAGGCCTCGGTGATCTTGGATGCATCATTTACCCCTACCAGTAAAAAATCAAAAGCATCATCAGCCAACTGAGCAATCAAGGCATTTGACCCAATTACCATTGATATGACAGTTGCCATTAATCTTGTATGGAACATTTTGTTCATAACTATAATTATTTAATGATCATTAGTCAGATTGAATACAAATATAATTAAAAATGACTGTTTAATTCATCGGTCAGATCAGTTTCAATTATGACTATACTTTGCAAACCAGGGTTGCATTAAGAGTCAGTATATAGTGTCGATTTTCTTCAATGATTCTTTTTATCAACATCTTCAAGCTCTTCAAGCTCCTGAATACCAGTATCTTTAGATAACTCAGAGAGTGCCTTAAGATTCATATCACCTTTTATTGATATCAGGGAGTTTCCTGCCGGACCACCGGTTATCACAAGCAATTCTTTAATTATGTCTCCTTTCTGAATAGTAAGGAATTTGGTAGTGTTCTTTCCTGATTTAGTCACCATCAGCTCCTCATAAACTGAGAGATCGAGTTTCTTCTCAAGCTCTTTATACAAATTAACACTCTCATTTAGTGTTGAATCTTCAACAGATAATATCCTTATGGATTTCAGGTTGCTGATGACTTTATCTTTATTATTGGTGGTTTTATCAAGTTCAGAGAACATGTTAAACATCTTGCCAGATATATAGACAACAGAAAATCCTTCCCTTTCTGAATACTTTTCAAAAATTTCATCAACAGGGCTTCTCTGGCCATTAACGAAAATTGTGAGACAAAAAGCCAATAAAACTGTAAGTAATTTTTTCATATTCCTTATTATTAATTATTTATATCTATGGTGTCGTTGATATTTTTATCAGAATTTACCTCCTTGAGAACATTTAATTTCAGCAATGATTTATTTATCGTTGAGGATGTCTCATTTAGTTTTTCACGACTCATATCTGTCATCTCGCTGAGTTTACTGACAGGACGAAGAGCACTGGTACCTTTATTAAGACGGGATGATACATCCATAAGTAACTTCATCGTCTCAGCATAGGCTATCGCGGGATCAGAATAAGTATCCCTGAAACCTTTGCGGCTATTGATGAAGAAATATGTACCAAACACTATCAGCATAATTGCAGCAGCGCCACTTAGCAGCATCAGGTAATACCTGCGTGAATGTTTTGATTCTGCCTTTATGCCTTGTTTATCAATCGCTCTGATTATCTTGCCTTCAAGGTTATTTGAGGCATCTTTAATGTTTCCGTTTGCCAGGCAGAAAAGAATATACTCCTTTTCTGCCTCAAAGCCACCGGGCACCTGATCTCCGCTGAAAAGAGCCCTTAGTAATTTCTCTTCCTCTTCGGTGGTTTCCCCTTCAAAGAAACTAGTTATTAACCTTCTGATTTCCTGGTTGTTCATATTGATATTTATTGAATTCATCCCTAATGAATTTACGCGCTCTCGAAATATTAACACGTATTGTATTAATATTCTGACCTGTAGCATCTGCTATTTCCTCATATGATTTTCCGTCAATATCATGAAGCTTAATAACACTCTTTGCGCTTTCAGGCATTTTTTCAATTATCTCCCTTATTATTGAGTCTGATTCCCTTATAACCATCTTATCATGTGGTGAAGGCACTGCCAAACTGATCCACCTGCTGAAATCAATATCTCCTGCATATTTATTTTTATTTTTTCTGAGCAGGTCTATGCAATAGTTTCTCGTCATGGCAGTTGCCAGCGCTTCGATACTTCTGATATCACCCAGTTTTTCCTTCATACCCCAGAGTTTTAAGAAAATCTCCTGAACAACATCTTCCGACTCCTCCCTGTTGCGGAGTATACGGAAAGCAAATCCGTATAATTTACGACCCATATGCTGTACAAGATTAACAAAATTCTCCCTTTCCATTGAATCCTAAGTAATTATCACATAGTATACAAAGGTAATGACAATTACAATTACTCAGAATCCATATCTATTTTCAATCCGCTACCATTTTTCTTAATCTCCCTTGAGAATTTTCTGGCTTCGCTGAAAGTCATTTTTCCCTTAATCTGGATCAGGGCATTATCCTCGCCTCCTGCTATCAGCAGAAACTCCCTGAAGGTATTACCGTCGGAACGTACCAGCATCCTGAGGTCCTGATCCGATTCCCTGACCCGCATAAATTCCTCATATTCATCAAGATCAATATCATCAGACACCATATCATAAAAATCAGGAGATTTGAAATTCTTATCTTCCTGTGCGATTATTCTGATTTCAGTGACGTTGGCAGGCAGAGAATTGCCTGTAACATGATCAGAATTTAGACGGGAGGCCAGCTTTAAGAGGTCTCCGCTGATCGTCACAGTTACATAACCCTCTTTTCCTGAATATTTCCTGAACAGGGCATCTATACTTTTCTGTCCATATAACGGACTTAACAGAATGACAAGCATAAAAAACAATAGTGATCTTTTCATGATAGTTTTAAGTTAGTGTAACAACTTTTATATGCATGACGAAGATCGCAGAGTTTCATAACAGAAATCCTGAAGAATTTTTGTCAAAAAAGAAGTTTGAAAATGTAAAATGCTATTTTACAGGTGATTCTGGTTCGCGCGACATTTCATAATAATATACCCAATCGACAAATGATGGAACTATTCGCTGGAACAGGGCTGTCAACCTTCCTTCCCATGTAAGAAGTTTATTTCTTTTTTTCTTTCTTATTCCTTTGATCACCCATTTTGCTACATATTCTGGCGCCATTAGCTTATGTTCATCCCTGGGTGATTCAGCCTGCTCTTCTCCGTTTGCCAGAAGCGCATGCTTTCTGATTTCAGTAGAAGTAAATCCGGGTGCAATTATCATCACGTGTAAACCTTTCTTAAGATTCTCGATCCTCACAGTCTCGAGAAAGCCATGCATGGCAAATTTAGATGCTGAATATCCGGTACGTCCGGGTAATCCGTGAAATCCTGCAACTGAAGATACTCCTATCAGCGAACCCTTCCGCTCTATCAGATAAGGAAGAGCATATTTTGTGCAATAGACAGTTCCCCAGAAATTTACATCCATCAAACGGTGAAGTACCATAAGGTCAACATCAATAAAAGAGGCTCGCATCGATATGCCTGCATTATTTACAAGTACATCTATGGTATTGAATTTTTCAATTGTTTTATTTATCAGATTTCTGCAATCTTCTTCACAACTGACATCAGTTTTTACTACAAGAACATCTGTGTTGAAAATTTTTATCTCATTTGCAATCTTCAGTAACTTCTCCACAGATCGGGCTGCAAGCACAACCTTGCTGCCATTCTTTGCAAATTCGCGTGCTGTTGCTTCTCCAATTCCGGAGGATGCTCCGGTTACAATAACAACTTTGTCTTTAAATCTGACTTTCATCATTTTATTAATTTCATCTACAAATGGTCTGGTAGTGCTAAATCAATTACTTCAGCTCTATGTAATAAATAATAGCCCTAAATGTAAGAAAATAAAATTTGACAGGGGCAACGCACGAAGAAATATAAAACTGACAGCCTATTA
>MENI01000094.1:39911-76731 GCA_001768195.1 Bacteroidetes bacterium GWA2_40_15 | reverse complement strand
AGACACCCAAATTTACAATAAATAATTCTCTTATTTGCTACTTATCAAATAGTTATGTTTTCATGGGACTATAAACCGCTCAAAACAGGAGAAGGTTGCAGGTTTGAATTCTGCCGGGATCACAATAGAACGAGGCTTTCTTCAAAGCCTCGTTCTATTGTGATTGAACCTAAATAGTTTGCTTAAAATAAGATATTACTTTACAAGCCTGTTTGAGGTTCTTAATAAGTATTTTTCTCTTGCCTCCTCACTATCTGCATCCAGAGCTATGTAAATTGTTGTTCTGTGGTCAATTATTACGGCTTTCAGCTGCGATATATCCGGAGATTTGAAATTGGATT
Organism: Bacteroidetes bacterium GWA2_40_15; assembly: GCA_001768195.1. Lineage (GTDB taxonomy): Bacteria > Bacteroidota > Bacteroidia > Bacteroidales > VadinHA17 > LD21. The sequence goes on along the minus strand of MENI01000094.1, from coordinate 76,390 downwards.
TTGCAAAATTCTGTTTATGTGGGATCATAATTCTTTAAATTTAAAAAAAATCCCGGTTTTTGCCGGGACTAAACCTTATTAAATTTACATTAACAATACTAAGCAAGCTTCACATTGACTGCATTTAAGCCCTTTTTTCCCTGCTTTAATTCAAATGTAACCGTATCATCCTTTTTGATAGTGTCATCTAATCCTGTTGAATGTACAAAATACTCCTCAGATGATTCTGCATCTGCAATGAAGCCGAAGCCTCTTGTTGTGTCATAAAATTTTACTGTTCCGTTATTCATTATACTATTATTAATTAATTGTGCAAGATACGGTTAAAAATCGGATATTCCATTTATTTTCAATAAATTAATTATCAATCCGGAAATGACAATAACCCGATCTGTTTCGTCAGCATTTTTATCATTTTAAAGATGATTTTCGTATATTGCGATCTCAGGGAAGAAAATTACACCCAGACTACAAATTCTTTGCAGTCTTTGGTCTATATGGTCCGTTATAAGGGTGTAATACTTTTTGTTTATGCAATATTAACCCGGACAGCTTTAAAGATTATGCATTACCTGACTAAAACAATCAAAACAGACCTGACATGAAAGAAACAATTAAAGAGTGGACAGAACTAATCATTCCATGGCTGTTAACTCAAGGCATAAAGATACTGATCATAGGCATCATTGCTTATTTGCTGAATATAATTTTAAGCAGAATAATCAGCCGGGCAGTCAGGGTTGCAGTGGTGCCTGACATCAAACTATCATTGGAAGCAGAGAAAAAAAGGGAGGATACACTTATCAGGATTTTTAATGGTGTCCTGAGAGTGATTATTCTGCTAATTGCCCTCCTGATGATATTGCAGGAATCAGGTATTGAAATCGCACCCTTATTGGCTGGAGCAGGCATTGTTGGTCTGGCCGTTGGATTTGGGGGGCAATATCTGATAAGGGATCTTATTTCAGGTATGTTTATTATTCTTGAAAACCAGTACAGGATAGGTGATGTTGTAAACATTAATGCCACAGGTGGCATGGTAGAGGACATAAGCCTGAGAATGACAACATTAAGGGACTTAAACGGCACTGTTCACCATATACCTCATGGTGAAATAAAGATGATATCCAATCTTTCAAAAAGATTTTCAAGGGTTAACCTCGATATCGGAATTGCATATAATTCTGATCTTGAGAAGGTTATTGAAGTAATTAACCGGACCGGCAGGGAGCTGGCAGAGGATCCGCTTTTCAAAGAGATGATTATCAGTCCCCCGAAGTTCCTGAGAGTTGATGAGTTTGCTGATTCTGCAATAATCGTTAAGATACTTGGTGATACTAAGCCTCTTAAGCAATGGGAAATAAGCGGCGAGTTTCGAAAACGTATAAAGATTGCTTTTGACAAGGAGGGGATAGAAATACCATTCCCGCAAAGGGTGATCCATCAGGCATTGTAAACAAAGTAACATGAACTATGAACAGGTATAATTTTGGTGTAATAGGCAATTGCTCATTTCTGGCATTTATAGACACGAATGCAAATGTTAACTGGCTTTGCCTTCCGAGGTTCGACAGCAGCTTTATTTTTGGTTCACTGCTGGATAAAAAAAAGGGAGGGGAATTCAGTATTATGTCATCAAATGACAAATACAAGTCGCAACAGTACTATTTAAAAAACACAAACATCCTTGCCACTGAGTTTGAGATGGCAGAAGGAAAGTTCAGGGTCATCGATTTTGCTCCACGCTTCAATCAGTATGACAGATACTTCAGGCCGCTGATGCTTTTCAGAAAAATAGAGCTCATCAAGGGTAATCCTTCCATCAGGGTCAGGTGCCGTCCTGTGGATAATTACGGCAAAAAGATACCAGATGCAGTTGCAGGCAGCAACCACATAAGATATCTGAATCTGAGCAGTCATGTAAGATTAACCACTGATATCCCGCTAAACTATATAATCGGTGAAAAATCATTTCTGCTCAACGAAACCAAGTATATTGTCTTTAGTTATGGCGTTCCTCTTGAGGCACCGCTTGCAGAGACTTCAGAACAATTTCTCAATAAAACACGTTCCTACTGGGTAAACTGGGTAAAATCAACATCAATACCTTACATATTTCAGGATGAAGTTATAAGGTCAGCACTGGTATTAAAACTTCATCAGTATGAAGATACTGGTGCAGTCATAGCCGCAGGATCTACAAGCCTGCCTGAATTTGATCAGTCGCATCGCAACTGGGATTACAGATATTGCTGGATGAGGGATACCTATTATACTCTTAATGCATTTAACAACATAGGCCATTTTGAAGAACTCGAGAAGTACTTTGCCTTTATACAGAATCTCATGCTTAATGAGAAACAGCAGATTAAACCATTGTATACGATCACAGGAGAACGGGTACCTGATGAAAAGATATTGCTTTTGGAAGGATATTTGAAGAATAAACCTGTAAGAACAGGCAACAATGCAACTTACCAGACCCAGAATGATGTTTATGGTCAGATTCTTGTAAGTCTCTTACCCTTGTTTATTGATAAAAGGCTCAATTACATCGACAATCAAAAATCCGAATCCATAACCTGCTGGCTTCTTGATCGTATCGAGGAATATATGGACGTACCGGACTCAGGACTCTGGGAATTCGGCACCACTAATCAATTTCATTGTTACACCTACCTCTTTCACTGGGCCGGCTGCATGGCTGCAGTTAAGATAGGTTCACTGATTAACAGAAAAGACATTGTCAGAAAAGCAAAATCACTGGCTGAAAAATCGCAGGTATATATCGAAAAGTGTTATGATCGGACAAAAAATGCATATATGCAATCGGCAGGCAGTACATTTTTTGATGCGAGTAATCTGCAACTGATAACAATGAATTATCTGAATCCAAACGGAGGAAGAGCAATTCTGCATTTAAAAGCTCATGAACAGGTTCTTTTTAAAAATGAAAACCTTTTTTTCAGATATATGCATGATGATTTGGGCTCAGCCAGAAACTCATTTATCATCTGTGGATTTTGGTATGCGGAAGCGCTGGCTGCAATCGGGATGATTGATAAATCAGTAAAAGTTATTTCAACTCTCATTAAAAGCTCAAATCATCTCGGATTATTCAGTGAGGACGCTGATGAAAACTTTGGACAGTGGGGGAACTTTCCACAGACTTACAGCCATGTAGGCTTAGTCAATGCTGTTTACAAGTTATCCAAGAAAATTGACAATCCTATATTCCTGTAAGGCATGAAAACAATTAATAAAATTGATTATAAGCGAATTATAATTGTAGCCTACAGGTTACCCTTCAGGCTTATTAAAAAGAAAAACAAGCACATGGCTGTTCAGAACTCAGGCGGATTAGTCTCTGCTATACTGTCCTTGTCGGAAAGAATGAATCAGGATAAGGTTGTCAAATCTAAAATCCTTTGGGTAGGTACCGGTGACAGTAATCTGGGAGAAGAAAATATTAATCCGAGTTTTGATCTTTTCCCTGTTGAAATACCAAAGAAAATCAATGACAAATACTATAGTGGCTATTGCAATAATGTAATATGGCCCCTGTTTCATTATTTCCCTCAGAGTACGGTTTTTGATAATAAATATTTTGAAGCATATAAGGAAGCAAATAATCTGTTCTATAAAAAATTACAGAATATTATACGGCCGGGAGATTTTATCTGGATTCATGATTACCATTTATTCCTGCTGCCCGATATGATAAGACAGTCGTATCCAGACACCAATATCGGATTCTTTCTTCACATCCCGTTTCCTTCATTTGAGTTGTTCCGCCTGTTCCCCAGACAATGGCGTGAAGCTATTCTTACCGGTATGACCGGAGCCGATATTATTGGCTTTCATACAAATGATTATACACAGCATTTTTTAAAGTCAATAAAACGAACCCTGGGATACAAAACTGATCAGAATCATATATACTCCGACACCAGAATATTCAAAGCTGATTCCTTTCCTTTAGGCATCGATTTTGATAAATTCCATACTGCCTGTTCATCAGGTAAAACAAGAAACCAGAGAAAAAAACTGCAAAAGCATCTTGCCGATAATAAACTGATCTTTTCGGTAGACAGGCTTGATTATTCAAAAGGTTTCATAAAAAGACTTGAGGCGTATGACCATTTTCTCGAAAAATTCCCTAACTGGCATTATAAGGTGGTCTTTAATATGATTGTGATTCCCTCAAGAGATAATATTGAGTCCTACCGGGAGATAAAAAAAGAGATTGAAGCTACTGTTGGTCGCATTAATGGCAAATACAGCAACCTGAGCTGGCGTCCTGTTATTTATCAGTATAAATCTGTACCATTCAATGAACTGGTCGCACTGTATGATCACAGCGACGTAGGGTTAATCACCCCCCTTAGGGACGGGATGAATCTCGTGGCTAAGGAGTATATTGCCAGCCAGTATGAAAGTTCAGGAATGCTGGTGCTCAGCGAGATGGCAGGTGCGGCTGTTGAACTTACTGAAGCAATAATAATAAATCCCAATGATATTGAAGAGACATCAGTAGCCATTGATAAGGCTCTTTCCATGTCACTTGAAGAGAAAAGGAGAAAAATATCCAAGATGCAGGACAGGCTGAAACGTTATAACGTTTTTACATGGGCCACTGATTTTTTTAACCAGGTCTATGAGGTAAGAAATGAACAAAAAAAACTGCAGGTGGAATTTTTGAACAGTGATACGTTAGAGTCCATTAAAACCAGATATCAAAAATCACAAAAACGTCTTTTTCTTATTGATTACGATGGCACATTGACACCTATTGCCGCTCTTCCTGAAATGGCACTGCTGAATAAAAAAACCGAAAGTCAGCTTAAAAGCATAGCATCAGATAAACGAAACACGGTAGCCATAATCAGTGGCAGGGAGCAGAAATTCATTGAGGATCAGTTTAAAAAACTTGATGTAATTCTGGTTGCGGAGCATGGTTTTTTTATTAAATATCCTGGTGGTAATTGGAGCATAAATATAGAATTGGATCTGTCATGGAAAGAAAAAATACTGCCGGTACTTGACCACTATGTTGACAGATGCAATGGTTCAATGATAGAGGAGAAATATGCTTCTATTGTATGGCATTACCGGAATGTTGATGAGGATACGGCTTCAATGAGGATCAATGAGTTAAAAGATGACCTGACTGAGATAATAAAAAGCGAATCAAATCTCCTGATGCTGGAAGGCGATAAGGTTCTTGAAGTCAAGAGTATGTTGTACGACAAAGGAACAGCAGGCTCCTCGTTAATAAGCAAGGAAAATTATGATTTTATCCTCGCAATAGGAGATGATCGCACAGATGAAGATCTTTTTAAGATCATGCCGGAATCCGGAATATCGATAAAAGTCGGAAGCGAGCCTTCAAAAGCCTTGTACAATATTAAAGATCAGGCACAGATTTATGAAATTCTAGCCTTATTCCTTTCGTAAAAAGCTTTAGAATATATTTGCAGCATTTATAGAATTTTGAAGTATGACAATATGATAAAGCTTGCAGTTCATTACAATGGGAAAATAAAACATATTGAAGGTGAATCAGGAGAATTACTAATTGATATTTTTCGCAGAAACGGCTTCGAAATATATTCTCCATGTGGAGGAAACGGTACCTGTGGAAAATGTAACGTGATGGTAAGAAATGCGGGACTTGTACCTTCTTGTCTTTATCCGGTGACAGAATCAATTGAGGTTATCCTCCCCGACAGAAGAGAGGCTAAAGTGCTGGTTGAACAACACCAGCATACTGTTATATTACCACTTATGCCAGGTAAAAGCGCCGACCTGTCGGTCTTTCCACATGGCGTGGCAGTTGATATTGGTACAACCACCATAGTCCTTTACATTGTCAACCTGATAACCGGTGTAATTGCTGAAACAAGGGCGATACTGAATCCTCAGGCTAAATACGGAGCGGATGTTATTACCCGGATTCAGTTTACAACAACAACTGAGGGTGGCATAAAAATTCTGCAGGATGAACTAATAAGTGCAATAAATAATGAATTGATAAAACTGATACATTATGCTGAGATATCAGCAAATGAAATTGTAAAAATAGTTTTTGCCGGTAATACCACCATGCTTCACCTGCTTCTTGGGGTAAATCCAAAATCGCTTGCCCTTTCGCCATTTAAGGCACAGTTTCTGGATGAGCAGATCTTAAGAGGTGATCAGCTCGGACTGAATTGCCTGCCCGGAGCTGAGATAAAGGTTTTACCTTCTGTTTCAGCATTTGTCGGAGCTGATATTGTTGCAGGACTTGCATCTATATTACCATCGGCAAAGTACAGGAACTACCTGTTTATGGACATTGGCACTAACGGGGAGCTTGCACTGGTTACTGAGAATTCGGTATTATGCTGTTCAACTGCTGCCGGCCCTGCATTTGAAGGAGCCAGAATATCATGTGGTATGGGGGCAGTTGAGGGAGCAATTTCTGCCTTCAGCGATGACGGATATACCGTAATCGGCGATGAAAAACCTGCAGGTATCTGCGGATCAGGTTTGATCGATATCGTTGCCTGGCTTTGTGACAATGGCAGAATCAATACTGAAGGGCAGATGGATAATGATTATACAATTGTAACTGCATCCATGACAGCTGCCGGACAATCTATCTCTTTAAGTCAGGATGACATCAGGGAGGTCCAACTAGCCAAATCAGCAATCGCGTCAGGAGTAAAAATTCTTTTAAAGCAGGCAGGAATGAACTTTGATCAGATCGACGCTCTTTTTCTTGCCGGAGGATTCGGGAATTATATAAATACCGGGAATGCAATCAGAATAGGTCTGCTTCCGGCAGAATTGAAAGAGAGGATCATTCCACTTGGAAATACATCCGGAACAGGTGCTATTCTGGCTCTTAAATCGGTGAAATTTAATGAAATAATCAAAGAATTGCTGGGCAAAACAAGACACATTGAACTAGCTGGTGATGAAGATTTTGCAACAGAATTTGCGATGAATATGTTCTTCTAAAAAGGCTAAAGGCGGAAGGCAAAAGGCTAAAGGAAGAAGGAGATAGTAATGATATCATTAAGATGGATCTGAATATTGTGACTTTAAACATTCCCTACCCTCCTGATTATGGGGGAATGATAGATACGTTTTACCGCATAAAATGGTTAACTGCAGCTGGTGTACGTATTCATCTTCACTGTTTTGAATATGGCCGGTCACGATCTGAGGAACTGGAATCGCTTTGCGAATCAGTGAACTATTATCAGCGAAAAACAGGTGTGCTGAATCATTTATCAGGGATCCCGTATATTATTAAGAGCAGGAATTCAGTCAAGCTCCTGGAAAAGCTAAAAACCAACGATTTCCCGATTCTTTTTGACGGACTTCATACCACATATTTCCTGAATCAACCCGATTTGAGTAGTCGCAATATATTTGTAAGGCTCCATAATATTGAGCACTTTTATTATAGATCGCTGGCAGATAATGAGCAAAACCTTTTCAAAAAGTTATATTACATAATAGAAGCAAAAAAACTTCAGAAATACGAAACATTGTTAAAAGGATCTGTTAATTATTTCACAATAAGTCAGGGTGATCATAATTATTTCAGCAGCATCTGTCAAAATGTCATATACTTATCTCCCTTTCACCCAAATGAAAAAATTACAAGTAAACCGGGGAAAGGGAACTATATTCTTTACCATGGCGATCTTTCGGTAAATGAAAATCTTGTTACAGCTGAATCACTTATAACAAATGTATTTAACGAATTGCCATACGATTGCATTATAGCAGGTAAAAATCCCCCGGCCAGGCTTCAGGCAATTGCCACCGGAAGATCTAACATAAGAATAGTATCAAATCCGGAAGGTGATGAAATGAAAAGACTTATAAGAGATGCTCAGATTAACCTGACTCCTGCCATGACATCCAATGGGTTTAAAATGAAACTCCTGATAGCACTTTTCTCCGGCCGACATTGCCTGGTAAATAATCTGGCTGTAGAGAACTTCCCGGACAGAACTATTTTTCATCTTGCAGAGACCCATAAGGAGATTATTGATAAAATAAACTATCTGATGAATGAAGAATTTACCGGAGAAATGATCTCTGACAGGATAAGAATTCTCAAGGAGGAATATTCAAATCAGGCAAACACCAGGAAACTGATTAATCTTGTTTTTAATATCTAAATCACAATAGCCAGATGTATATACAAAGGGTTATTGCAGAAAGAACAGCCAGATGCAAACGCCAATCAGACAATCCTTCGAATGCCGCAATACGCCCGGCATAATTAATAGTTGTCTTCTCGAGCTTTTCCGGGGAGGTTTTCTCGGTAAATGCTGATACAACAAACAGGATTATTGTGATAAATATTTCGGCCCACAGGCCTCTGTACCCGAAGTTTAAAGTGAGTTTCTGATGCAGGAATGGGAATACCTCCCTGCCGGTATCAGGACCAAGCAACTGATCTGTAACAAAAACAGTTGCAATTATCACACCGGCAATAACAGAAACAGCAGCAGCCTTAAGGGTTACTTTCCTGCTTATGATACCAAAGAAAACAGCCGGAAATATCGGGATAACCAGGTAAGCTGAAATTGTCTGAAGGTATTTAAAAAGTCCTTCTTCATTCATATATACCAGATAAGCAGCTCCTATACCGAGCATAGTTATTATCAGAATGACAATCCGGCCATAGAAGACCTGCTTTTTATCACTGAATCCGGGTCGGAATTCCACAATAAAATCACGCACCACCAGGGTTGATACTGAGTTCAAAACTCCGATAAGTGAAGTGATCAGGGCTGCAAGCAGTGATGCCATTAACAACCCTCGCAATCCTGATGGAAGAAGCCTGTCGAGCAAAAGAACAAATGTTTGCCTGGTTGCATCACCCTCCAGTTCTCCGGGAAACAAGGCGTATGCAATAACACCCGGCAGTGCGAAAAGAAATATCGGGAACATCTTAAGAAATATAGCAAACATACCTCCCCACCTGGCATTCTTAAGATCAGGGGCGGCAAGTACTCTCTGTACATTTACCTGGTCCATGCCCCAGTAGAAAATACCTGCATAAAATGCGGTGGCCAAAATACCCCAGAATGGATAAACCGGATCGTCATAAGGTTTGGCTATTGTCATCATCTCCGGTACTTTATCCATCAGACCACTGAATCCTCCCACTTTAAAAAGGCCTATCAGCAGCATTATGGATGTACCTGCTATCATTATTATTACCTGTACTGCATCGGTATAAGCCACAGCAGTAAATCCGCCTATAATTGTAAAGATGGCAACTATCAGTCCTATGTAGAAGATTGTCTCCATTATATTCCAGCCAAGGATGCTGTTCAAAACCAGGGCGCCTGCAAAAAGAGTAAAAGCAAGTTTTGTCATAATGCTGATTATAAGCATTAAACCTGAAAAAAATGTTCTGGCCCGACGGTTATAACGTAACTCAAGAAATTCAGGAATTGTGAAAATCTTGTTCTTCATATAATAGGGAAAGAGGATTGCACAGCTGAATCCCAGGGTGATTGGCATAGTCAGTTCAACAAGGCCGGCAGACAAACCATACCGGTAAGAGTCACCTGATAAACCCACCAGATGTTCAGCACCGATGTTGGTAGCAAACAGTGAAGCACCTACTATGGGCCATTTTATTGACCTCCCTCCAAGAAAAAAGCTGGAACTGTCCTTGCCAGCTTTCTTCAGATAAGCCATATACAGACCGTAGGTGAGGCTGCCTCCAAGTACTAATGAAAGTACAATCCAGTCAAGACTTGTGAGAGTTAATTCCATAATAATTAAGTGACAATTTCATAATCATATCCAGGATATTTTACCTGACAAGATTTTATCCAGACGTATAATACTCTGGATCATTGATCTAACTGTATGATAGTTGATTTTCCAGGAATGACTCATATGTGTCCAGACCGGTTTACCATCCCTGGTCATAAGAGGATACCACTCTCCCACTCCTTTGTTAACCATTTTATCTAAAACAAAGCGATGAACCATTTTATAGGCATTCCAGTATTTTTCGTCACTGAACATTATAACGCCGTCAAGCATCCCTATTAATACTTCAGCCTGCTGCCAGAATTCCTTTTCACGATCGTAGACACCCCCGGCATGAGGTCCTTCGACATAAACACCACCATATTCATAATCAATGCCATTAACAGAAGTATGATCAAAAATTGTTCTGAAAAGATCACGGTAGTTTTCAGGATTTATCTTCAGAATGTCCAGCGCATGGATCAGCAGCCAGGCAAATTCAGTGTTATGCCCGTAACTGGTGTTATCTGTTGCATTCAACTTCTGTGAATCTTCCGAAAATCTGTCCCATCCCCATATGATATCGAATTTAATCTGCGGTGCCACAGACCAGTCCCTGTAAAACTGAGGTATCCCTGTTTTGTAAACAGGATGAATAAACCGGTTCAACAGAAGATCAATATCCTCGAGAAGCTTTCGTCTGTGCACATCTTTACCGGTACATTCGTAAAGAGTTGTAAAAGCCTCCATAAGATGCATATGCACATCCAGTGTTTTCCTGTCCCCTCCCTGACTGCCGGGACCACATAATGTCCAGTCGCGGTGAAACATCTCCAGGTATCCTCCATACATTGAATCAACACAGTACTTCTGTAAAAGGTCGAATACCTTCTCTGCATATTCTATACCTCTGTGATCTCCTGTTGCAAGTGTATACTCACTCAGGGAATAGATGGCAAAACTATGACCGTAAATAATCTTTTGATCAATTACAGGGTTTCCTTTACGGTCCATCATCCAGAAGAACCCCCCATGATCCCTGTCCCACATTTTATTGATAAGAAAATCAGCTCCGTGTCTTGCCAGCCTGGCAAATTCTTCTCCTCCGTAACCTGCCCTGTATGCTGAAGAGATTGTATAGAGACAGCGGGACTGAGCGATAAGTGATTTTTCGTCTTCTCCGGAATCATTTCCCTTTTCATCAAAATGGGTAATAAAACCTCCATTTATCTTATCTTCAAAACGGGTAGTCCAGAAGGGGAGCAATTCGTTTAAAAGGTGGTATTCAGCCTCTTCTTTCAGTGCTTTTACATCATTAATATTCATACAGCATAATTAAAAATTACATTAAATTTCGTTGAGTTTCTGATATAATGCCAGCAGAAAATCACGGTTATCTGCTGTCAGATAGTGCATCTCACCTCCCATCCTGCTGAAGGTTTTGCAGAACCTGAGATAGTAGGCCGGATTATCCACCGGTGGTTCTCCATTCATTTGCCAGTCCCAGTCTGATTTTGCAAGGTCCACAACCAGCATATAGTGATTATCAATGTGTTTGTTTTGCTGAATTTTAATATTCTGAACCATTGACAATGATTTTTCGAAGATCATTGGAGACATAACAGCAGATCCCACAGAGAGATAAACACCATTCTCAAGATTGCTTACGCTGGCTGCAAATGAGAGAAAATCATTTATTGCCGTTCTCCCTATAGCAGCTCCCGAGTTCATCGGATGGCAGTATATTATATCCTGTCCGATCATTGGATGTCCGGTAAAAGGGATACCTGATTCGAAAGCTGCAGCCTGAACCGAGTACTTTTTAAAAGGATGAGGTAACCTAAGGAATCCGGAGTTGATCCTGTACTTCTGAAGAATACCTGAGAGGTCAATAGCTGAGGCTGCCTGATCAGGACTTTCAGAGATATTATTTACAGCAAAATCCTTAAGTTCAGATATTTCCGGAATCTGCAATCCTTCTCTGCTGATCATTTTACCTATAGATTCTCCGTAACCTGATCCCTCATATGCACCGACAACAATTGCCAGGTTAATGTAAAAACCTGTCTCTTCCCAAATCCCAAATTGTCCTTTATCGACATTCTTCTTTACATCTTCACTCGATTTCCCCTGGAAAGCAAATTCCCAGTCATGTATTATGCCTGCGCCGTTTGTTGCAAGGTGAGTCACCCAGCCCTCTTCCAGCAAAGCGATAAGCGTTGGTGACATACCATTTTTAATGGTATGAGCTCCAAATGCCATAATTACCGAACTATTACTCTTCCGTGCTGACTTTATCCTGTGAGCTGTTTTTTCAATAAGACTGATGCTCTCATCTGAAAGAGATGATGGTTTCAGTGTAACAGGAATTGAATCTGAAACAATATTTACTTTATTACCTCTCTCTGATAATTTTTTAATAAGAAGCTGATCCCTGTTGAATTTCAGGTAAGGCATCCTCTGGTAATTTAAAGATTTAATAATTCAAGCAAATGGGTATACTGTGAAAAATCCGGTACGATTATGTCAGCTCCTGCTTTTATCAGCCTGGTACGCTTTTGTAGATTAAGGCCATACCTCCTAACCTCATTGCTGGCAACACCAACCGTTAATCCACCCCTTTTCCTGGTCTCCCTTATTTCAACAGGTCCGTCTCCGAATGTAACAACTCTGGCTGAAGCCGAATCACCGATTGTATCCAGTATCTGGTCAAGTACTATTTTCTTTGCATCCCTGCTGATATCTCCTACAGAACCAAAAATCCTTCCTTCGAAGAAATTGTCATATCCCAGTGCTTTTGCTTCGCTAATGACATCTTCAATGTCTGTGCCGCTTGCAAGATAAAGTTTTACACCGGAATCATATAGTTTTCTGAGAAAGGGAACCGAATTCTTAAGGGTGAAGTCATCCAGAGTGAGTTCGCCATCCTTAAATTTCTTCTCCCTGCTTCTGACCATCAGCAGTAGTTCATCGTTAAAAATCTTCTTGTAGCCTGTTGCATCAAGTATCTTTTCTTCATCAACAAAACCAAATTCAATGATCATATCCCTCAGACCATGCATCTGCACAAGTGTCTGAATACCTGTGGTTTTGTCAATAAACTCCTGCACCCTGATCTGAATTCTGCGATACAAGGCATCATCCGCAAGGAGGAAGTTATCGCCAAGTATTGCTTTTATCATCATAGGAGCCATAATAAGCTCCCATCCTTCTCTCAGTGTTGAAATTGTACCATCATGATCAAAAATAGCATGCCTGATCTCAGGATTTTCTTTCCAGTTGCTTATTATCTCAATTTCAGTATTATCAATATAACTGGCATGCCTTATATCTTCTGCCAGTTCAGGTAAAAAAATATAATCAGGATCATTTCCTATGTCAAAAATTTCCTTTGGTGTTGCAGTCCCTGTCTGGAATAATTTCTGTACAGTTACTCCTGCCACAAAGGTTCCGAGCCTTGCCGCGTCAACAATATTATATCCGGCAGCCATTGCTGAAGCTGTCCCGGCAAGATAGCTGTCTCCGGCTCCCACCGTATCGACCTTTGACAGGATAAGAAGACCTGGGATTTCTGTAATACCAGTCTCATCCACTGTTAAAGATCCTCTGGCTCCCCTGGTAATAAAAACCGGTTTACTGTAACGAAGATACAGCTCATTTGCAGATTGCTTAAGCTCCTCCAGGGAAATAATTTCATCAGGTTTTCGTATCTTCCCGCACAGTCTCAAAGCTTCTGTATCATTCATCTTACGAAGAGAACCGGTGTAGAAATCATTGAAATTGCGACTGTCAGCTATAAATGGTTTTTCAGGAAATTCACGGATCACAGCAACAAGCCTTTTCTTAAAATAATCTGTATGTATGCCGGAAGGTACCTGTTGATTAATAATTACTATGTCAGAAATACTGACTGATTCAATAAGATTCCCGATCAACCTGTCAGCAGTCACCTTTTCAAGTGAGTTAAAGTTACCAAAATCAACCCGGTTCAGTTCATTCTCCCCGATGTAAGGCTTGGCATATGTATGAGTAGACCAGTTATCCGGCTGGATCAAAAGGTTTTCAGTATTAATGCCTGTTTCTTTCATTATCCTTACCATCTCTGTTCCGAAAGGGTCATTTCCAATAACACCGAGAGCCAATACCTTATTTACCCCCAGGGATGCCAGATTACTGGCAACATTACCGGCCCCGCCAAGGGTATACCGCTGATGTGCCACAGGATGTGTAGCCTGGCTGGTTTCAATCGATATTTCGCTCTTCGATTTATCGATAAACCAGTAAGCATCCAGACAGAAATCTCCAATAACAGCTATACTGACAGATCTGATATCATCAAGCAGCTTCTGAAGTCTCTCAATTGTCATAAAGGAAATATTTATTACCGTATTGTATTTTTCATAAATATCGTTCACTTAACGTGGAACGGGTTTGCCATGTACCTCAATCCAGTCGAGACGCGAGCAGGCATCACTCCCCCCACCCGTCATAAGGTCAGTGAATCCTATTTCATCAACTTTTGAAAGATCGGGATCCTTAACCGGCTTTACCTCAATTACAGATTTGATATTAAGAGTGTACCAGTTCATATCCATTATGTTAAATTCAGTAATCCTCCAGTCTTTTGAAATACAATCACCCCGGGTCCCTACCAGCCAGGTTCCGTCAGCCAGTTTCAGCAACGGGTACAGGCATCTTAAACCACTCTGTTTTGATCGCCACATTATTTTTGCATAACCTGTGAGATCGACATATGATCTTGAATTCTTCAGTGTAACAGCCCAGTTGCCGGTGCACAGCCCTGACCATATATAGAAAGGATCATCAGCCGGAGTATCATGGTGACTTTTCTTTATACTGTCGCATCCCGGACCATACAACCCAAGCACAAGATCCTTATTTACAATATGAACCTGGGTTACAGGGGTAGCAGCAGGGATCTCCTTAAAGTCTTCCCTGAAAAAGAGTGAAGGCCTGTACTGTGCTGCACAATCAGTCAATATCTGCATAAAAACAACAACAAAAACAGACACCGGAATAAGCTTCCTGATATAACTGTGAAAAAATATTCTACTCATAACTTTAAATAATTATTACAACAAAGAAATAAATAAGATTATCCAATAATGTTCATAATCAAAATTATAACTTTCATTATATAATCAACAAAACTGAATGAATTTTTATGATTATATTTAGCAGATATTAATATACCAGGTGAAAATAAATATCATAAGTATCTTCCTGGCAGCTATTCTTCTGAATTCCTGCAAAACGATGGCTTCAGCAGATATCATAATTATTAACGGAAAAATCATAACCGTTGACGGTGACTTCACAATCGCTGAAGCATTGGCGATATCGGATGATACCATAATGTCAGTCGGAACAAACGAATCAATACTGCAACTTACAGGAGAGAAAACGAGGATAATTGATCTTGCCGGAAAAACTGTGATCCCGGGGTTAATTGACTCTCATCTTCACCCCGAATCAGCATCAGTAAGTGAACTTTACGATGAAATACCTGATGTTAAGACTATTATTCAGCTTCTTGACTGGATAAAAAGTCAGGCAGCAAGAAAAACGGAGGGTGAATGGATCGTCTTCCCTAAATTTTTCTCAACACGCCTGATTGAAATGCGACAACCTGATCTTAAGGAGCTTGACATGGCTGCTCCGTCGAACCCGGTTTTTCTGAACGGATCATTCGGAGGCATGATAAACTCTGAAGCAATGAAACTCTCCCGTATCAATTCCGATTCAGATCATCCGGGAATAATTAAGGACAAATATACAGGGAGACCAACAGGATTTATCAGGGCATCAGCATTTTCACTCTTAAAATTACCTGAAGAGAAAAAACTTTCATACCAGGAAGAGCAGGATGCTCTGGTTGAAATGCTGAAACGTTATAACAGGTATGGTATTACCAGTCTTTTCTCAGGTTCCGGTGATTTTGAATCAGTAAAAATCTATAAGGATATGTCGGAGAAAAAGATTCTGACGGCAAGAATTTATCAGAATATACTTCTCCCCACTGCAGGTTCTGTTTCAAAAGAATCAGTCGAGGCTATACTGAAAAGTTATGAAGGGAGTACCGGCTCGGGAGACAAATGGGTCAGAATTGGTTCATTGAAAGTTTTTATGGATGGCGGAATACTCACTGGTACTGCCTGGCTTCAGGAACCATGGGGTGAGAAAGCAGGTAAAATATTTGGCATAGAGGACCCTTCGTACCGGGGTATTGTCAATTATTCCAGAAAGGAACTTTTTGATATTGTTTCAGTTGCGAATGAATTCGATTGGAGTTTTACAGCGCACGCTACAGGTGACGGTTCGGTAAATCTCCTGCTTGACGTTTTCAGAGAGGTCAACATGAAGAAGTCAATAAAGGAGAAGAGGTTTTCCATTATTCATGGCAATTTCTTCAGCGAGGAAGCGATAGAAATAATGAAGGAACTTGGAGTATATGCTAATATTCAGGCAGCCTGGTTCTACAAAGATGCTGATGCGATGGTATCCATTCTTGGAAATAAGAGAGTTGAATCTTTTCATCCAAACAGATCCATGACAGATGCAGGTGTTATGATCAACGGAGGATCAGACCATATGGTAAAATGGGATGCAAACACTTCAATCAATCCATATAATCCGTTTCTTGGCATGTGGGCAATGATAACCAGGAAAACTGAACGGGGATCAGTTGTGGGCTCTTCAGAGTCTGTCACACGGGAAGAGGCATTGAAAATCTATACAATCAACAATGCCAGGGCCTCATTTGAAGAATCAATTAAGGGTAGTATTGAACCCGGAAAACTGGCTGACCTGGCTGTTCTGTCAGATGATTATCTTACATGCCCGGAAGATGATATAAAAGATATCGAAGCCCTGATAACAATTACAGGCGGAAAGATAGTTTATTCAAATATGAAAGTCCCGTAGTTATTGAACTCGTGAAATGATTTTTTCACTTTCTGCCAAGTGAAATAAGTCGTACCTTTATCATAATCAATACGATACATATTTGCCCGCCACCTTGTGCCGGAAACCGGTGGAACATTATTCAGAGGAACAAGAAGTTTATAAGGAATAAAAAACTCAGCTTTCCATGCATCCACGGAAGCTAAACTCTCTTTTTTACCTCCCGTAACAGAAGTAGCATGACGGGTTCTCCGTTCACCTTCATATTGCCAGGGTTGCCAGCCAAAGAATTTACCATTGTAATTGGGAATAATTATCGGCAATTCATAATCGAGAGGAGAGAGTTCATACTCAAAATAAACCGGAAAACTCTCATCAGTCCAAAGGAACACCTCTACAACATCTTCGGTAAAGATATTCTGGAAATCGCCTTTAATGGTTGCAGTAAGTTTCCTGTCAACACAATCATATAAGAAGTATATTCCAGTCTCTGAATAAAGAACTTTTACCCGGGTGGTATAGGGTGATTTATCCGGGCCCTGCTGAGTGATGTCAATCCATTCAGTCTTATTCCACTCTGAAGCGCTTCCGTCACCTGTAATATTAAAATCCTGGCATTTCTTAACAACCAGTGAATCGCTTTCAGGGACTTTGCCGTAGAGAGTATAGCATATACTTGCTCCCACTATTGTAAGGAACATGCTAAACAGCATTTGAGATATTCTATTCTTGGTTTTCATAATTAGTAAATAATAAATATTTTAGACAAGCAAATTTTCTTCATAACTAACTAATATACATTGATTTTCTTCGTTTACCCCAGCCCCAAGGGGAGCGAAGAAAATCTTGTTAATGTACTACAAGGATTCCAGTGTCTTTCAGGTTGGTAATATTCCCGAATGAATCAGAGGCAGATATCTCTCCAGTATAGAAACCGAACCCTCTTACAGGAATAGTGAAGCTGAATACATTATCATCCGGTGAAATATCTCCGTTCATACCATCATTGTTTAGTTCTGCCTCAAAGGATTTTGCAGGATCAGACTGATGTGAGAGTTTAATTCTGACCTGGTTTACCTCCGACCCATCAATTAACTTTACCTGTATTGTATTATCTCCTTTTATCCTGAGCCATTCAACAGAAGGCGGAGTAATATCCCTGCCTGATACCTTTATTTTAACTATACCCTGCTTAATAATATGGTTGGGATAATCCGGCATCCAGTACTCAGCGACAACATCAATTACATAATTTTCCGGACATGATGATGAAATAACCGGAACAGAATACTTGGCAGAGCCTCCAACATGATCATAAGTGCCCCAATAATCTGATAATCTTTTATTTTCACCACCTGCATTGAGCTGATTATCCGGAACAAGCAGTTCTGTTCTTCTGAACAAATCCTCATCCTTAACAAGGATCACAATTGATTCTCCTGGATTTGCAACTCCGTCTCCATTTCCTTTTCCGAGAACAAGTGTATCGGAACCTATACCAGCTGAAGCAACAATTACTTGACTGCCATCAGCTATCCGGAAGTCTTTAATTTCAGGAAGATCTTTTCTGAAAACCGGTAGTTCAAAGTATTCATTCCAGGTATTTTTGTTTTTATCAGTTATGGTAAGCTGAAACCGCTCTATAACAGTTGTATCTGATACAGTATGGATAATGAATTCTGATTTTGATTTCACAGTTTCATTTACATTTATTGTTCCAAAATCAGCCTCTGCCCCTGAAACAACAGCACTATTTCTGAATGCAGTCAGCTTAGCCTTTACTCCTTCTCCTTTCTGAGTTCCTTTGTTCAGGATATTGATACTAATCTTAACCTCACTCAGGTGTTTTGCATATTTTATGTTCGTAACGGCGAAAGAGGCAATGCCCAGATCCGGTTTAAAATTCGCTTTATTAATCCCGATTTCATGACTGCTTCCATTAAAGGAAATCTTAAGGCATCCGTTATCATCACTGGTGGTTGAGTAGGTTTTAATCCTTTTACTTACTACCTCAATATCATTAATAATGTAAGTGGTGTTTTTTTCATACAGAGGAGGTGTAATAACAGAAAGGCTTACAAATGGAAGAGTTTCCCCGTCAGGAAGGTGTTGGCGAACTGCACATTTGAAGCCCCTGTCATTTACGTCTTCCAGTACAGTAAATCCTGGCACATCACGATCAGATTTTACATTATAATCCCATACTTTGAATTCAGGATAGACATCAATATGATTCCAGTTTAAAGGTTTTGCTGACGGATTGGCGAAGGCCCCTGACAGGAAACTGAACATCTCCCCCATTCCGCAGGTTGAGTGCTCAGCCTCGTATACCTCATATTCATAATTATCCATAACCTGCAGCCAGACCTTATTCAGATCCCTGTGATAATAGCGTATGAAGTCTTTATTGCCATAATTCAGTCTTACTTTAGTCCCCTTGTAGTTCCTGAACATATCTATGTGCCTGTATTCCACCGGAAAATCCTTAGGTCCGTTTACAAACTCAGCCGAACCACAGAAACTACCGATTGCACAAATCAGATCAGGGTATTTTCCACCTATCCAGAATGACATGAAACCGCCCATCGAAAGTCCTGAAATTGCCCTGTGATCTCTGTCTGGTATAGTTTTGTAAGTACCATCAATATAGCTGACCAGTTCAGGGAAATAGAGAGGAAACTGCCGGAATGTCTCAACAGGTCCTATATTATATGGGCGCAGGTAATACTCTTCACCTGCACTTCTGTTATATCCATCTGGTTTGACAACAATTACTTCGTTTTCAGAGACGAAATCAGCTATATTGTCGCCACCATTGTCATCACCTTTTTCAAAATGGTTGTAACCATCGGGACCGCTGCCGAAATAACGCTGCGACCATCCGTGATAAAAGTAGATTACCGGATATCTCTTCTGAGGGTTTTCATAATAACCGTGAGGCAGAAAAATCCTGTAGTTCCTGACTTCCCCGAAAACACTGCTATAGTGTCTGGAGTCGATAATTGTAACTTTTTCGTGTAATTGAGATTGAGCAGATAATCCTGATAACTGGATTAAGTAAACACAAAACGCAAATGCTGTTTTTATTATCATCAGCTGGAAATTTTTATCATAGGTTATGCAAATTAGCATAAATTCCATTCCCTGACAATAAATTCTAATTTATTCAGCAATGAGTTTCTGAACCAGGAAAGTGATTACTATCTTTGAGAGTCTGCTTTATTAAGATAAATCAGATATAAGATGTTAAACAACTGATTCATGGATGTACTCTCATTAACCAGAAAATTATTGTCATTCAATAATATAAATCCACCCGGGAACGAAGAAGGAATAGCCATGTATGTGGGTGAGTTGTTGGCGGAAAATGGTTTTAATGTGAGGCTGCCGGAATTTGAAAAAGGACGTCTGCATCTGATTGCGGAAAAGGGATTATCGACCCACACTCCGCCAATCGTTCTCTCGGGCCATTTTGATACTGTTCCGCTTGGAAACAGCAAATGGAGTATTGATCCTTTTGAAGGTGTGATAAGTGATGGCAAGATATGGGGACGGGGCTCAAGTGACATGAAGGGGGGAGTTGCAGCAATGATACTGGCATCAATAGAATCTTTTAAGGATAAATCACCGGGAGGAGGCGTGAGACTTATATTTACTGCAGCAGAGGAACTTGGTTGCATTGGTATTCAGCAACTTATGAAAACAGTTGACAATCCGGGAAAAGCAAGCGCAGTCATTGTCGGAGAACCTACTGCCAACCTGCCTGCTATCGGGCACAAAGGTGCAATATATCTGAACGCCGTGACTTCAGGAAAAACAGCACATTCCTCAATGCCTCACCTTGGAGATAATGCAATCTATAAAGCCGCGGCATCGATACTGAAAGCCAGGGATTTTGAATTCGAAACAGAAGAAGACCCGCTTCTCGGTTATCCTACAATTAATGTTGGTAAAATGAGTGGCGGGCTGAATATTAATTCTGTGCCTGACCATGCTGAATTTACAATTGACATCAGATCAACTTCAAAAACCAACCACGGTAATACCATAAAAAAACTTGGAGATCAGCTTGGTGTAGAGACAAAACTTGAGGTTCTTGTGGATATGAATCCGGTTTTTACAAATAATGATGATCCATTCACGGAACTTGTTTATGAAATATGCAGGATTAAAAAAGGTACTGAAGGATTTCCCAAATCACTTCCCTACCTGACTGACGGCTCTGTACTTCAAAGGGTCTATGGTGGTGTACCAACAATAATTCTGGGTCCGGGACAACCTGAAATGGCCCATAAGACAGATGAATTCTGTTATGTGAACAAGCTTGAAGATTCTGTCAGAATTTATAAGGAGATAATTTTAAAATGGAGGAGTTATATATGTTAAATTATCCTGAAAAGATCAGTAATGAGGAACAGCTCGAGGAATTACTGTCAAGGCCGGGCAAAGAGGTAATTGAAATGTTTTCACGTCTCGAAGGAGATCTGATTTTCCTTGGAATAGCCGGAAAAATTGGAAAATCGCTTGCTGTCATGGCAAAAAGGGCCTGTGATAAAGCCGGTGTAAAGAAAAGGATCATCGGAGTATCGCTTTTTGAGAACCAGGAGCACCAGCAAAAATTTGAAAAAGAGGGTATTGAAACAATAGCCGGTGACCTGCTTGATACAAGTTTCACAGATTCGCTGCCAAAAGTAAAGAATGTCTTTTACCTGGCTGGAATGAAATTCGGGTCGATAGATAATCTTGCCCAGACATGGGCAATAAATACCTACCTCCCGGCGATCGTGGCAAACAGTTTTAAAGAATCGGGAATTGTCGCTTTTTCAACAGGGTGTGTATATCCCCTGGTACCTGTTGAGTCAGGCGGATCAATTGAGTCTGATCCACCTGTGGCAATAGGGGAATATGCCCAATCATGTCTGGGGAGAGAGAGAATGTTTGAGTTTGGCAGCATCAGAAACAAGACTAAAACAGCTCTGATCCGACTTAATTACTCTGTTGAGATGAGGTATGGGGTTCTTGTTGATATAGCACTCAAGGTCAAAAACAAACAACCTGTTGATCTTACTATGGGATATTTTAACGTAATATGGCAGGGAGATATGAATGATTTTGTTCTGCGATCGATAGAACATGCAGAATCTCCTGCAAAAATCCTGAATATTACAGGACCAGAAATCCTTTCAGTAAGAGAAGTAGCTAAGGAATTCGGAAAGCTTTTTGGGACTGATGTTAAATTTGAGAACAAGGAAGCACCGACTGCATTATTGAATAATTCAAAACATGCTTATGAGTTATTTGGAAAACCGGAGGTACAGGTAAACCAGGTGATCAAATGGATAGCAGGTTGGCTGGAGGATGATAAAAGTATCCTGGGGAAACCGACGCATTTTGAGGTTAGGGACGGAAAGTATTGATTGGGCTCAGGGCGCAGGGCACAGGGCTCAGGGCAAAGGGCGCAGGTTGAGGAACGAAGTGACGAAATCCCGCCTTTGCGGGAGCGCAGGGCGGTTCAAAGTTTAAAGTTGAAAGATGAAAGTTTATTAATATCTATTCAATAAAATACTGAATGAAAGCAAATGCAATTCCGAAAGAGATCATTGAAAAATTAAATACAGGTGTGGTTATCCCGGCAATGCCGCTGGCTCTGAACAGCAAACGAAAACTTGATGAGAGGCGACAGCGGGCATTGATAAGGTACTATCTCGATGCCGCTTCAGGAGGGCTTGCAGTGGCTGTTCATACAACCCAGTTTGCAATAAGGAAACCTGAAGTCGGCCTTTATGAGCCCCTGCTTACTATTGCCGGTGAAGAGTTCAGCAGGTTTACATCAAATACAGGAAAGCAGGCAATAAGGATAGCCGGAGTGATTGGAAAAACTGAACAGGCGTTAAAGGAAGCAAACCTGGCGATGAATAAAGGTTTTCATGCCGTACTTCTCAGCCTGGCGGCTTTCAGGGACACTCCGAACAATGATATCATTAAACACTGCAGGGAAATCGCCGGAATTATGCCGGTTATAGGGTTTTACCTTCAGCCTGCAGTAGGCGGAAGAAAGCTTGATGTGAATTTCTGGCGTGAATTTGCTGGTATAGAAAATGTTATTGCGATAAAAATAGCCCCCTTCAACCGATATCAGACGTTCGATGTTCTTCGTGGAGTTGCTGAATCAGGCAGATCAGATCAAATCGCATTATATACAGGCAATGACGATAATATCCTGGTTGATCTGTTATCGGTGTATGAGATACCCCATGGGAACAGAATAATCAAAAAGAGAATCACAGGAGGCCTTTTGGGTCATTGGGCTGTATGGACCCGTTCAGCTGTTAAATTGCTGAACTCAGTACACGCAGGAGAATACGACAACGATGTTGTGAAAATGTTAACACTGGCAAATAAGATCACCGACTGCAACGCAGCCTTTTTCGATGCCGCGAACAACTTTGCCGGTTGTATTACAGGCCTTCATGAGGTATTGCGTCGCCAGGGATTACTTGAAGGATTATGGACTCTTGATCCTGACGAAGTACTTTCGCCCGGACAGTTGGAAGAAATCGACAGGGTATATTCTGCATACCCTGATCTTAATGATGACACTTTTGTAGCTGAAAACCTTGACAGGTGGCTTGCATAATCTATTAATCAGAATAAAATTTAATTATGGCAGAAAAAACAGTATTCAGGGTCCGGCCTATGACCATTAATGACCTCGATCAGGCAATGGGACTTTCTGTTGTCGAAGGCTGGAACCAGACAGATAAAGACTGGAAGTTACTGCTGGAGAATGCTGAAAATGTATGCATTGTTGCAGAAAAAGATGGCAGGATCATTGGTACGGCCACAGCACTGAACCATTCGGGTAAAGTGGCATGGATAGGAATGGTTCTGGTGGATAAGCCGATGAGAGGTCTTGGTGCAGGCAAGATGCTGATGACCGAAATCATAAGCAGACTTAAAAATCTGGAGTCGGTAAAGCTTGATGCCACTCCTGCCGGACAACCTCTATACAATAGTTTGGGATTCACAGCGGAATACACTATTTACAGGATGACCACTCCTGCTCTGGAGAGTATTAAATACAGATACTCAGGTGATAAACCAAGGAAGATTAACAGTGAAGGGCTGAATAAAATCATTCAACTGGATGCACCGGTTTTTGGAGCCGAAAGAGGCTATCTGATGAATAAACTTTTTGACAATTTTCGTGAAAAGGCATATGCATTTTCAGATGATAAAACTACCTGGGGCTATATTTTGGGAAGAACCGGTACGAAGTTTAATTATATAGGTCCTGCCTGTGCGGGCACGACGGAAGCAGCCAAAGGATTAATCGCGGCTGCATTGGAACCTTTTCATTCCAAACCTGTTGGTATTGACGTTCTCGCAGATAAGACAGAGTTGATTGAGTGGCTCGAATCAATAGGATTTATTAAGCAGAGAGATTTTATCCGGATGTACCTTGGGAAGAATCCCTATCCCGGCAAACCGGAGTTTCAATATCTTATAAGCGGACCAGAATTCGGGTAAGACAAGATCATTTCAAAAATCTGTTATTCGCTGTACTCTGCATGCATTCTTTTCAGGTCAACAGCACGGGCATCACCGTTATGAATTATGAGGCGATATCGCAGGATCAAAGGAGTATTCATATCGAGTTTTATCCTCTCCCTTCCGGGGAATACCGCATTTTGCATACTGCCTTTTTGCCTGAGTATCCATGGTGAGGGATATAAAGGATTTTCATGATGGCAAAGCAATGTTATCCCGTTTGTATTCTTATCATTTCCGAATAGTCCTGAAAAATCCATCCAGCGACCGGCAGTGATCTGAAGTTCCTGAGGTGTGACAGTTCCGGTTTCAGAGGTAAAAACCATATTATCAGGAATATTCAGCCGGAGACAAAAACCTCCATAACCTTTTGGGTCATCCGATCCACCTATTTCAAGCTTATCGACAAGTGCATTCAGTTCAATCAGGAAATCTATTTTGCGTGTATCGGCTTCTGCAGGATGGACTATTACCGAGGTCTTCTCCTTCATAAAAGGCTTTCCATCAGGTAAGTCCTCTGATTTCCATAAAACCTCAGCATTTATTTCAGCCAGATTTTTTTCGACTTCTGTTAATACTTTCACAACCTCCTGGGAGATCCCGTCATTTATCCAGCCATCACCAATGCTTACGGTATCAAGATATATCTGATGCCATGTCCAGAAAACACCCCTGTGGTACGGATGATCAGGAGGGAACTCTTCAGTAAGAATATCTCCATTAAGATTATACAAAGGATGAAGATAATTGTTGCAGATATACTCACCTGTAAGTGTTTTTGGGGCCTGCTGATAGAAGAATACAGGCTTTCCATTTTCTGTCAGTTCAAAACCCTGGTCTGTCTGCCTGAATTCAAATTCTGCTTTATTGAATTTACAGGCTGACATAGAGGCTATTATAAATACAATAGCAATTGTATGATAAATAGATATTTTATTCAAAGTCATCTATAAAATCAGATTTAACCTGAACCACCTGTTATCTAAACAATCTTTCTGTTTACCGGATCCCACTCGACGCGACGCTTTTCAACGTACGATTTATGAGCCATGATACAGGTAACAGCTTCCTGAAAAGCCATTTCGATATCTGCACTTGGAGTTTTGCCACTCCTGATGCAATCGATCCACTCTTTAATATGAAGGTATGTTACATCAACCTGTATGCCATTTATGCTGGTTGTAGTCAATCCACGGGCAGCATAATATTTTTCGGTAGCCGAAGTTACTGCATCAACTTTACCGGAATTAGGGTTAAAAGACACCATTGGACTTGAAGGGTCTATTAATCCGGAATCGATCTGTTTTTTATACTTTGTGGAACTGCCGTCAACTGATATATTAATTGAACCACCCAGTTCCATTGAGGCGTCATGTCCCATGAAAACACGTCCACGGTTACGGCTGTTTGCCAGCATAGCGCTATAAAGAAGGGTAAGCTCGCGGTCGGGATATTCAAATACACAGTGCAATGTATCAGCCATGTCCCTGTTATCCTTCCAGTAATAGATGCCTCCTGAGGAGACGACAGATTTTGGAATTCCTATTTGCAGAAGCTGATTTACGGCGTCATATTCATGAGTAAACAGCTGTCCGAGAAGCCCGATATCATAGTCAAAGAATTTCGTCCAGTTGTAGTACCTGTCGATACTGAATGGAACTTTAGGAGCATGACCGAGCCATTGTTGCCAATCAATCGATTTTTCATCCCCCGGTTTTGGATTACCACTTTTGTCGAGATGTCTGATCCAGGCACCATCAGCCGAATTACGGTTAGTTGTGGTTTCAACGAGAGTAATTTTGCCGAGGATATCACGCTTAATAATGTCTCTGGCCTGCTGGAAAATAACACTCTGCGTTATCTGATGGCCAAGCTGGTAGGTTATTTTGCTGTTACGTATAGTTTCATAAAGAGGAATAATCTGATCTTCAGAATGTACCGGAGCCTTTTCGCAATAAACATGCTTCCCTGCCTGAGCAGCCAGAATTGACATAGGGGCATGATGATGATCGGGTGTGGCAATCATCACGGCATCTATTTCCTTATCATCCAGCATCTCCTCATAAGTACGGTAACGTTTTACAGGAAGTGACGAAGGATCTGCACCTCCGGTACGCACAGTATTCCGGGCAGTGGCAAGACCTGTTTCAGCATGAAGTTCAAATACTTCACATATACCGGTAATTGCCACATTCAGATCATCCTGTGCCAGCCAGTCTTTCATCGTATCATTCTTTGTTTTGGCTTCAACATCAGCGGGATGCATAAAACCAAGTCCGTTTGCATGCGATACGGCACGACTTCCGTAGCCGACAATGCCTACTCTTATCAGATCACTTTTAGAGCCTTTTGTACTTTTCATAATTGTGGGTACAGGCAGGTTTTCCAGTCCAAGCTCCTTTATCAGACGGGCTTTCTTTTCCTGGTCGTAAGTCCATTTTTTAACAAGTTCAAATGCAAATACTCCAAGAACAGGTATACCAATAAGGGCTTTAAGCAAAGTTCTCCGTTTAATGGTATCCTGCGTCATATCTTTTTTATTTTCCGAATTATCACTGTTTGCCATATCATTTCCTGTTTCTGATGCTCTGTTATTTACTACGATTCCTGAACCTGTCTACCAAAATATCCAGCCCTGCAAAATAGCCTGACGGGAAGATAGCCAGAACAACCAGGGCCATTGATTCGATAAGAGTTTTACTTACAACAAGATAACTACCTTCTGCAGGTACTGAGTATTCAAGTCCTGTCAAAGGAGGGTTATTCAGGTAGTATAGAAAAAGCAAAATTGCTCCGGCAATCGCAGAAGCCCTTGTAAAAAGCCCAAGCATTAAACCCAGACCTATAAGAATCAACCCCCAGGTATTAAGAATATCAACCGCATTAAGGATTCCGGGATTTGAAATAATCCATCCGGAGAATCCCTTAAGAATCCATTGCGACTCTTGCAGAAAACTTACAGAGGACCAGTTCGGAATCAATAACTTGGCAAATCCTTCGTAAAGGATATGCCATCCTATAAGAATTCTCAATGCTATAAGTACAAATCTTTCGGCAGATGTGTATCTTGAATAATCTTTCATTTTAAGTTATTTATTTGTGTACGAATAGTTTTCAGGGTTCTTAAAAAAAACAGCTAAAAGTAGTAAGATAATAATTAAAAACAAATGGTATTCTGACAGATAAACATTATTTAACGTATTTTAAGCATAGGATATTGTGGAAGAATATTTATCATTCAGTGTTAAAACCATATCTTTAGGCACGATATCACAATTAAATAATTCATTCAGAATATAAATAGCCTTTAAAACATGAAAAGAATTTTAATCGCAGTAGTCAGCATTTTATTTACAGGGATTTCACTTCTTCAGGCACAGGGACCCTATAAGCCTACATGGGAATCACTCGATTCTCACAAGATGCCTGAATGGTATAAAGATGCCAAGATAGGACTTAGCATGCACTGGGGAGTTTATTCGGTCCCGGCCTGGGCCCCCAGGGAAAAAGGTATCTCCTATGCTGAATGGTACGGGTACAGGATGCATGAAAAAACCAATCCTACCGGTGATTATCACAGAGAGAATTATGGAGCCGACTTCACCTATGATGATTTTATCCCAAAATGGAAAGCTGAAGATTATGATCCTGATGAATGGGCAAGGTTTGCAAAGAAAATGGGTGCGAAATATTACTTTATAACCTCAAAACATCATGATGGTTTTTGTCTCTGGCCTTCAAAATACACCGACAGAAATGCCCTGGCGATGGGTCCGAAAAAGGATCTGCTCGGTCAGTTTTTTGAAGCCGGACGCAAAGAAGGTCTTAAGGTTGGATTCTACTATTCTCTATATGAATGGTTTAACCCTATTTACACCGGAAAGGAAATACCATACGCAGGTTTAAAAAGGGTAAGCAAGTACGTTGATGATTTTATGATCCCCCAGATTAAGGAACTGATCGACCTGTACCATCCCGATTTTATCTATTTCGACGGTGAATGGGACCATCCTGAATCATTCTGGAAGATGAAGGAAGTTGTTGCATATTATTATAATGAAGCAGCCAAAAGGAACCAGGAGGTTTTTGTAAACGACCGTTTCGGAAAGGATGAAAGAGGAAAACATGGCGATCTCTATAATGTTGAATATGACTATGATAAGGGGAGCGAAGGATCACTTACCCACTCATGGTCGTACTGGCAGGGAATTGCCAAAACATTCGGATATAATCAGGACACCGACCTTGAAGATATAATGTCACCAAAGCAATTCATTGATAAAGTAATCAAGGGAGTCAGCCGCAATGGCAATTTTGATATTAATGTCGGACCTACGGCAGCCGGAAATATCCCCGAATATGAACAGTATCCTTTATTGCAACTTGGCGAATGGCTTGTCACAAACGGAGAAGCTATTTATGAAACCAGACCATGGAGTGTCCAGCAGGAAGGCGATGCATACTTTACAGCAAAGGGAGACTATTTGTATGCAATTTTTCTCGAATGGCAGGGTGAAGAATTCCGGTTAAAGGCGATAAAACCTGCTGAAGGATCAAAGATCACCATGCTGGGTGTTCCCGGTGATCTCAAATGGAATTGGTCGGAATCAGAAGGGCTTACAATTACCTATCCACGCCCGAAAGCCAGACCAACGTCATGCAGCTATGCCTGGTCATTCAAAATAAAGATCAAATAATTAATCAGCAGAATATCAATAAAACATGAAATCAATCAGGTTCGTGTTATTTATCGCCCTGCTACAGATAGCAGGAAATATAGATGCGCAAACAGAATACTATGCCGGAACATCACAGATTTCTATCGAACCTGATCAGGCACTGCTTTCTCTCCATCTGGGAGGTTATGGATTGCCCCGGAATGGCAGGTTCACCCTTCAATGGACATCCCTTGGTTCATTGCCTGAAGCAGTCTCATTGGCAGTATCAGGAAACAATATGTACATAATCAGCAATAATGAACTTCTTCGTCTGGTTCCTGAGAACCAAAGCTGGAAATGGGAAAAGGCCGGTCCTGCTGAAGGTATAATATCGGTTGCAGGTGCTGAAGGAAAAATGTATGGATTAAATTCAAATGGGGAATTACTTGAGACCAGTTTACAGGGAACAGTAAAATGGAAAAAAACAGGCGCTATTGAAGGCTCCGTAATTACTCTGGCTGCTTCAGAGGGTTTTTTATATGCTGCTAATAAAGAAGGAGCTGTATGGTCAGCTGATCTCTCAAAAAAGAAACCGGAGTGGAAGAAGTCTGAATCTCCTGCCGGGATATTAAGCCTGACAGCAAATAATGGAATACTCTATGCAATGACCAACGAAGGGTTTATCTATAAATATGAGCTGTCGGGCGGAGATGTTAAATGGCTGATGATGGCTTATCGTAACTGGGAGACCATAAAGGAAGATATAAATCATATCGCAGTTTTTAATGACAGGCTTTACGGAATAAGCAGGAATAATATCCTTTATATCGGGAGTCATCGAAGCGAAGGTAATCTGACTTCAAGGGCAATGGCAATTAAGAATGGTAACAAAACAGTGGTTATAATAAATATTGATGTATGCGGACTGGATGATGAGTTTACAGGTATTATCAAGGAAGAGATATTCAGAAAAACAGGGATTCCGGGATCCGCAATATTCATTAATTCCTCGCACACACATTTTGCACCTGTTTCACAAAACTGGCTCACCTGGCAGGAAGCCAACCAGAGGCCCGACAGCATCTATCTGAATCAGACCCTCAGGAACGGATTGATCAGTTCTGTTGAAAAAGCGCTCGTCTCACTGGAACCTGCCGAAATCTATTTCGGCAGAGGTCAGACAGATATCGGCTATAACCGCAGTCTTAAGGACCACCCGGAACTATACGACAGCGCTGTTGATGTAATAAAAGTGGTATATCCTGAGAAAAACAGCGAAAGCTATTTGTTTATTGCTGCCTGTCACCCTGTTTTCAGTACTGCCGGAACACTCCATTATACTATAAGTGCGAACTATCCAGGTGTAGCACGCATGCTGATTGAAAGAAGAACAGGAACATCAAATTCCCTTTTCCTGCAAGGCACTGCAGGTGACATAAATCCAAGAGACAATGGCGAGAACATCGCAGGAGAAAAGCTTGCAAATGAAGTAATTGCGGTACTTAAACGCCCTATGGAAAAAATAACCGGTTCAATCTCTTTTTTCATTGATACTGTTAACATTCCAATAACGCCATGGTCAAAAGATGAAATAATAGCTTACAAAGAAGCTAATATATCCAAATCAGGTGATGTGTATGCTGAGAAAAATGTTAAATGGAGCAACCTGATGCTGAAGTACTACGATGAAGGAACCATGCCACAATCATTACCAGTTTATATACAGACGTTCAACATTGGTAACTGGAAACTTGTGGGATACTCCAGGGAGACCACTACAGAATACGGATTCGGAGTAAAGAACCTGTACCCTGGTAAACTGGTTTCAGTGGCAGGTTATACAAACGATGTATCGAGTTATCTTCCTACAAGAAAGCATCTGGAACAGAAGAATTATGAAGGACTTGACTCATTTTTCTGGTATGGCTCCCCTGCTGTATTCCCTCCGGATGTTTATGACATAATTCTTGACGATATCAAAAGGCTATCCAGATAAGCCCTGAAATCATTCAAAACACTGATAATGAAAAGTTTCATAAAGAAGATACATTCTGATATCACGAGTCCGATCATAATTATAGGAGCCCTGTTTTTTGTATTCGGGTTTATAACATGGATCAGTGCTGTGCTGGTGCCATATCTTAAGATTGCATGCGAGCTGAATAATTTTCAGTTGTATCTTGTAGCCTTCTCATTTTACATTGCCTATTTTTTCATGTCGGTACCATCGGGATGGTTACTTGAGTACACAGGTTATAAAAAGGGAATGACGATAGGATTGTCAGGCATGTTCATAGCATTGCTCGGTCTGGCAAATTCAGGAGCGGCAATAATACCTCTGTTGTATGGTCGTTTAGCTGACCTGTTTACTGCAAGAGCCGCTTACTGGATAGTACTTCCGATCTACTTCTATATTTTATTCTATGCCTTAAAAGGACATAAGATACGTTTAAAATAAAAATCAGTATCAATTTTAAGCACTTACTACTTTTTGAATTTTCAATATTGCTTCTGCAAACTTTTCCATATCCTCTTTTGGTCCCAGCATCGCATGCTGTAATATCCATACAGCCTCCTCATAACAGGCTTTTTCTGTTACCGGGCAGCAAACTTTTGCATAATCAACCTCCTCAGGAATGGCATAACACATGAAGTTCTTCTTCTGGAAAAGGGGCTGTTTGTATAATGGCTGCGGATATCCCATAAAACAGGGAACACCCTCTGCTGCAAGCATTTTTGCGAACTCAGATTTAGGCAGATTATTGAATTTCGATTTATTATATTTGAATATATATATATGATAACTGTGAAGAGTCTCTCCCACCCCTCGTACCAGTGGTTTTATGCCATCAATTTTTGAAACCAGAGAATTCAGGTATGTACCATTTTCATGACGCCGTATTGTCTGGTCAGCCAGACGCTTAATCTGAGTTGAAAGAATTGTGACCTGCAACTGGGTCATCCTGTAATTACATCCCAGGAAATGGTGCTCATACCATTGTCCTCCTTTAACTCGTCCTACATTACGAAGCGAATTCATCATTTCATAAAGCTTCTCCTCATTTGTGATGACCATTCCACCCTCGCCACAAGTAAGATTCTTCGATGACTGGAAGCTGAAACAACCGGCGTCACCAATACTGCCAAGCTTCTCTCCTTTGTATTCTGCTCCATGCCCATGGCAGGCATCTTCAATAACTTTAAGATTATGCCTTTTCGCAATAGCCGTTATTTTGTCCATATCACAAGCCTGACCTGCAAAATGCACAGGTATTATCGCCCTTGTGCGCTTAGTTATGGCAGCTTCAATTTTGGAAGGATCGAGATTATAAGTATCAGGATCGATATCGACAAAAACCGGAACACAATTAGCTTCGAGAACAATAGTTGATGTTGCTATAAATGTGTAAGGAGGAATAATCACTTCATCACCTGGTCTTACACCGGTTGCAATAAGAGCCAGCCGCAGGGCAACCGATCCGTTAACGCATGTAAGAGCATATTTTGCACCACAAAATGCCGCAAACTCATCTTCGAAATCTTTTACCAGGTCCCCGCAGTCAGGATTTCCCCACTTGCCGCTTCTGACCACATCTGCAACTGCATTTACTTCTGATTCATCAAAAACAGGCCAGTCGAAACTCCTGTCAATTGTCTTTGGTCCACCGTTTATTGCCAGACTACTTTTCATAACATTATTATTTACAAATGATTATAACATAATTCTATAGCCTTAAGTGAAGACGATGGCATGCATAACTCAGGTGCTTTACCATTAACGAGGCATTCTGCAAAATAAGCCATCTCATTGTAGTATCCGGCTCCGGCATCACCCGCAGGGACTTCTCTTACAGAAGAGTTGTCCGCAATCTGAATAACGTCACCATTCATCGAGGAATAAACTACAGATGCATCGTTGAAATGTGCCATATAGCCGGCCTGGAATGGAAAACTCTTATGAAATGTGAAACCTCCCTCTATTTTAACATGTACATTCTTTATATTATAGCTCCACATGGCACTGATATAGTCATGTTTACTGTACTCGCCGGGAAGGTAACTGCATTTAATCTGAGACGGAGAACCAAGCAGGGAACCGGCGAAGTCGATATCATGAATAGCAAGATCGAACAGTGCTCCTCCCGAAAGATCCTTTAGACTCTTATCATTCCACTGACCCCAGCCAGGCAGTCCGCAGAACCGTGAAAGGGAAAGAAATTTCAAATCACCGAACTCCTTGCTATCGATCCACTTTTTTAACTGCTGATAAGGTGGCATAAACCTGACAACATGCCCTACCATGAGCAGTTTCTTCATTTTTTCTGCCAGATCAATGAGTTCATGAGCCTGATTCAAATCAAGACAGAAAGGTTTTTCAAGAAAGACATCCTTTTTATGTACCAGAGCTTTTTTTGTCAATTCATAATGAGTATTGACATGAGTGCATATAATTACCACATCAATATCCTCATTCCTGAGACATTCATCAATATCAGAATACCGCTTTACGCCCTCCAGTTCTTTGGCATCAATGTTCCCGACCGAGATGTTCCCTATACCGGATTGAAGATTCTTTTCAATCATTGACAGGTCTCTGTCAACAATGGCTGCCAGTTTCAGATCTTTGATCCTGAGAATATTCAGAGTATGAGTCATTCCCATAAAACCAAAGCCTATTATTGCTGCATTTTTCATTTGTTTATTATGATTTAAAAGAAGTGTTAGTAATAAAAAATGATCAGACAATAGCTAATTAAAATTACTGTCTTAAATATACTTTAAAAAAGTCAGGTTTTGGTCACCATATATCTACTTTTCAAGATAGCAGTATATCACCTCCAGGAGACCTTTCCCGGTTTCTTTCCAGTCATCAGCAGATGGGACTTTATTCAATCCTGTTATCCGGTTTGCATTGAGCTCATAAACAAAAGCTTCAAGACCATAACGAGAATACAGTCCGTTATCAATCGTCATTACAGTGGATTGACCATCTCCGGTCCATGAGTATCTAAAACTTTCAGAAAAAGAGGTATGCTCGCGCATCAGCTTTTCTAACTTCTGCATTCTACTCTGAAAACCGGTATCCCCTTTATCCCGTTTTGCCAGATGCACATCGCCCTTGTCGTCATTATGTAGGTCAATCACCAGGGCAGGTGGCAATCCACTTTTAATCATCATATTAATATATTTTTCAAGAGCGTAGTTTTCCGGGCAGGTAATTGAATCAGAGGCCTTATCCCAGTTCCTGTTAAGATCCATCCCTGCAGTATTGAATCGTGTCATTCCCCTTACAACACCATCCTTATTGGCCATCGGCAGAATCGCAAAACAGAAATTGGTCAGATTTCGTTTGGGATTTTCCTTTATGAACTCTTCAATAAGTCCTTCAACAACCCAGTTGCCACCAGGTTCCCAGGGATGTGCTCTTGCTCTGATCACTACCTGATTTATTGCTTTGGGATTTCCAAGTTGTATGATCTCCAGTGGTCTGTTTTCAAGAGTTCTTCCAATTTCAAGTATCCTTACATCATTCTGGCCTTTAATCCTGGTTAACAGGGAATTCAGATGGGTTGTAGTGTATACAGGGAGTCGGGCCAGCCAAACCTCTTCAGATTCCATTACAAAATCACAATATAATTCCCTGCCTGGCAAAGTAGTTGTCTTATATGCAGTCCAACTTTCATTATCATTTGAAACATAGCAGGGTATTCCTGTCCTGTAATTCCACCAGTCAGTTGCCTGCCGGCCATTATAGACATCAGGAACCATTTTTTCAATAGTCATCCTTATACGGGTGCCCTTTGCAGCGACAATACTGAAATACCAGTGATCGGTCTGACGGTTAAGTGTTTGTCTTTGATAATCAGGAAGCAGTGAAATTTTCAGAAGAGTATCATTTTCAATATTCCATAACAAAGGCGATCCGTTCTCAAAATAATAATTGATATATCCAATCTTCAGTTTATTAACAACCTGCCCCTTTGACAAATTATTGACAGTAAGCAGGAGTAATGCAATAAACCATACGGATTTACGATTTGATAATCTCATTTGATCCAATCCTTTAATAATGCATCAATTTTCCATCCCGGATTTAATGGCACAATGCTAAGTTGATTTTCAGCCTCTTTGTAGGAGTATATTTTTTTTATTATATCCATGTCAGCCTGAATCAGCACTGAATCTTCATTACCTCCTTTTCCGTCAGTTGCTCCGGCAATAAGTACTCTCCCTGGAGCCAGGGTTCCGGCAAGGTATGTAAGGTCATATTCTTTAAGAGCTCCGGGTACTACCCCGGAGATAAAAGATGATTTGTAGAAGCGACTCACTACCAACGACCTGTAAGATGAATAAGGTTCAATTAATGCAATCCTGGAAATAGAGTTTTCAAATGCCGAAGCATGCAACAGGACCGGTGACAGTTCTTTCTTTGCCACGCCATATATCTCATTAACAGAACTTTTTTCAATTAACAACCTGGTGAGCTTAACTACATCAGCAGTTCTTATTCCCACTATGCTCCTTCCGATAACAATTGATGCATACCATAGATTATGCGATTCTCCGTCAATATATGCATCCCCCTGGAAAATACCGGGCCCTGTCTCTCCTGTCCCGATCAGGTCTGGCGCCAGCACTGTAAAACCCTGCTTTACAAGCCATTCCATTGGACCATCTGCCGCCACATCAGCTGATTTACCGGAGGGGTTGAGATAAATGACAGCTTTGTTGCCTGGTGCATCAGGAATAAGCAGAATATAGGGAATGATATAGCCACCCTCCCCCTTCACGAAATATTTTTCAATGGAATACCCGGTTTTCCTGAATCGACCTGAAAAAACAGGTTCATCAGTTGCTGAAGGTTCAATGAAGCCTGATAATTTTTTTGCTGAACTTATAACACCCTCTGACCATGTGTCATTTAGTAATATTTCTTTTTTACTAACGAATGACTCAAATTCCTTTTTATTAAGAGTGTGTACTGTCTCTCCGCCAATCGAAACTGACACCTGTCCTGAAGAGGTTACCCTCAGTTCATCTTTTGTGAGCAGGGGAACAATCTGATCTTTTGTATCACCCGGATTATTAAGGTGTTTCCGGAAAAAGGCATACATTGCTTCCCTGTTCTTCAGAGTTGAAGCGTGTCCGGTATCATCTTCAGCCCGGCCGAAGTTTTCAGCCTTACCATAAGCTTCATAAATACCGGAAATTTCCTTTTCAGCCTCCCTGGCTCCCTGTATACTGAATATATCGCGGGTTGTAGTAATCATCAGCGAAGGTTTAGGAGCTCTTACCGAAAGCAAATCGGGAAGATCAAGCCCTTTTACAATAAAGGAAGGAAAGTTTTGCTCTGCATCCTGATTACCCATGGTCTGAAGCAATCTTGCAAAAGTTGTGATATAGCATTCAGGAGCCGATGCAAGAATACGATCATCAAAAGCAGCTATATAGGAGGACTGAGTACCACCGCCTGATCTGCCTGTAATTCCGATCCTTGCAGGATCGATCTCTTTCCTGGTGAGAAGATAATCAACAGCCCTTATACCATCCCATATCATATACCTT
>MENI01000094.1:0-39900 GCA_001768195.1 Bacteroidetes bacterium GWA2_40_15 | reverse complement strand
GCCTGTTATAAATGCCTGGTTACCCGGATATGAATGTTCCCTGGTAGGTCCACCGACAATAGATTTTCCTTTTTCCGGATCGAAATATTCAAGCCTCTCACCCTGGCCAACCGGATCAAATGCAAAAACAATAAACCCTTTAAGAACAAGATTAGTGATAACATGCTGATAAACAACGCTCCTGTAACCCTCCTCGGTATGACCGCTGCAATAGATTATTGCAGCTGTTTGAGCCTTTTTGGGCAAACCTTTCGGGATATACAGGGAGGATGTAACATAAAAACCAGGCTGTGATTCGAATATAATATGTTCAACACGAAAACTATCCTTTTCAATAGTCCTGATGATCTTTGCATTCAGCGGAGTCTTTTCAGGGAATGGCCCGGTAATTTCCATAAGAGTCTTGCGAATAAACTTTTGTCTTGCCTGCCAGTCGCCCAGCGAATTTATCCGGGATACTTCTTCAGATCTTTTTTCCAGTATCTCTATCGCCTGATCAGCAAGATAATGGTAAAGAGAGTTTTGAGCATCGCTGTACTGAAGCCAGTTGTTTTTAACCACATCAAGTTCATTCTGACCGTTCACAATGCTGAGTGGCTGAAAAATGAAAAAAGCCAGAACCAGAATGACTTCTGATAAATGAATCTGAGAATTACGTATCATGATTATATGATTTAAATATTTACTCCATACTTACGAATGACTTCAGCATTTAACTCAATACCCAGTCCGGGAGCTGAAGGAACATCAATAAATCCGTCTTTCTGTACAAAAGGCCTGGCAAGCAATTCTTTTCTGATAGCCGATTCGGTAACGGAAAACTCCAGAAACGGAACATGAGGCAGAGCTGCAATAAACTGTATAGTTGCTGCAACCAGAATACCTGTTTTAAATGCATGGGGCACAAGCATTATATTATTATCCAGTGCCATGGATGCAATTTTTTTTGCTTCTGTGAGACCTCCGCATCGGGATATATCGGGTTGGATTATATCAACCTGAGATTCGTTTATCAACCTGGAGAAAGCGAGCCGGCCGCTTTCTTCTTCACCGGTGGCTATCTTCATTGTTGTTGATTCTGCCAGTCTTTTATAACCTGCATAGTCTTCGGCAGGGAGTGGTTCTTCCAGCCAGTATATATTTAGCTGTTCCAAAGCTTTTGCAATATACATCGCCTGTTTCAACCTGTACCTCTTTCCGATATCAATCATTATTTCTATCCCGCTGCCGGCAGCTTTCCTTGCTGTTTCAATCAGCTTAAGATCAGATTTGGCATCATATCCCAGAGGACCCCAGCCGAATTTAATTGCAGGATAACCCATCGAAGTAAATTTCTCAGTACTTCGTTTAACCTCATCAGTGTTATCCGGCATCAGAGCACTTGCATATGGCCTCACCTTTTCTGCATAACTTCCCCCCAGAAGCTTATGCACAGGCTTTCCTACTGCCTTTCCCATAATATCCCATACTGCCATGTCGATTCCACTCATGACGTGGATAACGGGGCCGCTTCGTCCGTAATAATATGTTTTTGACCACATATCATTCCATATCTGCTCATAATCAAAAGGATCAGCAGCAGGAGGCCCTCCCATAAAACTGATAATCAATCCGTCATCAATACCTCTCTGGTTCAGGTATTTCATAGTATTCCATATCCCCAGAAACCTGGCATTTGAAAAGACTTTGTTGTAATAGTTCCAGTTGAAATTGCCGGCATCTTTGTCGTCATTGACAGATTCCCAATCCATTTCTTCAATAACAACTCTGAAAATAGTGGCACCAAGTGAATCGATAAGCATGTCGATTGCCGGCTGTACTACCCTGGAATCCCTGTACTCTCCATTATACCACCATGCGGCATTTATATTTACTCCAAACCCATCCAATATCTGAAATTCTGTTCCACCATCAATATTGATGTTCACTTCTTTGTGCCGGGTCTGACACGCCAGTGGGATCAGGCATACAAGAAGGAGCACTATGTACCTGGTTATCAATAATAAAACTCTGCCCATATTACTATTACTATTTCTATTTAATCTATCCCGAAATCTCCACCTTACAGCTTTTGCTATGTTTAATTGTCACAGCATAATCACCTTTACCCAGCCTTCTGAGAATGTAAGTATTGCCGTCTGAATTATCTCGCCGGACAATTTCTGATCCATTCAATACCACCTTTACAGGTTTGAAATTCAGACGAAGGTATTCAGTGCCACTATCAGCTGTTGTTGTATATTCAACTTTACTGTCATAATATTTCACCTCTTTTAATATACCCTCAGAATAAAGAATATGGTTTTCACCAGGAGGGGCCCACTCGGGTACAGCTGCAAATGCATGATAAAACATTCTGGGACATTCTCCGTAGCAGTCAGACCACCAGCTGAGTATGCCCTTGCTGACAGGACTCTCGAATGCCATACCCAGGGAATCATTGCAATAGGTCACCCAATTAAGAGAACGGTAAGCCTTTTCTTTATAGGATTCATCACCCGAAACTGCATACCATCGTGCGCATGCAGCGGCATACCGGGCAGTCTGGTAATCCATTTTAAAATTGAAATCATCCTGTTCCCCAACGATATTGGCTCCCCACATTGTTGAAGGTTCTTCATTGGCGGTCCTGAAGACAAAATTATCTTCTGTCCATTTGATAAGCAAAGGGATATCAGCCTTCCACTCTGGATCCAGTTCAGGATAATCAAAAAGGCAGAGGGCCATGTTACTTGCACTCAGATTACTCTTGTAGGTATTGCTTTTCACATCGGTATCTGAATGACCATCTGTCCAGTAACCTGTCTTCATTGGATATTCCAGAAGAAAATCTCTTGTTTTATCCCTGGCCCTTATATAATCCTCCACATTACCAAAACCCGACCTGATCAGATTTTCAAACAGCATATAGCAACCTGTCCAGTTTGCACCATACTGAGCAGTTATTCTGCCGTCATCCATTACAACCCGGTAAGGCCATACTGATTCATCTTTATTTCCATCCCTGACTTTTGAGGCAAGTACATCAGCAACATTCAGAGCTTCAGAAAGGTATTTGTCATCTCCGGTAAAAAGATACATTCTGAAATATGTCAATCCCATTTCACCTGCATGATCTACCTGAATTTCGTGCAGTACCAGTCTTCCTGCACTTGTAAACCCGCGAAAGATTGTATCGCCGGCATTAGTTGTTGTGTAAGGAAATCCGGGCCATGCAAATTCTTTTGAGCTGGTTCCGTGTACCAGAGTATAATCCATAAAATCCCTGACTATCTTCATTACACTGATATCTCCAGTATAAGCATACCAGAGCCTCGCACTCTCGAACCAGTTAGGAATTTTTTCACCTACATCATTCATCCAGGTATCAGGTTCCAGTATACCGTTTTTCTCTTTGAAAGCACAATAGAAATAGTACTGAGGATAACGCGACCTTGGATCTGGGCCGGGGGAATATGGAACTCTGTTCTTAATAAAATCCCAGCGGAGATGAAGAAAGTTGTCATATGCTTTATCCCCGGGAGTATACCAGGGAATTATCTTTTTCTGTTCATCAAGCACCACATTATGAGTGCAAAATACAGTATCAGTAATGGTTTCAGAGTGATTGTTGCAGGAAACAAATAAAATAAAGCAGAGAATCGGAGTATACTTCATAGTTTACCAAATAATTTATTGTATGCAAGAGCTGAATCGGGATGACCGGCAAATATATCAGTATCAGGTTTATTGATAAGTCCGATATACTGGTAGATAAAAATCTTTTCGACATAGGGAGAGACTGCCTCAAGCTGCCGGATAATTCTTTCCGGCTGAGCCGGTATGAGTGCACTTTTATAGGCAGTACCCTCAAAACTGAAGACCTCCACATCGGCCCATAATTTTGATCTCCCTGCTTTTGAATGAACCCGGTTCAACTTTTCAAAAAATCCGGCGCTCTCATCGACACTTGTTTTATTTACCCCAACTTCATCCTGGTAGGCTATAAAACTGACATCAAGCTGCTCCAGCTGTTTAACAAACTGATCATCAGGAGATACAAGTCTCGTCCCGTAAGGTGCAATAAGAGTTTCTGCATTTGGGGTAAGACGTTTTGCTTCAGATGAACATGAGTTGACATAGTCGATAAAAAAATCACGGAAATGACCGTTTATTGATGTCTCATTGGGAAAATACCAACCATAGAAGCTCTTATGATGCGAGTATTTTTCAGCAACCTCATTCATCGCCTTTACCCTCAGTGAATTTACCGCTTTATCCTTCATCATAAGTTCAACATTGGTCCATTCACCAAAGAAATCGTTGCTTATAAAAAATCTGATATCACACTTATCTGCTGCTGTGAGGACAGTCTCAAGGGGATCATCACAACCAAGCTGGTGTTTTGGTAATAAACGGGAGGGATAAAAAGTTTTCCCGTCGATTGCCACATGCAATAATACAAGATATCTGATACCGGTGTCAGCGATCTCTTTGACCTTCCTGTCCCATTGTTCAGCAGTGAAATTTTTTAAAACATGATCCCAATACTTTCCTTCCACCACGCTGTGATGCTGAAATTCAAACCACGATCCTTCAATTGGCTTGATTTTACCATTACCGGCAATACTCTTTAATAAGCTGTCAGGAAGAGCTGTGTCAAAAAATGCCAGCCCCAGAAGATTCATAAAAGTTCGTCTTTTCATTTATGAAGTGATATTGAAATAAACAGATAATAAATATAATGTATAAATCCATTAACCGCAAAGGTCGCTAAGATTAATCGCAGAGGACGCTAAGTTAAAATTACCTGATTTACTTTACGCTCATTGTGAAATCTTTGTGCTCTTTGCGGTTAAAAAAGTATTTTTACCCGAAATTAACCATCCTATAAATCATGAAAATAATTATTGTGAAGAGTTTTTTACTTGTCGTCTTATTACTCCTGCTTCCGGGATGCAAAAACAGATCAGGTAATGATGAAAATCTGAAAAAGGAGTATGTTCTGCACTTGCCTGCCGGAAATGATAATCCGCGAAACAGTGAAGGTGATTTCATAACCCTCAAGGATGGCCGGATATTATTTGTTTACAGCCATTATACCGGCACTTCGCCAGACGATCATGCACATGCTTACCTGGCCGGCAGATATTCATCAGATAAAGGAAAAACATGGACAGACGAAGATATTAAGATGGTGGAGCAGGAAGGCATTATGAATGTGATGTCGGTATCACTGCTCCGCCTGCAGGATGGCGCCATTGCTCTTTTCTACCTGAGGAAGAATTCTGACAGTGACTGTGTTCCCCTGTTGAGGATCTCGAACGACGAAACCAGAACATGGAGCGATCCTGTTGTATGTATAAATGACAAGGAGGGGTATTTTGTACTGAACAATAACCGGGTAATACAACTAAAGGATGGCAGACTGGTTTTTGCTGTTTCAATGCATAAAAGTCCGGGCGACACTTTATTCTCAAATATCGGAAGGATCTGGAGCTATTACTCAGATGATAACGGACTCTCATGGAATCCCTCCATTGAAATAGCAAATCCAGAATCAGTTGTAACACAGGAACCCGGACTGATTGAGTTAAAGAATGGCGATATACTAATGTACCTGAGGACAATGTCGGGAGTGCAGTACTTTTCTTATTCAGATGACAGGGGAGAAACATGGAGCCCGGTTGAGAAAAGCAATATCAAGTCGCCCTGCTCTCCTGCATCAATAACCAGGGTACCTTCAAAAGGCGATTTGCTGCTTGTATGGAATGATAATGGTACAGATCAAAAACGCACCCCGTTCAATATCGCTTATTCTAAGGACGATGGCAAAACATGGATTAACCGACAGGTTATTGAAGCCAATCCGGAAGGATCGTTCTGTTACCCGGCAGTACATTACACAGGCAAAGAGATACTTATATCATATTTTAACTGGTCGACACGAGGGTCAGTGATTATAAAGCTGAAAACCAGGGATGTTTACAAATAGGATCTATTCTTTTGAATCACTATATGTAAAATAATCATTTTTTACGTTGCAAAAACATTGAGGCTGTCTCATGAATGCGGATCATAGAACCTTGCACCGTAATCATAACAATCCACTCTACTGTTACAGTAGAGCCGATATAGATATATCTTCATCAATGCTGTGCCCTCAGCCACCAGGCGTCCTTCATCAGAAATAATCTAACTGACTGTTCCACCCTCATATACAATAATACCGATGCAATGTGTCAATGATCCACCACCGGTAAACGGAACATTATGCCTGAAAAGTTTTGCCCCATCTGCTTGATTGTGAGAGAAGAACTTCCCTGGAAAAAGGAAGTTGCGCATTAAAACAAAAGTGAACAAAATTATTCTTTATAAAAATGAAATGATAAATCACTCCTTTATCATTTCAATTATATAAATTTACCTGATCAGGAAGATTATCCTGGTAAGGAATTCGGAAAATCATTAAAAACAGATATCTCATGAAAAGTAAATTAATGAAGCATTTGATTTTAAATGCTTCAATAATATTCTTTTTCAGCACATTGGCAGTTACCCAGAACCTGGATGATTTTAAATTCAAAGGATCATTTACACCTGCAGCCAACATCATAAAAAATGATTTTCAGTTCAACGGTTATACAAACCACTGGCATAATATTTATCGCGATGAGATAAGATATGGCAACCTTTTCAAGCAATCAATACCTGATGTTCAGTTGACGATTGCACAAAGCAAGCTTGATATTGCAGACGATATGCAAATACCCGGATTGAATATCCAGGAAGGATTCATCTACAATCTCCTTCTTGAAGATTATATCATATTGGATCAACCTGCTCTGGCAGGATGGAGTCAAGGCGTTAAGAGAACGAAATCTAATTACAACCAGATAATTACTTAACAAAAACAAATCAATATTCAACCATGAAAAACCATTTTAAAAACCTTTGCAGCCTTGCTGTCATGTCATTATCCATGGCAGTAATGACATCCAATGCCCAGACTCTTGATAACTTCAAGTACAACGGATCATTTCAGCCTGACAAGAATATGGTAACGGACCAGTTCCAGTTCAATGGATATACAAACTACTGGCACGATATCTACCGTGAAGAGATACGCTATGGAAATCTCTTTAAGACTGTCATCCCGAAAATGGATTATACGATTGCGCAAAATAAGCTGGATCTGGCTGACGAGATTAATATCCCCGGCTTATTCATGCAGGAAGGATTTATGTTTAGTTTGCTGAATGAAAAATACACAATGCTCGACCAGCCTGATGCGAATAAGATTAATGAGTCGGTAGCAGGGGGCAATGTTCTTGTGCTTGTCGATCCTTTA
Organism: Bacteroidetes bacterium GWA2_40_15; assembly: GCA_001768195.1. GTDB lineage: Bacteria > Bacteroidota > Bacteroidia > Bacteroidales > VadinHA17 > LD21. The sequence goes on along the minus strand of MENI01000094.1, from coordinate 32,570 downwards.
AGTGATGCCGGGAAGAAACTTGTCGAAAAACTTCCGGCCGGTTATGTATGGAAAGACAAGCTTAAGAGCCATCAGTTTGGGGCAAAAGACTTCACTGAAACCAATGTCTTTTACATTGAAAACGGGAATAAAAAGATATATGTCATTGCTTCTGAAAGCAAGGTATTAAGAGAAAAAGCATTAGCGCTGATCGAAAATACAAAAAGTCTTCTTTCAAAGTACGACCTCCATCGCGGATGGCTCGGCGCTGAGACCCTGCAGAAGAGCGTTACATGCACGCCAGGACACTATCTTGAGGTAATAGGCGAGGGAATGAATGAGGGGAATACATGGTTTTCATTCACAGGTTATATGGACTTCCTTGCACAAAAGGAGCTCATCGACTGGATGGCAAAAGTCAACCTGCCTGTAGTAGCCGATGTCGGATTCGGACAGATACACGGTCTCAAGGATTATGAAGGGCTGCAGGTTCAGAGTATGTTCACAACTGATTCATGGATTAATTTTGCCCATGAAAAAGAGGGATATGTATTCAGACAGGTTTATGATGCATCAGGTGATGCAGATAAGTACAAATATGACGGATATATTGCAACCGAAGGCCAAAAGGAGCAGATTGACAATGAGAATGTTCCATTCATAAGCAGCACCGGCAGCCTCTACAGGGGAGCCGAAAATTCCATGGTCCTCTTTATCCCTAAAGGGAATCCGATAACCAAAAAATCTATGTGGGAAGCTATCATGGACAGACGTGAAGTTGCTGTGCTGGGAGGTGGCTTAATGATGGGATCTGCGGAGTACAGGAATGCCCTTCAGCTTCTTCTTATTGACAGAGTATGGCTTGAGGAATACTACGGGGACAGGATTGACATGGTTGCAACAACCAAAGACTACCAGCTGATTCTGAACATAACCAACAGATATCCCAAAGCTGTTTCCGGTACTCTGAACATAGTGCTGCCGCCCGAGTTGAAGATGGCAGGCGGACTAACAACACAGGTGTCAATTCCTGCAAACAGTTCTAAAACCCTCGAGTTTGCTATCAATCCGCAAGCCTCGGCAATGAGGAAAACAAATCCGGTTGCACTGCAATTTAAATGGGGAGAACAAAAGAAAAGCACTGTTACAATGCTTGATCTGCCACGTGCCATATCAGCTCATCAGCTGCTATATGGTCATGCACCCAAAGTGACATATCCTGTAACAATCCATAACTTTACAGACAAGAAAACATTTCCTGTTAAAGTAGACGTAGTTGATAAAAACAATCCGAAGAAGGTGATTTACACCACATCAAAATCATGTACAGCAGGAAAAGCAACTTTCACCGATATGTCATTCGACCTCGAACTGCCTGCCGGTAATTATAACGTTAAAGTTTCGGCAATGGGAGTTGAGAATATCAGCCAGCTTGGAGTCGGACAGGCGGAAGGCAAACCATACCTTTATGAGGTTGACCTCAACAGCGACGGGATAATGGAATACCGTATGGAAAATGATAGTGTACAGATTACACTTCTTGCCACCGGGGCACGCGTTATTGAATATATTATAAAATCCAAAGATGATAATGTTCTATTCAAGTTATGGCCTGAAAAAGCAGCTGATGACAAGCGCAGCTTCAGAAAAAGAGGTTACTATCCATACGGTGGCTTCGAGGATTTCCTTGGCCAGGGCAGCATGGAAACACACAGAGTGTATGATGCTGAGATTCTTAAGATGGAGGGTGATTATGTAAGGGTTAAGATGTCGACAGATTATTTCGGCAACAGACTGGAGAAAATATTTACACTGTACGGAAATTCACCATTGCTCGAAGTACAGTTTGCCCTGACCTTTAAGAACCCTGAAGCCAATGTTCTTGGACCTCAGCCAATACTTGAACTGGGCGCAAGGCACTGGACTGAGGATGTTTTCACCGTACCTGAAAAGGATGGGCTCCATGAATACAGGATGAAACCGGAAGATTATTATGGCAGGGCATTCATCATGAAAGAGGGATGGAATGCAGGTTACGATGAGAAAGAGGATATTACATTTGTCGGTGCCTTCCCTGTTACAGAACCATTGTTCCTTCACATGTGGATGAATCACCCGAAGAATAGCGAAGCTCATTTCTACTATGTTGAATTCCAGCCATGGACACCGATATTCCAGAAAACCACAATGTACTTCACATATTACCTGTGGGGCACAGGAGGAAAATGGCAGAACGGAGTACAGGAGTTGAGGAACAGGAATCTTATTTCGGAACAATAAACAAAAAGGCGTAAGGGCTCAATGGCGCAACGGCAATCATCCCTGATTCCCCCTTTGAAGAGCCTGTCCCTCCTAAGCGGGAGGGACAGGGGGATGTTCAAGTAAAATGCAAAAGATATAAGACAAGAGTAAAAAGACAAAAGTAATAATATGAAAACTGTTCGCAACACCCTGATTATCTTTGCATTTTATGTATTGATTATCAGCATATTAGCTCTCCAGGGATGTGGTGAACTGAGGGAACAGGAATCGAATAAGTTGAAGGGGGAATTAAAAGATGCTTTGTGGATTACTGATTCACGTGAATGGCCGGTGATTGAATCGGAGATGTACGGAGATCTACCTGCACCTCTTTTCAGAAAAGAATTCGATGTAAGAAGTGAAGTCAAATCTGCCATTCTTTATATAACAGCTGCAGGATATTATTCCGCTTACATAAATGGTTCAAGGATCGGGAAAAACATACTTGACCCTGCCTGGACCGACTTCAGTAAAAGGATCTATTATTCAGAATATGATCTGACTGAAAATTTGAAGGAAGGAGGGAACACTCTCGGAACCACACTCGGAAATGGCTTTTATAATCCCCTGCCTCTGAGGATGTGGGGACGTCGTAATATGCGCGAAGAATTACCCGTTGGAAAGCCTTCGTTTATTGCCCGGCTTGTACTGGAGTACAAAAACGGTGAAAATGAGGAGATTATTACCGACAATTCGTGGAAACATTCCTTTGGAGCTATCCGTAAAAACAATGTTTATCTGGGCGAAGTATATGATGGCAGTTATGAGACCGAAGGCTGGAACCTGTCTGGATTTAATGAATCCTCCTGGGAAACCGCGGTAACAACAGATGGACCGGATGGGAAGCTTCAAAAAGCCTTCTTCCCTCCTGTCCGGATTACTGATACAATAAATCCGGTTGCGGTCAGATCACCATCAAAAGGCAAATATGTAATTGATATGGGAGTGAACTTCACGGGTCTTTACCGGATAAAGCTACGTGGTCAGAAGGGAGATACAATCACTTTCAGGTTCGGTGAGAGAATATATGAGAATGGCGAACTTAATCCGATGACGGCAGTATGCGGCCAGATCAAAAGTAAAGGAATGGGAGGGCCGGGATCTCCTGATATCGCATGGCAGACAGATCAGTATATTTTTGGCGATAAGCATGAGGTTTGGTATACTCCTTCCTTTACCTATAATGTCTTCCGTTATATGGAGGTTGCAGGACTTAAATATATCCCGTCACTGACTGATTGTGAAGGCATTGCATTCAATTCAGATGTTGAAACCACAGGTACTTTTACCAGTTCAAACAAATTGTTAAACTCTGTTCAGGAGGCTACACGCAGAACATTTACTGACAACCTGATAAGCGTACAGTCCGATTGCCCTGGCCGGGAGAAATTCGGATATGGTGGCGACCTCAATGCAACTTCCGAATCGTTCATCTATAACTATGACATGCAGTCATTCTACCGCAAGACCATCTACGACTGGGTAGATGCAATGAACGATACAATTTTTATAGATACCGCCCCTTATGTAGGGATAGTCTATTGCGGAATCAGCTGGGAATCAGCATTTATTATAACCCAGTACAAATTACTGCTTTATTACAATGACATTGAACTGATCAGGGAGCTTTATGATCTCGATCTTAAATGGATGGAGAAGGCAGCACGTCTTCACCCTGATGGTATAGTAAACTCAGGTCTGGCAGATCATGAAGCTTTGCAGAAGGTTTCAGTTGAACTGATAGGCACCACTCATTATCTTGATTGTGCAAGGATCATGACCCGCTTTGCTGCTATTATGAATGACACTGAAAATAAGTCCAGGTTCAGGCAGCTGGCTGAAAAGCTTGAACAGATGATGCTTGATATGTACTGGAATAAGCCTGTACCAGATACAATGAATAAGCAGACAGTATTCTCAACACTTCTATACTATGATATAATACCTGAAGCTGAAAGAGCAGCTGCCGCAGATTCTGTAACAGCAGCATTAGAAAAAGCACCTTCAAAACATTTCACAACAGGTATTTTCGGGACCAAATATATTCTCGAAGCGCTTTCAGCAGAGAAAAAAGCTGGTTTAGTTTTTGATATTGTCAACAGCACTGAATACCCCGGATGGGGTCATATGATCGACCGTGGTGCCACAACCATCTGGGAAACATGGAAAGAGAGCGACAACACCTATTCGAACTGCCATCCGATGTTTGGAACAGTATCAGAATGGTATTTCCGCTGGCTTGGTGGCATTCAGCCGGATCCGGAATACCCGGGATTTAAAAGATTTAACATTTCTCCGAATATTCCTGAGGGTCTCGATTATGTGAAATGCTCATATCGTTCCCCTTTCGGCATGATTATCTCAAACTGGGAAAAGAGAGGGCCGGATCATCAGGTTTATGAGATAAATGTACCTGACGGCACACTCGCAACAGTAGTTATACCGGTAAACAGAAGACAGGTTATCAAATTTACCGAAGCAGGCGATGCTTTACAGGAAACACCAGATGGCAACAGATTTACACTTAAACCGGGAAAATATATGATCTCGGCGGAGGTACCAGAATAAAACTTTCAACTATTTTAATTAAGGATGTAATATGAATTTAAAGGCCAGCCACCTGTCAGCTCTTATTCTTTTACAGGTATTGCTTGTTACCCTTACCTTAGTTAGCTGCTCCCCAGGATCAGGCGACAGAATTGTTCTTGAAAATAAGTATTTCAGGTATGAGATTGACAAGCAGGGTAGAAATCTGCATTTCACTGATAAGTCAACAGGAACTGATTACCTGGCAACCGTCAGTAGCTCATCTTGTGCTTTAATAACTGTTGACGGGAAAGAACACATTGTTTCAGCAGTCTCTCTGAAGAGAAGTAATCTGATCCTTGATTTTAATGATTCAGGAGTTACTGCAACCATCAAAGTAAAGAGCGAAAAGGACAAAACAATCCTTAAGGTCACGGAAGTTACCGGAAGGGCAGAATCGCTGACCTTTCTCAATATCCCTCTTACACTTGAAGGGATGCCATATGAGCCTTTTGCAGCATGTGCCCTGTCGATGAATCTTTTCACAAGAGTACGCGAGCTGCCTGCCCTGCAAAGCAACTTATGGGCAACAAGTTACAGCAAATTCGGATTAACAGGTGCGGAAGTGATCATCCTCGGGGTACCTCAGAAAGATATTCTGCCTTTGATCCGTGAAGTAATGTCAGATGCTGAAAATGTACCATTTTCCGATAAAGGAGGAGCCTGGGCTCAGCTCAACATAGAAGGATATGGCTCCTACCTTATGAATTTCGGTACGCTGAATGAAAAAACTGTTGATGAATGGATAAAAATGTGCAGTAGCCTTGGCTTCAATCAGATAGATAATCATGGAGGCGGTGATTTCTTCAGGTTTGGAGACTTTGAACTGAACAAAGAAAAGTGGCCTGACGGATGGGTATCATTTAAAAGGATAAATGACAGGCTTCATGAGGCAGGGATCTCCGCGATATTCCATACTTATGCATTTTTTATTGACAAGAACACGAAATATGTGACCCCAATACCGAGCAGTGACCTCGGCTACTTCACATCATTCACACTTGCACAGCCTTTGTCACCAACTGATACAGTGATCGTTGTAAATGAAACTACCGAAAATATCTCTACAATAACGGGATTCTTTGTCAGAAACAGCCTCTCACTCAGGGTTGGCGAAGAACTTATTGAATTCAGCGATGTTACAAAGACAGCACCTTATAAATTCACTGGTTGCAAAAGGGGTGCAAATAAAACAAGATCCTCACAACATAACTCAGGGGAAGGTGTCTATCACCTCAGGGAGATGTTTGGCAGGTTTGTTCCAGGTCCTGATACTGAACTCTTCAGGGAGATTGCCGGAAACACTGCAAAAATTGTAAGTGAATGTGGATTCGATGGCATCTATTTCGATGCAATTGACGGAAGCGATATTCTTGGCGGAGAGGAGTATTTCTGGTATTATGGCACCAAATTTATTTTCGAGGTTGCAAAACAACTGGAACGCCCTGTTGGTATGGAAATGAGCTCTATGGCTCACCACTGGTGGCATTACCGCTCACGCTGGCAGGCATGGGACAGACCTGTGCGCGGATACAAAAGGTTCATTGATATTCACTCCGCAGCAATTAAAACAGGACGCCTCTTCTATCCATCAAGAATAAAATCAAATGAGAATGAACACGGTCTCTGGAGAGGTCATGAACCCCTGATTGTAAAATATGCTTCTGCAGAGAACGGAGGACTTCTGCTGCCTCTTCATTTCGGCTGGTGGGGTAATCAGACATGGAATCCGCCCCAGGTGGAGCCTACTTTTTTAGATGATATTGAGTATCTCTGCTGCAAAATGCTGGGAAACAATGCCGGGCTTTCTATGCTTGGAGGAGCAGATGAAAAAACACTGGAGGCAAATCCCCTCTTCAGACGCATTACGGAAAAGATTAAACAATACGAGGATTTGCGACATTCAAATTACTTTAATGATTCGATCCGTTCATTGCTTCGCGAAACAGGAAAAGAATTCACTCTCATAACTGACGCTGATGGAAAATGGAATCTTAAACCTGTTTCGTACAGAAAACATAAAGTAGAAGGACTTGATCATCCGTCATACAAATGGATCACTGTCAACGAGTTTGAAAAGCAACAGGTAAAGCTGAGGATCGAACCACTGATGTCAGTTAAAAGATATAATGATCCTTCAGCAGTTGTCCTTGCAGATCCGGGTAAAAAAGAGGAGTTCTCTTTTTCAGGCAGTGCCGGTGAAATTAAAGCATCAATATTACGATCAGATGAAAGAAGCCCTGAAGGAGTGATAAGCGGATTATTCACTGCTGATGCTCATGGAACAGAACCCATTGAAGGACTGTGGGTTAAGATGGAGAAGAAGTTTGAACCCTGGCTGGATATTAATAAAAACCAGGGTTTAGGCGTATGGGTAAAAGGCGATGGGAATGGCCAGCTTCTGAATATCAGGCTCGAGAGCCCAAAACACCTCTCACATGGGGCACGGGGCGATCACTTCATAAAGATTGATTTCACCGGATGGAAATACCTTGAACTGGTTGAGATCGAATCAGCTGAATTCAGTAATTATATCTGGCCCGATTCCGGATTCTATGTATATGATTCCTATCGTCATACTGTACTATTCAATAACATTGATAAAGTCCAGTTATGGTACAATAATCTTCCGGGAGGCAAAGAGTCTGGCTGCCATATCGGTCCCATTAAAGCGCTTCCCCTGGTTTCTCTGACCATTACTGATCCTTCCGTAACCATTGACGGTAAAACTCTCGTATTCAAGTGCAAAATGGAGTCCGGGATGTACCTGGAATTTATGTCAGAGGATGATTGCAAACTGTATGGACCAAAGGGAGAATTTGTAACGGAAGTTGAAATAAAAGGTGATGTTCCTGAACTGAAACCGGGAGAGAATGAAATATCGTTCAAGTGCAATGGCCCCGGGAATGTAAATCCGAGAGTTCAGGTAACAGTTATTACTGAAGGATTGACACTGATTTAAAGATTGCTTCCTCCCGCTTGTGCGGGACTCGCAATGACAATTCAAATACTTATTATTTATATGAATATGAAAAAGTACAATGTAGGGATTATCGGATACAGCTGGGCTGCAGGGGCCCATATCGAAGCAATTAACAAGACACCCTATGCTCAGGTTACGGCTATATGTTCATCACGGAAGCTCGATCCTCATGAGATCAGTGCAAAGCATGGTGCAGGAATCACATGCTATACAGACCTTTCTAAAATGCTCGCCGAGCCCAACCTGCATGTAGTATCAATAACCAGTTATCCTGCAGATCATGCAAAACAGGCTATTATGGCAGCAGAAGCCGGGAAACACCTTATTATAGAAAAGCCGGTTGCACTCAGCTGGGAAGATTGCCTTGCAGTCAAAAAGGCTGTTGAGAAAGCAGGAGTAAAAACATGTGTCTGTTTTGAGTGTCGGTACTCAAGCCAGCTTCTTACAACCAAAGCATTGATCGACAGCGGATTGTTGGGAGAAATACACTATGGAGAGGTTGATTATTATCATGGAATAGGGTCATGGTATGGTCAGTATCGCTGGAATGTAAAGAAAAGTGTAGCCGGTAGCAGCCTCCTGTCAGCAGGATGCCATGCCCTCGATGCTCTGCTTCTTTGCATGGGAAATGAAGTTGAGAATGTCCAAAGCTTTGCAGCTTATTCCAAAAACAAGGACTTCGCAAAATATGAATACCCTACAACTTCAGTGAGTATTTTAAAATTCAGCGATGGAAGAGTGGGAAAAGTTGCTTCAGTGATTGATTGCTTCCAGCCTTATTATTTTCATATACATCTTGTCGGGAGCGAAGGCAGCCAGCTCGACAATAAATTCTATTCCACAAAAATGGGTGGTCTGAATAAAGAAAAATGGAGTGAGCTTTCGATGAAGATGCTCGATTCAGGTGATGTTTCGGATCATCCTTACCAGACTCAGTTTGAAGCGTTTTTTCAGGCAATAACAGACGGAAAGGAAATGCCACTGACCAGCCTTAAAGACGCTCTTCATACCCATGAAGTCATATTTAAAGCAGATAAATCTACGGGATCGGATTAAATGATAACTGATGAAAAAGAACCTCTTAATTATTCTGACGCTTATCAAAAATCACTTGAAATAGAGCCCTGAGATATTGCAATATATGGCTGAACAATAAATAAACTAATAATTAACAGATATGAAAAGAAGAGATTTTCTACAAAACACTGCAGCACTTTCTGCAGTTACTATCCTGAGTCCTGCCACAGCATTCGGATCACAGGCTAATTCAGCTGTGAGGATGGGGATTATCGGATGTGGGGGCCGGGGTACTGCAGTTATCAGGTCAATGTCAGCAAACACCAATATCAATATTATTGCCATGGCAGATCTTTTCAGTGATAAGCTTGATGCCTGCAAAAAGATCCTTGATGAACTGAATATAAAAAAGGGATTTTCAGCTGTTCCAAAGCCAAATACCTATACAGGTTCAAAAGCATACCAGCAGCTTCTTGCCAACAAAGATGTTGATGCCGTTCTGATCTCATCGCCTGCCTATACACACGCCGAATATTTTGAAGCGGCGGCAAATGCCGGAAAACACATCTATTGTGAGAAACCAGCAGCACCGGATGTTGCAGGATGCAGAAAGGTTGAGCATGTTGGGAACCTTTACAACGGCAAAAAGAGCATGGTTATCGGATTCCAGATCCGTCATGCAACCCCATATGTCCAGATGGTTGATAGAATTCAGAAAGGGGATATCGGGGAAGTTCTTAATGTTCATCTGAGTTACCTTGCAACAAGGCTCGACCCGAAAGATACGAAGGGAATGTCGTGGGATGAAATCAGAATCAGGAATCAGTATCATTTTCACGCTTTATCAGGAGGCACCATGCTCGATCAGGCAATTCACATGATTGATGTATGCAACTGGGCGATTCAGAAAGTTCCTTTGAATGCAATCGGAACAGGAGGCAAAGATGCAACTCAGACGTTTGGAGATACATGGAAACATTTCCAGGTTGTTTACGAATATCCGGGAATAAATGTAAGCGTACATGCAGTTCAGTTCGGAACCTCCTTTGGTGATGTCTGTGCAAAATTCATCGGAACAAAAGGTACTGCAGAGGCTCATTATTCGGGAGGAGTATTCATTAGCGGAGATAAACCATGGGATTCAGGGATTCCAAAAGCAGGCGCTCCTCCATTAACAGAAGAGCAGAGAAATGCAGGTGCTTTTCAGTCGGCCCTACAGGATGCAGATAAGAATAAGGAAATTGCTTTTATAAAGAGCATTCAGTCAGGCAATTACCTGAATGAAGCACGATCAGGTGCAGAATCTGCTCTTACAGCTATACTTGGAAGAGAAGCTGCCATAACAGGAGACAGGCTTGGATGGGATGAACTGAGGAATTCCAATATGAGGCTCGATCCAATGTTAAATCTTTCACAGTTCGATAAATAGTTAAACCTGAAAATATGAATTCATTACAGAGAACACAGGACTTCATTGACGGACATAAAGTTGACAGGACACCGTTTCACCCTATACTGATGCGTCTTGCTGCAAAGTATGCAGGGATTAAATACAAGGATTTCTGTCTTGATTACCGTAAAAAGGTTGAGACCAACATCCGCTGTGCAACCGATTTCTCATACGACTGGGTAAATGTGATGTCAGATCCATATGCAGAAGCATCGGCTTATGGTATTGGTCTGACCTATCCGGAAGATAACCTTCCGCAGGTAACAAACTGGCTGGTAAATGATATTGAGGAGATAGACAGGATAAAATTACTCAAGGTCGACGATCATTACCGGATGAAGGCAAGAGCAGATGAAATAAAAGAGTTCAGCAAACTTGTTGGAAAAACGCAATTCATTTGTGGATGGGTTGAAGGTCCTCTTGCCGAATATTGTGACCTTCGCGATCTTTCAGCCGCCTGTATGGATATGTATGAAAATCCCGACAAACTTAAACAGGCTCTGAATATTATCACTGAAAATGCCATGTCATTTGCAGCGGCACAGGTAAAAGCCGGCGCACATTGCATTGGCATGGGTGATGCCGTTTGTTCCCTGATCTCACCTGACCTGTACCAGGAGTTTATTTTCCCGCTTGAAAAAGCAATTGTCGATCATATTCATTCATTAGGGGCCAGAGTTAAACTCCATATCTGCGGGAACACTTCTGGGATCATTCCTGATATGATAAAAACAGGAGCTGATATAGTTGATATAGACCACCTTGTAGGATCAATGGGGGCATATATTGATCTTTTTCCTGCCGGACAGGTTCCGTCAGGAAACAGCGATCCGGTCTCTGTTATAAAGGATGGAAACAGCAGATCAATACAAGAGAGTGTAAAGCAATGTTATTCAGACACTAAAGGAAGAGGAATTATATCAGCAGGCTGCGAAATCCCGCCCGACACATCGATCGAGAATATGCTGGCGTATAGCAGAGCAGCTCATAAAATAGAGGTGTGAGGTGTGAGGTGTGAAGGTTTGGGTTTAGAGTTCCCCTCCTGGGAGGGGCTATGGGTGGGTTTGATCCGGCAATCAGCAAGGAACCAGGAACCAGGAACCAGCTGATTTACCTTCCATTACCGAATACCGATTACCGAATACTGATTACCGATTTCAGCTACCTGCTATGAGCTATTTGCTGTTTTGGAAGGAAGGAGATTATCACAGCCCCGGCCAGAGCAACGAAGATAAGGACCATGAATCCTGGGGTATAACTGCTGGCTGTGTCGTAAAGACGTCCGACCAGCATCGGAAACATTGATTCTGCTACACCATCGGCAACAAGTATTATCCCCATTGTTCGGCCCAACGCCCTTATGCCAAACAGGTCGCCTGCCATAAGAGGAATTATCATATAATCACCGCCCAGCCCGACACCAAATATAACTGCAAAGATGTAGATCCTGCCGGGAAAATCAGGCATCAGGAGCAATGGAATGGCTGAGGCTACAATCAGGTAAATCATCAACATTACATATTTACGTCTGAAAATATCAGCCAGCCAGCCCATTAGCAGCCTTCCGGCAAGACTCGACAGAAGAACAAACGACATAACATTTGCGGCATCTGACTGAGAGAAATTAATGTCGCGCAGATAAAGTTTAAGATGTTGACCCACACCTCCAACAGCACCTATAGAACACATACTTCCGAAAGCAAGCAGGTAGAAATTACGGTTTGTAAGAATGCTCTTTATTGGAATTGCTTCCTCACTCTTTCCCTGTACTGCAGGTTTTACAGAGGCTCCTTTTATAAAGTATACCATCGGAAGGGCAAATAATATGATCAGAATCCCAAGTGATGCCAGTGCATTGTGCCAGCCTATACTCTTTTCAAGCCCTGCAGCTATCTGAGGTACTAAAGCACCTCCTGTTCCAATACCCAGGTAGGCAATTCCCATGGCTTTGCCCCTGTTCTTGTCGAACCATCTCGATATAAGCACCTGGCATGGCAGGGGTCCGCCACACACATAGCCAAGAGCGTTAAAAATATAGAAGAGATAAAACATTCCCAGGTTGTCCGAGATACTCAGCCCGATAAGAGCCACTCCCATCATCATAACACCGGAAAGCATCAGCCGCCGGGGGCCATATTTGTCTATCAGCCACCCTGCTATGAAACCAAACAGAGGTCCGACAACCAGCTTGCCAAGAGCATTCCCTGAAGTTACAACTGTCCTTGACCATCCATACTCTTTAATCATGAAATCGTAAAAAAATGGCAGACCATAGTATGCAAATCCTACAATACCAAAAAGTGAGAGGAAAGCAGTTGCTACTATATAGGGCTGAGTACTTCTCTTCTGAAGAGTAAGCGGATCTGTTTCATAGAAGAATCCCATCTGAATATTTTTTAAATGACACTAACAAATTTAACAGTAAATAGATATTATACCAGCCTTTGAAAAATAAAAGTACCGGTTTGCGGATTATTTTTTTTGATACCTTTGGAAAAGTTTATTTATGAGATGTTTATGAAAGAAAGGATAAGAGAGATATTTGATAATGAAGCTTCAGCCATTAATAAGATTCCTGTCACAGGGAGTTTTGGAAAAGCGATTGGGATAATTTACACACATGTCCATCAGAAAAAAGGAAAACTTGTGACAAGCGGGATGGGAAAAGCCGGACAGATAGCACATGATATAGCAACAACATTCAGTTCCACCGGAACACCTGCAGCATATCTTCATCCAAGCGAAGCGCAGCATGGGGATCTCGGGATTCTTCAGCCGAATGATGTTTTACTGGTTATTTCCAATTCGGGCAAAACGAGAGAGATAATAGAGCTGATAAATCTTAAAGACAACCTCTATCCGGATATCCCTGTAATTGTTATTACCGGAAATACCGATAGTCCTCTTGCAGAAGAGGCTGATTGCTGTATATTTACCGGAAATCCATCTGAAGTATGCCCTCTTGGCCTTACACCTACCACATCAACAACAGTTATGACAGTAATAGGTGATGCTCTTGTCGTTCTGATGATGGAAAAAATCGGGTTTACCGCCGCTGATTATGCGAGAAGACATCATGGCGGATACCTGGGGGCAAAATCGAGGGAGATATCGGGGATATGAAGTGAGGAGTGAGGAGTGAGGAGTGAGGAGTGAGGAGTGAGGAGTGAGGAGTGAGGAGTGAGGAGTGAGGTGTGAGGGGTGAAAACGATTACCGATTTTGAAGGATAAGAAATTTACTGTTTTCTTTGTCCGGTCGCAGAAAAAGATTAGTTTTGAAATCTTCAAGTTTACCTAACCTATTTTAACATAAATATTATGACGACTTCCAGTACCTCAGGTGCCATCAGCAAGAAGGATTATATTTTTGCAATCGCAGTAATTGGTATTTTCTTTTTCCTCTTTGGATTTGTAACATGGCTCAACGGGATCCTGATCCCATTCTTAAGAACAGCCTGCGAATTATCAGATTTTGAAGCCTATTTCGTAACATTTGCGTTCTATATCTCATACCTGGTTATGGCTCTGCCTTCAGCTTATTTGCTGAAGAAGACTGGTTTTAAAAACGGTATGTCGATAGGTTTGTGGATCATGGCCGCAGGAGCACTTATTTTTATCCCGGCTGCAATGAGCAGGACATTCAGCCTTTTTCTTCTGGGTCTCTTTGTTGAAGGTACCGGTATGGCTCTTCTTCAGACAGCATCAAACCCATATATTACTATTCTGGGTCCCCCGGAAAGTGCTGCAAAGCGTATCAGTATAATGGGTATAGCAAATAAATTTGCAGGAGCAATCGCCCCGATCATTCTTTCCCATTTTATCCTTAAAGATTCGGCAGAACTTGAAGCAAAACTTGCTGAAGTTGCAGATTCTGTAGCTCGTGCAGGCATTCTTGATGAGCTGGCAGGCAGGGTTATAATGCCTTACATAGTAATGACTGTGGTACTTGTACTGCTTGGCTTGCTTCTCCGATTAGCCCATCTTCCTGAAGTTGATACAGATAAGGAAGATCCGCAAGTTGGGGATGCTAATTTAATGAAAACCAGCGTATGGCAGTTCCCTCATCTTATACTGGGCATGATAGCACTCTTCTTCTATGTAGGTGTTGAAGTGATTGCGGGTGACAGTATAATAAGGTATGGGCAGTCTATTGGCATTGCGATGGAGTCGGCCAAGTATTATACTTCACTTACCCTGATCGGAATGATCATTGGCTATATATGCGGTATTGCATTTATTCCTAAACTCTTTACCCAGGTTACTGCACTCAAGGCCAGCGCTATATTAGGGGTGATATTTTCACTTGGAGCAATTTTCACTCCGGCTGAAGTCAGTTTCACAATGCCTTTTATTGATATAATGACTTTAAAGCCAATAGTAATGGTACTACCGGTAACGGTATTATTTGTAGCTCTCCTTGGACTTGCCAATGCACTTGTATGGCCGGCTATGTGGCCTCTCACACTGGAAGGACTGGGACGATTCACAAAAACGGCATCAGCCCTTCTCATTATGGCAATTGCAGGAGGAGCCCTCTTACCTCTTATTTATGGAAAGTTTGCCGATATCTTTTCAACTCAGACTGCTTACTGGATTTGTGTACCCTCATATCTTATAATAGCATATTACGCCTTTATTGGTCATAATGCTGGCAGGAAATGACTTACGACCTGAAAGAAATATTCGGATATTTTACTCCTGAGGGTACATATCTTGAAGGCGAACCTTATGGTAGCGGCCATATTCATGATACTTTCCGTGTTCAAACAAGTGAGAGCGATAAAGACAATTACATCCTTCAACGTCTTAACAACAAGATATTCAAAGATATACCACAACTTCAGAATAATATTGAAAGAGTTACTGTTCACTTGAATAAAAAGCTTCAGTTAATCCCCGGCTCAAATCTCAAGAGGGAGTGCCTGACACTGATTCCCGCAAAAGATGGTAAAAGCTGGATCATAGACAAGGATGGTAATTACTGGAGGATGTATATTTTCATCTCAGATCACCGCTCCTACAACATTGTGGACAACACGGACAAGGCTTTCGAAGGAGGCAAAGCCATTGGCCGTTTTCAGGCAATGCTAGCTGATATGCCGGGAGGTCCTCTTGCAGAAACAATTCCAAAATTCCATGATATCGAGAACCGGCTTGAGACTCTCAACCGGAAGATAAAGGAAGATCCTGCAGGACGCGTAGCAAGCCTTACCGAAGAGATAAAAGAATATCTAAGCAGGTCAGAGGAGATGAAGACAATTCTGAAGCTTGGAAGATCCGGTAAGATACCTCTCAGGATAACTCATAACGATACAAAATTCAATAATATACTTCTGGATGAGAACGATAAAGCCCTTTGCGTTATTGATCTCGACACTGTAATGCCCGGGTATGTTCATTATGACTTTGGTGACTCAATAAGAACGGTTACCAATACTGCAGCTGAAGATGAGAAAGACCTTTCAAAGGTGGAAATGAACATCTCCCTTTTTGAGGCTTATGCTTCGGGATATCTTTCCGAAACAGGCAAAACACTTAATGAGGTTGAAAAAGAATACCTGGCTTTTGCCCCAAAACTTATTACCTACACAATAGGTGTCCGTTTCCTTACTGACTATATTGACGGAAACAATTATTTCAAGATACATCACCCTTTACATAACCTGCAGAGAACCAGGGCACAGATGAAGCTTGTCATGAGCATGGAACGTCAGTATGAAGAGATGCAAAAGATAATCAGGAAGCTGGTGTAAGGAAGGCTCAGGGCTCAGGGCTCAGGGCTCAGGGCTCAGGGCTCAGGGCTCAGGGCTCAGGGCTCAGGGCTCAGGGCTCAGGGCTCAGGGCTCAGGGCTCAGGGCTCAAGGCACAGGACATAAGTTGTGAGACGAGATTTGAGATATGTTAACATGGAACATGGAACCCGGAACCCGGAACAAGTACCCAGCAACCAGCAACTCGAAGCGAAGCGAAGATCCCGCTAAGGCGGGACGGCACCAAGCAACAAAGCTTATGGATTGGAATAAAGATGAAATCAGGTTTCTGAAGACAATGTCAAACCCTGATAAGATACAGGGTTTTCTCGACTCCATTGACTATAATCCCAATCCGGAATGCAGGTCTCCCCGCTGGGTGATCAGGAAAAGGTCGGCTCATTGCTTTGAAGGAGCGCTTTTTTCAGCAGCATGCCTCGGATTTATCGGGTATAAACCTCTTCTGGTTGACATGAAAGCCTGGAATGATGACGATCATGTAATTGCAGTTTTCAGGAAAAACGGGCATTGGGGTGCAGTTACAAAATCAAACTTCACAACTCTCAGATACAGGGAACCTGTCTATCGTTCCATCAGGGAACTTGTTATGTCATATTTTGATTTCTATTTCAATTTAAACGGCGAAAAATCATTGCGCTCCTATTCACGTCCCCTTGATCTGTCAGTATACAGTTCACGAAAATGGGCAACAACAGATGAGGACCTTGAGTTTATAGGTGATAAACTTGAATCGATGCGACACTTCCCTGTTGTTGATGACACTATGATTAAAGACCTGTACAGGGCGAGTGATATTTCTCTCAGGGCGGGAATGCTGGGCTCGAATGAGGACGGACTATTCAAACCATCATAAAAACGAATTTGCTGCCAGACAAGGTAGCATCCATAATCAGTCGAATTTTTCATTCTTCCATTTATCTGTTTATCTTTACTTTAATTAAAAGGGAAAAAGCACGGTCAATACTTTTTTGGGAAATACAGCGATTATGACTACTTTTGACCCCGCTAAAACAAGAGGTTATGGATTTATCGGGTAAAAGTTATAAAGCCTTTACTGAAAGGCAGGAAGCACTTAAAAAACAGTCTGGTCCCGAACAGGCTGCCAAACAACATGTCAAAGGTAAGCTAACAGCCTGGGAACGCATCAGCCTGTTATTTGACATTGGCACCTTTGAAGAAATAGATGCATTTGTCACACCAGCCTATACTCCGGTTGAATTTGGGAAAGTAGATAGGAAATACGGTGATGGAGTAATTGTCGGTCATGGAAAAATAAACGGACGGTTGGTTTTTGCCTATGCCCAGGATTTTACCATCATGGGAGGATCGCTGGGGCTTGTCCACTCAAGAAAAATTACCAAGGTTCAGGAGATGGCCCTGAAGATGGGAGCTCCGATCATCGGAATGATGGATTCCGGCGGTGCCAGGATACAGGAAGGTGTTGCCAGTCTGAGCGGTTACGCCTCTATATTTCATAATATCATCCAGTCGTCAGGGATAATACCCCAGATATCTGTAATTATGGGGCCGTGTGCCGGTGGAGCGGTCTATTCCCCGGCTCTCACCGATTTCGTATTCATGGTGAATCACACAAGCTATATGTTCGTCACAGGGCCGAATGTTGTCAAGGAGGTTCTCAACGAAGATGTGACATCCGATGGACTCGGAGGTGCTGAAGTTCATGCCAGAAAGAGCGGTGTTGCACATATGATCTATGATGACGAAGAGAATACAATCCTTGCATTGAAGAAATTTCTGTCCTACCTGCCATCGAACAATGTTGAAAACCCGCCTACTGTTTCAGATGATGGCATTATAACTGATACCAACGAAAAACTCAGGGATATTGTTCCGGATGATCCTAATAAGGCTTACGATGTAAGGGATGTTGTTAACCAGGTTGTTGACAGGAACAGCTTCTATGAGACATCTGAACTTTTCGGAGCGAGTCTTGTAACCGGATTTGCAAGATTAAGAGGCAGAACAATCGCCATAGTAGCAAACCAGCCCAAGGTTCTTGCCGGAGTCCTCGACATTGACTCATCAGTAAAGGGTGCAAGATTTATAAGGTTCTGCGATGCTTTTAATATTCCTATAATCACATTCGAGGATGTTCCCGGGTTCCTGCCTGGTGTTGATCAGGAACATGCAGGAATTATAAGGCATGGGGCAAAGTTGCTTTTCGCATACAGCGAAGCCACTGTACCAAAAATTACTATTATTCTGAGAAAAGCATACGGAGGAGCATTTATCGTAATGAACAGTAAATTCCTCGGAGGTGACTTTAATTATGCATGGCCATCCGCAGAGATAGCAGTTATGGGACCTGACGGAGCTGTTGCAATTCTTTACAGGAAAGAGCTTGCGGAGTCGAAAAATCCTGCAGAACTGAAAAAAGAACTTGTCAAAAAGTACAGAGACAAAATAGCCAATCCTTTCATCGCTGACGAGAGTGGTTATATAGATGAGGTAATTGATCCTGCAATGACAAGGATGAAGATAATTTCAGCGCTGGATGCTCTTAGTAATAAATGGGTAAAGGTACCTGCAAGGAAACATGGGAATATGCCACTATAAAGGCACAGGGCACAGGGCACAGGGCTCAGGGCTCAGGGCACAGAGCAGAAGGTTTAAGTTTATTGGATGCCTTCCTGTGAGAGCCTGTCTCGCATAACCGGGAGGCAAGGGGTGGGTTAAATTTGGAAGAATATAATCGAATAAAATGAAAGTAAAAAGGATATTAATTGCGAACAGAGGCGAGATTGCCATCAGGATCATGAAGACAGCACGCCTGATGAACATTGAAACCGTGGCGGTAAAAACAGCTGTGGAACCCAATGCAATGTATCTTGCCTCAGCTGATATCATATTTGACAACACCGAAGACAACTCGGAGATACCTGTCTTCCTCGACATTGAGAAGCTTATCGCAATAGCCCTGAAAACAAAGTCAAATGCTGTTCATCCAGGGTATGGATTTCTTGCTGAAAACGCATACTTTGCTCAGAAATGCACTGAAAATAAAATAATTTTTATTGGCCCCTCCCCTGACGCCATCTACAAAATGGGAAACAAGACAATTGCCAGGAATCTTGCTCTCCAGAATGGCATTCCTATGGCAATGGGCAGTCAGGGTAATATTGCCAACGAAGAAGAGGCAATTGTTATAGCTGAAAAAATCGGATACCCTGTTATTATAAAAGCTGCATCGGGTGGTGGCGGTCGGGGTATGAGAATTGTCAGGAAGCCTGAAGAGATGGGAAAGATGTTTACAATTGCCAGTAAAGAGGCAGAAAAATCGTTCAATGATCCGTCTGTATTTGTAGAAAAATATATCGAAAATCCAAAACACATTGAATTTCAGATCCTTGGTGATACAAAAGGAAATGTGATCCATCTCGGCGAAAGGGAATGTTCAATCCAGAGGAAGCATCAGAAACTGCTCGAAGAGGCTCCATCCTGTGCACTGGATGCAAGGCTCAGAAAAAAGATGGGCAATATGGCCATTCAGATCGCAAAAGCTGTTAATTACTATTCAGCAGGTACAGTTGAATTCCTGCTCGATTCAGACAGAAATTTCTATTTTATGGAGATGAATACCAGGATACAGGTAGAACATCCGGTAACTGAAGTAATCACAGGAATTGACCTTATTGAACAACAGATACTGATAGCAAATGGAGAAGCGCTTAAACTGAAACAGGAAGATGTAAAACTGAAAGGATGGGCAATCGAATGCAGGATTAATGCTGAAGATGTTCAATCGGGTTTTGCGCCGGATCCTGGAAAAATCGAGAGCCTCAGTATGCCAACCTATCAGTGTGTAAGAGTAGATACAGGTGTACAGAATGGCTCCTCAATTGTTGCAAGTTACGACTCCATGATTGCCAAACTCATTGTTAAAGGCAGAGATCGTAAAGAGGCTATTAAAAATACCAAAATGGCTCTTGATAAGGTATGGATAAAAGGGACAAAAACCACTCTTCCATTCTTCAGAATGCTGGTACGTCATCCCAAATTTCAGGACGGCAGTTTCACCACGGCATTTATTGAAAAAGACCTTGAAAAATACTACTTTAATGCTGAATATGAAGAGATGCTTGCAGCATGGCTCACAGTCAAACTATTTGTCGAGGAGAACCTGAATGATGACAGCATAAGCATAGATTTCAAACATGGCAAAGAGATTAATCCATGGTTGCTTAATAAAAGAATCAGTCAATTTTAACAAGTAGCTTAATATGTCAAACGATAAACTCCAGAAAAAGAAGCTTTACGCCATATCATCTGAAAACAGACAGTACAGCTTTTCTCTTCCCTTGAAACATACTATCAGGATAGGCAAACGCGATTATGAAGTAAAACTAAAAGCCGATGAAAAACTCGGAACCTATATTTTATGGAAGAACAGGAAATATCCTGTTGAGATTGTCCGCTCCCGCCAGAACAGGTATGAGATACTTTTTAATGATATAAGCTACACGTTTACAGTGGAAACTCCATTTTCCCTTCAGCGGATGATGGTACTCAATGCTCAGAAGGGAAAAGCCACTGCAGAATACATTAAGGCGCCAATGCCCGGAAAGATCATCGATGTGCTTGTAAGAGAAGGCTCTGTAGTACAAAGGGGAGAACCGGTTGTTATCCTTGAGGCCATGAAGATGCAGAATGAGATACTCTCTCCCATTAATGGCACCGTTATAAAAATCTCAGCCAAAGCAAATACCAACGTAATGAAGGACGATCTTCTTATGGAAATCAAACCCTGAGATTCACTGATATCAACTGGTAAAATCACTGTTATCCGGAAAAGATTTCTGCCAACCGTTAACTCAAACCTGCAATCCGTAAACCGGTATAAACATTTTTCACAATTTGATGCTAACTTGCAGTTAGTAAAGCCAGGTCAATGAATCTACTATACAGATATCTGATAAAATACTACAGAAAGATCTGTATCTGTTTGTTATTTTCAGTGCTTATCGCATTGGTTCCCTGCTCACCCTCAACCCTGACAGCTACTCAGCTGTTTAATAGAAAAGTACGGTCAGACAAGGATACCTCAGTTGTCAGCATGCATGTCACAAAGGCCCTTGAATACGCATATCATTCAAAGAATATCGAAAATATCAGGGCTCATATTGATTCTGCCGAAGCAGTTTGCATTGAAAAAAATATTGAATTCCCTACACTGCTCCACCTTGCCAGGGCTGAATATTTTATGCTTACCAGTGATTTCAGAAATGCCTCGCAGGAAGGTACTATTGCTATGAACAAAGCCAAGGGTAATAACGAGAATGAGATCATTGCCCAGACATTGAATTTTTTTGGCAGATACAGTTTCCGTACAGGATTCTATTTTGAGAGTGTCGATTATTTCAAAAGCAGTATTGAACTGGCCAGAAAATATAAAGTAAAAATCCTTGTACCCTGGAATTACAATAACCTGGCAAATCTTTACAATTCAATAGGTGATATTAATGAGTATATTAACTCACTTCAGATGGTTATTGAATCGGCAGCCATTAATCAGGATACTATTTTTTCTCAAAATAGGCTATATAAGACTTGGTTCGGCACATCTGGATAAAGATCGTAACTATTTTAGAGCTGATTCACTTCTTAAGCTGGCTACAAACAATTATATGACCAAGTTTTCCAGTCTTATGCGCAAAATACTTGTCTCAAAACATCTTAAGGAGTTCCAGGAGATCCTCAATGACAGGAATTTTTTCAGACCCCATAACTCCCACCTTATCAATCTCGATTTTGTAAAGAAGTATATCAGGTATGATGGAGGATACATTGAGATGACGGATGGTTCAAAAATACCCATAGCCAGAAACAGAAAAGACCTTTTCCTGGCTCATATGGCACGATATACAGGGTGAAAATATTACACTCAGCCTGAGTGCTTTTTAAGAAAATAACGAAAAAAAATAACTATACATCCACCTGTAATAACTGTTGCAATTAAACCGTACATAAGACTCTCTCCGGTTGATGGAATTATCCATGCCCAGCTGATCCAGTATAAAGGGGAGAAAAATGCCAGATAATTCCAGGGATGATGGAGAAGGAGTCCCAGTGGAACAGCTACCAGAAAAATTCCATAAAGTTTTGACATTGCCAGCCCCTGCACCTTATTTGCAGCAATGCATCCTATAAAAAGGAAAGCAAATGAAGACTGTGTCGACAAAAGTAATGATATAAATACAGATCTTAACCATCCTTCGCCAGTTACAGGATCAGTCAGAAATATTGTAAATAATACCATAATAAAACTAAGAAAAGCCGGTATAAGTAATCTCATATAGAGAAAATCTCTCTTCCCTGCCGGAGTCACTGAAATAACCTGCAGTATATTTGCATCATTCTCATCAAGAAGTATAAAAGCGTATACCATTCCGAAAAGCATCGGAATAATGCTTACCATTGAAATCGCAACAATCGGATAATAATCCAAAAGCTGAAAAGATGTCCTGGCATATATATATTCAGAAAGCAAAGGAATTAACAGACGAAGGAACAGAATAAGAAAAAACGGGGCTAAGAATGCCATTAAAAGCATCGGATCGCGTGAAATGAACCTGAAATCAGCCTTGAAGGAATTTAATATAATCCGAATATTCATTTTGTATAATATTCAAATAAAAAGGTTGTTTTTCCTGAATTGTTTTCTGGCAAATATCATCATGATAAAAATCCAGATTACCAATAGTATTATATCAATAAACTGAATTATAGAATAAGAGCCTTTCGAAATCTGCAGAAACAGGTCTAAGGCTGCATTTGTCGGAAATATGATCAGCCAGACCATCTCCGGATAAATAAGAAACGGGAAAACAGGAATTGAAAATATCAATGATCCCATGAAGATCCTTGCCAGGTACTGATTAAAAGTAATTACTCCTGAAGAGAATCCCAATCCAAAAATTGTAAAAACTATTGAAGACAAAACAACCCCGGATAAGATAAAGCCATATCCTTTCAGGGACCAGAGTGGTACTATCCAGATAAGTGAACTGACAACAGTGCTCAGTAATGTCAGAGAGAGAACCTTTGAATAAATATATGTATTTAATTTCAAAGGAGTCACAGACATACTTTGAAGGACACCCTGTTGTTTTTCAAACAAGACCAGAGCCCCGACAAATATTAAACCCAGGACAGATGTGTCCATAAAAATTATACCAACGGCTGCTTCATCCCTGATATTTATGGGGATATTAAGCAGGATAAGGATGTATAATAAACCCATGATACTGTAAACACTCCAGTATCCGCTGCGCCACTGTATGTTTATATCATATATCAGAAGTTTAAGCATGATCACTGTTATCAGAAAATGTGCCGGTCAGACCATGGCCTGTTACTTTAATAAAGATATCTTCCAGACTGGCCTCACAGGAATGAATAGTTTCAATTTCCCCCGATTTTAATGTTTCAAGAAAATCCTCATCCGAACCTATCCCTCTAAGTGAATGCTCTGATAGTATTCTGAAGCCTTCACGACGAAGAGTAACACTGATCTTATCCTCTCCGAATCTCAGTTTAAGGTCAGCAGGAGTTCCATTTACTATCAATTTACCGTTATCAATCAGAGCAAGTTCATCGCAGAGCGATTCTGCATCATTCATGTTATGAGTAGTAAGAAAAATAGTCGTTCCTTTTTCTCTGAGTCCTTTGATAATGTCCTTTATAATCCTGGCATTGACAGGATCGAGACCGGAGGTCGGTTCATCAAGGAAAAGCAGCTCAGGGCTATGCATAATTGACCGTACAAAATTCAGACGCATTTTCATTCCTTTGGAGTATGAACCGACAAGAGAGTTTCTGTCATCATAAAGGTTGACCATTCCAAGTAGTTTTCCGGGATCAATAAGCTTACGGTCATAAAATGATCCGAACAGTTTAAGGTTTTCCAATGCGGTAAGCTTTTCATAAAGATTGGGAAATTCAAAAGCTACACCCAGTAAGTTATAGAGTTGACGGTCAGCATTCCTGATTTCTGCTCCGGCAACCAACACTGAACCGGAATAGGATTTCAATTGTCCGGTAAGGATTTTTTGAGTTGTGCTTTTACCAGCACCGGAAGGACCGAGGAATCCGAAGATCTCTCCCTTTTTTATCTGAAAACTGATGCCAGCGATAACATCGGTTGATCCGCTATCATATCTGAATCTCAGATTAGAAACAGTTATCATATTGAACATCCCCCTATCCCCCTTCAAAGGGGGAATCTTGTTGAAGACAACTTAACATAAAAATCTGTTTAATAAATAATTCCCTATTTGACCGGTATATGCCTGAGAGTTTCAACAAGGAAATCCCAGAACTTACCTACAGATGCAATATTGACCTTTTCATCAGGTGAATGCGGGTATCTGATAGTCGGGCCAAATGAGATCATATCGAGATTAGGATATGCCCCACCGAGTATTCCGCACTCGAGTCCGGCATGAATTGCCTTTATCTCAGGTGTTTTTCCATACATATCCTTATAAACCCTGCTCATAGTGTTCAGCACAGGAGACTGCATATTGGGTTTCCAGCCCGGATAACTGCCTTTAAGAGTCACTTCGGCATCAATCAGATGGAAAACTGCAGCAATCTTCCAAGCTGTAGCCTCTTTTGCCGAATCAACCGAACTTCTTGTAAGATTATGAGCTTCAAATTTTCCTCCGGCACATTTAACAATTGCAAGATTGTTCGATGTTTCAACAAGGCCTTTCATTGCCTGGCTCATTCTCTGAACACCATTAGGGCATGCATAAACAGCCCTTATTATCTTATACTGATCATCCTTTTTCATCACTTTGGAAGGTAGATCAACCTTTGCAGCCCTGAATGACAAAGTTGGTTCAGTTTCGGCAAACTCAGCCCTGTACATCTTCTCATAGCCCCTCACAAATTTTTCAAACTCCTTGATCTTCTTTCCTGATACCAGTACAAGTGAATACGACTCACGAGGGATTGCATTTCTCAAATCGCCTCCTGCTGCTTCCGACAGTCTGATACTAAAATCGGATTCCGCCTGCATCAGGAACCGGAACATCAGTTTATTGGAATTTGCACGTCCGAGCTGGATATCGACACCTGAATGTCCTCCCTTAAGACCTTTTATAACTACCCTGTACGCAGATAATCCCCGTGGTGTTTTCTCTTCCGCGTATTTCTTCGATACACTGACATCAATCCCTCCGGCACATCCAACATATAGTTCGCCTTCGTCCTCTGAGTCAAGATTCATGAGGATATCACCTTTAAGCAATCCTTTCTTAAGTCCGAATGCACCTGTCATACCAGTCTCTTCATCAATTGTAAAGAGAGCTTCAAGCGGACCGTGCTTAATATTTTTTGCAGCAAGAACGGCCATTGCTGCTGAAACCCCTATTCCATTATCTGAGCCGAGTGTTGTTCCGTTTGCCCTGACCCATTCTCCATCGATAATTGTTTCAATCTTATCCTTTTCAAAGTCATGCTTCTTGTCGCTGTTTTTCTGCGGAACCATATCAAGGTGAGACTGGAATATAACTCCCTTTCTGTTTTCCATTCCTTTGACAGCCGGCTTACGTATGATCACATTGCCGACTTTGTCAACTACAGTCTCAAGGTTATTCTTTTTTCCAAAATCTTTTATAAATTCGACTATCCTCTTCTCTTTTTTGGAAGGATGCGGGATCTGACAGATCTCATGGAAATAACCCCATAGAGGTTTCGGTTCAAGATTATGTATATTGCTCATTTTCAACTGTTTTTAATAATTATTAAAATATCTTATAAAAATAACACATTTAGGTAACATAAACAATGACTTTCAGATACTTGCATCCGGTATTCTGTGCTATGAGTCTGTAAATTACGATCCGGCAGTAAATTGTAACAAAAACTTAACAGCAATTAAACTTTTCTATTAAGATGATTTGTCTTAATTTCGCAAGAGTTTTTTAACCGTAATCATTCTAAACAATTGAACATCACTATAATAATGCCATAACGAATAAAAGCAGTACAAAAAAACATCTATCCTGGTTTAAAAATATTAAACAAACCAATTCGTATAAGTGAATATTTATCTCGTTTTTGTAATTATTCTGTTTTTGCTGGCCATATCAGATCTTATTGTAGGGATCACCAATGATGCGGCTAATTTTCTAAACTCTGCAATCGGTTCAAAAGTTGCTCCACGTAATGTAATATTGATAATTGCCAGCCTCGGTGTTGTAGTTGGCGCAACGTTTTCGAGCGGCATGATGGAAATAGCCCGTTCCGGTGTTTTTCATCCTGGCGAATTCTATTTCTCAGAGATCATGATTATTTTCCTGGCTGTCATGATAACTGATGTTATTCTGCTCGATGCCTTTAATACTTTCGGATTGCCTACTTCAACAACAGTCTCAATTGTTTTTGAGTTGCTCGGTGCTGCAGTGGCAATCTCCCTGGTAAAAATCTTCGGTTCCGACAACACACTTGCTGACCTTGGGAAATATATAAATTCAGCAAAGGCCCTGGCTATAATTTCTGCCATTCTACTGTCTGTTGTACTTGCTTTTTCATTCGGTTCGCTGGTACAATTCATTACACGGCTCATATTTTCATTTAATTATGAGCGGAGCATGAAATACTATGGAGCTATCTGGGGCAGCATTGCCATTACTTCAATTGTCTATTTCATGCTGGTAAAAGGAGCCAAAGGCGCTTCTTTCATGACACCTGAAGCGATTGAATGGCTACATGGAAACACAATGAAACTGCTGATTTCTTCATTCATAGGATTTTCTGTTTTGCTTCAGTTCCTGATGCTTGTTTTTAAAATCAACATACTCAGGATCATTGTTCTGGTAGGAACATTTTCACTTGCTATGGCATTTGCAGGTAACGATCTTGTTAATTTCATTGGCGTGCCCCTTGCAGGTTTTGAATCATTCAAAGAAGTAATGAATGATCCGTCAATCAATCCTGATACCTATAAGATGGGAGTACTTATGCAACCTGTAAAGACCCCGACTCTTTTCTTACTGGCAGCAGGGCTTATAATGGTTACTACACTCTTCTTCTCGAAAAAAGCCAGGACTGTATCACAGACTGAGATAAATCTTGCGAGGCAGGGATCAGGGGCTGAAAGATTCGCTTCGTCAGGTTTATCAAGATCAATGGTCCGGGGATCGGTTGGATTTTCTAAATTTTTGAACAGAATGGTGCCTGACAAAGTGATTGTATTCATTGAAAAACAGTTTGACACAACAGTACTTAAAAAGAAATCATTAAATAAGATTGATACTTCATCGTTTGATCAGCTCAGAGCTTCCGTGAACATGTTTGTAGCAAGTATGCTGATCGCCAGTGCGACCTCACTTAAACTTCCTTTATCCACAACATATGTAACTTTCATGGTTGCAATGGGAACATCGCTATCCGACAGGGCATGGGGACGTGAAAGTGCTGTATACCGTATTACAGGAGTGATTACAGTTATAGGGGGCTGGTTTTTTACAGCTTTTACTGCATTTACAGTTTCTTTCATTGTCGCAATGTTCTTAAGATGGGGTGGTTTAATAGCAACTTTTGTTGCCCTTGGAATAGCAGTACTTTTTGTTATCAGGACTCACTTTATACATAAAACCAGGTCTGAAAAAGCCAGTAAGAAGGATGATTTTGATGAAAAAGAAACTCTGAACGGAGCCAATATCCTGATTAAATGTAATTCTTCAATAACAAGTGTAGTTGGTTCTGTCTCTAAACTGTATTTTTCCACTATACTGAACCTTATCAGGGAAGACAGGAAGAAAATGAAAAAGACAGTAAAGAATATTGAAGAATTAAATCAACTCTCGAAGGATCTGAAGTATAAATTATATCCTACACTTAAAAAACTTGAGGAAGACTCAATTGACACAGGTCCTTTTTATGTACAAATACTCGATTACATAAGAGAGATCGCGCATTGCTTAAAATATATTTCCGATCCCGTTTTTGAGCACCTCGACAATAACCATCCTCCTCTCGTTC
Source organism: Bacteroidetes bacterium GWA2_40_15 (assembly GCA_001768195.1). Lineage (GTDB taxonomy): Bacteria > Bacteroidota > Bacteroidia > Bacteroidales > VadinHA17 > LD21. The sequence goes on along the minus strand of MENI01000094.1, from coordinate 4,471 downwards.
ATGAACAGGTAAAAGATCTTCATGAATTAAATGAATTTGTATCCACTTTCTATGAAGAGGTTCAGAACATAACCAAGAAACAAAAATTCGAAAATCTTGACAATCTTATTGCCCAGCAGCAATCAATACTTAATCTGATTGCCCGTATTAAGAAAAAGCAGATCAGGTTCATAAAAGCAGAGCAGGTTGGCACCAGAAATACGCTTTTATATCTTAACCTGCTTTCTGAAAGTAAAAACCTGGTCCTTTACACTGTCAATATGGTGAAATCACATCGCGATTTTGTATTAAGTGATACAGGTGTAAAAACATAATAACTTATGACTTTTCTTTACATTGTAGTTGGACTGGTTCTGATCTTTGACTTTATCAACGGATTCCACGACTCAGCAAATTCAATCGCAACAATTGTTTCAACTAAAGTTCTTTCCCCATTAGCTGCTGTATCCATGGCTGCATTCTTTAATTTCATAGCCTTTGTTGTCTTTCCTTTGAGAGTAGCCACTACTATCGGAAAGGGAGTAGTCAATCCTGATGTCATCAGTTTAACTGTTATAGCAGCAGCACTTTTAGCAGCTATAACATGGAATCTTTTTACCTGGTGGTACGGTCTTCCTTCAAGTTCTTCACATACTCTTGTCGGCGGACTGGTAGGTGCTGCCGTAGCAAGCTCTGGATGGGGTTCAGTGGTGATGGCAGGAGTGATAAAAATCGTAGTTTTCATTGTTATAGCACCTCTTATAGGAATGATTATGTCATTTATTATATCTGCAATTGTAATATATATAGCAAGAAATCACTCCCCGCTGGGAGTTGATAAATATTTCAGAAGGCTACAGCTTTTATCAGCAGCAGCATTTAGTTTGGGACATGGAGGAAATGATGCCCAGAAATCTATGGGAATAATATGGGTTGCCCTTATTGCCGCCGGATTAGCAACAAAAAACGATCCCATCGCATTATGGATAGTCTTATCATGCCATACAGCTATTGCCCTTGGCACATTAACAGGAGGGTGGAGAATAGTAAAAACAATGGGGCAAAAAATAACCAAACTGAAACCTTTTGAGGGATTTTGTGCTGAAACTGCAGGTGCTATAACACTATTCGGGGCAACTCATTTCGGTATACCTGTCAGTACTACTCATACAATTACCGGTGCAATTATAGGAGTCGGAGCAAGAAAAGGGATATCAGCTGTAAAGTGGGGTGTTACCAGGAATATATTCTGGGCATGGATACTTACAATTCCGGTTTCTGCAGTTGTGGGTTCTCTAATATTTCACTTTCTGAAATGGATCTTAGCTTAATACTCAGTTTTTCCCAATTAATTTAATTTTGATAATCATGAATATAGATAGCCTTCTTAAGTTTTTTGTGCCTAAAGATCATTCATTCTTCCCATTATTTGAAAAATCGGCTCTCAACCTGTTAAAAGCTACTGAACTCCTTAAAGAACTTATGGCAAGTTCTGATCCTGGTGATCATGAAAGACTATACAAGGAAATCAGGGATGTTGAACATATAGGTGATGAAATCACAAATAAAACTTACGAACAGCTTAACAAATCATTTATCACGCCCTTCGACAGGGAGGATATTCATGAACTCACCGGAAATATTGATGATGTTGTCGATTCCATAAACGGGATAAGTCGAAGGATTTGCCTTTACAAACCACGTATTTTAAGACCTGTATACAGGGAAATTGCTGATCTTATTTACGAAGCTTCAAGGGAGATTGAAGCAGCTGTTCATTGCCTGAAAGATCCGATAGCCAATAAAGAAAAGATTTCAGAAGCATGCACTAAAGTAACTGAGATTGAACACAGAGCTGATGAACTTTACTTTATGGGAGTATCAGACTTATTTGATAAAGAAGAAGATCCAAAAGAACTGCTTAAGAGCAACAAGATTCTGGAGAATCTTGAAAGGTGTGTTGATGAGGCCGAGGATGTGACTGATACTCTCAAAGCAATCCTGATCAAAATGGCATAAAGTTCCGGGTAAAACCAGAACAACGACAATCATCCTCAATGAAATATTGCAGCTAGCTGCTCCTTATCATAGTAAGCACCATCTTGAACTTTTCAACTGCCTTCACAGCATGGCTGATATTTGCCGGCATAATAATAGTTTGTCCGGTTTCAACCATGTATGACTTACCCCCAATTATTATTTCCCCTTTACCATCTACAACCTGGATCATTGCATCAAAGGGTGCTGTATGTTCACTGAGTATTTCGCCCTTATCAAATGAAAAGAGCGATATATTGCCGGTCTGCTTCTTAAGGACTGTCTTGCTTACAATACCACCCTCGGAGTATTCTATTGAATCATTAAAGGTGAATACTCTGGCTTTTTCAAATTCGTTTGATGACATAGCTGAGTAGATTTGAGATGTGAGATGTGAGTTATGAGATGTGAGGCTTTATGCTAAATATCATAAATTAATTGAGTCATAACCATCCGTTAACCAGGATAATTATGACTCAAAACAGGATAAGGCATCAAATAAACTGATGCCATATTATCCAATCAGTTCTTTACTTCTTTGAAGCGCAGCAGGGTTTTGCCTCATCGCATTTTTTTGCTTCAGCTGTAGCTGCGCATGGAGCTTTTTCTGATGCTGAACATGGTTTAGCTTCAGCAGTTTTTGCTTCTGCCTTGTCAGCACAAGCTGCTGCAGACGGGCATTTGCCACAATCCTTAGATACTTCTGTTATTGCTTTCTTTGCATCCTTTGGATCGCCCGTTGAAGCGTTAGCCACCAGAACAACAATAAATGCCACTAATACTATTCCTGATAATCCGATAATAATCTTTCTCATACTAAATCATGTTTTTAAGTTGAACATTCACAAATATAGTAAAAAAAATATCTCAGACAAACTTGTCTTAATTTTTAATATTAGGCAATTCAAGCCCATATCCTTTTTTCTTATCCTCTGCTTTCAGAAGAAATGCAAATAAAAGCGCCAGCAATCCGAAGCAGGTGAAAATAATCATTGGCAGTGTGTAATTATAGGTTGGGACATTGACTCCATCAACCAGTTTGGATCCGGAAATGCAATACTTATCAAGGACCCAGCCTATCAGTAATGGTACTCCCATCAATCCCCAGTTCTGAACCCAGAAGATAAGAGCATAGGCAGTTCCCAGCTGTTTTTCCGGAATGATCTTTGGAACAGAGGGCCACATTGCTGAAGGAACAAGAGAGAAACCGATTCCAAGCACAATAATAAGGGCAATGGCTACCGGCTTAAAATTCAGAAACGGGATAGAAAACAGAGCATGAACACCAATTATCAAAACAGATCCAAGGATCATAATACTTGCGCCCTTGCCTTTGCGATCATAAAGATTTCCAAAAAATGGTGTAAGAAGTATAGTACCAAATGGTAGAAGAGCCGGTATGCTTCCGGCAACCAAAGGATCAACACCGAATTTATTCACCATAAGGTCTGAAGCATACTTAAGGAAAGGAAATACTGCTGAATAAAACAATACGCATAGAATTGCAATATACCACCAACCCTTATTCCTGATTATAAACCAGATATCGGCAATCCTGAAAGACTCTTCATCCTGCGCAATTCCGGATATTGCAGCCTCAGCAGCTACTGATTTATCCAGTTTTTTATCCTTCAGAGCATAAATAAAAAATGAGATCATCCCGATACAAAGCAAAATCAGTCCAAGAAATATCGGTTTGGATACATCACCCAGCCATATAGCTATCGGGTATGAGGCAAACAGTGCGAGCCCGGTACCTATACGTGCAGATGCCATTTCAAGTCCCATTGCCAGAGCCAGTTCTTTTCCCTTAAACCATTTGACAATAATTTTTGAAACGGTTATCCCTGCGACCTCAACCCCGACTCCGAATGTTGCATAACCCAGAGCTGCAATTACAACCTGAGCCTTCATACCTATAATTTCAATCCCATCGAGTGCCTGTGTTGAAATGGCCCAGAATTTTATAGCGGTTCCTGTAACCATGGTAATTGTCGCCATCTTACCTGTAAACCGTACTCCTTTCTTATCCAGTATGATCCCCCCAAGAATGAGCATGATCAGAAAAACATTGAACCACCCATAGGCACTTGTAAAGAAACCATACTCAGTACTGTTCCAGAGAAGCTCTTTTTCCAGCATAGGTTTGAGAGGCGCCATTACGTCAGTCAGGTAATAGCCGCAAAGCATTGTAAATGAAACAACAGCAAGAGCAGACCAGCGGGCCACTTTGGAGTCGCGTAAGGTATTTGTTACAGTTTCCATGTTCAGGGTTTCAGGGTTTCAGGGTTTCAGGGTTTCAGGGTTTCATAATTGACCGGTAAATGTAAAAAATATATTGATAGTCATGAAATACGACAAGATATCCGCAGGGGCAACGCACGAAGAAATATAAAACTGACAGCCTATTAACAAATTAGTAAGGATTATTAACGGCCTTTCGAAATAGAAATAG
>MENI01000093.1:2244-5919 GCA_001768195.1 Bacteroidetes bacterium GWA2_40_15 | reverse complement strand
CTGTTTTCTTCTAATCATGCTACAAATTTAATAAATTATTGGATTCAAGGATTATATAACGTTGCAGTCTCCATCCTGTTGAATTTTATTTTTTTATGCACAGGGCTTCATAGTCAAGTTTTTAACCTACGTTTGTAGCGTATTATTTTGCAGTTGTAAAAGCAGTTACTGCATTGTCAACAGGTTTTAATGTTTTGAGGTAAGCAAACATTGCTTCTAAATCTTCAGTTGTCATGTTAGCATACAATGACCAGGGCATTACAGTTTGACGTTGACCAGGGTCAACTTTTTCCGGAGTATAGCTTGTGTCTGCATACATTTTAAAGATTTCAACAAAAAAATCCTTATCCCAGTCACCAATTCCTGTTGGGTGGGGAGTAATGTTTGTAGAATAACAAGCTGAACCGTCATTAAATTTAAACTCAAAACCACCGGCATATGGTTCACCGACAAATTTCCCTTTCTCTTGTTTCGTGTGGCAGTCATAACAAGTTGCAGCAGTTACCAGATATTTACCATAATTTACAATATCCGATTTATCGGGTATGGGTATAAATTCTGCTTTTTGGGGTAGCGTATTTATTATAAAATTCATAGGGAAGTCTGATTTGGACTTTTCTATATTGTGTTCAATTGGTGTTAATGTGCGGATATATGCAATAACAGATTTAATATCATCCTCATCCAATATTCCGTAATTAGGATAAGGCATAATGTTCAATAATGCTCTTCCATCCTTTGAAACACCAGTTGTAATGGCCCTGAAAATTTCTCCGTCAGTCCAATTGCCTAGGTTAAAAGGTGTGATATTGTTTGAGATGTATTTTCCGGGAAATCCAAGTTTTTGGTCAAATACTTCGCCACCTTTACCTTCTGTGCCTGCAATTGGAGGTCCTGCATACAAACTCCAGTCCCTTGTCGAATGACAGTCCATACATACCATCACGTGATTTGCCAAATACCTCCCTCTTTCAATTCTTTCAGCAGTTAACTCTACCTTAATATCAGTAGGGTCGCCAACTGAGGGCAACATGGTTTTAACATAAGTGAGAAGACCGGCAACTACTAAAATAAATGCTCCCAAAATATAGATAAGTATTTTTCCAATTTTTTTCATGGTCTTTTTTTTTATGAATTGTTTAATGCTGATTTGTTGACAATTGAAACTCCTAAGAATATCGCCCAGGCAGGAGCTAGAATAAGGTACAGATTAACTGCGATATCAGCCATAGCTTTTATTTCAAGAATATTTCCTAAACCATCAAATAGTGAAATCACACCTACTATAATTGTAAACCATCCAAAAAAACTTTTTTCACGTTTAATAAAAATCCCGATACTAACCATCCATACACCACAAACTATGGTATCAAACAAATTCCACATCCCGTTACCTACCATCAGAGAAAATGACTCAAATAATAATTTGATGGTCTCTTGTTGTTCGGGAGTTGAGATTGGGAATTTTGTCAGGAATGTAGTCCAGGTAACTGAAAGGATTGATGCACCAACCGCTCCAACTAAAATATAAGATGTTCCGCAAAAAGTAATCAGATTTCTCCATGCTGTTTTATCTCGAAGCCATTCATGAATGAAATACAAAGCAGGAAGTAATAATAAATAATACCCAAAAATATCTGCAATCATGCTCCATCTAAGCATTCCGATATTCACATCAGGTATCGAAAAAATAAGGACAGGATTAGAGAAAAAATCAAAATTGAAATTTACGGAGCCAGCTACTAAAAAATAACTGATAAAACCCACTATGCCCGATAAAATAGTTATCCAACCTACCGTGCTTCTGAATTGATTGCTGTTTGCCATTTTTTTGAAGTTTAAATGATTAAGTTTTTATCGTGTTAAATATTGCAATGCTGTGTATAATAAAATTGTATAATTCGGACATTTTGGAAATTCCCGGCAAAAGTCAATATCCTTCGGGTTTCACAAAACCTGAGGTTAGTTCTGAAACTTTTTTTGCAAAATGTATAAGTTCGGGTTCGCTCCAATATTTTCCAACTATCTGAACACCAATAGACAACCCTTCTTCTCCCAGCCCAAGTGGAATTGTAATTGAAGGATTTCCCGAAGCATTAAAACATGCAACAAAAGGCCAGGTATAATTTATGTATATCATTTCTTTTCCATCGTAATTAAGTTTACTGCCAATTTTACAACGTTTGTAGGAAGGACCGAATGCTACAGGACAAATCAGAAAGTCATAATCATTAAAGAAATTTTCCCATCTCTGTGTTATCAAACTGCGTTGAAGCATCATTTCGCCATAATGATTGGCATTTAATTTAAATCCATCGTTCATGGGTTTTATCAAATAAGGAAATTCCTTTTTTATTCCTTTTAAAAAACCACCATATAATTGCATTTTAATAATAGCCCGAACAAACCATGGGTTTCCCTGAGCAATGATATAAGGGAATAGGCCAATAAAGGTTTTTAAGGAATCTTGATGAAGTGTATCGTCAGGAATTTTCTTTTCAATTTTGCATCCGTTTGCATTCAGTTTATCAGCCAGGGATTTAATTGCATTGCTTATTTGTGTACTGGTCTCAAATCCCGGCCAGCCATCAGTCCATGCAATTTTATAGTCACTCAACGAATTTGTTGACGGCTGTTTCCAGTTTATGTCAGGAATATTACGGTCGCTTTCATGAGGACCAACAATTATTTTCCAAAGTAACTCAATATCTTCTATTGTCCTTGCCAATGGGCCTGCCTGAACCATGTGTAATATGAATGTATTTGCATTTTTGGCCAATGGAATGTTACCGTGCAAAGGAACCGTTTTTTCGGTGGGTTTCATTCCATACAAACCACAGAAGTTCGAAGGCACCCGAATGGAACCCCCAAAATCCCCACCCAATTCCAAAGCTGTAAAACCTGCTGCAAGTGCTGTTGCTCCGCCGCCTGTGCTTCCACCTGGAGAGTATTCAAGGTTATAAGGGTTCTTGCCTTCCGGGTAAATGTCTCCGGCTACCTGATAATCCAATAGGTTTTTAGGTACATTAGTTTGTCCGAGAATTATTGCACCGCTTTTTCTGATTCTGTCAACAATAACAGCATCTTCTGGTGCAACAAAATCTTTAAGCCTTTTAAAATTAGTGTTACTCCTTTTCCCTTTTATCCAAAACTGTTCTTTTATTGTAACAGGAACACCATGGAGTGGTCCCCGAAATTTACCTTCCGTTGCTTCCTGATCACATAATGCCGCTTCTTTTATTGCCTCTTCCTCAAAAATTGAAATGAGCGCATTCAGCTGGTTATTGTGTTTATTGATTTGGCGCAGGTGTTCCATTACTATTTCAGAACTTGTTGCCTTACCTTCACGAATGAGATTGGCTAACTCAACTGCTGATTTGAAGATATATTTACTCATGTGCTTTAATTTTTGTTAACCCACTAAATTGCTGTTTTGCTTTTACCCTATTGATGATTATTTAACCTGCATTATTCATGCAGAAGATAAAAGACAAAAGTAAAAAGATAAAAGTCAGTCAATTGCAAGTTATCTTCAATATTTTTTCGCAAAGTTGATTTTTTCTATTGTTTTTCATAATGTCTTGAACCTTTTGTCTTTATCCTTTTATCTTTTGTCTTTTTTGAAGTTTATGAATTAAAAAAGTTAAATTGAAATTGTCAATTTATAATGTGGCT
>MENI01000093.1:0-2228 GCA_001768195.1 Bacteroidetes bacterium GWA2_40_15 | reverse complement strand
CTGAAGGAACGCTTTCAAAGAAATTTCCTGATTCAATCTGAACCCGGTCAATCATTTCTTCGAGCAAATGGTCCTTCAATACGCTTTCCTAGTCGTAGAGTATCCCATTCAAATTTGGATTAATCGAAAGAATCCCTTTTAACAGCATCCCATGTCCACCACCAATGTCGCAGATTGTTTTATAAGTTGAAAAATCATACGCTTCCGTAATAGCCTTTGATGCCATAGTAGAAACGGTAGTCATCCATTTATTGTAAGGTTCACCATATTCAGGATGATCATTCAAATAGTCGAAAAATGGACTTCCCATTGCTGTGTCGAAGGCAGGTTCGCCGCTATGCATGGAGTGTAAAAGGTTATTCCAACTTTTTTGCCAAGGGTCAGAACCGGTTAAAGTCATGCCACCATTAATACTGCCGGGGACATCTTTGAGCAGAAACCTTCCAGTGTCTGAAAGTGAATATAGGTTATTTGTAAGAACAATCACATCAATTGCAATCGCAAACCGCAATACTCTGAAAAGTATGCTCGAGTTGAGATTACAATCAGACGAAAGTTGCACTAATGATTTTGATGAGTCGCGCAACTGCTCAGTCACACCAGATTTAATGAGTGAGTAGATAACATTGCTGTTTGCAAATCCCAAACCGAGATGCCAAATTTTAATATTTGGTGGTAATTGATTGTTTTCCATAGTTACTAATTTTAAAGAAAGTATGTAAGCGCAATGGTTTCCCTTTGTAAAAATATTTTCTAAAACATTGATAAAATAGTAATCCAGCCAAGCCTATTCCTGAATTATATGGTATTTGCCAGTTCGAAGATGTTTATAAGATGAAAATTAAAACCAAATTTCGCCATGCTGTGCATGACAAAATTGTATAATTCGGACATTTTTAGGGTTGGCAGTAAATATGTCCAGGAAGGTCGCTCATTGTTTTCCGATATTCTTTTGGTGTAATACCGGTAAAAGACCTGAACTCTCTGATAAAATGAGACTGGTCATAATAGCCTACATCATATCCGATATCAGTTAATGACAAACCGGGTCGATGCAGTAGAGATAACGAATTAAGATATTTTTGATATAGTACAAACGCTTCCGTGTTCATTCCTAACCATTCAACAGAAAGTCGCCTGAAATGTCTTTCGGAGTAATTGTATTTACGACAGATATTATGAACCTTCATGTCTTTTATTTCATTGTCATAATAAAACTTACAAATACGGTTGATTTCCGTTTTATTTTTTGTTACAGCAATTTTATTATAAAACCATTTCAGAATGTGGTTAACCTGTTCTATAAATAAAGATGTTGATGCAATCTGATTGAGTAATGTGTCCAGCGATTTGCAGATAAGTGTTCCGTCAATAGCCCTGTTATTAAATTCATTAACAGGGATGTTAAACAGAATGTTCAAGGCAAAAATATTTAACTGAATACCAAGAAATACTTGTTGTTTGTTTTTTATAAGATTGAAAGGTTTTAAGTTGATACCGTTAATAAAGCAGGAAGGCAGTTTATTTCTAATGTCTAAAGCAGAATTACAATGGACGACGTCGTCTGACAGATTAAAGATTATTTCTGCAGTCCCTTTTGGCAGTATTGTCTCCCTCCTTTCCTGAATATTGTATTCATATATGCGCCAAATACTTTTGATAAAGTGTTTTTCCGTTTCACCCAAAGGATAATATATGTCAGCCGTGTTGGTCATTTGTTAATTACTGTAGTTTGGTTTTTGGCCTTGTGCATAACTGGAGTCTGTCTAAAAACCATTAAAAACAATTTAAATCCGGCTTCATTCAAAGCGGTTTAAGGCTTAATCTGTTTCTGAACAACATCTGTATGCCAGGGAATATTATTCCGTCACAGACCTCTGAAACGCTTCGTATAAGGTCAAAAATGGCCAAAAACAAAGAAGCGAGCATCCTCAGATACTCCTTCAGCACATTCATGGTCAATCCCGAGTACTCGGGATTACCATTTCGTCCGCCCGGACAGGTATATGTGTCATCTTCCCTCTTGTATTTGAAAAACACGTAGTTGAACAGTGGATTGGGTGTCTGACTCGAGGAAGGCACTGCGGGTATAGCTACGATGGTTTCCACTCCAAGGTCCTGTGCAGTTTTTAGTTCTGATCCTGTGTGGAAGCCTTTATCATACAATGCTGTGAACTCGTTGGTTCTCAGAATGCTCTTCGCCCTCTGAACCATATTTCCCATTGCTT
>MENI01000092.1 GCA_001768195.1 Bacteroidetes bacterium GWA2_40_15 | reverse complement strand
GGCAAGCAAATGAAGATTCCACAGTTGGTATAATGGTTATAAGATATTGATTTGAAAATAGAAATGAATTTGTAAACTATTCCAAATATGTAATCTTACGAAAGGAATCATTTGCTTTTATATTTGAATAATTACGATTGAAGTATAATTAAACAAATAATCTGTTCATATTTTGATTTACCCTTAGTTTTACAAACCACTTAATAAGGAGAAATTAATATGTGATATATGAAGATTTGAGAATAAACTAATCCATAATAAATATGAATAATCCATCATTTAACCAGAGAACCGGCAGACGTAAATTTATAAGTCAGGCCGGAATGGGCATTGCTGCATTAACTATAGCGCCGAGAGTCACTTTTGCTGCAGACCAGGTCATTGCACGGAAAATCAGGATTGGGATTGTCGGTGGAAGGTTTGGTGCCGGGTTTGAATTCCATGAACATCCTGACTGTATCGTCGAAGCAGTTAGTGATCTTCGCCCGGAGAGGCGTAAGCGTTTGATGGAAGTTTATAAATGTTCAAAGAGTTATGAGTCGCTTGATAAACTTCTTCTCGATCCCAAGATTGAAGCTGTATTTATTGCCACCCCGGCTCCTGATCATGTTAATCATTCAGTAGCTACTCTTAAAGCAGGCAAACATGTATTAAGCGCCGTCCCTGCCGCTGTTACTCTCGAGGAGTGTTATAAGTTGAAAGACGCAGTACTTAGTTCCGGCCTGACTTATATGATGGCAGAGACTTCTAATTACATGCAGAATACAATATCTGTCAGGAAGTTTTATAAAGAGGGCCTTTTTGGAAATATTTTCAGCGCTGCTGCTGAGTATAATCATCCGGGTCTTGAATCGCTGTGGTTTGAGAATGGGAAACCTACATGGCGTCATGGGATGCCTCCATTGCTATATCCCACACATTGCACATCCTTTCTTACATCAGTAACCGGTGAAAGACTGACTCATGTGAGTGGTTTAGGCTGGGGTGATGACAGTCCGTATTTAAAAAATAATCCTTATAATAATCCCTTCTGGAATGGAACAGCATTTTTTAAAACCAATAAGGGTAATCCTTTCAGGGTTGAAGTAAATTGGAAGGGAGCTTTAATTAATACGGTAAGAGCTGAATGGAGAGGAGATAAAATGAGTTTCATTTCAGGAGCCGGGGAAGGCGGTGATGAACATACGATAGTGAAGTTAGCCGACAGGATTGGCAGTGATGATGCAGGATTCCAGTATAAATCTAACATAATTGAAACATATAAGCAACCCAAGTGGTGGAAGACAGATATGTTGCCTGAACCATTACGACATAACAGCGGACATGACGGGTCACATACATTTATTACACACGAATTTATAGATTCACTCGTGAACAAGCGCCGGCCGGAGATCGATATTTATGAATCACTCGCTTACACAGCACCAGGAATAGTAGCACATGAGTCTGCGCTCAGGAACGGTGAATATATGAGTATCCCTGATTTTGACAATTAATAATTAAATGACTACGGAAAGACAATAATTAAATCATAATTAACAACTGATTATTTTGGTTTCTTTTTTACCTCTCCATGAATGGTCAGGGTTATTGTCTCATTGTCCAAAGTTGTGTATATTGTGATTGTTTTAACAAATGAACCGGTAATATTTGTATTATATTTAACTTTAATCTTCCCAGAGCCATTCGGTTTTACCGGTTCTTTCGACCAGGTTGGAGCCGTACATCCGCAAGAGGCTTTGACTTTGGCAATCGCAACAGGTGACAGGCTTTTGTTGATAAATGAAAACTCGCACTCAGCCTTAGAACCTCTTTCCAATACCCCGAAATTGAATGTAGTATTATCAAATACAATTTTTGAACCTACGCCATCCTGAGCATTGCAGAAGAATGATACTCCAAGGATAGTAAAAATAAAAAAATGTTGTTTCATGATGATTTTCATTATAATATAAAATCTTTATTTATACTTATCGCATATGATATCTTCTTTGCTAGTTGAATTTCATTGAAGTACTGGTAAACTGGAACATCAACCAGCATTGAAAAATTCCATTTGTGCGGAAGAGACAGACTTATTTGAGGTATAAAAAAGAAAGAGCAGTTACCTGTCGCCTTAATAGGATTATCTGACCATGAATTTTGCCCTCTTATTTGATTTCTGATCTGCAAAACTGAAGTCCATCCCTGTAAAAATTGATTTTCAACGAAAAAGAACTTTGAAAAAAACAAGGAATTTGAATAAGAGTTACCAAATGTATAACCTTGTTTGGTTTCAAAATATTTTTCAATACGGGTCAATAATAAAAAACTGCTGGACCTGAAAGAATTTTCTTTGATAATATTGGATTGAAAGACCAGACCGAAAGAGACTGTTGAAGGTTGCAGGTCTATTGGTAATGTTACTCCATTAACCTGTTGCAGATCTCTTGAGAAAGGAATATTTGAACCAAATGTACAGCTTATTTCGAATTGTTTATCTGGATTATGGTAGATCCTTGGCCTGACCGATATAACTGCATCAGCCAGCCCGTATCCTGTAAGTTTCTGATCATTTATTTTATAAAAATGAGTTTTGTTGATAAAATAGCCTGTTTCCAGTTCCAGGGTGATTCTGTCAGAAATGCCATAAGCCGATAATAGTCCCACATAATTAAATATGGCTTTTTCGACACTCCCAATATTCCCTGAATATTTTTTGTCACCAATATAATATTCATCGTAAGATGAGAAACGGTAAAATGCAGCTATTCTGAAAATATGCTTGTCCAGGAGTCCTATGTTAACTGTACTTCCAATAGGATTGCCAGATGATGCACAGCATTGTGAATTAGCTGTTTTATGAGTTATTATCAGCAGTATAATAATGCATATTGAGCGGGTCATAATAAAACATATATTATTAACGATTTGGTTACAGATTCGTTGCCTCCACTGGCTATGCAAGTGATCGTAATATTCCCATAGCAACAGGGCGAAGTAACGTATTTTACCTCGGGTCCTTCGCCCAGAATAGGTCCTTCACTTGCAGTCCATGAGTATTTAATGTTTTTTCCGATTGCTACGGCTTTTATTACGGTTGATTCACCTCTTTTTAGGGTATCTTGTTCTGCTTTCAAACTTTCAAAATGGGTTAAATAGCTATCCCGTTCAGGATCATTATCATTTTCGTTTTTATTACATCCCAGAAAGATAAAAACACATAAAGCAAATAACACTATTTTTTTATTCATAAAATGGAAAACATTTTTTATCATTGTAATAAACTATAAATCAGTTATTTAATGTTTATTCAACACATGCCTGGTCCCCGTTTTTATCAATTGACCACCTGTCTGGAGCCCTCCCCGCCGGGCAATTGAAGCATAGTCTGTTATGAACACTGATTATTAATTCAAATTTAATATTTTTTTTTATTGTTCCTCTTAAGAATTCTGCCAGGTGATAATCTTACGACAACCGATCCGGTGTCTCTTCTGCAGAAGCGCTTTCTCCTGTTATCATTATATGTACTACTCAAATGCTTTTAACAATATCATTTTTTGCAGATTCAAATAGTTCATACAAATCGGAATGATACTATATTTGGTTTTTGTTACAGGCACTTTTTTGAGCTTAATCTCAAAGCGGATTTGGCATAATTTGATTTATGATTTTAAATTTTAATTTTCAATATCTCGCAAATAGAATTTTTTCTATATATTCAACCCTGTCAGAATCCTTACAAAAAAGACTTTCAACTTTATTAATATTTGTAAATTATTGTAAGAGTTGGTCATTATTTGGAATAACTTTTAAACGAACAGATAATATGAACATAATGCAAAAGGAGATAGCCCTGGCAAACTCTCCCATTATCTTTGAGGATGATTTTTTATCAAATGATTTAAACGAAAACTGGAATGTGAAAAGTGGGGAATGGGAGGTAAAAGATGGGTGGTGTTACGGTAAACATCGGGACAATTCTCCAGGAATGATTATCTCAAAACGAGGATTTCCAGGCGATGTTATAGTTGAATTTGAGGCTCAAAATGTTCTGCCTAGCGATCATGATATAAATCTTATGTGGAATGGCAGCTGGAACGACTCAATAAATAAGAGAGGAGAAGCCTACGTAGCAGGACTGCAGGGATGGTGGGAAGGTAAGGTTGGTATCGAAAAATCTCCCGATTATAAGTTGAATGCCGGAACTCCTCTGTTTTGCTACGATCCGGGTCGTAAGTATCATATTATGGCAGGAAGTATAAATGGACATTGTTTCATTTTCGTTGATGGGAAACTTGCCCTTGAGGTAACTGATCCGACACCAATTGACAATATAAAGAATGATAAAGTAGGCTTTGAAGCCTATTGCAGTCATATTAAAATTGCAAAAGTGCGGATAAGGCAGGTAAAATGGAAAGAAAGACAATTAAAGTATACTCCGGATTTTTGAATATAACATCGGATATTTATCTCATAAAATGTTAATATTAAAGTCTCTGTGAAATTTCTTAAAATAGGATTAAAATTGTTTTACTTTTAAACCACCGGTAAAGTATGAGAAGAATATATTTATTATCGATTATTCTGGTTATAGCATCTTTTTCCAGTTGTAACGAATCCGCAAAAAAAAACCAAACAGTTAGAAAAGAAGTTTACGGTACGCATAATGGGAAGGAGGTTTATCTCCTGACGCTTACAAACAAGACAGGGAATGTTATAAAACTTACCAATTTCGGAGCGAGGATTACATGGATAGAAATACCGGACAGAAATGGTAAAAAGGATAATATCACATTTGGTTACGATACATTTGAGGAAACAATCGATGGTGATATTTCATTTGGCACTACTCTGGGAAGATATGCTCACCGGATTGCAAATGGAAAATTTACTCTTGATGGGGTAGAATATAATCTCCCCTTAAACGCCGGAAAAAATAGTTGGTCAGGAGGTAAAGCAGGATGGCATAGTGTTGTATGGGATACAGAAATTATTAAAGATAGTAAATATCCTGCTGTTAAATTTACTTATGTCAGCCCTGATATGGAGGCGGGCTTTCCAGGTACGATGAACGTTGAAGTTATATATACCTGGACAGATAATAATGAGATTGTGATGGATTATACCGCTTCAACAGATAAGAAAACCGTTCTGAATATTACCAACCATGCATATTTTAACCTCCGTGGAGCAGGTAATGGTGATATCCTTGATCATAAGCTTACTATCAAAGCTTCGGCTTTCACTCCGGTAAATTCAGTAATGATTCCCACCGGCGAGATTCGTCCGGTTGCAGGTACTCCTTTTGATTTCACTATACCTCATATTGTAGGAGAAAGAATAGATGAAAACGAGGAACAACTGATCATAGGCAACGGATATGATTGTAATTATGTCCTGGACAATAAGGAGGAGGTGGATGCAATAGTCTTTGACCCTGTAAGTGGTCGTATGCTTGAGGTAATAACTGATCAACCCGGATTACAACTCTATACTGGAAATTTTCTAAATGAGACTAAGATAGGTTATGGAGGAAAGATATACAATTTCAGATCTGGGTTATGTCTCGAAACAGCCCATTATCCAGATAGCCCTAACCATCCTGATTTTCCGACAACTACACTTAATCCGGGTGATACATTTAAATCAACCACTGTATACAGATTTTCAGTTAAATAGATTAATTTTGATCAAGAGCTCATGGCGGAGTTTTATTATTTGCAGCACCTAGTTTTAACTTTAGGCACTCCAACCTCCAGCTCACTTTTAGTACTTATTTGATAAATTAAAAGATTATTATGCAAAGGAAAAAAATTCATTTCGGAATAATAGGATTAGGTTTAATGGGTAAAGAATTCAGCAGCTCAATAGCCCGCTGGTGCCATCTGCTTGACAATAGTCCCATACCTGTGGTTTCAGCAATTTGTGATAAAAATAAGGAAACATGGAAATGGTATGAAGACAATTTTAAGGATATAACTATTAAAACTGATGATTATAAGGATCTCCTGAACTCAAAGGATATTGATGCAATATATTGTGCTGTTCCTCATAATCTGCATGAAAAAATATACACTGATATAATAAATGCGGGGAAACATCTCCTGGGAGAGAAACCCTTTGGAATTGACAAAAATGCAAATAAAAATATCCTTGAAGCTATTAAAAATAACCCGGAGGTGTCAGTAAGATGCAGTTCGGAATTTCCATATTTCCCTGCCTGCCAGCAATTGATAAAATGGCTGAATGCCAGAAAGTACGGCAGGTTAATCGAAGTAAGGACCGGCTTTCATCATTCAAGTGACATGGACCTGAATAAACCAATAAATTGGAAAAGAATGGTTGAAATAAATGGAGAATATGGATGTATGGGGGATCTGGGAATACACACATTGCATATTCCTTTTCGAATGGGATGGAAACCCAAAAATGTGTATGCCGACCTTCAAAAAATAGCAGAAACCCGGCCGGATGGTAGTGGAGGAATGGTGCCATGTAAAACATGGGATAATGCAGTTCTAACTTGCAGAAGTACTGATCGGGAAACAGGGAAAGAATTCTCAATGATTATTGAAACAAAAAGAATGGCTCCCGGCTCAACCAATAACTGGTTCATTGAAGTTTATGGCACTGAAGGCTCTGTAATATTTTCCACTCATAATCCCAAAGCATTTAACTTTTTGACAACCAGTGGAAAAGAACAAGGCTGGACAAGAATAGATGTTGGATCTCAATCAGCAATACCTACAATAACCGGCGGCATTTTTGAATTTGGATTTTCAGATGCGTTTCAACAAATGATAGGCGCTTTTATGCATGAACTGTCAGGAAACGAAAACAAACACCCTTTCGGGAATGTCACCCCCGAAGAAACAATGTGGAGTCATGAACTCTTTACTGCAGCACTTCAGTCTGGCAAAACCGGAAACAGAGTTGAAATAAATTAAAGATATTTTAACAGATGACTAACAATTAATTCACTGGCAGGTAACTTTATTCAACTATCCACTCATATATTCCGGCGGAATAATTCCGGTTCAGCAGTACCTTAATTTTGACCGATGAAGTGACAACCGGATCAAACATCAGTGAATCAATTCCGTCCTTTGTAATTTTATATCTGTTCCTGGCCCTTACCGGCTCCCATACATTTCCATTCAATTGCAGAATCTCCCACTCTACCGGCACGCGGCAGCCACCGGCAGGTCCGTCGTCAAACCAGTAAACTTTTGTTTTGGATATCCTTTCCGGTTTTTCAAAATCGTACTCCACCCATTCCCATCTGTTCGTTGCCGGCCACCAGTTAAAAACAGCGGGAGATCTGTCTCCGGGGTAAAGCGGAATGATCTGGTCGCGCACCGCCTGAAGTGTATTCTCCTGTTTGCTCGCCCGTATCTTGCATGTAAATGCAAGGGTCGGAGCCGGCAACGGACGTGTGGCTCCTTCCGAAACAGGAAGCCATACCATCATCTGACCTGGTCCGCGATTATTCCAGCTATAATAAGGAATCAGGGTAAGCGGTTCCTCTGCAAGTTTGTCGATACCTCCATTAAGATTTCGTTTTGTCTGGTATCCGGTTGATTTGAGGATACAAACACCATTAAGAATAGCCGGTTCAAATTCAGGGGTAAATGCAGCATCCTCATTTATCATCATATTAAGTACTTTGCCCGAATTATTATCGGGCCATTCAGCACAATAAATGACGGGACCTCTCTGCATTGCAACTTTGCTTGCATCAGCCCAAACCCTCTGGTCAGCAATTATTTTCCTTACAGGCATCGGAAACTCAAATTCCACTTTATCACCCGGTTCCCATTTCCTTGTTAAAACAGCGTATCCTTCAGACATTGATACCTCAGTATTCTCACCGTTAACCATAAAGGAAACCTGCTGATCTGTTTTATCAGTGAACCTGTAAAGATCACCCGGAATAGCTTCATTCATCACCCAACCGGGGATTCGGACCTTCAGACTGAATTTTCCGGACTTTTCAGGGTTTATTGTCAGAATGACTTTCCCTTCCCATGGAAAATCAGATTTCTGAGATATCTGAACCTTGCCTTTACCAAGTTCAATCAAAGCTTCATTCGACATAAACATATTAATATAAACCTCATCTTCTGCCACAGCATAAATATAGCCCGGAATTGAAGGGATTATCCTGACCAAATTACTTGGACAGCAGGCACATCCAAACCAGGCGCTCCTGTTATGCTGACCCTCTGACTCCAGGGGATTCGGATAAAAGAACCTGTCAGCAGACAATGATACACCTGACAGCATCGCATTATAAAGAGTCTTTTCGAGAATATCTATGTACTTTGACTCTCCATGTAAAAGAAAAAGGCGGTGATTGAAAAAAATATCTCCTATCGATGCGCAGGTTTCGCAATAGGCAGACATATTAGGCAATACATACGGATCTCCAAAGCCTTCATTTCCACCGGTTTGACCTATACCGCCGGTCAGATACATTTTTCTGTATACTATATCTTCCCATATCCTTGTTATCGCATTGAGATATGAAGTATCATTTTCAATGGCTGCAATATCGGCCATACCGGAATACATATATGTAGCCCTGACCGAATGTCCCAGAGCTTCTGACTGATCAATAACTCTTTTGTGGGCCTGGTTGTATTGCTCTCCTTTAGGACCCCTGAAATCGAGAAAGAAGCATGCCATATCGAGGTATTTCTTTTCTCCTGTTACCCTGTAGAGTTTAACAAGACCCATCTCAATAACCTGGTGGCCAGGATATACCTTTAGCTTATCCCATCCTATATCATTTATTACAAGGTCGGCTGATTTAAGTGCAATGTCAAGCAGTGATCTCTTTCCAGTAGCCTGGTAATGGGCAGCTGCTGCCTCATATAAATGACCCAGGTTGTACAGTTCATGACTCAATACCGAATCAAGGAGCCATCTTTTTTCATCAGCCCATTCATGCAGACCTTCACCTCCATGCATTTCAGCAATTGTCCTGTTGGTATAAAGATATCCATCCTCTTCCTGGGCCAGGCCAATCTTGTAAATAAGTGCATCGAGGTATCCTTCAAGCTGGGGATCAGGAAAAGTCTGAAAGGAATAGCTTGCTCCTTCTATGATCTTAAAAACATCAGAATCATCAAAGGGATATATTGTCTGGAACTTCCCTGTATCAATACTACCTGCAATCTCAAAGTTTCTTATCCTGCCAGTTGATTCACAATGATGAAAGGCTATCGGGATAGTAACGTCGGCATTCTTTTTTATCCGTGGTGCCCAGAAATTGTCACTCAGTTTAACGGAGGTAAATGGAACCGGCTGTATGGGATAATCATCAGGTGATGTCTTATTTTCAGCACATCCCATGAACATCAATACACATCCTGCAATGATAGTTAATACCCTGACAGGTCTTACCATTCTTTAAAATATTAAACAATAATTCCACCATCCCTGTAATCCGGTCTTGCCCAGCTAAGAGCATGCGGGCCGGCATAAGAGGCGAGACGGAATTCCATCTCCTGCCGGTTGACGCTTGCCGCTGTTGCCTTGCCATATTTTACGGCCAGCTTTATATTCTCATCAAATGTTTTCATCCCGACATGAGCGACCATGGCAGCAGCTACACCTGCTTCGCTCCAGACATATTCGAAAAGTTCGGCTGGTTTGGCATCCTTGCCTACAATATCACGAAGAACCTTTATAGCAATAACACCAACTCCCTTCTCACGTGCAACAGGAACGGCTATTGATGCATAATTCCTGTATTTTGTCGGATTGATCGCCATCATTGCAATATCAAAATCGAGATTCTGCAGAATATCTTTTGAACGCCCGCCGCTATCCATGCTTGAGAAACCGATGAATTTCACAATACCCTGTCTTTTCAGATCCGCAATCTCCCTGTATACCCCTTTTTCAAGGTCAGCTACAGTGTCTTTATCACTTATTGCATGAATAAGAAGGGCATCGAGATAATCTGTCTTCATGTTCTTAAGGCTGTCCTCAACTGATTTCTTCACTGTTGCAGGATCCCTCCCATCGATTTTGGTAATTAAGTGGATATTCTTTCTGTAAGGTGATAGAATCTCCCCGAAACGCTCCTCGCTGCTGCCAACTGATTTTTTAACTTCTCCGGGCTTGAAATAATTGGCAATTGTGTACTCAGGTGCGGTATCAAAAAGGTTAATGCCGCTGTCGAGTGCCTTCTGCAGAAGCTTTTCCCATTCACCGTCAGGATTTTTCAGGAATTGAGAACCACCACCAAATGAGAGTATGGATACTGACATCCCTGTTTTACCCAGAGTCCTTCTTGGAATACCACCGGGCTTTTCAAAGGCTCCAAATGCTTCATTCCCAAGCATACTGGTTGCAGAAAGGACTGCTGCTCCCTTTACAGATGCAGAAATAAACTCACGTCTCGAATATTTTTTTTTGTCTTTCATGATTTGAAATTTATATTATAAAAATGTTTTATCATGTACCTTTATACAATCAATCTATTTTGCTATGACCCTGACATTTGAAAGGATGTCTCCCTCTGTTTTCTTTGGATATTTCCCGGGTTTGTATATCACCTGAAGGTCAGCAACACTCTTTTTTCCTGATATTGTAAGTTCTCCTGAATACAATTCATTGTACTCATTAACCAGATGAACTTCGATAAAGATAAGATATTTCCCGTCAGGAACCAGACTGGCAGGACACTCAAGCTTAAGCTTAACGTTACCGACACGTGGAGTAGCGCTTGTTACCGCATCGAACTCTTCCTTTGTAACTTCATCCCACTTCGTTTTTGATGACCAGCCATTACATATCTCAGGAATATTATATCCCCCATAAGAGAGATATTCACTCAGGAACAAAGTCCTTACGTAGCTGCTGTCAGTAGTTTCAAGCCATATTGCTATCTGATTGGATGGAACGAAACTCTGTATGTCATTTAAATTAAAGCTGATATCAAATTTCCGGTTCTTTGCTCCACCGAAACCTGTAAGGAGGATTATTACTGCCGCCAGGGCTACCTTTGTTATTATCCGATTTGATTTATTCATTTTTCTGTTTCACTTTATTTTTTGACACAAAGGCGCAAAGGCACAGAGGCGCAAAGGCGCAACGGTGAAAAAGCACCAGGATTCACTAAGTTTAATTTCATGATAAACCTTTTTCTATGATAGATCCCAACTTCATGTACCTATTAAACAGTACTTCATACTTTGCAGCACGATCATGATCAGGCCTGTATTCTCTCTCCCAGCCTCCGCCCATGGCATTCTGTGCCGCAGGTATGTCCTTATGGATTCCTGCCACCACTGAGGCTGCCATTGCTGCTCCCAGTGCGCATGTCTGATCTGAACTGGCAACTCTTATAGGAATGTTAAGGACATCAGCAACTATCTGCAATACAAAAGGATTCTTTTTGGCGACGCCTCCGATTGCAATTACTCCGTCAATGTTTATTCCTTCCCTGATGAACCTTTCATTTATCATTTTTGATCCGAATGCAGTTGCTTCCACCAGCGCTTTGAAGATCCTTGGTGCGTCTGAACCAAGTGTTATTCCTGTAATAGCTCCCTTAAGTTCCTGGTTTGCATCCGGAGTCCGTCTGCCGTTCATCCAGTCGAGAGCTACGACAGCGGTTTCATCAGGAGGTATTTGCTCAGCCTGCCTGCTGAGCTCAGCAATAATTTTATCGGAAGTCTGTTCTTTTATTTTATTCCTGGTGTTTTCATCAAGCCACTCCATACCTGATATTATGTTATTCACCGGCCACATAATCAGGTTGCCGAACCATGCGTAGATATCTCCGAAAGCCGACTGTCCGGCTTCCAGGCCAATCATCCCGGGTACAATAGAACCGTCAACCTGTCCGCAGATACCTGCCACCAGCTTGTTTCCCACTTCTGAAACAGGTGCAATGATCATGTCACACGTGGAGGTGCCCATAACCTTAATGAGCTGGTAAGGTTTAATATCACCTCCGATAGCTCCGATATGTGCATCAAATGAACCTGCCCCTACTTTTACGCTTGTTGAAAGTCCGAGTCGTTCAGCCCATTCAGGTGAGAGGTTTCCTGCACTGATATCGCAGGTATAAGTATTTCGGTATAGTCTCTCTCTTATGCCTGCCAGAAGGGGATCAAGTCGTGTAAGGAACTGCTGATCAGGCAATCCGTTGAAATCCTCATGCCACATTGCCTTATGTCCTGCAGCGCAGCGGCTTCTCTTCAACTCAAGCGGATTGGTATTTCCCGTGAGCAGTGCAGGTATCCAGTCGCAATGTTCAACCCACGACCATGCATTTTTTCTGACATCGCTGTTGGTTCTCAGGATATGAAGGATCTTGGACCAGAACCATTCTGATGAATAGATACCCCCTTCATACTTCGTGAAATCCGGTCCGCCCCAGGAGCGTGCCAGCTCATTGATCTCCGAAGCCTCTCTAACAGCAGTATGGTCTTTCCAAAGGACAAACATGGCATCAGGATTGCACTCAAATCCATGCTTAAGAGACAGCGGAACACCGTTTTTGTCGACTGCTACAGGTGTTGAACCGGTTGTATCGACTGAAATACCGGCGATGCAACTAACCACATCGGAGGATAATCCTTCAATTGCTCCTTTAACCGATTGTTCAAGCCCTTCAATATAATCGGCAGGATGCTGGCGGAACTGGTTGATGGAAGGATCACAGAATAAGCCCTGTTTCCACCGTGGATATTCAAATACAGAGCTCCCAGGGATTTTGCCATCTGCTGCATCAGCAACCACTGAACGGACTGAGTCCGTACCATAGTCAATTCCAATTACATACTTCTTATCCATATCAATTATTTATGCTTCTTCTTATTCTGCCCATAATATGCACCGATTCCATGTTTCCTGTTAAAATGCTTATCCAGAAGAGTCCCTCCTACCGGATCATCCTTCCCCAGCTGAACTGTATAATATGCCATCCTGGCAATTTCTTCCAGAGCAACAGCGTTGCGAACAGCATTCTGAACATTGGTTCCCCACGAGAACGGACCATGATTATACACAAGAACGGAGGGTATCAGCATAGGGTCTGATTTCCCGAAAGTTGCTATTATTACCTTTCCGGTATTTATCTCATAATCTGAATCTATTTCACCTGATTTAAGTTTCCTTGTTACCGGAATTTCACCATAAAAATGATCGGCATGTGTTGTCCCGAATGCAGGAATAGCCCTGCCTGCCTGGGCCCATGAAGTGGCAAATGTTGAATGAGTATGAACAATGCCTCCTGCTGACGGCCATTTTTTGTACAGGAGAAGATGAGTAGGCGCATCCGTTGAAGGATTGTACCTTCCTTCAATAACATTTCCTTCCACATCCAATACAACCATGTCGTCTGGTTTCATTGAATCATAACTGACCCCCGATGGCTTAATTACAATACTTCCACTCTTCGGGTCCCTGCCGCTTGCATTACCCCAGGTATGGATCACAAGTCCCGCATTCACCAATTCAAGGTTGGCCTTAAATACTTCCTCTTTTAATTTTTCAAGCATAACATATAACTTTTGGCACTCCAAACTTTAGGCACTTTAGGCACTTAACTGACATCCAGATTAAAACTGAATCCATTACTGTTAAGCTTTTCATACCGTTCCTTATTGAACATGTAATACCAGGCTCCCTTTTTAGAAGTCTCTTTTTCCTTTTCCCCAAGCTTCTCAAGCACTCCCATCGAGAGGATTTTCTTCCTGAAATTCCTCTTATCGACTTTTTTCTGATAAATGGCTTCATACAGCTCCTGCAGCTGTACAAGTGTGAATTTCTCCGGCAGCAGTTCAAAACCTAAGGGCTTGACTTTTATCTGATACTGAAGATCAGTCAGAGCTCTTTTAACCATATCAGAGTGGTCAAAAATGAGACTGGGCAGTTCAGATACTGAACGCCAGTGGGCCCCGTTATCCTTAGCCAGCTCCTGGTCAATATCCCTTATGGCAATAAGCGCATAATAAGCTGTTGAAATAACTCTCGCACCACTATCCCTGTCAGTTTCGCCATATGTATGCGACTGGCTAAGGAAAACGGTTGAGAGCCCTGTAAGTTTACGAAGAACCCGTCCGGCAGCCGCATCGAGGTCCTCTTTCTCTTTCACAAAACCTCCCGGTAGTGACCATGATCCTTTGGCAGGTTCAAAACTGCGCTTTACAAGGAGAAGCTTCAGTATCTTTTTTTGAATATCATACCCGAAAACTATGCAATCCACAGCAACCAGGTATTTCGAATATTTCGAATAGTTTTTCATTAAGCTTCAATAAACCAAATCATTAATTCAAACTTGTTCACAATCAGCCAATCCCATTTGAAATATGGTAATATAGTTCATTCCATCTGAGTTCCTTCCTGAAATCAGACAAATTACATTTTTTATCAATTATAACGTATTCAATACCCATCATTCCGGCAAAATCCTCCATGTATTCCGAATTTATTGCATTACTGAATCCGGTGTGATGAGCTCCTCCGGCAAGTATCCATGCTGCAGCACCTGTTTTAAGATCGGGCATCGGTTTCCAGAGGACGCTTGCTACCGGGAGTTTTGGCATATCCGGACACTTAATGACTTCTACATCATTGACTATCATCCTGAACCTGTTTCCAAGGTCAATTACGGATACATTTATCGCATCTGCCAGTTCGGTTTTAAAGACAAGCCTGGCCGGGTCCTCTTTACCACCTATTGAAAGCTGATGCACCTGTACGGATGGTTTACCTGCTGCAATTGAAGGACAAATTTCAAGCATGTGAGCGCCCAGTACTGACATATTATCCGGATCGAGATGATAGGTGTAATCCTCCATAAAAGATGTACCGCCTTTCAGTCCGCAGGCCATTACTTTCATTGACCTGACAAGCGCAGCAGTTTTCCAGTCGCCTTCAGCCCCAAATCCATAGCCTTTTGCCATAAGTCGCTGAACTGCCAGACCCGGAAGCTGTTTCAAACCATGGAGATCTTCGAAACAGGTGGTAAATGCCTTGAAACTACCTGCTTTAAGAAACGATTCCATACCCAGTTCTATCCTTGCTGCCTCTTTCAGAGAATCAGAATTATAAACTGGTTTTGAGATATTGTATTCCGAACCATATTCAGCCAGAAGCTTCTTAATCCCGGAATCAGAAACCCTGTTAACCTCTCTCACAAGGTCCCCGATCCCGTATCCATAAACTGAATAGCCCATTTGTATCTGGGCGCTCACCTTATTTCCTTCTGTAACCGCTACCTCCCTCATATTATCGCCGAATCTTGCAACCTTCATGGAACGGGCATCATTAAAGGCGGTTGCTGCCCTGATCCACACGGCAATACGGTCGATAGCTTCGGCATCGAGGTAATGGCCCACAACCACTTTCCTGTCAAGCCTCATCCTCGATCCTATAAATCCGAATTCCCTGTCGCCATGAGCTGACTGATTCAGGTTCATAAAGTTCATATCGATCGATTGCCAGGGGATATCCCTGTTCATCTGAGTGTGAAAATGAAGAAGTGGCTTGTTCAGGATCGAGAGCCCCTGAATCCACATTTTAGCCGGGGAGAATGTATGCATCCAGGCTATAAGTCCAACACATTTATCGGAATTATTTGCATCTGAGATCAGTCCGGTAATTGAGCCGGGGGATGTCAGTACCGGTTTGAAGATTACCTTTTGTGATATTAATTTCGACCTGCCAAGTGAAGCAGCAATTTTCTGCGAATCGGCAGATACCTGCTTAAGTGTTTCAGGGCCATATAAATCCTGGCTCCCTGTTATAAACCAGACCTCTTTTGTCATTATGTTATCCATAGAACTATTTTTAATGTCAATATTATAATTCATCACTTACATAATCAGCACTCCCTAGGGGGGTTGGGAGCATGGCCGTCAACTTAAGAGTGGTATTGTAAATCCAGAGATCAGCATAAGTTTCCCCTCCTTTTGAAGGAGGGGTGGCCGCAGAAAAATGATAGTTCATGTATTGCAAAGTACGTTTGCGGCCGGGGTGGTTGATTGATTTATCAGATCGATTCTTTTTTTTCATTGATAACTTTTCTTATCTCACTTTTTACAGATTCAGGTTCCTGGAATACAAATCTGTTTTCAAACCTTAATACCGTGAATCCTAAGCTCACCTGTAGTTATTCTTGTCTTCAACTTTCTGCAGTTTATTACAGTCTGCATATGTACTCTGTCAAGTTCAAATAAATCAACCACCCCGGCCGGGGAATGAACCTTGTAAAAATCAGATAATCAAGTGTCCCGGCCACCCCTCCTTCAAAAGGAGGGGAAACTCTTTCCAGTTTCCTCATTTATAATAATGCTCTTAGGTTGACGGCTATGGGGTTAAGGGGTGAAAACTTTACCAGAAATAAATATAAAATCCAATAATCACTGCGATAATAATCCCCGAAAACACCACATCCCAGTTATTCCAGCTCGCACGGGTGATCGCCTTTTGTTCTGCGGTTGCCGATCCAATATATAATCCCTTGATTTTTATTTCGTCGGCTTTTTTAGTAAGCATGCTCGTAACAATCATTATGATTATCACAATGAAAAAGAGGGCTATCTCATAGTGCAGCCAGTTCGGAGCAAGGAATACCTTATATATAACTCCGTCGGGATTTATCCCTCCGGCAAATACCTTAAGCCCGAGACGTGTCATTCCCAATATAAAACCGGTTGCAAGCCCGATAAGACCAGCTGCGGGAGTTGTCCTCTTAGTAGCTATTCCAAACAAAAATACTGCTGCAATACCCGGAGCGAGCAGCGACTGAACATCCTGCAGATAAGCGTATAACACTTTCCCAAGTCCCCGCATCACGGGAATCCAAAGTATTCCCAGAACCACCACAACAACTGTGGCTATTCTTCCAACTTTAACCAGCTCCTTTTCCGAAGCATCAGGTTTAAACTTCTCATAAAAATCAACTGTAAAGAGAGTGGCTGAGGAGTTGAAGAGTGATGCCAGGGAACTCATGAGGGCAGCAAGAATCCCTCCTACTACAAGCCCTTTGAACCCAAGAGGAAGAAGCTCTTTCACCAGTACCGAAAATGCAGAATCGGAATCGGGAAGGGATATCATTCCTTTTGCATTCATGGAATATGCGATCATACCCGGTATCAGGAAAATAAAAACAGGAGTAATCTTAAATGCTGCCCCTAAGATAGCTCCCCGGCGTGATTCTGTCTGATTGCGTCCCGAAAGAACCCTTTGAACAATGAACTGATCGGTGCACCAATACCAGAAACCAATTATTGCCGATCCCAGAAGAACTCCGGTCCACGGGTATTCAGGGTCATTTGCCGACCTTATCAGAGATGTCATGGAGTCGCCATCGGCATTTACCGGAACAGCCCGGCATATTTCCATCATCTCCGACCAGCCCCCGAGCCGGATAAGCCCTATAACAAGAACTGCCAGTGAGCCAATCAATAGTACCGGGGCCTGCAGAACTGAGGTCCATAGTATAGCTTTCATGCCTCCAAGTGTGGTATAAATCCCTGTCAGAACTACCAGTCCGACAGCGCTGATCCAGAAAAAATCTATCCCAAACATCGACTCAATGCCAAAGACCTGCTTAAAGACAACACCACCGGCATAAACAGTAACTGCCACTTTGGTGAATACATAACTTACCAGGGATATAATCGACAATATGCTTCTGGCACCTTTATTATATCTTTTCTCAAGGAACTCCGGCATTGTAAAAACACCACTTCTCTCATAAAAAGGAACAAAGAACCATCCCAGGATAAGTATGAGCCATCCGTGCATTTCCCAGTGGGCCATTGCCATCCCGCTTGAAGCTCCGGCTCCGGCAAGCCCTACAAGATGTTCCGATCCAATGTTAGATGCAAATATTGATGAGCCTATTGCAAGCCAGGTTGCATCACGTCCTGCAAGAAAATAATCTGTTGAGGTTTCCGACTTCTGCCTGGTCACCCAGATAATTATTCCGACCAGCCCAAGACAAAAAATCCCCAGTACAATCCAGTCCATTGTTCCCATAGTGCACTCAGGTTAAATAAGCAATGATTAACAATTAATTATATTCAAGTTTCGGAAAGATAGCAATCGGGAAAGTCTTTTCATGACAACTCCAGATCCGATGTGCATTTCAAATCTAAGAAAAAAAGAAATTAAATGTATTAATTACACTTAAAATAATTCTCTACTCCGAAATAAAGCCCCCGGCCACGCTAGGGCGTGGCCACCCCCTGAAGGGGGTATAATTCCTACACATAACGTTTGTGATAAAACGAAATACACCCCCCTTTAGGGGGGCAGGGGGGCTGATCAGACTGGTAATGAGTGTCTTAAATAAATAAACGGGGGGGGCAGGGGGGTTGATCAGACTGGTAATGAGTGCCTTAAATAGGGAGGAGCAGGGGGGGCTGCCTTTACGGGTAACGAGGCCATTCCTTCAGGGGACAATTATTCCTTCCACTCCTCCAATGAAGACTGAATGAAATCTATTATCCTGCTATTCTCTTCCTTTCCGTTACCTGTTACGTTGAATGGTTCTCCGAATTTAAAATGAATTGTCTTTCTGTGATCGAGCGGTCCCAGCTCTTTAACAAGCCTGCCATTCCCCCAGAAATCAGTCTTCAAAGCAATCGGGACAACAGGTACTCCTGCCTTTTTAGCCAGTTTAACACCTAATGAATTAAACTCTTCAGGTATAAACTCAAGATTTCTTGTACTCTGCGGGAAAATCACAATTGAGATCCCTTTTGACAGACGTTCAGCACCTCCGTTCATAACAGCTTCAAAGTCTTTCCTGGGATCAGATCTTCCAACTACAACAGGATTCCTTGAGAGCATCACATCCTTGAAAAGCGGGTGCTTTACAAGACTCTCCTTGACAACAAATGTCAACTCCCTGTGAGGTGCAATTATGCAGGGCAATATCATCGTTTCAAGCGTACTCATATGGTTGCTGATGAAGAGAACAGGACCTTCCGGTTTAGTTATATTCTCCATTCCGGCTATTTTAAACCTGCCTCCTGTTTCTTCAATGATCCTGAAGATATAATATGACGAGTCTGTCCAGTCCCTTGTATCATAGTTTTTCCTTATTGCCTGCTTCCTTGAACGCAAGACAATACCTGCATATTTGAGAGTGAAATATAAACGGCTGTCTGACCGTAACCTATCCCATATTTCAGGATTGGCTTTCTCCGGAGACTGATATGAGTCTGACTTGAAATATCCTTTCTGCATATCCTGTTATTTTGCGTAAACCGGGCATGGGTTTATTGCGAAATTGCATCCCTGTATTTATCCATCAGTTCCTTATTCAGATTTAGAGGAGGTTGTGCTCCTTCGGGAAGAAATGATTTGTACGGATGATCTTTGGAGTATTCTGTGAATTCGTTTTTAATCTCAGCCAGAAGTTTTTGATTGGTAAGCAGGTCGAGTGCAGTTGCTGCAATTGCCTTTGCACCACAATTTAATCCCTTCCATGCTGCACTCCCATAGTTTGAAGTAACGGTTGACCAATGATGCCCGATTGCTCCCGGCACCACTCCCGGAAAATTAATTGTTGCAGTCGGGGTTATAAGAGTAACTTCTCCTACATCAGATGACCCTCCACCAGTCTGCACTTCTGAAGGTTTTGAAAGTCCTTTTGGTTTTAAAGGATATCCTGTCTCTTTTGCTCCCAGTTCCTTCTGCAGGGATTTTGCAAACTGATGCTCCTGATCGGTCCAGTCAGGCATACCGATAAGTTCTATATTCCGCTGTATCGTTTCAGCCAAATTTTTGTTTGAATGGCGCTGATGCGTTGCTGTAAGCACTGAAGCTGTATCAAGAATTGTACCTGATGCCAGTGCTGCTCCTTTTGCGCAGTCAAGAACTCTTTGGTACATTTCCTCAAGGCGCTCGTCAGTATTCCTTATATAATACCATACTGAAGCTCGGTCAGGGACAACATTCGGGGCCTCACCTCCCTCTGTGACTACATAATGAAGACGCTGAGTGTAAAAGAGATGTTCCCTGAGATAGTTGGAGGCTATGTTCATCAGTTCAACTCCGTCAAGTGCACTTTTACCTGCCCATGGAGAACCTGCGGCATGCGCAGTTTTTCCTTTGAAAGAGAAGATAACAGACATTACTGCAGTGCCATTAATACCATAACTGGTCGCAAAATCCGAAGATGCATGATTATCAATAACAGCATCAACATCATTGAATACCCCTGCCCTGACCATATATGGCCTGCTTATAAGAGTCTCTTCAGCCGGAGATCCAAAAAATTTAATGGTCCCCCTGATATCATTCTGCTCCATACTCCTCTTTAAAGCCACAATGGCTGCAACCCCGGCAGTACCCATCATGTTATGACCGCATCCATGGCCGGGAGCTCCGTCAACGATTGGTGCCTGAACCGGGCTCAAAGGTTTCTGGGAAATCATAGGGAGAGCATCATACTCACCAAGAATACCTATAACAGGCTTACCTGAACCCCAGGTTGCTACAAAACAGGTAGGCATTCCGGCAACCCCCTTTTCAACCTGAAAACCTTCATCTTCAAGAGTTTTTATCAGAAGGGCCGAAGATTTGAACTCCTGCATCCCAAGTTCTGCATAATTCCAGATAGCATCAGAGATAAGTCCGTATTTTCTGACCGTAACGGTATCACTCAGATACTCCAGTATGTTTTTCTTGGCTTTGTACAGATCTGCTTTACCCAGGTACTCCTCCTCCTTATTCTTCTGTGCGGAAACCTGTAATGAAAAACCCAATAAAACCGTGGATATCAATAATATAAACCTGAAGGACAATAGTGATTTCATTTATTTTACTTTTTAAAGCCGTTTCACAACCTGGTATTAAAATCAAATCTTTAAATTTAAAGGAAATTTTAATCTGACAACTATGAAGAAATCAATATTATTAATTTTGCTGCTTGTTTTATTTCATACGGCATCTTCAGATGATCCCTGGAAAGGAGATAATTGCATCATTAAATCTGAATTCATCTGGAAGACCGGAGACATTACAGCTCCCTCATGCCATGCCTCAACTATAATATCAACAAGTGATGGTTTGCTGGCAGCATGGTTTGGAGGTACTGAAGAGGGCAATAAGGATGTAGGAATATGGGTAAGCAGCTATATAAACGGCACCTGGTCAAAGCCGGTTGAAGCAGCAAATGGAATTCAGAACAAGCTTTGGCGATACCCATGCTGGAATCCGGTCCTGTATAACTCCGGCAGTAAGGTACTTCTCTTTTATAAGGTAGGGTCCTCACCATCAACATGGTGGGGAATGCTGATGACATCCGACGATGAAGGACGTACCTGGTCAGAAAGCGTCAGGTTGCCGAAAAACATTCTGGGACCCGTTAAGAACAAGCCTGTGCTTCTTGAAAATGATGAGCTTATCTGTCCTTCAAGCACCGAGAATGACGGCTGGAGGGTCCATATGGAATTCACAAGCGATTTCGGAAAGACATGGGAAAAAACGGCTCCCATAAATGATAAGGCTACAGGGGCCATTCAACCTACAGTTATTACTCACAAAGGAGGGAAGATACAGATGCTTTGCAGAAGCACCTCCTCACATATTCTAACTTCAGAATCAATCGATAACGGATACACCTGGAGTGAGTTAATACCGACATCCTTACCGAATCCAAATTCCGGCATTGACGCAGTTACCCTTAAGAATGGCAGTCATCTTCTGGTTTATAACCATCTTTCAAAAGGTAGAAATATGTTAAACGTAGCTCTGTCTGATGATGGGACAGAGTGGAAAGCTGCTGTGCTACTGGAGATTGATATGGAAGGAACCGAGTTTTCTTATCCGGCAGTTATTCAGAGTGCTGACGGACTGGTGCATATTACATATACATGGAAAAGAATGCTGATAAAACATGTGGTTGTTGATCCGGAAAGAATAGAAACAAAACAAATGAAAAATAATAACTGGCCTGAAGATTAAGAGATCAGTGTGGCTGGATAAGGTAACTTTTCTTCTCCTGGTATAATTTCAGGCCTTCCCTTATTATCTCATATGCCTTCTCCCGGTCCATAAAGTGATCAACAAGAACATCCTTATGTTCAAGATTTTTATAGTCTTCAAAAAAACGCTTCAGCTCAACAAGGGTATGAGGAGGGAGCTCAGAGAGGTTATTTAAATAATTGACTGACATGTCATTCTTTGCCACCGCGATTATCTTATCATCGCGTTCATTGCTGTCTATCATCTCCATAGCGCCGATAACTTTTGCTTCAATTATGCACATAGGATAAACATCTATTGAGCATATAACCAGAATATCCAGCGGATCGTGGTCATCGCAATAAGTCTGGGGGATAAATCCATAATTTGCCGGGTAATGGACTGAAGAGAACAACACCCGGTCAAGCCTGAGCAGGCCCGAGTTCTTATCCAGCTCATACTTGCCTTTTGATCCCTTCGGAATTTCAATAATAGCTCTCACATATTCAGGAGCTTCCTGTCCTGGATCGACACTATGCCAGGGATGCCTTTCACATTTCATATTCAGATATTTAATGTTTAAATAAAAAGAAAATTATCCGTGATCATCCGCTAAAGAATGGTATCACAAGCAGTGCAAGAGACAATCCGACAAGTAATACAACAGCTACCCATCCAATAATATTCTGCGTCAGATTATTAACATAGGCTCCCATAATCTTTTTATTGTTAATAAGCAGGATCATGCTGATAAGAACGACAGGAAGCAGAATCCCATTCAGTACCTGCGACCAGATGGAAATTTTAATAAGCGGAGCGCCAGGGATTAATATGATAAGTGCCGATATTATAAGTATTCCGGTATAAAGAGAATAAAACTCCTTTGCCTCGTCCCATTTTTTATCAATACCTGCTTCAAAACCAAATGCTTCTGAGACATAGTAGGCTGTGGCAAGGGGTAATATCGTGGCAGAGAACACAGATGCTATGAACAATCCAAATGCAAAAACGTGTGAAGCCAGCCTTCCGGCAAGCGGTTCAAGAGACATGGCGGCATCTTTGGCCTCGTTGATCTGAATCCCATTGGGATAAAGAGTCGAACCACAAGCCACCATTATGAAAAACGCCACAACAACGGTTATAACGCAACCCACGGCTATATCGATCATGGTATATCTGAAATTCTTCATTTTCAACCCCTTCTCTATTACAGTCGATTGCATATAAAACTGCATCCAGGGTGCAATAGTTGTACCAACCAGAGCAATAACCATTGCAAGGCTCTGAGTGTTCATTTCGACATCAGGCCTGATAATAGATGAGCCAATTGATCCCCAGTCGGGTTTGCTCATAAGTGCCGACACCACATAGGTGAGCAACGATGCACTGAAAACCAGAAAAATACGCTCAGCAATTTTGTAGGTGCCTTTGACTACCAGAAACCAGACCAAAACTGCCACTACCGGTACAGAAAAATACTTGCTTACACCGAATATTTCCAGACTGCCGGCAACACCTGCAAATTCTGTGGTAGTATTGCCTATGTTTGACAGAAGTAGTCCGAGGAAGATAAGAAAGGTTATCTTCATTCCTGCATTTTCACGGATCAGATCAGACAATCCTTTCCCGGTGACGATACCCATTCGGGCATTCATCTCCTGAACAACCAGAAGCACGATGAAGGAGGGAATAAGGGTCCAGATCAATCCATAGCCGTACAACGCACCGGCAACTGAATAAGTGGTTATTCCCCCTGCATCATTATCAACACTTCCGGTAATAATGCCAGGGCCCAGAATTGCAAAGAAAATTGCCGCTCTTTTGAAAAAATGCATGTTTCTTAATCTGTACCTGATCATCACATAATTAGTTGCCGGGTGCCAGGTATTGGCAATTATCTTTCACTTTCAACTTACAACTTTTTGTCTTTTGTCTTTTGTCTTTTGTCTTGTTTCTTGCATCTCGTGCCTTTTATCTTTTCCTGGTTCTCCTTTCATTAATCAGATCCTCTACAACATCATCAACCACAACCATACCCTGGAGAAGGTTGTTCCTGTCAACAACAGGTACGGCCAGCAGATTGTACTTTGAAACAATTTCAGCAATCGCCCTTGCTTTCTGATCATCGAACAGATATACAGGTTCGGACTTCATAATCTCATTTATGCTTAGAGTTGGTTCAGCAAGAACCAGGTCGCGGAGATTAAAGGTTCCGATAAGCTCATCGTTTTTCTCTGTGACAAAAAGGTTATAAAGTTCCGCAGCTTCAGGTTTCTTATGCCGGAGTACCTGAAGAACATCTTCGACAGTTTTATCGGCACTGAATGAGAGATAATCGGTCGTCATGATACTTCCAACCATGTCGTCGTCATATTCAAGCAATTCACGGACCTCCTGAGAGGATTCCATATCCATTTCTTTCAGAAGCAGTTCTGCCTTATCATCCTCAAGCTCATCGAGAATATCAGCCACTTCATCAGCCGGCATTTTTTCAAGAACATCTGCTGCTTTGTCTACCGGCAGGTTTTCAACAATATGTACCTGTGCATGGGTTTCAAGTTCCTCAAGTACATCAGCCGCTTTCTCTTCATCGAGAGCAGAGAAAACCGACATACTCGATTTTTTTCCAAGGTCTTCCAGAATATCAGCTATATCAGACGGGTGAAGAGTATGCAGTTTGGCGTAACTTTTTGATAGCCTGATATTAAGATTTGAGTAATCAATAGCCTGAACATCATCCCAGAGAATGAATTTTGCGGGTATATTTATTTTAAACAGCGACAGTATTCTTTTTATTGGCTGTGCAATGCCTATCCTGCGCAGCAAACCCTCTATCCCAATGTCAACAGCAATGGTAAATGTACCGGTAGGAAGGGTTACAAGCCTGATATCATTAACTCTGACAAGCTTTCTGCCATTAAGGTCAACGATCTGTTTGTCAAGAATATTTTCAACAAGAAGAAGCCCGTTCTCCACCTCTTCCCTTCCCATCTCAATGAGTTCACTGCATGATACATTAAGCATTTCACGTGCCTTGACTACTCTGAAGCTGTTAAAGGAATAACAGTGAATCTCTTTATTAATCCTGAGCTTCACACCTGTAACCAGCTGATGCCCCGGATCATTATTCTCCGTGGGCATGGAGCTTACAAGTAAATCCCTGATAAATCCGATAGCTTCACCATCGGCATCAAATGCCTCTTTGCCAATTATGCCGCTTAGGTAAAATGTTGTGAGTGATGTCATAGCCACCTCCTTTTAATTCTGATAATGCAGGAAGTGACCGGAACGACCGGTTATCCCTTTATACCAGGTTAACAAATAATCTCTCCGCCGGGTCGTCGTCCATTAGATCCTCTGATTTGATTTCGGACACAAAAGTAAATCGCATATTTAAATCCACCAAAAGAAATTGGATTAAATTTTATAGGGATCTACCCTTTCCTCAGTAATTTCCCATAAGGAGTTAATATAAAGAATCACTGCTAAACGGATAATATATAAAATTAGAAGGAGATTCTTCGCTTCACTTCGTTTCGCTCAGAATGACAGATGCTTATGTTTTTAACTCCCTAACTCCCTAAACACTTGTCATTCTGAGCGCAGCGAAGAATCTCATTATTTTAATAGGACACTACTTATAAAGAATAATAAAATAAATATAAGCACTGCAAAGCTGAAAATCAGAAATAAAAAGAACCTGTAAATTTCCTCCATTGGTTAAGCTTCTTTGCATTTTGCATATAACACACTGTAAATATAACTGTTACAATCTAATAAAACACTTTATTTCTTAAAGCTTAGAACATAAATATGTTCGAAAATATAACTAATTCGTCATTTATATCTGATTTTAACTATTTTTGATCGTTAAATTTAAAAATTAATCTTACCAGTGAGATTTTTAAAAGAGAGACTATCAGGCTATGATGCCCCGCAGAAAGCAATGCAGGCCGGTATCTATCCCTACTTCAGGGAAATAGAGTCTGACCAGGACACCGAAGTTCTGATAAACGGTAAAAAGGTTCTGATGTTCGGATCGAACAGCTACCTTGGACTTACCAACCATCCAAAAGTAAAGGAAGCTGCAAAAGCCGCTATCGACAAGTATGGAACAGGCTGTGCCGGATCGAGGTTTCTGAACGGGACCCTCGATATCCATATTAAACTTGAGAGAAAGCTTGCAGAACTCGTCGGTATGGATGGCGCTCTTTGCTACAGTACCGGATTCCAGGTAAATCTTGGAGTCGTTTCCCTTCTTGCAGGCCGGCATGACTATCTTGTGCTTGACGAACTTGATCATGCATCAATAATTGAAGGCAGCAGGCTCTCTTTTTCAAAAGTGCTGAAGTTCGCTCACAACGACATGGATGCCCTGGAAGCAAAACTTAAGATATGTGATGGTGAAAGGCTCAAACTAATAGTCGTTGATGGCATATTCTCAATGGAGGGGGATATTATAAACCTGCCGGAGGTTGTAAGGCTGGCTGAAAAGTATAATGCATCAATAATGGTTGATGATGCCCATTCACTTGGGGTTATAGGAAAAAACGGTTCCGGTACTGCATCGCATTTCGGACTTACCGAAAAGGTCGACCTTATCATGGGAACCTTCTCAAAATCATTTGCTTCTCTTGGTGGTTTTATTGCGGGTGACAAGGAGGTAATTAATTTCATCAAGCATAATTCCAGAACGCTTATTTTCAGCGCCAGTATGACACCTGCATCCACTGCTGCAGTGCTTGCTTCGATCGATATAATGGAACATGAGCCTGAGAGGATTCAACATCTCTGGGATATGACAGCCATCGCTCTTAAGGGTTTCAAAGAAGCCGGCTTTGATACCGGTACTTCAGAAACCCCGATCATTCCGCTCTTTATCCGTGATGATATAAAAGCTCTTCAGCTTACCCAGATGCTCCTTGCCGATGGAATTTTTGTTAATCCTGTTGTTTCACCTGCCGTTCCAAAGGAGGACTGCCTCATCAGATATTCCCTGATGGCAACCCATACTAAGGAACAGGTAGAGATATCTGTTGAGAAGATCACAAAAGCTGCTAAGGCACTTGGAATACTTTAATAATCAGCCCCCCTATAGGGGGGTTGGGGGGCCTAAAGTTATGAAAAAAGTAATCCTTATAACAGGCGTCTCCTCGGGATTCGGCAAAGAAACATCAAGGCTTCTGGCTGAGAATGGCTATAAAGTATATGGAACAGTCAGGAAGAATCCACTTTCAGACACACCTGTCCATCATCTCATAATGGATCTCACCGGTTCAGAATCGATCAGAACTGCCGTTTCAACAGTAATTGAAAAAGAGGGAAGAATCGATATCCTGATCAATAATGCCGGGATGCATACAGGAGGGCCGGCCGAAACATCTCCGATGGAAAATATCAGGCTTCAGATGGAAACCAGTTTCCTCGGAATGGTGAGTCTCACAAGGGAAGTCCTTCCGCATATGAGAAATCAGGTAGGCGGTACAATTATTAATTTCTCTTCGATAGGAGGAGTTATGGGATTGCCTTTCCAGTCATACTATTCGGCAAGTAAATTTGCCATCGAAGGATTCAGCGAAGCTCTGCGAATGGAGGTCAATCAGTTCAATATCAAAGTTATTCTGATTAATCCCGGCGATTTTCATACAAGTAATTCAGCCAACAGGAGGAATTACCTTGCACCCACAGGACCTGATGATCCCTACAGGGAACAGTTTGAAAAAACATTGAATGTGATTGAAAAAGATGAAGCCAACGGATGGCCACCGGATCTGCTTGCAAAGAAAATTGTCAGAATTGTTGAATGCGGATATCCAAAACAAAGATACATTATAGGCTCTTTTGAACAGAAACTGGCAGTAGCATTAAAGAATCTCCTGCCCGGAAAATTGTTCAGACTTATTCTTCAGGGGCATTACAAGATTTAGTAATCATCTCTGGCTTATACCCGTAAAACCTACCCCTGGCCTCCCGCTTAAGCGGGACAGGCTCTCCCAGGAGGGGAACTTTAGCACTTCTGCCTCATCGCCCAGTTGCCCTGTCGCCTCATCGCCCAGTCGCCCTGTCGCCTCATCGCCCCATCTCCCACTCGCCCTGTCGCCCACTCGCAAAGTCTCCCCTTCTCCCTCTCACCCATTCTCCCCCGCTATAACTCATACCTCGGGATCTTCATCACCTCTCCGTCCTTAAGCGCCGACTGATGTGCCACAATACCCGGAACTGTCATGTTCAAAGCAACTGCAATATTTACCAGAGGTGTACGGTCCAGCAGAATTGATTCAACAAAATCATTCATAAGATAACCATGCGAACCTCCATGGCCGCCCGGAGGGACGCCCGGCGGTAAAGCCGGTTTCCTTACATCAGGAAGATTCTTTTCAGGCCCCTGGTACTTTCCGTAAAAGTAACCTCTTTCTCCCCTTATTCTCCCCCTCTCCCCTTCATCCCCAGGCGTATCCCAGCTCACAGCCATCCTTGAAGTGCCTCCTATGCGCCATCCCTTATATGAGTCTATTGGTTCACTCATGTAATGATAGTATTCACCTTCAGAATATACCAGTTTGCCAAGACCTCCGGCATAATAAATCTTCCTCATGGCATAAAGAGCATCATGGAAACAGGAAGTTTCGAACATCATATATTTCAATCCGCTCTTTTTCACTGCTTCATAGATCATATCAGCATCCTCCATCGATCCGAAAACAGCAGGTACCGCAGAAGCTACATGTTTACCATATTTCAGGGCTTCTATTACATGTTTTGCATGCGAAGGAGCATCGGTAGCAACAAAAACTGCCTCAATCCTTTCATCTTTAACCATCTCTTCAATTGAGGGATAAGTTTTTGAACATCCGCATACTCTTGCCAGCTCTGCACAACGGTCCGGGAAGAGATCGGTTACAGCAACGATCTCCACGTTTGGATGATTCTGAAAACCGAAATCAGCTCCGAAACGACATACCCCGTAACCGGCAATTCCAACTCTGATTTTTCTGTCAGAGAAAGGCTTCCATGGTGCCTGATTTGTCACAATCTGATTGTCTCTTTCAAAACCCTGAATTGCCGGAGGTGTAACTTCTGTCTGTGCAGCCTTTTTCGAAGTGCTGCAACTGTACTGATAAGTTCCCAATGCCAATGCACTGAGCCCTGCGGACCTGATGAAACTTCTTCTTGACCATTTAATTTCTTTCATTCTGTTGAGGTTAAACTAATTCTCAGTTATTATTAAAGCTTCACAAAATTTTCTGAATTCCATGCCATCCGAACCTACATCGAATGCTATCTGTTTTACACCTGACACTGCATTTTCTTTAATTTCCACGTTAAAACTAAAACTCCTGATTGAGCCGGGTTCAATTGTTGCAGACATCTTTTTATCGCGGCATAACAGATCATCTCCGGGGTTTGCCACCACATAGAACTTCTTTTGTTTTTCTGTATGGTTCGTCAATTTAACACTTATAACCACATTGCTGCCGGAGGCAGTATTCTGAACATAAGGATAAGCTGTGGCCCATTGTTCATCAATGCCATAGTTGATATCATCCCACGGGAAAAGGTCCGCGAATAATCCATTTCTCTCAAGAAGTTTCATTTTCATGAATTCAAGCTGCTGAGAAGAAAATGCGAAAAGTGGTTCAACATGCTGGTTTGCCAGAAGAGTCCCTGATGGCATCTTCTTCAGAATATCGAGACAATAGGAATACCCTTCACCTTCATGAAGGAGGTTACGGTTGAGGAGGCAGTAATCATCTATTCCTGAAGGAGTAAAGGAGTCACCGATAAAGAAGATCGATTCGCCTCCATTCTTACTGAACAGAACCGCATCATGATAAATTGTCTGACCGGGGAAGAAATAGAATGAAAGTACAAAATCCTTCCATACCATTTTTTCTCCATCCATTTTTATTGTTAAATTATTAACAGGACGTGTGGTCAGACATGGCATACGGTAAGCTCCCGGATTTACCAGTATATCTCTCAGCTCTTCCGTGGCATAAACAGGGCAGTTGAACTTATCGGAAGCATCATTGATCAAATCGGTATGATCATCATGGTAATGTGTGATAAATATACCGTCAACCGATTTTATCCTGCCTCCCTTTACAAGATCCATTATTCCGTTTAAAGCATCCTTTGTACCGCAATCAATAAGAAATGCAGAGCTGTCATCTGCAATTACAAGATTACTGTTGCTTACATGCCTGTACCATTCCGGCGGGTTATATCTTATAATTTCGGAATAATGCATAGGTTCTGCTTTTCTACCGGCCCCCAGAACATGCTCAGTAAGATCACCCATCCGTTCAGGGAAATACCATCTGTAAGCGGATATTGAAAGATAATTGGTATAGATTCTACGGATCCTTTCTGTAAGTTCATCAATTACAGATGAAGGGTTGTAAATGACAGGTCCTCTGGATGGGATAATGATGTCCGGCCTTTCAGCCTTAATAAACTGAAGGCTCGAGATGAGATTCCCCAGCCGGGTGGCATATCCGTGATATCCTCCTATTGCTTTAAATGAATCCTGCAGACTGTAAATATCAATAAGCTGTCCTTCTCCATAAATAAGATCACCGGTGAAAGCCACTTTTTTACCGTCTATATCAGCTATATATGACACTGCGTTTCTGGTATAGCCTGGTGATGACAGGACCTTTATATTTATTCCCTCCCATGAGATCATATCTCCTCCGTTCACAAAACGGTCTGTTTTGAAAGGTCTGTCTGTAATTTTCGTGGTCTGACAGTAATAATCATGAAACCTGGTTTCGGGTAATCTGCTTATGATTGAATCGGCAGATATGAAATATGCCTTCTCCCCTGCCGGTGCAATTCCTTTGGTTCCCGAGTTAAGCAGCTTCTCCCCGGCCCATATCACATCTCTTCTGAAATGGGTAAATAATACCATATCGGCTTTTGAAATTTTCCCCGATGGATCTCCATATATTGAAAGTATCTTTCCGTTACGCTCAATAATTGCACCATTCACTGGTCCGCTAACCACTTTCAGGCTTTCAGTTACCTGTTTTTTATCTGAACATTGTACTAACAGAAAAATTAAAGGAAGCAGTAAGGTTTTACTGATGGGATACTGGATTCTCATAACATCTGGTCATTTAAGAAAATAAAATCACCCCATTCCTGAGGGATTTGTTTTAAAGTTATTAATTTTCGAAATGAGAACATTAAAATATTAAAGATAATGATTATGCAGCTTTTCCCCGCAATAGTTCTATTAAGCATTTTAGTACAATCGTGCATCGAGAAAAGATCTGATGCTAAAGTATTTGATCTCGCCTGTGAGAATCTGCTAAATCCTGATGGAATAGGAACTTCAGAACCCGGTCTGAGCTGGAAAATTGACTCCGACAGGAATGGTATCTCCCAGGAAGCATACCAGGTTCTTGTTGCCTCAGATACAAGTCTCCTTAATGAAAAAGACTCAGATCTCTGGAATTCAGGAAAAATAAAAAGTCCATTTCAGATACTTGTAAAATACGGGGGAAAACAATTGGATTCCAGATCAGCCTGTGTATGGAAGGTAAGGATATGGGATGAAATGAATAAAACTTCGGAGTGGAGCCCTGTTTCTAAATTCAGTATCGGATTGCTGAATGAATCGGACTGGAAGGCAGAATATATAGTGTTTAAGAATAATAGCGAAAAATCAGCTTCACCTCAGTTCCACAGAAGTTTTGAAATATCAGAACATCCATCCAGGATCTTTCTTTATGTTAACTCACTGGGGTATCATGAAGTTTACCTCAACGGCAAAAAGGTTAGCAACATGGTTCTTGCTCCTGCTGTTGCGCAGTTCAGTAAAAGATCGCAGGTAATAGCATATGATGTCACTACCGGAATAAAATCCGGGAAAAATGATCTCGTAATATGGGCTGGAAGAGGGTGGTATGCACCCGGATTACCCGGTGTGGTAACTGAAGGACCTGTAGTCAGAGCACAGATGGATGTTCTGAAAAACAATGAATGGAATACTCTGATCAAAACAGATACTACCTGGAAGGCCAGACCTAGCGGGTATTATACTCTTGGGACCTGGAAACCGGGAGAATTCGGAGGGGAAGCAATAGATGCTTCCATGCTGCTGCCCGATCTGACAGAGGCATCACTAAAAACAACTGACTGGCAATCAGTTATTACTGTAAGCATCCCGGGACACAAGGTAACAGCACAACTTACCGAAGGAAATATCATCACCGATACTTTAAAGGCCTTATCAGTAACTAAAACAGGAAGTAAAAAATGGATGGCAGATATTGGTACTACACTGACGGGGCTGACCGAGATCAGGTTCAGCAAACTCAAAAAAGGTCAAAGGATTGAACTTCAGTTCTGTGACCATCTCGACAAGGACGGGAAACCTGTTGACCAGGGACAAACAGATTATTATACAGCATCCGGAATTCCTGACGAAACTTTCAGAAACAGGTTTAATTATCACGGATACAGATACATAATCATTAACAATCTCGATTCGGAGCCCCATAGGGAGGATATATCTGCATACCCTGTAAGGACAGGTTATAGTCTTGCTGCTTCATTTGAATGCTCCGATCCTGATATGAATTCAATCCACGATATGATCTTTTATACACTCCAGAATCTCAGCCTTGGAGGCTATCTGGTTGATTGTCCTCAGATAGAACGTCTGGGTTATGGAGGGGACGGTAATGCCTCTACCGAAACTGCCCAGACAATGTTCGATCTGGCGCCCCTTTACAGGAACTGGCTGCAGGCATGGGGAGACTGTTTACGTGAAGACGGGGGGATGCCGCATACTGCACCAAATCCTTATCCTGCCGGCGGCGGACCATACTGGTGTGGATTTGTTATTACTGCTTCATGGCGGACATACATGAATTATGGTGATAAGAGGATACTCGAAAAGTATTACCCGGTAATGCAGAAGTGGATCAGCTATGCAGACAAGTATTCACCATCGGGCTTACTTGAACCCTGGCCTGAAACTGATTACAGGTCGTGGTATCTGGGCGACTGGGCCAGCCCTGAAGGGACTGATCACACAGATACTGCTTCTATTAAACTGGTAAACAACTGCTTTATGGCAGTTTGTTTTGAAACTATGCAGAAGATCGCACTGACACTCGGGAAAAAAGATGAAGCAGAAGATTATGCTGAAAGGAGATTAAGTATCATCGAACTGATCAACAGTGACCTTTATGACAGCAATAATAAGATATATGGAAGCGGAATTCAGATCGATCTTACATATCCCCTTCTGGCAGGTGTAGTTCCGGATTCTCTTAAAAATGAAATAAGAAAAAAACTATTAGACGAGATAGAGATAAACCACAATGGGCATATTTCAACAGGTCTTGTTGGTATCCCTGTTTTTACAGAATGGGCTATCAGGAACGGGGAATCTGATCTGATGTACTCCATGCTGAAGAAGAGAGAATACCCCGGATACCTTTTCATGATTGACAACGGAGCCACAACGACATGGGAACACTGGAACGGAGCACGAAGCAGGATACATAACTGTTACAATGGTATAGGCGCATGGTTTTACCAGGCTGTGGGAGGCATCTGTCAGGAAGAGAACTCACAGGCGTACGGGAAAGTAATTATTGATCCGCAGATCCCTGATGGCATCACCTGGGCTAATACATCAAAAGAGACACCATACGGGACAGTTAAAGTAAAATGGACTCTTGGAGACGGAGTTATCAGGATAGATATTGGAATTCCTGTGGGATGCACAGCTCGGATTGTTATCCCGGAAGATACAGAGAAGATAACACTGAACGGAAAGATAATTGACAAGATATCCTCATTTTTAGAGATTGAGAGCGGAAAATACAACCTGTTTTACAATATCATTCCTCAAATATGAAATTAATTGTTTAAATTGTGAATA
This sequence comes from Bacteroidetes bacterium GWA2_40_15, assembly GCA_001768195.1. Taxonomy (GTDB): domain Bacteria; phylum Bacteroidota; class Bacteroidia; order Bacteroidales; family VadinHA17; genus LD21. The sequence continues at coordinate 1,904 of MENI01000092.1, read as the reverse complement.
ACGTTTTACATAGGGATTTGAGCCGGAATTTTTAAGATGAATTCATTCTTGAAAACCTAAACCTGCATTCATGAAAGATATGCTTGCCCTGAGAATTAAAATGGGAGATGAACAGGCCTTTGAACTGCTCTTTCGAAAGTACCATGTTCGGTTGTGTGGGTTTGCAAATAAATATTCCAATGATCCTGAGGAAGCCCGGGAGGTTGTACAGGAAGTTTTTATAAAGATATGGGAAGGGAGAGAGGATATTGATCCGGAAGAATCACTGAGGGCTTACATATTTAAGATCACCCGTAACATCTGCATTAATAAGCTTCGCCGAAAGCAGGTTGAATCGAAATATATCGAGATTTACAAACTTGTTTATACTGAAACCAGGGAATTCTCACCTTATGATTCACTCATAGCCGATGAGTTAAATGAAAATATCACTAATGCTCTAAAGAAGATCCCTTCCAAGTGCAGAAGAATTTTTGACTTAAGCAGAGTGGAGGGTCTTAAGTACCGTGAAATAGCTGACAGACTACAGATATCCCTAAAAACAGTCGAAGCCCAGATGTCAAAAGCGCTTCATATACTCAGATATGAATTAAGAGAATACCTAAAAATCATAATCATTCCTTTAATAGGACTATTTTATTAGTATCTGATACACTTCATAAGGGTAAAAACGGAATTGATTGTATTAACTCATGTAAACTTTTTTAAGAGATAGTGAACTCATATCTCAGAGGGTTAGGGTTTAGGTTAGTAAGGGTAAGTGCTGAACTGAAAAGTTTGGCACTTATCTTATCAATTGAACTAAAACCGGTAAAAGTAAGGGTAAAACCGCTCTTACTTGTATAATCATTAATTTTAATATGGATTCATGAAGGAAGAATTATACAACAGAACTCTGATAAGTAAATTTCTGGCAGGAGAGATTTCTGACAATGAAATTGATGTTTTGAAAGCGTGGCTCGAAAAGGACCCTTCTAACCGGCGCATTTTTGATGAAGAAAATGAGATATGGCATGTATCGGGAATAAAAACAAAACTTGACCATTTTAAAACGGACAATGCATGGGCAGAAATTTCAACACAACTGGGGATTGGAGAAAACAGAATCAGGCATGTGATTATGCTGAATAAGAATAATTTCAGAATATTAATAGCCGCGGCATCAATTGCCTGTATGGTTGCCATTGGCGGGTTAACTCTATGGCACAATGAAAGAAAATCAGACAAACAAATTACTGTAGCTTCAACAACTATACGCACGAACGAAGGAGAGAAAGCACATATCCTTCTCGCCGATTCCTCCTGCGTTTTTATGAATTCAGGCAGTACAATTGAATATTCGACAGACTATAATATAAATGAGCGTAAAGTAAAACTTTGGGGGGAAGCCTTTTTTGATGTCCGTACAAATCCGGAAAAGCCCTTTATTGTTCAGCTGGGTAAAATGAATGTCTCTGCAACAGGTACCCGGTTCAATATTTTGTCATATGACAATGAGGACAGGATAGAGACAACCCTTGAAAAGGGTAAAGTACAGGTTTCAATCGCCGGACAGGAGCCTATCGATGTAAAACCCGGTCAGCAGGTGGTCTATTTTATAAAAACAAACAAAGCTGCCGTGAGGGATGTTTCAACGGAAACCTATACCTCATGGAAAGAAAATAAATTAAGGTTTAACGACACCCCTTTCGAGGAGGTGCTAAGAAAGATTGCCAGGAGATACAATGTTACGTTTGAGATAAGGAACAGTGATCTTCTTGAGCTGAAGTATACCGCAACATTTATTGATGAATCGATTGACGATGTTATGCAGATGTTTAAGATTGTCAGTCCGATAACGTATAAAATCTATAACCGTACAACAATAAATGACAAGCAGTATCTGAAACCAAAGATTGTTGTGA
>MENI01000091.1:61030-92521 GCA_001768195.1 Bacteroidetes bacterium GWA2_40_15 | reverse complement strand
GACCAGATAAGATCCTCGACAACCAGTTCACAGCAACTATGGAAGCTCAGCTTACTCATCAGAATGATACAGGTACATGGTCGGTAATTTCCGGTACCGGTGACTTTTTGAATAACAACGATGCTAATACTACTGTAAACAAACTTTCAATGAATGAGAATATTTTTCTCTGGACAGTAAGCAATGGAATTTGTTCTGATGCTTATGATACAGTCAGTTTCATAGTACGTGACATGCAGATCCAGACTTTGATTACACCTAACATGGATGGCAATAATGATTATTTTATATTAAGAGGTCTGGAATCCATGGGAAGAACTGAACTGGTAGTTTTTGACAGAAGAGGAGTACAGGTTTTTAAAAATGAGGATTATGACAATTTATGGGATGGAGTTGACTTTAACGGAAATCCATTGCGTGGCGATACTTATTTTTATGTTTTAAAACCGGGAAATGGCAAATCTGTTAATGGTTTTATTGTAATACGAAGGTGAAATGAAGATAATTATTAAGATACTTTTTCTACTCTCTGTTTCTTTCTCAGCTTTATTTGGACAATTGTTACCGGTGACGAACCAGTATGTTCTTAATCAACTTTCTATCAATCCTGCTTTTGCCGGTAACAGAGGAGCTTTGAACATAGCTGCGTTTTACCGACGTCAATGGGTAGGCATTCCCGGAGCACCTGAAACAGCTACATTGGCTCTCGATGCACCTCTTCTCGGTTCAAAACTGGGACTGGGGCTCATTATCAGCAATGATAAAATCGGTGTTACAAAAGAAACGCGGTTTATGTCAAACTATGCATACAGAATCAGTATGGGTGATGGTAATCTGGCGTTTGGTCTTGGTGCAGGGATTCTAACAACAAATACAGCATGGTCTGAACTTACTGTCATTGATCAGGGAGATGAGAATTACCTTGTCAATTCCCAGGTATTTGTTGTCCCTGATTTTAGTTTCGGAGTTTTTTATTCCAAAAGAAATTATTTTGCCGGATTTTCCATACCAAGACTATCAAATTATACATTTAATTATGATAAAAACAGGTATGCAGTGAATTTTGATCCTGGTCAGTTTTACTATCTGTTTAATACCGGGTATTTAATCAGTCTCGCTCCGGAATTAAAGCTCTTGCCTTCAACCCTCCTTACGTTTTCTCCGGAAGAGAGGATGCTGTATGATATTAATGCTCATTTCATTATGTACGATCGTATATGGGTTGGTGCTTCTTACAGGAATAACCGCTCAGTGGCAGGATTGCTTCAATTCGCAATAAATAATCAGCTCAAATTAGCCTATTCATATGATTTTGATTTTGGCAGCCTGGGACAATATAGTAACGGATCGCACGAAATAATGGTCAGATATGAATTTCGCTACAAGATTGCTGTCGTGAATCCTCTTATCTTTTAAGCTATCAGTTTATTATGAAATTCAGGCTGGGATCAGTCGTGTTTATATCAATTTTACTTATGCATGATCTCTATTGTCAGAAAGAAGCTTATACTGTTACATTATCGCCTTTCAGCACTGATAAATATGATGAGTATGCACCTGTTTATTATAAAAACGGGATTGTATTTTGTACAAACCGGAATTCAGGTTTGGTTCTTAATTATACTGATTCAGATGACAAAGGATTCTTCAGGATATATTTTGTTGATACAACTTATAAATCGGGAAAGTCCGATGAAAAGCTGTTCTCAAAGAACCTCACGACAAAACTTAATGATGGCCCGGTAACATTTAACAGAAATGGAGATACTATCTTTTATTCACGAAATATTAACGATAATCTGAAACAAAAGGAGGTATCAGGTCCAAGAAATAAACTTGGAATTTTTTCAGCCCAACTAGCAGGCAAAGAATGGGTTAAGATCAGGGAATTCAGATTAAACAATGAATGGTATAATATTACAACTCCATGTCTTTCCCCGGATGGGAGAATATTGTATTTTGCTTCTGATAAACCGGGAGGCTATGGAGGATCCGATCTGTACTATTGTCAGTTTGAAAATGGCTACTGGAAAGATCCTGTAAATATGGGTAAAGAAATAAATTCCACCGGGAATGAATCATATCCGTTTATTAATCTTTCAGGAGAACTGTTCTTTTCATCTGACGGACTTCCGGGTCTTGGAGGCAAGGATATTTTCTTTTCGCGATTTTCCGATACGGCATGGCTCACCCCTGTTCATATAAGCCCTCCTGTTAATTCACCTTATGATGATTTCGGATTGATTTCTGACCCTCTGATGAGTAAGGGGTATTTCTCATCAAACCGTAATAATTCACTGGATATATATAATTTCAAAACCAATTTTCCTCAGATCTTCTATAGCAGTTTGCAAAGGGAGAACCAGTATTGTTTCCGGTTTAATGACAGCGGATCAATAGCTGTTGATACAACTTATCTTAAGTTCAGATGGTCCTTCGGAGATGGAAAATCATCAGACAAAGCAGCTGTTAATCATTGCTACAACGGTCCTGGAAATTATATTGTAAGGCTTGATATTATTGACAGAAAAACAGGAAACCTGTTCTTTGTCAAACTGTTATATAGTCTGGATATAAAGGATGTTGAACAAGCTTATATTAAATCTCATGATGTTGCTGTTAAAGGAGATGTTATTGAATTCGATGCCACGAAGTCATTCCTGCCCGGATTTGAGGTTATAAATCAATCATGGGATTTCGGAGACGGGAAGAGGGCTTCCGGTGGAACGGCTAAACATTCATATGAGAAAAGCGGTGTCTATTCAGTAAACCTTGGATTAAAATTAAAGTCGACCTCGAATGGGGAGTTTCACCAGACAGGAATCTCAAAGAAAATCCTGATAGTGACTGATCTTCAGGAAAAAACAGATACAATGGTTAAGCGTGCTTCATTCAAAGCTTCAGTCATTGATATTAAGAATTATGAAAACGCAATTATAAAAACTGAATACTCTGCAGAGTCTGAAATCAAGCAGGATGTAGTATTCACTCTTGAGCTATTGGAATCGGAAAATAAGGTTGATCTTAAAAGCAGTAGCTTAAACAGAGTACCTCAGAAGTATGTAATTAAAGAAACTGAGGACCTGAATAACGGTTTTTATAGTTACTGCACTGGCAGGCAGATGAACCTGATGGCAGCATACCCTGCATACTCGGAAATGCTTGCTCTTGGATTTAAAGATGTGAAGATAAGGACCCTTGTGCTTAAGGAGCCTTCTGAAATAGAACTGTATAATCTTATTAAGAATAATGGTACCTCCGCTGATACTTACTTCGATAGTTCAGACATGCTGACATCAGTTGCATATATTATGCTTGACCAGATAGTGAAGTTAATGACCAAATACCCTTCCATAAAGCTTGAAGTTAGTGTTAACACAGATAATACCGGCTCTGCAGAAAATAATCTTGCATTAACACAAAAACGTTCCAGAGTAATAGTTAACTATCTTGTTAGCAGGGGCGTAAATGCAGGCAGACTTGTGGCGAAAGGATTTGGCGGGTCAAAACCTGTAGCACCTAATTTCTTATTAAAAGAGAGAAGGTTGAACCAGAGGATTGATTTTAATATTATTTAAATATGACCAATAAAGCAATAGTAGCTGAGGTTGCCGAAGAAAGCTTTAATTTGATTTGTAAGGTTAGTATGGCAGAAGCAAAAACCAATAGTAAACCAGGCCTGCCGATTCCCGAAGGGTTTTTAGAACTTTATATTTCCATGAAGATCGTTCTCTATAATCTGGCAGTGAAATAATTCCGATATTATAGTTTTTATCAAGTATTTTGTTGTAAGTCATCCAGGTTCGCCGGGCATGAGTACCCATAGTAACAATATTGATTCCTACCACTTCAATATCTGATGTTTTTAGCCAGTCGCGGAATGCCAATGCGCTTGAAAGAGTTCTGTTCAGCCTGACTTTCTTTCCGGGAATAGCAAAAACCAGCGATGAATCCAGTCCTGCTGATACTAAAATTTTTCTCGCTAATTCAGCGTGTGAACTGAAATTGTCAATATCATTCAGTTTGTCCTTAATATGAAAAACCAGGTATCCATTCATGGAAACCTCGTAATATCCTGAAATTCTTATTCCTGTTGTAATAACATGTTTATAATTACTCTTAATAAACTCATCATAAGCCAGTTTAATTGCATAAGGAGGCAGCCAGCCCTCCACGATAAGAATATTGGCCTCAACTCTGTTTGTTTTGGAAAGACGACTGGAAATCGAATAAATAATGGGAAGTGAAACCATGCCTGTCACTACAATCAACAGAAGCATAGTTGTAAACAGCAACTTCTTTCTCTTTAACATCAGTGAGTGATCTTTTGTCAAAGATAACTGATAGAACTCAAATGTATTTTAAATCGTTGCTTTTATCAATTGTTTGCTTGTCAGTAATTACTATATCCTATTCACAACAGGTATTATCTCCGGTATATAGTAATGTTTACTATGCGGGGAACAATAATGTGAACCAGAGTATGGATATATACATTCCCCCGGGACTAACTTCACCTGCCCCCGTAATTGTATATATTCATGGAGGTGGCTGGTCATCGGGCAGCAAAGGTCCTGTTAATGTTCCCTTTTTCCAGCAAAGTTTTTATAGTGGTTTTATTTGTGCTGACATTAATTACAGGTTATCAGGAGATTCAATCTGGCCTGCACAAATTGAAGACTGTAAAACCGCAATCAGATTTCTTAAAGCTAACTCTGCTTTATATAATATAGACACCTGTAATTTTGGTGTAATGGGGGAATCGGCAGGTGGTCACTTAGCTTCAATGGTTGGTACAAGTGCCGGAGTAAAAGCACTGGAAGGATTCCATCAGGGGTCGAGGAATCAAACAAGCCGTGTAAAGGCAGTGGTTGACCTGTACGGACCTACTGACTTTTTAAAAGAGGATGGCTACTACCCTTCTTCATGCGGAACCAATGGGCTCATACATAACTACAGCTCATTTGAAACAAACCTGCTTGGCGTTGACTATCTGCATACCCATCCGGAACTTGTAAGTACAGCAAACCCAATCACATATATCACTCCCGACGATGCCAGATTTTTCATAATTCATGGTGCAGACGACTGTGTTGTCCCTTCTTATCAAAGCACTCTGTTAAATAGTGCACTTTCATCCGCCAATATACCGGCTGATGATTTTATTATAGCAGCAGGGCAGGGTCACAGTACTGCATATTTCAGAGCAACAGAAAGAACAACTTTATATAACAGTTTCTTTTTAACACATCTTTTAACACCTTGTGTAACAACTGTTAATTCTGCGGCCATCATTAAGAAAATATCAGTATTTCCAAATCCTGCGAAAGACGAAATAACAATAGATATCGATGTTACAGGTAATTTATCTGTTGAATTAGTTAATACAAATGGGATAAAAGTAATAAGATCACAGAACCAAAAAATATTAAATATAGCCGGATTGAGCCCCGGAATCTATTTTATCAAACTGATCACGTCTGATGGGACTTATATTCAAAAGATTATAAAACAATGAAAAAATGAACATTGCAAATACATATAAACCAGACGGCTCCTATAAACTTGAAAGTTTCACAGAGAATATGGAGTCTGAAATAACAAGGCTGAAGTTTCAGGTTGACTTGTTTTATCGGAAAGAGTTTGCGCTGTACAGGAAAATGGGTCTTAAAGACGGGATGATGATTGTTGAATGTGGAAGCGGCCCTGGATTTCTTCTGGCTAATATTGTCAGGGATTTGCCTGATTGTATAGCTACTGCAGTTGAAATAGACCCCCATCTGGTTGAACAATTAACAAAGAACTCTTCTGAAAATGGCAGGAAATTATTTGAAGTAATAAATGCTTCAATATATGACACTCACCTGCCTGACAACTATTTTGATTTTGCTATAGCCAGGCTTGTTCTGGAGCACCTGAAGAATCCTGAAAAAGCTATTACTGAAGTGATAAGAATACTAAAACCGGGAGGACGTTTTGTTATTGTAAGTAATGATTTTGCTTACCATCTGATAACTCATCCTCCAATCGCCGAATTGGATAAAATGTATAACGCATATATTGAATCGAGATTTAGCGAAGGAGGGAATCCATTAATAGCGAGACAATTACCTGCATTATTAAAAAATGGGAACTTTGAGAATATCGATATTGAAGTTATTTGTGTGCATAGCGGGATGGAAGGAGATAAACCATTTTTGAAAGCTGAAAATGTCAATATTTCCAAAAGTCTTGTGAGAGAAGGATTCTTGAAAAAGGAGGTACTGGAATCTTTAATAGAGAGCTGGTATAAAATGTTGCAACATCCTGATCACGCTATTTTCAGACAGCTCTTTGTTGTAAGTGGAGAAAAAAGTACAACAAAAGGAATACGGAATCATAATCCACGGGAGGAGAAGTTTACAATTTCTGACAGCCGGTCAATGGTACCTGATAATTTGGAAGGGATGACCACCACCCAACAGGAATCGGCATTGCGTATATTCTTTATCAATAAGGTCAGGGAGATTATCGAAAACAAGGACCTCGATCCTGACCCTGATGCAAAATTAAATGATATTGACATAGATTCTATCGCTGCTGCTGAGTTAAGCAGTCTTGTTAAATCGGATTTTAATACCGTTGTAAGTATCTCTGACATTCTCCAGAATTTATCAATTAGCGATATAATCAGAAACATCTTAAGTAATCCTGAATCATTCAAATCCTTAACATCCGATCGTCTGGTAAATAAAACAGATAGTAATTTGTTGGAGGGTGAATTATGAAAAGAGATTTAAATTACTCCTTTCCAAGGCATCTTGAGCTTTGGATGATTGGGGATAAGCTGAAATATAGAGTTGAGGAGAAAGAGCTTGACTCCTCAAAAATAGAATTCCTGAAGTCAAACAAAGACTTTTTCAAGGATATTCTTGAGAAAACCAGGTCGAAAAATATAAAAGTTTTGCCTCTGGCCCATAACCAGAAGGCTCTCTGGTTTTTACATAAAGTTAATCCTGAAAACACATCATATAATGTTTCGCTGGCTGCTGAGATTAAAGATCCAATAGTTTTTCATGCCCTTGAAAATACACTTTCATTGTTGATTGAAAAACATCAGATGCTGAGAACTGTATTTGCTGATCTCCCGTGGAGTGAAAGTCTGGCCTGTCAGATAGTTTTTGAGAAAACCAATCCTGTTATTGAACAGATAAATGGTTCAAATCTTAGTGATGCGCAGATAAGAGATTTATTACACGAAAAAAACAGGACTCCTTTTAATTTTGAGCAAGGACCTTTGTTCACGGTGGTTTTAGTCATAAAGCCTGATACATCTATCTTGTGCTTTAACTTCAATCATATTATATGTGATGCAATTTCTCTCAGAAATCTGATGAATGAGTTTATCCGTATTTACAATTCAATAGTCAGCAATGAGCATCCTCAGGATATCAATTCAGATTCAGATTATGATAGCTATATATTTGACCAGATTGATTTTTTGAAGAGCGAAAAGGGAGACAAACAGTTAAATTACTGGAAGAGTCAGTTAGCCGGTAAACCTCAAATACTTGAGCTCCCTCTTAAATTTAAACGACCTTCGATCCACAGGTTTAAGGGAAGCACGCTTTTATTCAGGATTGAAGGTGAGAGGTATAATCTTCTGCGGGCAATAGCCAGGGAGAGAGGAGTTACATTTAATGTTCTGCTATTATCTGCATTTGAGTTTTTTGTCTCCGTGATAACCCGTCAAAGCGACTTCTTTGTTGGGTTACCTGCTGCAGGAAGGACCAGAACGGAGTTTGAAAATATATTCGGATATTTCATTAACCTGCTCCCATTGGGATGTTCGATTTCAGCTGAAAAGACATTTATCGATTTTCTGAATGAGAATAAGACCCTGGTGTACGAGAGTCTTGAAAACCAGGAAATACCATTCCCTGTTATTGTTGAGAATGTATCTCCAAAAAGGGATTTATCAAGAACTCCAATTTTCCAGGTGATTTTTAATTACCTCAATAAAAAATCACTGGGATCCCTGTTAAATTTTCTTGGCGATACTGAAACAACTCTTTACACCTCCTGGGGGGATTTGCTGATCAAACCGTATAAGATCTTTGATCAGCAAGGTCAGGTCGACCTGACGCTTGAAATAGCTGATGATGATAAAAATCTTATTTGCGCTTTAAAATATAACAGCGATCTTTTTGATTCTGATACGGCAAATGAATTTAAAGATGAGTTCCTGCAGATTACGGACCTGATTATTAAAGATGCAGATTTTAAACCGGAATGGTTATCTGGAGAACCAATTGAAATCCCTGCAAAACCAACTCTTCATATCAATATAACCGGTACATTTACTGTGGAGCCGGTAAAACCGTTTATGGAATTCTGGTTTGATAAAATTGGAGTTGCCCCGGAAATTTCATTCCCCGGTTACAATCAGGTATTTTCTCAGTTACTTAACCCTGTCAGTGAGTTTAACACAAGTAAAGATGGATATAATATACTCCTGATAAGGCTTGAAGACTGGATAAAGGACAAAAACTCTGACAATAATGTAAAAGACTTTGACAAAAACACAGAAGAATTCAATTCTGCTCTGTCTAACTCATTTAATGAGAACAAGACAGGGAAATATATCATTGCATTTTGCCCTGCCTCTCCGGTATTTTTAAAGAAATCAAAACTTTCTGCCCGGATTCACAAAGCTGAGAAAAGTATTTTAAACTCTCTGATACTGAGATCAAACGTTGTTGCATTAAGTTCAGAGGAACTGATTAAAACATATGAGGTTACTGAGTACTATGAAGAATTGGGAGAAGAGGCAGGCCATATTCCATACACTGACAAATTCCTTATATCGCTTTCAACAATCATAGCAAGGAAAATTCAGGCCTCATTTAAATCTCCCTATAAAGCTATTGCAGTTGATTGTGATAACACTCTATGGGCAGGTGTGGTTGGGGAGGATGGTCCTTCCGGAGTAACGATCGGTCGTTCTGAAATAGTATTGCAGGAGTTTCTGGTTGATCAGATGAACGCTGGTACCCTGATCTGCCTGTGCAGTAAAAACAGGGAAGAAGATGTATTTGAGGTCTTTGACATAAACAAACAGATGATCCTGAAAAAAGAGCATATTGCATTCCACAGGATCAACTGGAACCCTAAATCTGATAACCTTACTCAGCTTGCAAAAGAAATAAATATTGGTCTCGATAGTTTTGTATTTATTGATGACAGTCCTATTGAATGTGCTGAGGTAAGGAGCAATGCTCCTGAAGTACTTACCATACAGTTGCCTGAAGGTGGATTCTCTGTTAAACAACTGCAAAACTCCTGGATTTTCGACAGGCTCAGAATAACTGAGGAAGACAGAAAAAGATCTGAAAAATACAAGGAAGAAGCTGTCCGAAGCAGTTTCAGATCTTCAGTTAATTCATATAAGGATTTTATCTCCGGACTGAATCTGAAAATTGAAATTGTCCCATTTAAGGATGAAAACATTCCACGTATCTCACAGTTGACATTCAGGACCAATCAGTTTAATTTCACCACATTGAGGAGAACCGAAAATGAGATAAAGAACATTTCCGACGACAGGAACTTTGAAGGTTATCAGGTATCACTTTCCGACAGGTTTGGCGAATATGGACTTATTGGTGTTATTATTGTTAATAAATTAACAGGCTACGCAGTTGATACTTTTCTTCTGAGTTGCCGGGTACTTGGAAAAGGGGTGGAGCATCTGATAATATCATTCTTAGGCGAAAAAGCCAGATTGAGTAAGGCCGGTTTTCTGTCACTTCATTTCAGGAAAACTGATAAGAATACTCCCGCCGGTGATTTCCTGCTCCTGAATTTCGGAGACATTCAAAAAACGGATAATGAGGTTCAAACATTTGATATCCCCGTTGACAGAGCGGTTGATTTTACTTTTAATCCGGAAGGAACAGCTCTGAATCAGGAAGTCACGGAGGAGAAAACAACAAAAGTCAACAGCGGACAATTCGAAGGCAAGGATAAAAATGACTTTTATTATATGATCCTTGACAGGTATCTTTCACTTGAAAATCTTGTCGCCGAACTTAATAAGAGAACAACAAATAATTCTGATGCCGGTACTGTATCGGCCAAAGGTTCCGGACAGACTGAAATAAATGTTATGTCGGTATGGCAGCAGGTTCTGAAAAATGAAACCTTCGGTAATGCTGACAATTTTTTTGATATAGGAGGTCATTCGGTGCTCATTCCTCAGATTGTAATTCAGCTGCACAAGCTTTTTGATATTGAAATAAATATTGTTGATATTTTCCAGTATCCTACTGTTAAAGACCTGGCTGCATATATTGAAGGAACTAACATTTCAAAAAGTAGTTATCCATCGGGCTCTCAAAATTCAGAAAATGAAAGATCGTCAGGAAATGATATTGCTGTAATTGGAATGGCAGGTCGCTTTTCAGGAGTATCCAATCTCGAAGAATTCTGGGGCGCAATTTCTGCAGGTGAAGAGAAATTGTCATATTATACCAGGGAAGAACTGCTTGGTAAGGGTGTTGATGAAGCTCTTATCGATAATAAAGATTATGTCCTGGCTAATGGTAATATTGAGTCTGCTGAAAAGTTTGATTCAGCATTTTTTGGTATAACGCCTAGGGAGGCTGATTTCATGGATCCGCAGCATCGTGTATTTCTTGAGACATGTTATGAAGCATTAGATAATTCAGGATATACTTCTGATAAATTTCCCGGCGAAATCGGAGTATTTGCAGGTTGCGGCATGAATAATTACCTTGTTAAGAATCTTTTTCAGCATCCCGGACTGTTAAGATCATCAGGTGAGTTCCAGACGATTATAAATAATAACAGTGATTATCTGACCACCAGGGTTTCATATAAACTGAATCTTACCGGACCAAGTATTGATATTCAGTCAGCTTGTTCTACATCACTGGTCGCTATACACTTAGCCTGTCAGAGCCTGATCATCAAAAGCTGTGACATTTCACTGGCCGGGGGCGTTTTTATCCAGATCCCACATGCCGAAGGGTATATGTTTGAACCAGGAGGGATCTTTTCTCCGGATGGTCATTGCAGACCATTTGACAGCGAAGCAGATGGAACGCTTTTTGGTGAGGGATCAGGAGTAGTTGTTTTAAAAAGGCTTGATGATGCCATCAGGGATTGTGACACAATATCGGCTGTAATAAAGGGTTCAGCCATAAATAATGACGGTTCGGGAAAAGTCGGTTATATGGCTCCCTCTGTTAATGGACAAATTGCTGTAGTTAAGAAAGCAATAGCCGAAGCAAATATACCTCCGGATACTGTTTCATACATTGAAACACATGGAACGGGTACTAAACTTGGCGATCCTGTGGAGGTTAAGGCACTGAGCCAGATTTTCAAAAGTTCTCCTGACCATGGATTTTATTGCGCCCTTGGAAGTGTCAAGGCTAATATCGGGCATCTCGATGCTGCTGCCGGAGTGGCCGGTGTTCTGAAGGTTGTCATGATGCTGAAGAACAAGAAATTGCCTCCGCAATTGAATTTTAAAAATCCGAACCCGGAACTGAAGCTTAACGATACACCTTTTTACATCAATGCATCATTGACTGACTGGCCTGCAGATAACGGTCCAAGACGAGCAGGAGTCAGCTCATTCGGGATCGGCGGAACTAATGCCCACTGTATACTTGAAGAATATCCTGAAGTAATTAAAACAATATCGGCAGATAAGTTTCATCTCCTCCCGATAAGCGCTAAAACCTCCGGGGCTCTTAAAACCCTTACTCAGAATATCTCAAACCATGTTTTAACATCCGGGCAGGATATTGCAGATATATCTTTCACCCTTCAGAATGGCAGGAATCGTTATAAACATCGTACACTTCTGGTATACAAAAAGAAAGCCGGAAATGAATATCCAATACCGATGGCTCAATCTGATGTCAGCGGATTGCAGGAATTATCTGATCCTTCGGTTGTCTTTATGTTTACCGGGCAGGGTTCACAATACGCCGGGATGGCTGAGGAGCTGTATTATGAGTTTTCTGCTTTCCGGAGTATTGTGGATAATGCCAACCTTTACCTGAAAAAGAATTTTAATCTTGATATTCTGAAATACATTCTTAATGGTACAGATGATTTATTGCAGGAGGAGATAAATCAGACATCCGTTGCGCAACCTCTGTTATTTACTATTCAGTATGCTGTTGCCAGGTTACTCGGGGATTTTGGTATCAGACCTGATGCATTGATAGGCCACAGTATAGGTGAATATACCGCGGCTGCTATTTCAGGGATATTTGAATTTGAAGACGCTCTTAAACTTGTTGCCTGGAGAGGAAAGCTTATGCAGGAACAAAAACCGGGAGCGATGATTTCTGTTCAGTTACCATACGAAAATGTCCTTCCTTTTGTATCCGACAAAGTAAACTTATCATTAAGGAACGCTCCTGAAATAAATGTTTTATCAGGTGATTTTAAGGATATTGCTGAAGTATATGACAGATTGGTAGTTGATTATCCAGAGATTCATTTATCAAAGCTCAAAACATCACATGCATTCCATAGTTATATGATGGAACCAGTTCTTCAGCCTTTCAGCCAGGTATTGGAGACTGTTAAGTTCGGGGAAAGTAAAATACCTGTAATTTCAAATAAATCTGGTTCCTGGGCAGGTCCGGGAGAACTCTCTGTTGCAGGATACTGGACAGATCAGATCAAATCAACAGTTAATTTTGTAGATGGTGTTAATGAATTGCTAAAAAAGGGAAACAGTTGTTTTATTGAAGTAGGGCCTGGTATTACGCTTGCAACTCTTCTTTCTCAGTTTGATTCTGCCGGTAAGAAGATAAGAATCACTTCAACCTTACGACATCCTAAAAAGAAATTAAGTGATTCATCAGTTTTTCTTAAAGCAGTTGCCCAGGCCTGGGTTTGCGGAGTAAATATTGACTGGAGCATGTATTATCGGAGCGAAAAGAGATTCCGTGTCCCCCTGCCGGCATATCCGTTTGAAAGTGAAAGGCATTGGGTGGATCCTGTAACCTCATTTAACTATTTCACCGAAGTAAAAGGAAGTACGGGTATTAGCGGTTCAGAATCCTATGTAACGGATCCTGTCAGAAATGACCACAGTGAAAGTTCTCTCACTTTTCATTCCCGTCCAACAATGGATAATAAATATATTGCGCCATCATCAAATAGTGAAATTGAATTAGTTAATATATGGGAGGGTCTCCTGGGAATTAGTGGAATTGGTCTTGAAGATGATTTTTTCTACCTGGGTGGCCATTCATTACTGGCATCACAGGTTATAAACCGGATCAGCGAAAAATTTCACATCAGGCTGCCACTGGAATCATTATTCAGTACACCTACAATTAGCGGTCTTATCAGTAAAATTGAATCGGAGATACCATCAGCTGAAGATGAGCCTGTAATTGCTGTTCTTGCGGCGAACGATCGCCTGCCTGTAAGCTATGATCAGAAACACCTCTGGATATTGAATCAGATCGACAGGAATAACCCTTCCTATAATATTCCATTCACTTACAGGTTGAAGGGTAAACTGGATGTTGGGGTCTTTGCAAAGAGCCTGAAATTATTATTTGAACGGCATGCAATTCTGAGAAGTTCCGTTAAATCGGAGGATGGTGAACCCTATTGCATTATCCATGAATATAAAAATTCAATTAAATATCTGGATTACAGTTCCTTAAGTACAAAGGAAGCTGAGATTAAACTACAGGATTATTTTACGCGGGAATCACGAGGTTTTTTTGACACAAAAGAGGGTCCGTTATACAGGCTATATATGGTGAAAATCCGTGATGATGAGTATGTATTTCATATGACCGTTCAGCATATGGTATTTGATGGTTGGTCATGGGGAATCTTTGCCGGTGAATTACGACAGATTTATAATGACCTGCTTAACAACAGGGAAATTAGTCTCAACCCGCTTCAATATCAGTATTATGATATTGCAAACTGGCAAAAAAGCATTGTAACTAAGGACACTTACAGGGATTCGATTGTTTTCTGGAAAAAACAGCTGAAAGATCATCCTTCGGAAATCAATTTCCCTTTCGATCGTGCAAGAAGTAAAACCCTGAGTGGTTTTGGAGGGCGGGAAGCTTTTAAACTGAACGCTGACTTCTCAGCGAGGATAAGAGCTTTAAGTCAAAAGGAGAATTCAACTACTTTTATGACGCTTTTAGCTGCCTTTGGTTTACTTCTTAATAAATACTCCGGTGATGACGATATATGCATAGGAGCTCCAACCGCTAACAGGGGCATTTCTGCTTTTGAGAAAATAATCGGGTTATTCGTAAACACAATTATCATGCGTTTGCGTTTTACAGACTCCATGAGTTTTTCAGAACTATTGCAAACTACTCGTCTGACAACACTGGATGCACTGGCTCATAATGATTTACCTTTTGAAAGACTGGTTGAAATCCTGCAACCTGAACGAAAGCTTAATGTTAATCCGATTTCACAGATTCTTTTCGCGTATCAGAATACTCCCCGTCCTCCACTTGATCTGGAAGGAATAGTGCCTGAAAGAATACTTATTAAAGACACTGTTTCTCCGCTGGATATTACTTTTTACGCATGGGAGAGTGATGGTTGCATTGAGGGTGAGCTTGAGTTCAATTCAGATTTGTTCGATCGGGATACTATAGCCCGCTTAAAAGAGAACTTCATTTATCTGTTGGATGTTGTACTGGAGAATCCCGGCCAAAGGATCTCTGAAATTTCAATTATCTCCGATAAGGAGAGAAAGAAACTTGACGGATTTAACAGCACAAAAGTATCAGTACCTGATTGTCTGGCCCAGAGTTTTTTTGAAAGCCAGGTTATATCGGCACCTTCAAAAACAGCAATAGTATCAGGTTTGCGAAGAGTCACTTACAAAGAGCTTGACGATCAGGCAAATATTCTGGCAAACCACTTGATTCATCTGGGAGCGGTTCCTGGTAATGCCGTGGGAATATATATTGAACGCTCTGCAGAAATGATTATATCTGTACTTGCCATTCTGAAAGCAGGGTGTTGCTATCTGCCATTGGATCCTGCTTTTCCTCCCGAAAGACTAAGTTATATGTTTGAAGACTCCGGGGCAAAAGTGATCATAACTCAGAAATCACTTAAAGATAAATCCGGGATTTTTGCAAATGCTTCATTTGTGATTATTGATGATAAGAAAAGCTTTACGAATAATATTTCATTAATAAGACCATTGGTGAAATCAGATCCCCAATCTCTGGCATACCTTCTTTATACTTCAGGATCAACAGGAAAACCAAAGGGAGTCAAGGTACATCATCAGGCTGTTGTAAACCTCATCAACAGCATGTCAAAATCTCCGGGGGTGAATAAAAATGATATACTCCTTGCCGTTGTTACCTTATCTTTTGATATGTCTGTTTTTGAGATATTTCTGCCATTATCCAATGGTGCTACAATAGTCATTGCAGATAGTAATGATATAAGAGATGGTTATTCTTTAATCAAATTGATAGAGAAATTTAATATTACAATACTTCAGGCCGCCCCGTCGCTCTATTATATTCTTATAGCATCGGGATGGAAAGGAAAAGCAAATCTCAGGGCATTATGCGGAGGGGAGGCTTTGACAACTGGTATAGTGAAGAATATCCTTACCCGCGTTGGAGAATTATGGAATTGCTATGGCCCTACTGAAACTACGGTATTTTCCACTTATACACAAATTACTGATCCAGCCGACAAGATCCATATAGGAAAACCCATTGAGAACACCAGTATATATATCCTGGATAAGTATAATAAACTGCTTCCGGCTGGTTTACCGGGAGAAATTGCCATTGGAGGACTGGGTGTTGCTAAAGGCTATATTAACCAACCTTCCTTAACAGCCGAGAAATTCATTCAACTTGATGACGGCAAAGTAATTTACAAAACCGGTGATCGGGGAAGATTCTTAAAAGATGGGAACATTGAACTTTTTGGAAGGATTGATAACCAGGTTAAAATAAGGGGTATCAGAATAGAGCCTTCAGAGATAGAAGTTGTCCTGTCAAAAATTGAGGGAATAAATGAACCTGTAGTCAAATTACAGAAATTTAGTGAAAATGATGAGCGATTAGTGGCATTTTTAAATGTATCTGACAGATTTCATTTTGATGCACGGAATATCAACAATCAGCTTAAGGAGAAGCTGCCTTTATATATGATCCCGGCAGCCTATAAGATTATGAAGGTTTTTCCCAGAACCAGCAATGGTAAAATTGACAGGAAAGCCCTTGTTTTTGACATTGAAGAACATGGAGGAAATGGAGGTGGGCATATAAAAAACATGACAGCCTCGGAAAAGATAATCCATGAAATATGGTGCGATACTTTAAAGTCCGGGGATATTTCGGTTACAGACAATTTTTTTGATGCTGGTGGAAATTCTCTGCTTGCAATATCAGTTTTTTCGAAGATGGAGACAGCTCTTGGTTCTAAATTGGATCTGAGAACATTCTTTGACAGTCCGAGGATAAGAGATCTGGCTGAGAACTTTGATATTGAAAAGCAAAAAAATGTTGATAATAAATCGTTTAAGAAAGAGAATGTATTTTCTAAAATTATTAAAGGAGAGATATGATGTTTAGTGAATTTTTAACAGAGCTCAAACAAAAAGATATTGAAATTTACATCTCAGGGGGCAAAATCAATTATAGCGGTCCTGAGCAATATATTGACGAGCAGCTTATAAGCAAACTTAAACTATATAAAGGGAAGCTGATAAAACACCTTTGGCCTGCTGAGTGCACCAATTTAATGCCAATAAATACTGAAGGCAGCAAGACCCCTTTCATTTTGTTGCATGGGGAAAAGATGAATTATCCTCTAAGTGAGCATTTAGGTGCTGATTTTCCGTTTTATGGATTCTTCCATTATGGTTCCCAGGGCGAGAGAATATTTCATAAAAAAATTGAAACATTTGCCAGGGACTATATCGACCAATTGCAGAAAATCGTACCAACAGGCCCATATTATTTGGGTGGATTCTCATTTGGCGGACTTGTTGCATTTGAAATGGCTGTACAATTGCAGAGGCTGGGATTCGAAGTTCCTGTACTGATCCTGATCGATTGCAAGGTACCTTCACTAAAGGAACCTGTAAAGGCCAATAAGATATTTCCTGATTTTTCACTCAGGCTCTATGATTTTTCAAAAGATGTTTATTATTGGTTTTTTCATAGGGGAAGAAGTTTGTATTATGAATTCACTTTATTATTTAAATCCAGGCTTAAAAAGAAAAACAGGAACTATTATATAATGGCGACTTATATGGAAATTGCCAAGAGGTACAAACCGGTTTCTGCCATGAATGGCGAAATCCTGCTTTTCAGATCAAAGCAGAACAGATCTGTTCATGAATTCCTTGGATGGGATAAATTTTGTAATAGTATCAAAATGATCTTGATTGAAGGTAATCACCAGACAATCTATGAGTCTGCCGAAAGCTATTATGTACTCAGTAAAAATATCAGTGAATGGCTGGAGACAGCTAATAATAAATTAAAGCATTGAACTTAATGTTTCTTTCAATCCATTGATAGTTTTAGAGTTGTTTGTATCATATGAACATGAAGGTTTGATATGCACTTAAAAGTTTATTGTCAGAATATTGAAGATCCATTATCCTCCGGGTTGTCAGGGGATCTGGAGGTTTATCATGGATCCGCGGATAGTTTTGTTAACAGATTATCCGGGTTTTATGATTTATTATCGGACAATGAAAAATCAAGAGCAGATCGTTTTAAACATTCTACTGATTACGACTGTTACGTATCGGTTCATGCCCTTTTGCGCATTGAGCTTTCAAGAATCCTGGGAATAAAAGCAAGATCAATTAAAATCGGAACGGCTGAAACAGGAAAACCTTTCATCCAGGGAGTTGACAGGTCATTTAGCTTATCGCGTACAAAAAACCTGTTTGCATTTGTGATCGGGAATGGTAATCAATATATGGGTATCGATATTGAGCAGATCAAACCAGAGATTGATTTTAAAAATATTTCCCGTAATTACTTTAGTGTCAATGAACAACAATTAATACTTTCTTTTAATAATATTTCCGATCAAAAACGTACTTTTTTTGAAATATGGACACGCAAAGAGGCTCTTCTTAAAGCAATAGGAATAGGAATAAGTAATGATCTTGTCAAAGTTCAGGTCCTTGATGGAGAAAATGTGCTGGATCTGGTGGGGAAACAACTTAGTAATCACGTTTTTAAGATAGACACCGTAAGGAAAAAAGAAGCTATAATCAGTATTGCCTCATCAATCGATTTTATTCCAAAGTTTAAAAATTTGTCATTTATCCTTTCCTGATAATATTAGCATTATCATACAATTAATAATGAATTATCTCAGGTCGAAATTTGCGGATATTATAGGTTTGGTAACGAAGGGCCAGAAACGTAGTGTAAAAGCAAAAAAAAATATACTGGCGTCTTTTGCTATCAAAGGCTTAAGTATTGCCATTAGCTTAGTTCTGGTTCCATTAACCATCAATTATATAAATGCATCGAGGTATGGCATCTGGCTTACATTAAGTTCTATAGTCACCTGGTTTAGTTTTTTTGATATAGGGTTTGGAAATGGCCTGAGGAACAAATTCGCTGAGGCATTGGCAAAAGGGCAGGAGGAACTTGCAAGGATTTATGTAAGTACAACCTATGCTATCCTTATAATTATAATAGGTATTGTATTAGTAATTTTCATTAGTATTAATCCATTTCTGAACTGGGCCAGAATACTAAACACAAGTTCAGATATGTCTGATGAGCTTCGTCTTCTGGCATTGATCGTTTTTGTTTTCTTTTGCCTGAGGTTTGTTTTTCAATTGATTACAACAGTTCTTACTGCCAATCAGGAACCTGCTAAAGCTTCCTTCTTTAATCTTCTGGGAAGTCTGTTTTCACTGATTGTAATATTTATACTTACAAAAACAACATCCGGGAATTTAATATACCTCGGGACTGCACTGAGTATAGCTCCGGTCCTTGTCCTTGCAGCATCCAGTATCTGGTTTTATAAACATGGGTATAAAATGTATTCTCCTTCATTTAAATACGTCAGGTTCAGTTTTGCACGGAACCTGATGAGTCTCGGAATTAAATTTTTTGTCATTCAGATTGCTGCACTTATCCTGTTTAATACGAATAATATTATAATAACTCAATTGTTTGGACCGGCAGAAGTGACAACTTTTAATGTTTCATTTAAACTTTTTTCAGTTGTTACAATGGTTTTCAGCATAATTGCCACACCTCTGTGGAGCGCTTTCACTGAAGCATTTGTGAAGAATGATTTTGATTGGATCAAATCCACTTTATCAAAAATGAGGATAATCTGGTATTTACTTATTGGATGTACTATTCTGTTATTGTTTTCTTCCCCTGTGCTTTACAAATGGTGGGTGGGAGATAAAGTTCAGGTTCCATTTGCGCTTTCAGTAGCCATGAGTAGTTATGTGATAGTATATATCTGGCAGACTATACATGTATTTTTTCTAAACGGGATAGGGAAAATCAAATTGCAGCTTTACCTCGTTGTATTTAGCGGCCTGGTAAATATTCCACTGGCAATTTTTCTTGGCAAAAAGATGGGGCTTGTTGGGATTACCCTGACAAGTACCATGTTGTTTATTATAATGGGAATTGTATTCTCAGTTCAGACTCAGAAAATCTTAAACAGAACAGCAGTAAACATATGGAACAAATGACAATTTTAAGTTATGTAAGAAATATCTTTTTCAATCTTTCCCAGTTTCTGAAGATATCTTCCAAATCAAAGAATGTTTATTGGCAAATACTGGTCAGTAATATTAATAACTGTGAAATCGATGATAAGGCACGAGTGTTTAATAACCATAATCTGAGAAATGTTAAGATTGGCAAGGGAACATATGTTGCTTTCAATGCTAACATATCTAATACATCAATTGGCAAGTTTTGTTCAATTGGGCCCAATCTGTTTTGCGGATGGGGTTATCACCCGACTAATAATGTAATAACCACCTCTCCGGCTTTTTATTCAACCGGAAAGCATGCAGGATTTACTTTCAGTGAATTAAATAAATGCGAAGAGAGGAAATTTATTACCATAGGAAATGATGTTTTTATAGGTATGAATGTTACGATTCTGGATGGAGTTAACATTGGCGATGGAGCTGTAATTGGCGCAGGTGCAATTGTAACAAAGGACATTCCTCCCTATGCTGTCGCTGTCGGTAACCCCATTAAAATAATTAAATACCGGTTCACACAGGAAACTATCGATGCTTTAATCGCAACCAGGTGGTGGGATAAGGACGATACTGTATTAAAGGAAGTTGAAAAGAACTTTTTTGATGTAGAAAGGTTTCTCGAATTCCATAAAAAAAGAGAAAATTCGGTTTCCCTGGTAACAAAATGAATTCTCATGTCAAATTCATAAAACCGGATCATAACAGGTTGACAAATTTATGATTTCTACAATAGAAGAAAGTCCTGAGGAAACTCTGCATTCCGGTTCTGCCAAAATTACAAACACTGCACTTAATATTTTTTGGACAGGATTCATTATTTATTCAGCTGGTTTTTCTCTGGCTGCGACTGGCAGTGTGAGCTTTATAGTTTGTCAGATTCTTGAGACTCTCGGAATTATTCTTTTCTTTCCCTCTGCTATTATACTTATTCATTTCAGGTTTGATAACAACTATCTGAAAATTATCTTTTTGCTGTATATCGGTTGGTTATTGTCAGTTATAATAAGAGGTATTGATCTGGATTACAGTAAACTAAAATTATTACTCTTCAACGCAGAGCATGGCATCTTCCTTTATTTTGTTCCATTAGCGCTGTTGTTTCCCAGGAACCTTATCTATCTTAAAAAAGTTTTTAAAGTAATTGTGGTACTTGGCATTATTTTTATTCTGTATGATATAATATTTCTGAGAAATCTGCTCGATCTGAGTCAGAAAAATTACAATACAAAATTTACATTTGAATATTTTACAAAGATTTTAAGTGTTCCTTCCGGATTTATTCTTCTGACATATGCTTATCATTCGAGGCGGATGAATTTATTCGCATTTTTAGTAATAATTGTAACTGTTGGATTTGCATTGATACGAGCACGCAGAGCCTTAATATTCATATCTTTCAGCCCTATGCTTTTTGCATATTTCCTTTATATGTATGGGGGTAAGCTAAAGGTACTGATAATCATTCTCTCCTTAATATCAGGCTCATTCCTGTTTTATATCGGATTAAACATTTACAATCAGAATAAATATGGCGCATTTGCTTTAATTACAAACCGGTTTAGCGTAGACACAAGAAGTATAGTTGAAGAATACTTTTTTCAGGATATGGATACGGAAAACTGGATAATAGGTAAGGGAATTTATGGGGAATATTATTGCCCGGGGATAGATGAAGGCACTTATATTTCGAGTTACCGGCCCATGATCGAAACAGATTATTTAAATATTATTTTAAAAGGAGGGATTATAAGACTGGGATTATTATTACTTATTGCAATTCCGGCACTGATCCTGGGAATTTTTAATTCAAATAATCTCCTTTCAAAGGCAGCCGGCATCTGGATCTTTTTATGGTTGCTTAATTTGTATCCTGCAACGGTAAATACATTCTCTATGAATCATATTCTGGTTTGGATATCAATTGGGATCTGTTTCTCACGGGAAATCCGGACTATGCCTGAAAGTTCTGTAAAAAAGATTCTTACAGATAATCACAATGAATAATCTGAGACAAAGTATTGTCTGGTCACGAAAGATAAATAAATAAAATAATCTGGTGCATGAATAGTAATGTTTTACCTAAGGTCCTGGTTATTGGTCAGTCATTCAACAGGACTTCAGGAGGAGGTATAACTCAATCAAATCTTTTTGAAGGTTGGGATAAATCAAAGATTGCTGTTGCATGCAATGCACATCTGCTCAGGAATTCTGATAACCGGATTTGCGAAATTTATTATCAGCTGGGACAGGATGAACATAAATGGGTGTTTCCTTTTAATATAATTCAAAAAAAATACTTTTCCGGACTTATATGCTTCGATGAAAACAAAAATAATAATCTGGTAAAGACTGGTACTGATTACAGATTAAACCTGATTGAAAAGTTTTTTTATCCGTTCTTAAAATATACCGGGTTGTTTCATTGTATAAAACGAATTAAGCTATCTGAAAAATTTTGCAGTTGGCTGAATGAATATAAACCCGATGTTATTTATGCCCAGGGTTCAGACAGGGAGAGAATTTTGTTTGCCTTACTTCTTCATTCTTACCTGAAGATCCCATTGATTTATCATGTAATGGACGATTGGCCTTCTGTTGTCAGCAATAAAGGGATGTTCAAAAAATTCTGGTATGGAAGAATTGACCGGGAGCTTAGAAATCTGTTTGAAAGAGCATCATTATTAATGAGTATAAGCGATTATATGTCGCATGAATATAAAAAAAGGTATGGAAAAGACTTCATTGCTTTTCATAATCCGATAAATATCGGGTTTTGGAAGAGATATCAAAGGACTGATTATGAATTGGATAATACACCAAACATTTTATACGCAGGCAGAATCGGTTTGGGTATTGATAGCTCATTGGAATCATTTGCAAAAGCCATTCTGGTAGTAAATAAGGAACTTAATATAGCTGTAAAGTTCATAATTCAGGCTATAGTTAAGCCTGATTGGATTGATAAATATTCATGTGCGGAATACAGAAAACCTGTCGCTTATAATGAGTTGCCAAAAGTTTTTTCCGAAGCTGATTTTCTTCTCCTTCCTTACGATTTCTCTGAAGAATCCATTCAGTATATTAAGTATTCGATGCCTACAAAAGCATCGGAATACATGGTCAGTGGTACGCCAATAATAATATTTGCTCCTGAAGTAACTGCCCTGGTGCAGTATGCCAAAAAATCGGCCTGGGCCAGAGTAATCACTGAGAATAATTCTCATGTATTGACAGAAGAGCTGAAATCCCTGTTTGAAAAGAAAGAGTTGAGACAGAAAATTGCAGGCAATGCTATTCTGACAGCAGAAAAAAATCATAATTCAGTTAAGGTAACAGCTGACTTTAAAAATTTGATTTGTTCAGTGGTTCGTGAATCCTGATTTATATCTCCATAAAATATGTGCAATTTAGTCATTTGCATTCCGACCTATAAGCGATTATTTTTATTGAAGGATCTGATTCTCAGTATATTAAAATGTAATATTGATAAGTCATTAATAGAAAGCGTTAACATTATTGTTGTTGATAATGACATTGACAAGAGTGCTGCAGAGATTGAAAATGAACTTTCCGGAAGCATAAAGGGTATTTACAAATTGAATTATTATAACTATCCTTTGAAAGGCCTCTCAAATGTCAGAAATGAACTGATTGCAAAGGCCCTGCTATTAAACCCTGATTATTTAATCTTTATAGATGATGATGAGTATGTTACAGTTGACTGGATGATCGAATTAGTACGTGTAATTGTAAGGAATAATGGCGATATGGCAATCGGGCCTGTAGTTTCGGTATTTGACAGGAAAATACCCAGGTATATTTCCTGGTGGTTCAGACGGCCTGATTATCCTGATAATACAAAAGTAAAATATATCAGAACGGGTAATCTTATAATTAATGTCCGGTCATTATTAAAGTATAATATCCGCTTTGATAATCGATTTAACAGAACCGGATCAGAAGATACTTATTTCGGAGTTCAGATGATTAAAAAGGGAGCTACTGTTTTCTGGGCGGCTAATGCAATTGCATTTGAAGTCGTTCCTGCCAGCAGAATAAACCTGAAATGGCTTATCAAACGGAAGTACAGAGCGGCAACTACAGTAATATTTATACGTAAGTTGGAAAAAGACTATTTAGGCATCTTCAGGAAAATTCTGGGAAGTTTTTTTTATATAATATCCGGAATAATAGCCCTCATTATGTTGCTGTTTCCAATAACGGAAAAATATTGGGGTATAATAAAACTGTCTGAGGGAATTGGTGGCCTGGCAGGATTGTTCAATTTTAAGTACTATGAATATTCCTAACAAGAAATAATTATATCCATCACATTAAAAATGAAAAATGTACTGTTTATAAATAAGGTACTTCCTCAATACAGGGTCGATTTCTTTCAGCAACTGAAGAGCGAACTTCTTAAGCATGATGTTGAGTTGCATCTGATATACGGTAAAGCAAACAAAACTGATGCTCTAAAGAAAGATGAAGTTGACATCAAATGGGCTCACTGCATTCCAAACCGGAGATTAAAACTTGGTAAATCAGAGATTCTGTGGCAACCATACATAAAATACCTTAATGATAAAGATCTTATTCTGGTGCAGACTGAAAACAAATTGTTCCTGAACTACTATCTGATTTTAGCCAGACATTTTGCGAAATATAAGTTAGGGTTCTGGGGTCCTGCTAAAAACATGAGAGAAGATAATGATACCTGGCCAAACAGATTCAGATTCTTATTCCTGAAAAAGTGCGATTGGTGGTTCGGATATACCACCGGAGTGAAAAAATTCTTAATTGAAAGAAATTTCCCTGAAGAAAGAATAACTGTAGTTCAGAATGCCATCGATACCCATAAGCTGAGGAAGGATTATTCCGGGATCCCGGAAATGGAAATAGCCGAATTAAAAAGCCAGTTAGGAATCAATGGTAACAACACAGCACTTTTTTGCGGATCAATGTATAAGGGGAAAAGTCTGGATTTTATTCTGGAAGCCTGTCACAAAATAAAAAAGGATATCCCTGATTTTCATATGATCTTTGTCGGCTCTGGCATTGAAGCAGTTAAAGCATTTGAAGCTTCAAAAACTTTTAGCTGGATACATTATGTCGGAACAAGGTTCGGGAGAGAAAGGGTTATGTTTTTTAAGATATCAGCTATTCAGCTAATGCCAAGGCTTGTAGGTCTTGCAATTCTTGATTCATTTGCCATGGAAACGCCAATCATAACTACATCCAATCCTTTTCACGGAGCTGAAATTGACTACCTCGAAAATGGAATAAATGGTATAATGACTGAGGATGATATTGATGATTATTCAAATGTTGTCATTCAGTTGCTGAAGACTGAAAAGTACCGTGATTTATTACCCGGTTGTAAAACTTCGGCAGAAAAATATACAACTGAAGCTATGGTGGAAAACTTTAAAAACGGGATTCTGTCAGCTTTAAATATCTGAAACAGGTAACAGGCTCCGGCCTGTGTAAATCAAAGTATTATGAACCTTCCATTAAACAGTAAAATCAGAATCAGAATATTGGATTATGCAAGAAAGACAACACAACTTTCTGTGTATGATCAATATCTGGAGAATCAGTATAAGTATTCCAAAGAAGAAATCGAATTATATCAGAAAAACAAATTTCAACTTATTTTCAGACATCATTATGAAAATAATGAAATATACAGGAAGTTTCTAAAGGAACAGAGATTTACAAATACTGCTTTCACAGATATAAAGGAAATCCCCGTGATAACCCGCGATTATTTTAAGAATAATCCCGATAATCATATGATAAAATCATTTGTTCATAAAACAAAGTATTCAGGAGGATCAACCGGCATACCCTTAACTGTTCACTTAAGCAGGGAATCTATAAGTAATTTCTGGCCTGGCATATGGAGGGCCTTTAATGTATGCGGAGTAGAACCCTGCGATAAAATTATGATGCTGGCAGGTCCGTCATTATATAACAACAGATCTTTTAAGAGAAGGATCTATGACCTGGTTGCAAATTTTACTGTTGTATCTGCGTTTGATCTGACTCCTCCGGTACTCCTGAATGCATATAATACTTTAATTAATAATAAGATTAAAGCAATTTATGGCTATACTTCTGCGGTACTTGTGTTTCTGAATTATCTGGAAGAGAATAATTTAAAACTCAATCTTAAAGGTATTTTCACGACTTCAGAGACATTTATTCCCAGAGTAAGACAGCTGGCCAGGAAGTATTGTAACTGTGATGTAATTGATACTTATGGAGCTAATGACGGAGGGGTATCTGGTTTTGAATGTAACTATCATACCGGATATCACCTGAATTTTGAACGATGCCTGGTTGAAATAGTTGACCATGAAATTATTATAACCGATCTGTTGAATACAGCATCACCCTTTATCCGGTATAAAGTGGGTGATTTTACCTCCGGTGATCATATAATAACTGATAAATGCGAGTGTGGAAGAGTTCTTTTCAGGATTCAATCAATAGCCGGAAGAATTCATGATTTCTTCCCTGATATTAATGGGAACAAAATTCATTCTGAGTTTTTTAACCGGGTATTCGATGGGGATGAACTAATCAAACAATATCAGATTAAATATTTTCCTGATGAATGTATTGTTAATATATTATGTGATAAGGGGACCTCATTAGCTCACTTTCAGGAAAAGTATATGCCAGTAATAGGGAAAAGAGTAAAAATGCCCTTTAAAATCGTAACCAATGCTGAAATACTGTCATTATCAAATGGAAAGGTTCCTATAGTTATTAATGGAGCTATATCCTGAATTTAAAAACATTAAAAATCAATAAACTAAAAAATGAACATAAGTATTTTCGGATTAGGTTATGTCGGCTGTGTCAGCCTGGGTTGTCTGGCAAAAAACGGGCATAAAGTTATAGGTGTGGATATCAGCACCATCAAAGTCGGGCAGATTAATTCAGGTAAGGCAACTATTATTGAAAAGGATATTGATATAATTATCGCTGAAGAATTTTCAAAAGGTCATATAAGCGCAACCACGGACAATAATTCAGCTGTAGCAGGTACAGATATTTCAATAGTAGCCGTCGGGACGCCTAACACCGAAAAGGGACATCTCAATCTGCAGTATATTTTTAATGTAGCCGAAAGGATTGGAGAAGCTTTGCAGACGAAGAATTCATTTCATATCATAGCCATCAGGTCAACAATAATGCCGGGGACATGCGATAAATTTGCCGATACTGTAGAGAGGGTATCAGGGAAAACCCGGAATACTGATTTCGCTATTGTTGATAATCCGGAATTTCTTCGTGAAGGAACGGCAGTACAAGATTATTTCAATCCACCGCTGACACTGATTGGTTCAGACCATTCAAAGTCAGCTGAAATAGTTGCAGATCTTTATCGCAACCTTCCGGCTGAGATAATAATTACCACCTTAAAAGTTGCTGAAATCATGAAATATGTCAACAATACTTATCATGCACTAAAAATATCATTTGCTAATGAGGTTGGAAATATCTGTTCGGAACTGGATATCGATTCTCATGAAGTGATGGATATTTTTTGCAGGGACAAACAGCTTAATATCTCATCATATTATTTTAAACCGGGATTTGCATATGGAGGTTCATGTCTGCCAAAAGATTTAAGAGGATTTCAGACGCTTGCTCATGACCTTTATGTGAAAGTGCCTGTTATTGATAGTATTGATGAAACAAATGAAATTCAGATTCAGCGGGCGGTAAAAATCATATTCAGATATTGGAATAAAAAACTTGGTTTCCTGGGACTTAGTTTCAAAGCAGGAACTGATGATCTGAGAAACAGTCCTGCAGTAGCTGTTATCGAGTCATTACTGGGTAAAGGGTGTGATATAAGAATTTATGATAAAAACATTAATCTCTCAATGCTTACAGGTACCAATAAGGAGTATATCGACTCGCGCATTCCACATCTTTCAACCCTGTTAACCAGCGATCCAAACGAGATCATCAATGATAGCAATGTCATAGTTATCAATACTAAGGAACCGGAGTTTTTTAATCTCGTTAAAGATATTCAGGATAAGATCATTATAGATTTTGTACGTCTTGACGAATCACTGCTTTCGAAAAGTAATTATTCCGGAATTAACTGGTAGGTATGAGCAGATTTAAAAATAGGCATATTCTGATAATAGTGGAAAATTTACCTGTCCCTTTCGACAGGAGAGTATGGCAGGAAGCCAATACACTGAAAGAGTTTGGAGCAAAAGTAAGTGTAATTTGTCCTAAAATGAATGGATACCAGTCTTCACATGAGATTATAAACGGGATAGAGATTTACAGACATCCTTTGCCACTTGAAGCAAGAGGGGCCGCCGGTTATCTTCTGGAGTACAGCTGTGCTCTCTTCTGGGAATTTTTACTAAGCTGGAAGATCTATTTTAAGAAGAGATTTCATGTTATACACGGATGCAATCCTCCTGACCTGATTTTCCTGGTTGCATTATGTTTTAAATTTTTTGGGGTAACTTATATCTTTGATCACCACGATATTAACCCTGAGCTTTATATTGCAAAATACAATAAGAAAGGTATTTTTTATAAGATGATGATCTTATTCGAGAGGCTCACATTTGCAACAGCTTCCTTTAGTATTGCAACGAATGAATCGTACAAAAAAATTGCAATGGCAAGAGGAAAAATGGATGAGGCGAGGATTCAGGTTGTACGTAGTGGCCCAAAGCTCGACAGGCTAAAACTCTTACCACGAGATAACAAATATTTAAAAGGGAGGAAATTTCTGATAGGGTATGTGGGAGTAATAGGAGAGCAGGAGGGGATTGATCTGTTACTTGAGAGTGCAAAATATATTATTTCACAACGGAATGATATTCAATTTGCTATTGTTGGCGGCGGGAGTGATCTGGAAAAATTGAAGCATCTGGCCATAAGAATGGACCTTTCAGCACATGTCGATTTTTATGGAAGAGTTACAGATGATCTGATGGTAGCAATACTTAATTCGGCAGATGTTTGCGTAAATCCCGATAAACCAACCGAAATGAATAATCTGTCAACCATGAATAAGATCATGGAGTATATGGCTCTGAAAAAACCGATAGTCCAGTATGATCTTAAAGAAGGACGGTTTTCGGCACAGGAGGCATCACTGTATGCTATTTCAGGAGATACCAGGGATTTTGCTGAAAAAATAATTTACCTGATTGATAATCCTGAACTGAGAGTGAAGATGGGTAATTATGCTTATAACCGGGTTATAAATGAATTATCATGGGATTACGAGAGCCTGAAACTGATAAACTTATATAGCCGTATTTTCAATATTAAATAGATAATTATAATAAATGAGGTCATTTATTTCTTTTCTTTTTCTGTTTACTGCCTTAATCGTCCTTTCAGGTCAAAAGGCAAATAATAAAATTAAGATCGTGTTCCGCTTTGACGATTATATGATGACTCAACATATAGTATTTGATTCAATCCTGGATATTTTCAAAAAGAATCATATTTCCCTGACTTTAGGGGTGGTACCCTTCGATAAGGAAGATGTGATATTTAATAAACTCAGTCAGGATCAATTGAATGATTTAAAAAGCCGGATTAAGAAAAATGAAATTGAAATTGCATTGCATGGGTTTAGTCATACCGACAATAAGTTAACTAAGAGATCGCTGCTTAAGAAAGAAATATCGAGTGAGTTTTACAACATGGAATACAACGATCAGGTTGCAAAAATAAAAAAGGGGAAAAAAGCCCTTGATTCAATATTGAACATCAACACAAAGGTTTTTATTCCACCCTATAATTCGTATGATGAGAATACCATCAAAGCTCTCGAAAGTCTGGATTTTAAAGTTATTTCAGCCAGCAGGGATGGTTATTCAGGACCCGGTAGAATAAGCTATATACCTTATACAACCAGTGACCTGACTGAATTGCCCGGATTGCTGAGAGTGAAGCCGGATGATGATTATTCTATTATTGTAGTAATACACCCGTATTCGTTTATAGGAGGGATAAAAACTGATCTTACAAAGCCTGTATATTTCAACAAACTCGACACCTTGCTGAATTGGATAAATGGTCAAAACAACATTGTAACTGTTAATTTTTTAACACTTGCCAGAGGTGAAAATTTCAATTATAAAAGATTTGTCCTGAATTCAACAGATAATAATATCCTGATAAAATTTTTGGACGAGTTTAGAATACTCAGATATGGTGTGTATAATACAGCTGAATATCAGAGAAGTCATAAAAGAATTTTTGGAGTATACAATATCCTTTTTCATATAATAGTATTCTTATCTGTTTTTTTCGCTGCTAAAATATTCAGCAGATTGATATTATCGTCAGCCATTCTTAAGATAATATTTATATTGTTATTCATAATAATGGTACCTGGTGTATTGTATAAAGCGATTAATTCACATGCTTTTGTTATTTATATTGTGTTCCTCCTGACAATCCTGTCTGCATTTAGCATTGGTTTAATCAGAGGAAATCATCAGACAAATCAATAAACTTCCTTTTACTATTGCACAATCCGGAATAGTCAGATTCTTATTATTCTTGATTTGTATTCATTATCAGTCGACAATCATCCTTACCAGTATTAGTATTAATCTTTAATAACGGAGTATGAAACATTTTACTAAAGTGTTAATTGCATTTTGCCTGTTTGGGTATGGAACCACAATACAGGCACAGTATTCTATCGCTGCCGCAGGCGGAAATGCCGGTGCAGCATTCACAGTGAGTTACACTGTCGGGCAGGTACTTTATAGCACCATTGGTGCAACTGAGACTATTAATCAGGGAGTACAGGGGCCTTATGAAATATCGGTTGTAACTGTTATAGCAGAAGAATCAGTTATAACCATTGAAGCCTCTGTCTACCCTAATCCTGCAACCGGGTTTGTTACTTTGAAGATTGAAAGTTACGAGCCTGATAATCTTAGTTACAGGCTTTATGATATGAATGGAATGCTCTTTCAGAGCGATAAGCTTAAAGGTAACGAAACCCTCATTCAAATGGGAAGTATTAAATCCGGAACTTATCTTCTGAAAATAGCCGATAATAACAAAGAACTAAAAACTTTTAAAATCATAAAAAAATAATGCTATGAAAAGAATTTTTACACTTACGGCAATCGTTTTATTAACGATGACAATCCTGGCCCAGGTTCCTCAAAAAATGAGTTATCAGGCTGTAATCCGCAATGGAAGTGCCCTTGTTACATCCACCTCTGTACCGATGGATATAAATATCTGGAAAGATGCTGTTGGGAGCGGAACAATTGTTTACACTGAAAGTCAGTCCCCCTCTACAAATAGTAATGGCGTTGTAAGTATTGAAATAGGGGGTGGTGATCCTGCTGCTTTCGCACTTATTGACTGGTCGGCAGGTTTGTATTTTATTGAAACTTCAACCAACCTTTCTGGTGTAGGTGGTGGCACTGTAACAGGTTCGAGCCAGTTGCTGAGTGTTCCTTATGCACTGCATGCAAAAAATGGTTCCACACGCTACATAGGAGAACTGTATGGAGGAGGTATTATAGTAGCTGTATGGAAAGTATTGGGAGTTGAAAATGGCCTGATTGCCTCATTAACAGATTTAAATGCAGCCTATGTTTATAGTAATATTACAACATTAATTGGTCCTACTGCTCAAAGCGCGGTTGACGGCCAGGCCAATACCACTG
>MENI01000091.1:36854-60898 GCA_001768195.1 Bacteroidetes bacterium GWA2_40_15 | reverse complement strand
AGGGTAACTCAGGTACTGTAAGGGCGGTACGTAGATTTTAATTAGTGTTTTTCATGCTCAATCCTTAAGATACATGTAAATTTGTTCTGATTAAAAGTTATCAGGTTTGAATAATGCCTGATAACCATTTTTGCTTCAGTTTTTATAAATGAGTAAGATTCATCCAAATGGGTCTTACTCTTTTTTTTTGGCTCGCTTGTGACGATAAGCAGAATTAGTGCGGCATTCAGGGGTACGGCTAACCCCTGATTTCAAGCCCTGAAAAGCATAGGCGTTAACTTAAGCATAGTTTTGTTGCAGGATAGTATGGAAAAAGTTTCCCCCCGCCGGGGCGGGGCAGGCTCTCCTTTTGAAGGGGGCTGAGCGTTAAGAATTTGCCCGCTGGGCAAATTTAGCGAAGAGCCAGACCGCAGGGAAGGCGCCGGGACGATTGATTATCTGATGTTTATAAAATTTAATTCCCGGCCGCGAATAAACATTGTAACATATTAATTATCTTAGTACTGTGGCCACCCCTCCTTGAAAAGCAAATCTTTCATGACAAGTATAAAAGAAGTCTCTATTTTCATCACCACAATATCCTTCGTCCCGCAGGTGGGGGATTCGGAATTGCAGATTCATTGAATGAAATACCGATCCCGGGTCCCACACCAGCAGGATGAATGTCTCCCCTGGTGGTCTTCCTCATTTCATTCCGGTACCGGTCATCCCGATCCGCCAGCTGGCGGAGAAGGGATCCCACCGGACTGTTCAGTCTGATCTAAAAAGTAACTTAATTTACTGCACTATATATCATAAAGGATTCCTTCACCCCGCTGGCGCGGGGCTCGGAATGACTGAGCCTTTACCGGTGTGCCTGCCATTCCATATAAATCA
Source organism: Bacteroidetes bacterium GWA2_40_15 (assembly GCA_001768195.1). GTDB lineage: Bacteria > Bacteroidota > Bacteroidia > Bacteroidales > VadinHA17 > LD21. Next base: position 60,022 of record MENI01000091.1, on the reverse strand, counting down.
GCTTGTCCGGGAGTTTCAGCCCTAAGTAAAGGCATGACATTCAATGAGATGATGTATGTTTAATTATTGGGAGATCCCTCGCTTCGCTCGGGATGACAGACGAATTTTAAGAGGGGGAAGGAAGAAGCGGCGATTCGGAATGTCGGGTAATCTGAGTCAGAAATTTAGTGCCGAATCGCCGCTTCTTCCTCCTTGAACCATTACAGCAATTGTCATCCCGAAGCGAAGCGTGGGATCTCCCCTGTGGTTATACAAAACACTTTCCAGAGGTATCATTACAATAACCGGCGAAGGATGTATATTGATAAATCACCTTCTTCAAAGCAGAATAAATAAATATGTGATGAAAGATTAGCTTCAAAAGGAGAGCCTACCCCGCCCCGGCGGGGGGAAACTTATGAACGAACTAAATTTCAAAAAAATCCGTTTACCTTTATTCATCCTCCCTGCAAATCTTTCCTCAGACTCCCTAAGTTAACGCCTATACCTGAAAAGGCTTAATGTAATAAGTAAAAGGTTACCAGGCTTGCAGAGTGCCTTGTAATCATTTTTGTTTCTGTTTTATTACTGATTGAGTAAGATTCATCTAAATGGGTCTTACTCTTTTTTTTTGGCTTAAAAGATAGTATGTTTTATGGCTCAATCGCCAGAAAATGTTAAATTTATAGAATAAATGACTATATAACCATATTCTGAAATGGGAAAACCTATCAGGGTTCCAAAGTTGGCAGGAGAGGGGATAAATAAGCATGTTGTCTTTGAAGAGAAGCTTACACTGCTGAATATGGCGGTAGAATCGGCAGGTATCGGAACCTGGGTTTTTGACCTGGCCGGAAACAAAAGATATTTTGATAGTACAGCATCCATGTTGCTGGGATTTACTACAACTCAGTACAAAAGAACCGAAAAGGAATTTCTGGACCGGATTCATCCTGACGACAGGAAGCAGGTTGTAAAACAGCTTTCTAACAAGTCTGAAATAGAATCAGATATCAAAACAGATTTCAGATCAGTATGGCCTGATGGTACAATCAGGTTCCTGGCAGTAACGGCAAAGACAATAAATAATAAGGATAACAAACCCATACGCCTTATCGGTCTGATCTGGGATATAACAGATCAGAAACTGCTTCAGTTTAATCTGGAGCAATCGCGTATGCTGACCCAGCACATAGAGGAAGTAAGGGAGGAGGAAAGAGTAGCTATATCAAGGGAACTTCATGATGATCTCGGACAGGCGCTTACTGCTGTTAAAATTGACCTGGCTACAATCAAACAGAATGTTACCGACATGGCGACAGTGCTGAAAATTAACAAAGTCTCAGCTCTTGTCAGTGATACGATAAAGACAGTTCAGAGGCTTACTTCTCAGTTAAGGCCACAGATAATTGACGATCTGGGTCTTGAGACTGCTATAGAATGGTATACAAAAGAATTTGAACAAAGAAACAGGGTTAAGATATATCTTGATATGGATTCTAACATAATAATTGCTCCTGATGTTTCCCTCGTCCTGTTCAGAATAATGCAGGAAGCACTAACAAATATTGCAAAGTACTCCGGTGCCTCAACTGCAAAAATATCTTTGGGCAAACGAAAGGGGAATATTGAATTCTCTATTTCTGACAACGGGATAGGAATAGCTGAAGATAAAATATTTTCCAAAAAATCATTCGGAATAATAAGTATGAAAGAGAGAGCTGTTTCACTGGGAGGAAAAATTAAAATTTTTCGGGAGGATGACCGTTTTACTGTCATTAGCCTGATTTTCCCGCTAAATATTAAAGATAAAAATGAAAATTCTGATTTGTGAGGATCATAAAATCGTGCGTGACGGGCTCAGACAAATCCTTCAGCAATTGGAAGAGGTCGTTCTCATCGGAGAAGCAAGAGATGGGGAAGAGGCTTTTACTCTTCTACGAGGAGATGCTTTTGATGTTGTGTTACTCGATATATCGCTTCCTGACCATAACGGGCTTGAAATTTTAAAAACAATTAAAACGAAATGGCCTTCAACAAATGTTCTGATGCTTAGTATGCATCCACAGGAACAATACGCCATCAGAGCTTTAAAATTCGGTGCTTCAGGTTACCTCACAAAAGATACTGCTTCTGAAGAACTTATTTTAGCAATAAAGAAAGTTTCCTCCGGAGGAAGATACATTTCGCAATCACTTGCTGAGAATCTTGCACAGCATCTCGACAATGATTCCCTCAGGCAGAAACATGAGATTTTATCTAACCGCGAATTTGAGATTATGATCCGTCTTGCAAATGGAAAATCTCTTCAGCTAATTGGGGATGAGCTTTTTATATCTGTCAAAACTGTGAGCACCTACAGATCCAGGATTATGCAGAAGATGAATCTTAAAAAAAATACAGAGCTAACCAGGTACTGCATTGAATATAAATTAATTTAGCAGCATAAATCATGTAGCTCTTTTATGCCATTTATTTGCTCTTGTAAGAATTCTCCTACAAGAGATCAATTGTTTTTCTTACATTTTTTTATCCTCAAACTTACAGACCTCTGTATGGTATGATAATACATTTGTCATGTTCAAAAGATCAGTAAAATGAGAGTACTGCTTGCGGATGATTCTGACTTAATTCTGGAGAGACTAAAAGAGATTATTAACAATTTCGGACGTTTGGAAGTTATTGCCGCTTTTAAGAATGGAACTGAGACTCTTAATGCTTTAAGGACTTTGAAACCGGATATTGCAATATTAGACATTAAAATGCCGGGATTGAGTGGTCTGGAAATCTTAAGTGAGATCAGAAAGGAGAATAGCAAAATTAAGATTATTATTCTGACTTTTTATTCATCGGAATACTACCAAAAACTTGCAGACAAAAATGGAGCAGATTATTTCTTTAATAAAGCTGATGAATTTGACAAAATTACTTCTGCAATTGCAGATATCATGCTAAAAGCAAATCGGGATTCTAAGTTCGAAATGGCTGATCTGAAATGAAGAATATGTAAGAAAAATCTGGTCTTTTATAAGCCTGATGGTATAAAGGCTTTAAAAATGCGATAAATGAAAAAAATACTTACGATAATTTTCCTTGTAATCAGTATGGTAGTTTCGGCTACGAACTATTACGTAAGCAACACCGGAAATGATGCAGCAGCAGGCACAACAACTGCCACTGCATGGAAAACTGTGGCAAAGGTCAATTCAAAAGCATTTGTTGCAGGAGATGAAATATCATTTATGAAAGGCGGAGTGTGGAGAGAACAGTTGAAAATTCCAAGTTCCGGAAATTCCGGTAATCCTATAGTTTTTAGTTCATACGGATCCGGGAATAGCCCAATAATTACCGGTGCAGATAAGATAACTGGTTTTGTAAGCGGGGGTAGTGGCATCTGGGATGTAACCGGAGTCATAACTGAACCTAAAGTTGTTCTTATTAACCGGGAGTTAGGTACAAAGGTTGCCAGCAGGGCAGCGTGTAATACAACAAATAGCTGGTATTGGACAGGGAACACCCTCTCAGTTTATTCTTCAGGTGATCCATCAGGATTGGTAGAAGCGGGTTCACGACAGAGGGTGGTTGATACCCAGGGTAAAAACTACCTTACTTTTACAGGGATCACTTTTGAATGTTCCAATAATGATGGTAGCTATATGATATATACTGCCACAGCTACTGCTGCTGAGTTAAAGTTTTATAATTGTACGTTTCAGTATAGTGCAGGTTATGGTCTTCAGTTTAATGGAACAACATCGACAACTAATTGCTTAGTTGATGGTTGTACAGTAAGGAATAACCAGAGGGATGGAATATATGTACAGAAGGATGGTGATATAACGATCAACAATTGTAAGGTTTATAGCAATGGATTAATAACCACCACTGACCATAATGGTATATTTGGCTGGCTCGGGGGTGTTAAGATAACAAACTGTGATATATACGATAATGGAAGAAGGGATATTTTGAGTCATGGAATTTATCAGTTTCTTACATCAGGACCGGTAACAATTTCCAATTGTACTATTCATGATCAACCTAATGGCTCTGGTGTAAGGTTAAGAGGTTCAGGAACAGTTACAAATTGTAAAATATATAACAACAGTCACTCAGGGTTTAATTTAAATACTAATGAAATATATAATGTAAGTTATATAATCAATAACAATTTAGTTTACGGGAACAAAGTCTATGGTATAATGCAAGGTATCGCTAAAGGAACAGGAAATGTAAATATTTCAGTAAATAATAATACAATTTATAATAACGGATCCGATGCCACCATTATGATTGTACCAGAAGTTCAGGGTCTTAACTTAAGAAATAACATTTTTCATGGCGGTTCATCAGGAGGATTACTTGTCAGTATAGGGAATAGTACCGGTTTAATTCATAGTAATAATACCTATTACAGGACAGGAACGGGTGATCTTAATTATGTAAAAAAAGATGGCCTGAATGTTCCCGGAAGCGGTGTTCCAACTTGGGAACCAACGGCTGTAATCAGCGATCCTTTGTTTATAAATATTAACGCCGACTGGCATTTGCAATCAGCATCACCTGCTATCGGCAAAGGCATATCAATTACAGGAATATCATTTGATTTAGATGGAAAGACTTTAAAAAGTCCCCCGGATATTGGATGTTATCAGTCTGCATTTATCCTTGCAGCTAATCCTGTTTATTTAACTTCCTTTATTACTGAGACCAATCCCGAAGCAATTGAAATTGACTATAATATAAGTCTGGCTGAAGTAGTTCCGGCTGTCTCTGCATTTACTGTTAAGGTCAATTCAGTGAAAAGGGACTTGACCTCAGTGGGTATAGTCGACGGAGCTGTCAAACTTACCATGGCAACACCTGTTTCAAAAGGAGATGTTACAACATTGTCCTATGTAATACCTGCTGTAAATCCCTTGCAATCTGAAACAGGAGCGCCGGCAGAAGAGATCCCCTCAAAATCAGTAACTAATAGCGTCATTACTGCGGCTCCTGAACCGGTACCTGCACCTGTACCTGTTCTGAAAGATTCTTTGCCCTCAAGTATTAAGATTACGGTTTATCCTAATCCGGTCCATCATATTCTTAACATTTTGTGTGAGTATACAAGCACCTATTCGGAACAGGAAGCAATCATAGCGCGTAACAGTATCAGGATCTATGATCTGTCAGGGCGATTGCTCCTTGAAAGAAGACTAGAAGCAGGAATTACAAGTCAGCAATTTCCGGTTAATTTCAGATCAGGAGTTTTTGTAATACTTCTTGTTTCAAAAGGAGTGACACTTTCTTCCCAGAAATTTATAGTTTACAACTGAACTTAATCAGACAAACGCATCCCGGTTTCCTGTAAAAAATCACCTACTTCTTAAGATAATAACTGGTATAGTGTCTGTATGGGCTTGTGTCAAGAGGCAGGCTGTTTAATACAGCATCATAATTTGTGATTCGGTTTGAACTGAAATTCTTTAAGACATGTTCAAGGATGTCTTTACGTGTGTAATTGATCCTTGTAACAAGAAGAATATGTGTTGCATACCTTATCAGCTGGGTTGCGTCAGCAACAAGTCCTACAGGTGAGGTATCAACTATTATATAGTCATATTCTTTTTTCAGAAAATTCATCAGCTCATCCAGAACGCCTGATTCTATCAGCTCTGACGGGTTTGGAAGCAGAGGTCCTGCCGGAATAAATGAAAGATTTTCTACAGAGGTGTTTCGAATAATCTCAGTTACTGTGGCATTTTTCACCATAAAGTTTGAGATCCCACTGGAGTTATCCTCCTTGAATTTTTCATGGAGAGTTGGCTTTCTGAGGTCGCAGTCGATAATAATTGTTTTATATCCGACAATTGCAATGGAAGCAGCAAGGTTGAAGGAGATGAAACTTTTACCATCCTTAGGCTGTGATGAAGTAATTACTATTACTTTGGATTTCTCCGACTTGAGTTTCAGGAAAAGAGAGCTTCTCAGATTTCTGAATGATTCGGCAATAGCAGATTTAGGCGCTTCGAGCACCACTGCCTCGCTTTTATAGTTATTATTAAATATCACACCCATTCCTGATTGATTAATCAGGGACTCAAGATCATAAATACTGCTGATCTTATTGTTAAAGAAATTCCTTATGAAAATGAATGTTGTGGGAATCGCCAGACCAAAGAATATTGCAAGCAGGTAGCTGAGTTTGGGCCTTGGTACTATGATCTTCTTAGTAAATTCACGGGCAGGTTCTATAACCTCAAAATCAGGGTAATTTGAAGCCATTGTGATCGCAGCCTCTGATCTTTTTTGAAGCAAGTACGTGTAGATCACGTCACTCAGATCAAATTTTCGTTGTAAGCCTACCATATTCAGCTCAGTTCTCGGAAGCTGGGAAATTTCCCTTGATAGTTTATCCGCCCTGTAATTCAATTCATTCAGGGAAAGATTGAGGGTGTTCAGATTATTGGTTACAGTCTCAATAATAGCTTGCTTCTGTACTTTGATTTTATTATCAATCTGCCCCAGGAAAAGATTTTTTTCTGCATTATTACTTGCGATTCCTGATCTCTGTGAATATAATAACAGTAGCTGAGTAATTAGCTGATTCATAATCGGATCTGCAACATTCATAGCCGATGGAGGAACTACTCCCGACATATCGTTACTTGACTTGAAGTTATTAATTATATAGTTATAATAGCGCTCCTGAATCTGCAGATTTGCCCTCTCTGTCTCAATTTGTTCCAGTTTCTCATAAAGGCTCTTGCCCTGGAAACTAAGGTCCATTACCTGATTGGCCGATCTGTAATTTCTGAGTTTGGATTCTGAAATCACCAGGGAATCTGATATTTCAGATATCTGGGAATCAATGAATTTTATTGTACTCAATGCTATCTTATTCTTCTTGGCCAGGTTTTCTTCAAGTATGGCATCTGTATATCTGTTCAGGAAGCTTACGATTTTCTCAATATTCCTGCCTCTGAATTTCAGGATAATTAATGATGTCTTAGGCGATATGGGTTCTACCTCCAGTTTTTTCAGGTAATCTTTTGTAAGATAATCGAGATGGAAGAAGCTGAAATAGTAAAAATCTTCCATATTTGTTTCCCTGGTATAGAAATCCCTGTTAAAGGAAACTGAAAACTTGAAAGTCTTACCTCTGATGGTTTCATTGAATCTGCAAATTGTATCAACCTTCAGGGGAACATTTTCGATTACTATCTGATTATCAAGATAATTGTACAGTGACACCGTATTCTGATCTATGACCAGCCTGAAGGTAGTATCACTGAGAATAAAAACCCGGAGCTTTACATCAATAGGCTGAATATGCGATTTATCCATAATTACTACATAAGGCGATCTCAGGTAGAGCTCACTTACCTGCCTGAATAGATGGTGTTTCTCTCTGAAATAGCCAATCTCAAGATTCATGCTGCTTATTGTTGAAGAAACAGTCGGGAACGATATAAAATTGGAAATTCCACTCTCCAGATTTCTGTTTGACTGCAGGGCTTTTAGTCCCATGAATAAATCATTGGAGGTGAGCAATGATGAAGCATCATTCTGCACAGGACCGATTGAAGCTTTCACCTCATAGAGTCTTGAGGAGTATTTGTTAAACAGAAAAGCAACTGTTAAAAGAATAACCAGACATATTATATAAAAGTATTTAAAGTAAGCAATATCCTGTAAGTAATGCTTTATTAACGCTATGCCTGAATCAGTTTCTTTTGTCATTATTGATCGGATTGAAATTTAAAAGCTTAACCCTACAAAAAGCAAGACTGCGATAAGTGTTGTTATTGATGTAAGTGCAGTTGTCAGAGTAAAATTGGGATAACTTGAAGAAATTGCCTTAAGTGGTTCAACTATGATTATATCATTAGGAAGTACATAGTAGTAACTCTTGCCGGCTATTCTGGAATCGGACAGATTTAAACGGTATCGCATGATTTTGTTTCCTTCGTTCCGGATTAGCACGACATTCTTTCTGTCACCATATCTGGTAATGCCTCCCCCAAGGCTGAGAGCTTCATAAATTGTTAGTTTGTCCTGTGTAAAGGGCAGAACGCCCTGTCTCAGTACTTCACCCATAACCGTGACCTGGTTATCGATATATTTTACTATTATTGATGTATTGGAAACATAATCATTCAGAGCTTTCTGAATTTTCTCACCAGCCTGTGATGTGGTAAGTGAGGTTAACCTTATATTTCCTACAAAAGGGAAGTTAATATCACCGTTTTCATCAACCATGTATCCAATAACTCCGCTGTTACCACTTCCATACCTCATTTCTTCCGATGAATTGAATATCAGGCTTGTCTGGGGATCGATACTCAATACTTTTATATACAACCTGTCAAACGGCATTATGATCTTTTGAACCCTTGGATTAACTTCAGGTTCATCAATTTCATTAATATCATTGAAGTATTTCAGCTCCTTAACCGGAACACAGGATATAATAAACAGCATTATGAACATAATACCTGCCTTATGACAAAATAGATTCATCTTCTTTAATATTGGTTACTTATTGAATTCTTTCCGGTCTGTTTATGTCCTTGTGTTCTCGCAGATAAAGATGCTTTGTTATGATAAAAAAAGCATTACATAATTTATCATAATAGTTACATTATTCACACATTTAATGTCTTGTTACAGAAAGAGGTTTCTTATTCTTTTGTCTAATCAGTTTAACCATGAAAAGGAGAATAATCTTAGAGATGGAGGTTATATAATCCTGAATTATTGCGAATAACGGCAGCAGCCATATTATCTGAATTTTTACTTATGATCCGGATCTTTGAAATACAGTTTTGATAGTTTTGAAAAAGATCATCAGATCGAGCCGAAGAGACCAGTTATCAATATAAGCCAGGTGGAGTTCCATCCATTTTTCAAATTTAATGTTGTTCCTGTCATCCTTGATCTGCCAGAAACATGATAACCCAGGCTTCACTGACAATCTTCTTAATTGCCATCTTTTGTACTGTATCGTTTCACTCTCGAGCGGTGGTCGTGGCCCTATCAATGACATTTCACCTTTCATTATATTAAAAAGCTGGGGCAGTTCGTCCAATCCTGTCTTACGCAGAAACTTGCCGATACCCGTAACTCTCGGATCATTCTTTATTTTAAATACCGGTCCATCCACTTCATTTTCAGCATCCAGATCTTTTCTGAGAGTTTCCGCATTATAAACCATTGTCCTGAATTTATAAAGATTGAATTTGCGACCCCTTAACCCCACTCTGGCCTGCTTATATATAACCGGTCCGCGCGATGAGAATTTAATCAACAGGGCTATAATGAGTAACACCGGAGACAAAGTAATCATCATGAACAGGGATATGTTCAGATCCATAATTTTCTTTAAAGCCAGTTCATAAGGACTGTTTGGAGTATTAATGAAATTAAGGAATGAGGTATTTGCAATAATTGTTTTTATGGCATTAGTCAGGTTTATTTTATTGTCATTGTACTTCAGACGGAAAATAACACCTAATTCTTCACATGAGCTGACCATTTTTCTCACCTCAGCCGGTAGCGCTTTACTTTTTAAGTACAGCACCTCATCAACTATATTACCTTCTATAAGGTCATTAAGTACTGCAAGGTTCTCTTCTGGCAGAAAGATTATTGATTTTTCATACTTTTTACGTAGCAGGAGTGATGTCGAAAATATTGCAATAATCCGGTAGCCCCATTCCGGTTTTAAGAGAAGACTATCAATAAAGGATTGTGATGACTCATCCGCTATCAGGACTATATTTACCTGATTATAACCTTTTGCCCTGAATGTTTTGAAAACTTTGTATTCGAGGATCCTTACAGCAAACAGTAAAAGAAATCCAAAAACAGTAAGTTCAATCTGAAAGATGGCTGATATGGCATTTATCTTTAAAGCCAGGAATGTGATAATCAGAAGTGCAAGCATTATTATTGCCGACTGAAGGTACTCGAAAAACATAACCCTGTAGCGTTTGGTGCGGGGTATCTCAGTATTTTTAATGAAGTACAATATTATCAGCCAAAGTGGCAAAATGACAATAAAAAGGACTAAAAACTTCTTCTGATTCAGAAATATTCCGCCTGTTTCCTGATAGTTTAAATAATAAGCGCATTGAAAAGCCAGTGCAATTGCAAGTATATCAATACTCCCCAGCATAAAATTTACCAGATCCCATTTTTTTATGAATGCCATTATTTTAAAACGAAACAGGTATCGGATTAAATCCATCTCAATTTTATTATTTTATAATTCCCGAATCTTATGTCTGGATTTCAATTACCAGATTAAACTTTTGTGCTAATTCATCGAATCCAGAGACTTTTGGGAATGGAAATATGTAAGACCATTGAGTTTTGTCATATCCATTACTTTAAATCCCTGTCTCTTAAGAAGCGATGAAACGTTACTTTTTGTCAGGTACCTGTCTGTTCTGGAATCCAGTAAATTGTAGACAGAATTTAAAAACCCGTTTCTCGATTTAATTCCATTTTCAAAAGGATCTACATTATTCTTTGAATGATACTGTGATATTATATTATTAATTGAAAACTCGTACTGAGTCTTATTATCAAGGAAACAGCCTATGAAATTACTTTTTGGTGGAGCAATTTTAAATATTGAATGGAAGAAAATATCTATTTCCTTTATCAGGTTAAGTTGCTTGAGATTGATAATGGTTTTAGTATTCTTCAGATCTTCATTGTCGAAGAAATAGTGATGAAGGGAAGAAAGTACAATCAGATCAGGATCCTTTAATAATCCTATCCATTCGACATAGTTGTAGAAACTATCTCCACCTTCAGAAATCAGTTTATTAATTGCCTCACCTGTATTTAATATTTCAACAGGATTATTCTGAATACTTAAGTTCCTTTTTACTCTTCGTTCTGATTTTATATCTGCCTCTCTGGCCAAACTAAAGTTGTTCATATCTTACTTATTTGTTTCAATTCTTAATGATAATCTGTTGATTTATTAGGATGAATTATTTGTTCGATCAACCTCTTACAAAGGTGGGGTCCTTTATTGACAGACTCATTACACAATTACGCCAATTAGTTACATCTTTCACACTTACCAGAATTATATCAGAGTCTTAAAATAAGTTGAAAATGTGTGAATTATGTAAATTTTTCAAACAATCTTGTAACGTTTTTTTCAGGAATAGATCATACTTTTATTTCAGAATAACTCCCACCATGAAAAATGCCGGTTATGAAGAGAAAGGAAGTAGGATTCAGGACTGAAAAGAAGGGAAAGTTCAGACAATTATTCCCGAAAATAACTGAAAGTGATTTGTACTTTCAGGAAGGGCAGGAGCGAAGAATGATCGAAATGCTCGGGAATAAACTTGGGAAGACCACTCAGGAACTACTCAGTATTATCATTGAGCTGTAATAAATCATATCCCAACCTGAAATCGATTACTTCAAACACTTTAGTAATGTGTGAATTATATAATTATTTCAGAAAGTTGTGTAATAGAATATTGTTCTCAGCTCTTTAAATTTGCCGGTAAAACCATAATTAGTATGGAGGGATCCGGAAAAGAATTAAATAAAAAATCAGGATACGCTCGCCGTATCGTTAAATGGGGATTTCGTAATTGCATATTAATTGTATGTTTTCTGTCGTTTCAATTCAAAGCAGCAGCTCCGGGAGCTTCAGTTGCATTTATTTTTAAATCAGAACCTGTTGAAGCTTACACCAGGCTTATTAATGCTGTTGTTATGGTTGAAAGTTCAGGTGATACTCTTGCATTTAACCTGATAGAAGAGGCCTACGGGGCATTTCAGATAAGGCCAATCAGGCTCCTGGATTATTACCAGCGGACAGGTAGGAAATACAAAATAGAGGATTGCTATAATTATAAAATATCGAAAGAGATATTTCTCTATTATGCTATACGCAACGGAAATCTTGATTATCAAACAATAGCACGTAACTGGAATGGCTCTGGTAAAATGACACTTGATTATTGGAAAAAGGTTTTGGCACATTTGTAACGGGAGTTATTCAATATTTTTTTTCAGAAGACGTTCAGTAATAGATTAAGGAGAAATTAGTTTAATAATATTAAGTATGAAGTTGAAAATATTTCCCTTCTTATTGCTGTTTATATCTGTTGCTTTTTCCTGTAAGAAAGATGATGAGATGATGATACCGGATATGGTAAAGGTACCAGTAATAAAATCAGTCAGAGATGCAGAGAAGCCTCAGTACGAATATGTTTATAATTATTCGAGGCTGATAAGCGAGGAAAAAAGCAAATACAGTTATACAAATTATAATTACAATGAACAAAACCAGTTAGTGACAACTGATTATTATATTAATGAAGCTCTTTTAAGTACCGATCAGAATATTCTTGAAGCCGCATTAAACCAGCAGGGTTTAATGAGTTTAGTCAGTACTGAAAAAGGAGGTACACTGAGATATGAATATAATGCTTCCGGACGGCTTACTAAAACAATAGCCATAAGGCCTGCTGAAACCACCTCTGAATATTCGGAATACAATTATGATGATAATGACAGAATCGGAAGGGAGATTCTATACTGGGATAATAAAATATTGGGTTATATTGAATATGAATATGATGAGAGAGGAAACCTGATACATGAAGTACTTTTTTCCATTACCTCATCAGGTCTTGCAGAAATAAACACAACCACAGAATATGAATTTGATAATAAGCAGAATCCTTACAGATCGGTTCAGCGAATATTATCACCGGGGATTAATACAAACCTGAATAATATTGTTAAAGAGATATATACAATCCATATTAAACCGGATGATGGGGAAAACATTGTTCAGGTGACATCATTTGCATATGTTTACAGCAGCTTAGGGTTTCCGGTCAGAAAGAATAGCACGGTTGAATATATATATGAATAACTACCGCACTCAAACTGACCGGAAATGTTTTCCCTGTTTCCTTTTATTAAAGGATTAAATAGCTTAACCCTGTTCTTAAAACCTGTAACCAAGTGACAGTCCAAACCCGGTATTTTTAACAGAGGATTTATCTTCAGAAATATCTGAACCATCATAAATATTAAGCATCCCAAGTTGCGTATTCAGCTGGAAGAATAAACCCCCTGCCAGCTCATATCCGGCAAAAATATTTCCTCCTGCATCAAATGCTTTAAAATCTCCGCCACTTGTTGAAATGGCATATCCCACATAGGGTCCGAACCCAAGCATGAAGTATCCATTCCCTACCAGGGCTTTATAAACTGCATTCAAAGGCAATTCTATGTAAGACAGCTTGGCTGTTGAACCATCAGAGTATTTGGCACCCTTTGTTGAAAACAGTAAACCTGGCTGGAAATAGAACTGGGGAACAATAGGAATCTGAGCATTGACACCCAGGTGATAACCAATGATCATATCATTTGTAATTTTGTCACCATAGTAATTTTTCATATTCAGATTCTGAAGATTTACACCTCCCAGAATTGCAAATGAAGTATTTGCCTTACCGGCATTCTGGGCCATCAGCAATGAAGCTGAAAGCATAGATATCAATACAATAAAGATTATTTTTGTTTTCATTGTTCTTAATTATTAATTATTTGTTTTATTGGTAACTTTTTAGTCCGAGGTCCGGAGTCCGAAGTCCGAAGTAATAGTCTTGCTTCCGTCTTCTGGATGACCGTTAACCTCACTCCTCACTCCTCACTCCTCACTCCTCCTTCCGTCTAGTTCGATGCTTCTTTCCTGGCATCCTCAATCATTTTTTCATTTGCTGTAATCAGAAACTCAACCCGCCTGTTCTGAGTTCTGCCATCGGCAGTTTCATTGTCATATTTAGGCACTGATTCACCGAATCCTTTAATTGTAATCCGACTCGCATTTATATTTTTGTTTTTGAGGTAAGATGAGACACCTTCAGCGCGGGTTTCTGATAAATTCTGATTATATGATACACTTCCTTTGGAATCAGTATGACCCTGAACTTCAATATTTGTATCGGGATAGGCGTTCAGCACCTTTACCAGTTTGTCAAGGTTGATTTTAGCATCATCTGAGAGATTTGACTTATCAAATCCGAACAGAACATTACTGTTGAATTCCACAACGATTCCTTCACCTACCCGTTCCACCTTAGCATCAGGAACAGTTTTGGCGATTTCCTCAGCCTGCTTGTCCATCTGGTGGCCAATCACAGCTCCGGCGGTTCCACCTACAGCTGCCCCGATAATAGCTCCCATGGCTGTATTACCTGCCGCATTACCAATTACAGCACCCATAGCCCCCCCTGCAGCTGTTCCGACAACAGCACCTTTTTGCGTTTTGTTCCATGAAGCACATCCTGCAATAATCAGAAATGCACTTAAAACCATTACTAAACTCAATCTTAACTTTTTCATAATTAATCTGTTTTATAGAAATTTCTAACTTGAAATAACTGTAAATATTTTTGTGGCAAGTTAGTTATTACTGTTTGCAGACGTGTTACACAACTGTAGCTAATAATTACATTATTCACACATATTCAGCAGAAGCCAAAATCTGTAAATTATGTAAATATTTGATGTAATTGTGTAACAGTCTAAACCCTGAAAGAGTCAATCTTTGTATTTAATTAAAATATTAACTCCTTAATAATTAAGAAAATGAATAAAACTGAGACAAAAGGAAACTGGAATGAAATGAAAGGTAAGCTAAAACAAAAATTTGCAACCGTAACTGATGATGACCTGCTTTTTGCCGACGGCAAAAAGGATGAAATGTTAGGCAGACTTCAAAAAAAGCTTGGTAAATCAAAAGAAGAATTACATAAGATAATTTCATCACTGTAAAGGTGAAATAGATGCTTTATTTTAACTAAATCTTGTTATTATGAAAACTCAAAATCTTAATTTACTTACAAAACCGCTGTTAGCCGGGATTCTCCTGACTATAGCAATTGGTTTGACTTCATGTTCCAAGAAAATCTACTTTCTTAATTCAGAAGTTGTTCCGGCAGCCGAGGGTAGTGTAATTATCAAAAACGATAAAAATAATAATTACGTTGTTCAGATGACTATATCAAATCTGGCGGCAATTGACCGGCTGCAGCCACCTAAAACCAGCTATGTAGTATGGATTGAATCTGAAAGCGGAGAAGGAAGAAATGTTGGAAGAATTGTTACCTCAAATCATTTAAACGTCTCTTTTAAAGCCGTATCAGCCATAAGACCAACAAAAGTATTTATTACCGCTGAGGAAAATGAGACTACTCAATATCCTGGTTCAATGGTTGTTTTAACAACCGCCAGGTTCTAGCCTGGTTAACTTTATTTTTAAAGATGAGTTTAACTCTTAACAGGATAAAACGTATAGAAATGAGAAAAATCTTTTTCATCCTGATTGCAGGTACTCTTATGGCAGGTTGTGCATTGAACCTGGTAACAGGACGTAACCAGCTGAGTCTGGTAAAGGAATCAGATTTGCAGTTAATGGCAACACAACAATATAATACATTCCTGACAGAGAATAAGGTGCTAAACTCCGGTAATAACCGCGATGCAGCAACAGTTGACCGTGTTGGAGCCCGTATTGCAAATGCAATAACCAAATATTACGATAAAGAGGGAAAAGAGACCGTGCTGCAAGGTTATAAATGGGAATTCAATACTGTTGAGAGCAAAGATATTAATGCATGGTGCATGCCCGGGGGAAAGGTTGTGGTCTACACAGGATTATTGCCGGTGACCCAGAATGATGCAGCTCTGGCAGTTGTTATGGGCCATGAGATAGCTCACGCTGTTGCCAAACATGGCAATGAAAGAATGAGTCAGGCCATGGTTCAGCAGATGGGAGGCATGGCGCTGGAAGTCGCCCTGGCTCAGAAACCACAGGAAACCCGCGATTTATTCCTGGCTACATATGGTATTGGAAGCCAGGTAGGAGCAATTTTGCCATGGTCGAGGCAACAGGAGACAGAAGCTGATCAGTACGGGCTCATATTCTCAGCCATGGCAGGCTATGATCCACGGGAAGCAATGCCGTTCTGGCAAAGAATGGCAAACGCAGGAGGCGGGAGTCCTCCTGAGTTTCTGAGTACACACCCCTCAGATGAAACAAGACTGAGAAAGCTGGAAAAATTTATACCGGAAGCAATGAAATATTATAAACCCAAAAAATAAGATCTGAAAACTTAAATATAATGGCTGTGTGTTAAAAATAAACAATATAACAACGCTGTTGAATGTGATATTTTTTTTTATTTTGTATTAATTTTTAATTATACATGACCCGGTTCCGTTTTAAAGAACTTTAGGATACACCTCTGATACTGATTCTGAAACTCATCCGGGGATAGAATATTTTCAATTTTTTAAAGGGCAAAGACAACAAAATATGCGAACTAAAGCAAAAAAACCTGACCCGAAAGTATTATCAAAAAAAATCAATCCGGTAAAAGAAACAACTATGTTCCCGATTGTTGGTATTGGGGCATCCGCCGGCGGACTTGAGGCTTTGGAACAATTTCTGGGCAATGTGTCTGAAAACAGCGGTATGGCATTTGTTGTCATTCAGCATCTCGACCCTACCCAG
This sequence comes from Bacteroidetes bacterium GWA2_40_15, assembly GCA_001768195.1. Lineage (GTDB taxonomy): Bacteria > Bacteroidota > Bacteroidia > Bacteroidales > VadinHA17 > LD21. The sequence goes on along the minus strand of MENI01000091.1, from coordinate 43,485 downwards.
AAGGGTATGTTGCCTGAATTACTCCAAAGGAGCAGTAAGATAAAGGTAAAACAGGCAAAGGACCTGATGCGTATTGAAAAAAACACTATATATGTAATTCCTCCGAATAAAAGTATGTCTGTATTGCACAGGGTTCTGCACCTGTTTGAACCTGCTGAATCAAGAGGAATGCGCTTACCTATTGATTTTTTCTTGCGTTCACTGGCTGACGACTGCAAAGAATTTGGAATAGGAATAATTCTTTCAGGTATGGGATCTGACGGCAGTATAGGGCTTCGTGCCATAAAAGAAAAGAATGGAATAGTGATGGTGCAGGACCCCAGGGATGCCAGGTTCGACAGTATGCCACGTAATGCTATTGATTCTGTTATTGTTGATATCATAGCTCCGGCATATGAGCTGCCTATAAAACTGGAAGCATTCATTAAGAATCAGACTGGAATCATTATAACGCCTGATATTGAGGTAAAGGATAAAAGCTCACTCGATAAGATTATAATTCTTCTGCGTACTCATACCGGCAATGATTTTTCCATGTACAAAAAAAATACATTATATCGCCGGATAGACAGACGTATGGGTATCCATAAAATTGATAAAATAATTTCATATGTCCACTTTCTGCAGGGGAACCCAAAAGAAATTGAGATCCTTTTTAAGGAATTATTGATTGGGGTAACCAATTTTTTTCGCGATCCTGAAGTCTGGGATAATCTTAGGGATAAAGTATTCCCTGATATGTTTTCAAAACTCCCGCCGGGTACTGTATTGAGAGCATGGGTTCCGGGGTGCTCCACAGGCGAGGAAGCATATTCACTGGCCATAATATTCAAAGAGGCACTGGAAAGGAATAACCATCGCCCTGATTTTTCGTTACAGATATTTGCCTCTGACATTGATTCAGATGCTATTATGACTGCCAGGAAAGGTATTTTTACCGGTAATATTGTGGCTGATGTATCCGCAGAACGTCTGAACCGCTTTTTTTCAATTTCAGATGAGGGCTACCGGGTCAATACCGAAATCAGGGAGATGCTGGTTTTTGCACAACACAATGTTATCCTTCATCCCCCCTTTACAAAACTCGATTTTATCTCATGCCGTAACCTGCTCATTTACATGGACAATGAGTTGCAGAAAAAGCTATTAGGATTATTCTATTATAGTATTAATGATGATGGGATTCTGCTATTGGGCAGCTCAGAAACACTGGGTGCCCAGAGTGATCTTTTCACTGCGGTTGATGGCAAACAGAAAATTTTTTCACGTAATGCCTCAGCCCGATCAACTGAACTGTTGAATTTTCCATCTTCCTTTACCAGACTTAAATCATTTGTTTCTGATAAACGTTTGCCAGACAGGTCTGGTCTGAATATTCAGATGATTGCTGAGCAACAGTTATTGCATTATTATTCACCTTCAGCAGTTTTTGTAAATGAAGCGGGTGATATTGTTTATATACACGGTCATACAGGAAAATATCTCGAACCTCCTGTTGGCAAAGCAAATCTGAATATTTTTGCAATGCTTCGCGAGAATCTCCGCAACGAGTTCTTTCATGCCTTCCACCAGGTTATTGCGAAAAAAGAACCTGTTGGTTTACGTAACATCCGATTCAAAACAAACGGAGATACACAACTGGTAAATATTGATATTCAACTGATCGATAAACCTGAAATTTTATATGGTTACCTTATGATCCTCTTTACGGATGTTAAGATGATACCGGAAACTCATAAACCTTTAAAGACCAGAAAAGGTTTAGCCGGCATCAAACAAATGGAATTGGAGGATGAAATCAAGAGAATGCGTGAGGAAATGCAGAATACACTTGAAGAGTTACAGACAGGTCAGGAGGAATTGAGATCAACAAATGAAGAGTTGCAATCAACAAATGAAGAACTTCAGTCTACAAATGAAGAACTTACCACATCAAAAGAAGAAATGCAGAGCCTGAATGAAGAACTTCAAACAGTAAACGCTGAATTACAGGCTAAAGTAGATGATTTCTCGAGGGTTAATAACGATATGAAAAATCTCCTCAACAGCACTGAAATTGCAACATTATTTCTTGACAAAGAATTAAATATCATGCGTTTTACTCTCCAGACAACCAAACTAATCAAACTGATCAAGAGTGATATAGGAAGGCCTTTTACCGACCAGGCTTCAGATCTGAATTATAGCGGACTGGAGGGCGACGCTAACGAAGTGTTAAGGACACTTGTTTTTATGCAAAAGGAGATCCCTACGAAAGACGGCCGGTGGTTTTTAGTCAGGATAATGCCATATCGTACATTCGACGACAGAATAGATGGCCTTGTTATCACCTTTATCAATATATCCGAACAGAAGAAAATAGAAGCAAAACTGCTTAACACGGAAAAGATAAACCAGTTTGTTCTAAGTGCTTCTCCGGATATTATGCTGATATTATCAACCGGGTTTAATATAAAAGAATTTAATCCGGAAGCCGAAAAGTTTTTTGGGAAAAGTCGTGAAACTTGCATGGAAAAGGATTTTATTAAGTTGTTTATTCCTGAAAAAGAGCAACAAAACACTGAAAAGAAGCTAAAGATGCTGTTCGGTAGCAGGGAGAAAGCCAAACTGAAAATGAAACTGATTACTGCCACGAATATTATATCAATGGCGGACTGTTCTGTAAATTTATCGATCAATAATCAAAGTATTGCGGAAAGCATGATATTATCAATTAAAACACAACAAAATCATGAATAAAAAAAATCAGAATCTGACCGAGAAACAGTTATTGCGTTCAAAAGCCGAAGAAAAACTTAAGGAGTTACAAAAGAAAATCAGCAAAAAGCTTTTGGAATCGGATACGAAAAAACTGCTTCATGAGCTCCAGGTTCATCAGATAGAATTAGAGATGCAGAATGAAGAGCTGAAAGAAGCATATGAAACTGCAGAAAGAGCACTTAAGAAATATACCATGCTTTACGATTTTGCCCCTATGGGTTATTTTACACTCGATAGCGATGGTACCATTAGCGACCTTAATTTTACAGGAGCTGATTTACTTGGAGAAAAACGGTTTACTCTGGTGAACCATAATTTTAAGCTTTTCATCGATAAACAGTCTCAAAAAATATTTAATGATTTCCTGAAAAAGATTTACTCGTCTAATATCAAAGAGTCTTGTGAGGTAACACTTGCCTATAATGGTAGTGCTTTATGCCAGGTATATATGGAAGGAGTAGTTACCGGTGATGAACGTAAATGTTTATTATCGGTTATTGATATTTCAGGATTCAGAAAGTAGCTTAATCCCCCAGCCTTCTGCCTTTAATTAAACCTCTTATCAGCAATTTGCGGGAAACTAATATCGGTTTCCATCAGATCTGACCTAGTCTGACAATATAAGTGAATTGTGTAAATCATTACAATAATAATGTAACGATTTACCTGTTGTCAATCCTTAACTTTCGGAATATTTTTCCCTTAGTCAGATGGGAGTAAAACTCATGCAATTTGCAGATGGTAATGTTAATTTTAATATCATTATTGCTGCCGGGAACATTTTCAACTGGTAATGCTGAACTCCCCGGTAAAATAAAGACATTTATCGTGGGCAATGAAAATTGCTTTATTTTTAAAGTAGATAATGAGAATCTTACATCAGGGAAGGTGCTTTCCCGTTTTTATATGAACAGGCTATACACACCTGCCTGGTTTTCCAGGGATTCACTTAATAATAATAGCTATGATCTGCTAAGGTATATCCGTCAGGTCGACCAGCAGGGTTTGCAGCCAGAGGATTATCATCTGCATTTGATTGAGCTTTACCTTGGAAAAGTACTCACCTGTCAGGGAATTGATACTACTGACATGGTGAAGCTTGAAGTATTACTCACCGATGCTTTCATATTACTGGGTTCGCATCTCTATTATGGTAAAGTTGATCCTGAAAAGGAGGGATCCGACTGGAACATGAACCGAAAGGATCCCGAATTAAGACTTGACCTTAAACTGGAAGAAGCACTTGCAGCCAACGATGTTTTTAACAAACTGAATTTGCTTGCTCCGGGTTACAGGTCTTACTGGATGATGAAAGAGGAACTTGCGTTTTTTCTTAAATTAAATGAACAGATATGGCCGGTAATAATTTTTGGTGAAGCTATCCGCCCTGGTGATTCAAGTCAGTTGATACCTGAAATCAGGGAAAGGCTGATTAAGCTTCGATATCAATTGACCGACAGTGTGTCCCCTTTCCTTGATGACGAGCTTGTAATACAATTAAAATCTTTCCAGGAAGACTGGGGCTTAAATCCTGATGGTGTAGTCGGAAAGGCTACACTTGAAGGGTTGAATAGTCTGCCACTTAAACTTGTCAGCCAGCTGAAAGTGAATATGGAAAGATTCAGATGGATGCCTTTAAAAGTTACAGAAAAATATATAATTGTGAATATTGCCAATTATAAACTTGATCTTATTTCGGGAACAGATACACTTATTTCATTGAGAGTAATAGTCGGAAAGGAAACCCGGTCAACTCCGGTTTTTAATGAGCAATTATCCTATATTGTATTTAGTCCTACCTGGACCATCCCAAATACTATCTTAATGGATGATGTTCTGCCTGAATTGCTGAAAGGTCCTGAATATCTGGAGAAAAGAAATATGAGGCTGCTACGGAATGATGGTACAGAGTTAAAATATAATGAAATTGACTGGTCAGTTATAACAAAAGATAATTTTCCTTATATGGTCCGTCAGAATCCTGGTCCCGGGAATGCACTGGGCCAGGTTAAGTTTATGTTCCCTAACGCATATAATGTTTATATTCACGATACCCCCTCAAAAAGATATTTTGCCCGTGAAGAAAGAGATATGAGCTCGGGTTGTGTGAGGGTGGAAAATCCATTTGATCTGGCGGTGTTATTGCTTTCTGACATTCCTGAATGGTCACCACCTAAAATTCGTACTGCCATGCAACAGGATAAGGAACAGATAGTGCGGCTTAAAATACCGGTTGATGTGGTGCTGATTTACCTTACGGCATGGACTGATGGGAAGGATCGGATACAATTCCGGAAAGATATCTATCAGAAAGATGAAAAAGTACTGGCGGCTTTAAATCAGAAACCGGAAGCAGTAAAGGTTCACTCTTTTTGATCGAGGTAATCTCATTAATAATGTGTGAGTTGGATGTGTAGTCTGCTACAGGTGCATAAATAAACAGGCACGACCCTTCCTTAATTGTATTTATAATCTCATTGCTTTGCCCGGCAGGAACAGCAGGGCATCCATGGCTGCGGCCAAGTCTGCCATGTCTCCTGATGAAATCTGATGAAACATAATCAGCACCATGCATCACAATAGATCTGGTTCTGGCTTTATCGTTTATATCTGGTTCAAGACCATTCAACGTGAGAGATAAACCATGTTTGCCATGATAGGTTTCACCTGTTGAATAGAAACCAGGGCTGCTGGCATTCGATCCGGGAATATTGGAAAAACTCTCTGCTTTAAGGTCGCCCGAATTCCGGCCGTGAGAAACAAGACAACAATAAAGTACTTTTTTGTTAATAATGTCGAGAACCCACAGTCTTTCTTTGTCTGAGGGCAGGCTAAAGTCAATAATTGTTATCACTTCAGGGCGGTTTATTGATTGGTTGTCGAGTAATAATTTATAACCGTCCAGAGCTGTCTGCAGCACATGCGAAGAAGGAAATTCCGTATTGTCTGTTGCAAGGTTAAACACTAAACTGTCAGTATGTTCTGAAGGGATTCTGTCATGGTCATTCCCGGAAGACCATGCAGCTATAACACTCAGTGGAAATAACAAAAATAATAGTGGCAGTAGTCGTTTCATTATCAGAAGTAAACATATGAATTAACTGTTACATGACAAACATACATCAAATCTGCATAGTAGTGCGTAGGAAGCATGATTTCATTTTGTAAGGGAAACAATTGATTTATTGTAGGAAAAATCTTACATATTATGACACATTGTTTTCTGTGAATTTTACAACTAATACATTTTGTTGTGTAACTATTGCGAGTTTCATGGCCATACCTTTACATCATATTATTTTTATTTACATTTTAAAACCGATCAAATGAGATTACGAAAAAATTTGTCAATCGCAGCATTGCTGGCGATTGTATTTGTTTCAGGATGCGTTAAAGACGACGTCATAAGACCAGGAATGCTTTCAACAGATCCGCTTAATAACGTAACAGGTGTTCCCCGGAACCAGGTTAATGCGTTTACATTCAGTGAAGAAATGGATCCGCTAACGATAAATGCCTCAACATTTACACTGATGCAGGGAGCTGCCATGGTTCCCGGTGTTGTCACCTATGCCGGAAAAACAGCAACATTTACTCCCACCGATATACTGTGGGCAGCTACAACTTACAAGGCAACCATAACTACCGGTGCAAAAAGCAAAACCGGAAATGCCATAGCAAAAGATAATGTCTGGAGTTTTACCACCGGAGGCTCCGCAGCAGCTTTATCACCAGTTGCCCTTGGATCCGCAGGTAACTATGTGGTACTTGCCAAAACAGCTATAAATAACAGTCCTACTTCTGCAGTTACCGGAAATTTGGGGCTTAGTCCGGCTGCAACTTCATATATTACAGGACTTTCCCTTGTAAA
>MENI01000091.1:0-36842 GCA_001768195.1 Bacteroidetes bacterium GWA2_40_15 | reverse complement strand
TGCATCATCAGTTCAGGTTACCGGTCAGGTTTTCGCAGCTGATATGGCAGATCCCACACCAAATACTCTTACAACTGCTGTCAGTAATATGACTACTGCATATAACGATGCAGCAGGACGTACCTCTCCTGATTATGTTGAATTCGGTACGGGCGATATTGGCGGAAAAACTCTTAAGTCAGGTCTGTATAAATGGTCAAATACAGTCATAATGCCTGCAAACATAACCATTTCAGGCGCTACAACCGATGTCTGGATATTCCAGATTGCAGGAAATCTTACAGTAAGCCCGGCAATGAATGTTATACTTACCGGAGGTGCACTTGCAAAGAACATTTTCTGGCAGGTAGCCGGTCAGGTAACATTAGGTACAACTTCACATTTTGAAGGAGTAATACTGTCAATGACAGGTATCACATTACAAACAGGAGCATCATTAAACGGAAGGGCTCTTGCACAGACTGCAGTGATTCTTGATTCTAATTCTGTTACGAAACCGCAATAATCATTTGACAGATAACGGAATGAAGGAGGCCTGATTTATGACCTCTTTTTTTATGCTATGAATCCTGAAAAGTGGGAATAATGTAATTTTTTTGAAAAATTATATAACTCTTTTTCTACTGTTTAACCTAACTTACAGTAGAGTTTAAACTAATAAATATTGATATGAAAAAAGTGGGGTATGTCCTTATTCTGGCTGGTTTGCTGTTAACCATATTTACAACAGTTACCTTCTTCTCAAGAGAGAGAGTTGCAAAAATCGGCGATATTAACATCACTGCAAACAAAAAGCATAATCTGAAGTGGTCACCACTAATTGGTATAGCAGTTATAGCGGTTGGCGGGATTGTCATCTGGCAATCACCAAAAAACTGATTACTGCAGATTGCTCATATAGTATGAAAAGTTCCAATGTGCAGCATAAATAAAGATAAATGAAAACTCTTGTAATAGGATTTCTGGTTTTTTCAGTTTGGTCAGCCCTGGCAACATACCTGTATGTATGTAAGATAAAAGGCCTATGCAATGAAACGGGAAACATGCAGAATGAAATGGTCAGCACCCTGTCCAAAACTGATAATGACACCTTAAACAGGCCACTTGCACCGGTGGCTGATTCCCCCGGAACCATGTTAATCTATTTTGATTTTGATAAGTATGAGTTCACAACTGATGCTATGACAGAAAGGTACATTGAAAAATCAAATTCATACATGAAACAGAACCCAAATGCCACGTTGCTCATGGTCGGGCATACTGATGCAGTTGGTACTGATGAATATAATCAGGCCCTGGGGGAGCGAAGAGCACAAACAATTAAGAATTATTTTGGAAGTAAAGGAATCGCTTCCGATAAAAGCCTGACTGAATCAAAAGGAGAAAAAGAACCCGTTGATGATAACAATACTTCCGAAGGAAGAGCTAAAAACAGGAGAACAGAAATAACGATTAAATAGCTTAGAAAATGAATGCAATGCTGATCCTTATAGGTGAGACAAAACTCGGTGCAACAATTGAAATACTACTATTATTGATTGTTGCAGCTGTAATTGGTTATCTTACTGCGTGGCTTTATTATAAGTCGATCTATACCGACCGGATTAAAATTATTGATTCTGAAAAGAAGGAATTGCACAAAGAACTGGTCAGCCTTGAGAATGAAAACCGGAAATTGCTGGAAAATCTTCGTGTAAAGGATGCTGAGATCCAGTCTCTTAAACTAATTCATAAAGAAGCTTTAAGGAAATTGGAGATTGTAATATCTAATAGCAATAATTCCGGAGAGTTGATCCCTGAACAGGATGAATACCTGATTAAAATTGCAGAACGTAAAAGACTTCTGGATTATCAGAGTTTCGGAACAGCCACTGAAGCTGAAAAGGACGATCTTAAAATGATAAGTGGCATCGGACCTTTTATAGAAGAGAGACTTAATGCATTGGATATTTTTACTTTCAGGCAGATCAGTAAATTCTCAGACCGTGATATTGACAGGATAAATGATGCACTAGCCTATTTCTCAGGAAGGATTGAAAGAGATGAATGGGTTGCTCAGGCAAGTGAACTTGTTCATAACAAAGATATAAGAACAGATCTTTTTAAACGGATAAGTGAAAGGAAATCAAATATTTATTACAACAGGATTGGAACTGCAAAAGAAGAAGAGAGAGACGACCTGACAGTAATCAGCGGGATTGGCGGATGGATAATGGAAAAACTAAATGTTCTGGAAATTTACACTTTCAGGCAGATAAGTAATTTTACAAAGGAGGACATTGATATCGTTACTGAAGCGATTGAATTCTTCTCCGGCAGAATTGAAAGAGATGAATGGATACTTCAGGCAAAGGAACTTGTCCGTATAGCGGGGAACAAGTCAGAACTTCTTAAACGCATCAGGGACAGGCATGGTAGAATATACTATGACAGATTAGGGTTTGCCCAAAAGTATGAGGCTAACAACTTAACACTTATTAAAGGTCTTGGTTTATGGGTAGAGGAGCGGTTAAATTTGCTTGGCATCTATACTTTTGATCAGGTAAGCAAGCTTACGCATGAAGACATAGAAACAATTACAGAGGTTCTGGAACTTATTCCCGGATATATTGAGAAAGATGACTGGGTGGGGCAGGCAGCCGAACTATCAAGAAAACAACCGGCAGTAGTGTAACAATGGAAATAATGCAAAGTACTTATCCAGAAAAGATTAGGTTCTGTAATTATTAATAATTCGAAATATGTCAGAAGTTGAATTTTATGTGCAACTAACTAATCTTGAACCAAACTTAAAAAAGTTTGCATACAGGCTTACACAAAAAAATGAAGAGGCAAAAGACCTTTTTCAGGATACATGCCTGCGCGTCTTAATGAACCGTAACAAGTTCATTAATGATGAGAATTTTAAGGCATGGACTTTTACAATTATGAAAAATGCTTTTATTACTGATTACAGACACAATTTTCGCCAGCGGACTCTTAAGGATGGAGCAACAGAATCAATCATTAATCGACAGGAAGAGTATTCTGTTTCCGGCAGACCCGATTCAGAATATTTTGCATCGGAAATTAGTCAGCATATAGAGCAATTGCATAATAAATTCAAGCTTCCTTTTAAGATGTATGTACAGGGTTTTAAATATAAAGAAATTGCTGATAAACTTAACCTGAATATAGGCACGGTAAAGAACAGGATCTTTTTGTCAAGAAAACAACTGATGACTCAAATTGAAAGATAATAGGTTTAATTGCTGGATGTAAAAGCCATTCAATGTGTGAATTATGTAAGATAAAACCAATTATTAATAGTTTCGCAATCAAATTAAATAAATATCTGGTATAGAATTTCATATAATAACAAGGATAATGTTTGACATATCGCTTATTTACAAAGTATTGAGAAGAAGCCTTAAGCGGGAATCGCGTAATGGCAGGTCAAATCATAAACTGGCAGAAGGTAAGGATGGATTAATTTCTTTATTGATTCATGATATTTTTGGCGGGGAGATACTGAAAACCAGAATAAAAAACGGATGGCACTTCTATAACCGGATTAATGGGAAAAGAATAGATTTTACCAGTAAAGATATGGTCAAATCTTCCGATGATTATTCCCTCGAAGATATACCCTCTTCTCCGGAAGAAACATCGGGCTATGTTGAGAAAGAAGAGTACACAACTTTTTTAATGCGGTTTATCAATCTGTTCGAAGAGACTTACGGACTTGAAAAGCATAAGCATATTTTGACAGTATGACATTTGATAAATAGTACTAATAGAATATCACAATGAAAAGCGAAGATTTCTTTAATTCTTCAAAAAGGGTAGATATAGGATCAATTCTCAGAAAATCAATTGTTTTAATTATCATGGGATTCATCTTTATCGGGTCGTATGCAAATCCAAAACTTGCATCGAAGAAGCAGATAGCATTATTCAGGAACACAAAAACATGTGTCGTTCTGGAAGATGGCATAAGCTATTATAACGCTTATATCCAGGATGCTGTTGTAAAATACTGGAAATCTACTGAATATGAGTTTATTGATAATACGGAATTCGAGAAGCGCCGGTCTGATTCAAAATATTCATTTCTGGTTCTGATGGATTATGTTTATGATAAGGATCCTGCCGGAGTAAGCTATAACTATATTACCCTTGTATTAGGTGGTTCCCCGGCCCATCTGAAGGATATGCCTGAATTATGCAGTATTCCGCTTTCGTACAGCGACGATAAAAATACTGATTTTGAATACGTTATACCGGCAGTTGTTAAGTTCATGCAGAAGCATGTAAAAAAACTTGAATCAGGTCGTTTTCTGGCTTCTATCCAGGGATTGAAAATGTATAACCGTAATTCAGAGTTCAAAGACAAAGTATTGCTCCTGAATAAAGACGGGATGGCATTATATGTAGATACACCAGACAGAATCAAGACTGTTTATCCTTATTATATTAAACTTATGTCGTCATCGGAAATAAAAGAGGAGATAGCTTTGGATCAAAAAAATATTTTGTTTCATTTTCATGTTGGTCCCGGTGAGAGTTCATCAGCCGGAAAATGTTTCGAAATGATCTTTGATGTTGATGGCAGCCTTTACTATTATAATTCCCGCAAAATAACCAATAAAGAGGGTGATGGTTTTAATCTTGATGATTTCAATAACATCAGGTAAATCTTTTGCAAATATCCATAGTACTCCGACTTCCTTAATTTTCCGGCATCATTGTATATATCATAATGATCATTAAGTTTTTCTGATCAACTATTGTTACTATTGTGCATATAAATCTCATTTTAGATTGAACAAAATGCTGTGCATTTGGTTCCTACTATGACTGAGAGATTATTATTTTTCCGATTAATAAGAATCATCCTATGCCACAAAATCAAAATGGTGCTTATATACCTGATAAGGATCTGTTTAAAGAATCCTTTATTAACTCACTGGAGCAGTACAGAAAATTGTACAATGACAGTATTACGAACAACTCTGAATTTTGGGGGCGACAGGCCCACGAGCTTCTGAACTGGGAGCATGATTTCCAGATGGTTAGTGATTGTGATCTTTCAGAAGGACTTGTATCATGGTTCCTTGGCGGGAAACTCAATGCCTGTGAAAATGCAGTCGACAGGCATGTAAGCACAAGAGGAGACCAGGTTGCAATTATATGGGAACCTGACGAACCGGGCAAGGAGGTGAGGATCACATACAGGGAGCTGCAGAGAAAGGTATCGCGTATGGCAAATGTATTGAGGCACAATGGCATACATAAGCGTGACAGAGTAGCTATTTACATGCCCATGATCCCTGAGGCTGTTTATGCCATGCTTGCCTGTGCCCGAATAGGAGCAGTGCATTCGGTGGTATTTGCCGGATTCAGCGCAGAATCTCTGCGCGACAGGATTAACGATGCCAGATGCAAGGCCGTGATCACTGCCGATGAAGCGGTCAGAGGAAAGAAAATAATACCTCTGAAGCGCATGGCTGATGAAGCTGTAATGGCATGTCCATCGGTTGAACATGTTTTTATTACAAAGCGCACCAATGCCAAGATTCCTTTCTATCCACCACGCGATATCTGGATGGACGAGGCTATGGAAGGAGAAAGGCCATACTGCCCTATCGAACACATGGATTCAGAAGATACTCTTTTTCTTTTATATACTTCAGGAAGTACCGGAAAACCAAAGGGAGTATCTCATACAACAGCAGGATATTTACTCTTTGCAGCATTAACCCATAAATATGTTTTTGATTACAAGGATGGTGATATTTATGCCTGTGTGGCAGACATAGGTTGGATAACAGGTCATTCCTATGTTGTTTACGGGCCTTTGCTTAACGGAGCCACAACAGTTCTTTTTGAGAGTATTCCGACTTATCCCGATGCGGGCAGGTACTGGGAGATGGTTGAAAGACTTAAGATAAATCAATTTTACACTGCCCCAACTGCCTTAAGATCAATACATAGAGAGGGTGATGGTTTTGTCAAGAAATACAACCGTTCATCTCTCAGGGTACTTGGAACAGTCGGCGAACCAATAAATCCTGATACATGGAGATGGTATTATGAAACTGTAGGAGAAGGAAGATGCTCTGTTGTCGATACCTGGTGGCAGACCGAGACAGGAGGCATAATGATTACTCCACTTCCCGGAGCAATACCTGCTAAGCCAGGTTCCGCTACACTGCCATTTTTTGGAATTGATGCGGTACTTCTTACTGCTGAAGGAGAAGAGATCAAAACAACCAAGGGTTCAGGACTTCTTGCAATCAAAGGCTCCTGGCCGAGTATGGCACGGACAATCCAGGGCGACCACCTGAGGTTTTATGATACCTATCTTAAACAATACAATGGTTATTACCTTACGGGAGACGGAGCAACAAGAGACGAGGATGGATACTACTGGCTTACGGGTAGGGTTGATGATGTTATGAATGTATCTGGTCACAGGATAGGATCAGCTGAGATTGAAAGTGCTCTTGGCGCACATCCATTCTGTTCCGAAGCCGCGGTAGTCGGATATCCGCACCCGGTAAAAGGAGAAGGCATCTTTGCATATGTTATTCTGAAGGAAGGTTATGAAGCCGACGAAGAGCTTGCAGGAGAGCTAAGAAATGAAGTACGGCGTCACATAGGTGCTTTTGCTACACCCGATCAGATACTAATCACACCCGGACTTCCAAAGACCAGATCAGGAAAAATAATGCGCCGGATTCTGAGAAAGGTAGCATCCGGAGAAACAGAGGACCTTGGGGATACAACTACACTTGCCGATCCTTCGATAGTTGATACACTTGTCAAACTCAAGAAGGAACTGGGGTAGACGAATGGCATGATAACAGTTTCAAATTTAAGCATCCAGTTTGGAATGCGCATTTTGTTTCAGGATGTTAACCTTGTTTTTAGTCCGGGCAACTGTTATGGGGTCATAGGTGCCAATGGTGCAGGCAAGTCAACATTTCTGAAGATGTTGTATGGAGGGGTGGATTACCGCACAGGGTCAGTAACATTTGGACAGGGTGAACGTTTATCGGTTCTTAAACAGGACCATTTTGAATTTGATGAATGTGCTGTTCTGGAAACTGTATTGATGGGCCATTCGAAGCTTTGGAACGTTATTAAGGAGAAAGAACTGTTATATTCAAAAGCTGACTTTACTGACAATGACGGGATAAGGGCTTCCGAGCTGGAAGAGAAGTTCAATATCGAAGAGATAAAACCCTCAACACGGAAGTATCCGGGCATTATATTCATTCCCGGCCGGGAACCTGGTAATAATGTTCTGTCTGTAAAGGGTTTAACTAAAAGTGTTGAAGGAAAAATGTTATTCAGGGACCTCTCTTTTACTGTTGGTAAAAATGATAAAATTGCTTTTCTGTCGAGAGATTCCAGGGCTATGACACAGCTCTTTGAGATCCTTAAAGGACATGAGAAACCTGATCATGGATCATTTGAATGAGGACAGACAATTGTCAAAGCTTACCTGCCTCTGGAAAATGAAAAGTTTTTCGAAAAGGATATAACTCTTGTTGACTGGCTCGCTCAATTTTCTGAAGATACCAGTGAATTGTATCTCAGAGGTTTTTTGGGGAAAATGTTGTTCTCAGGTGAAGATATTTATAAGAAGGTGAATATTCTGTCAGGCGGGGAGAGAGTAAGATGCATGATAGCCCGTATGATGATACGCAATGCAAACGTCATGCTTCTCGATACTCCAACTAACCATCTTGATCTTGAATCTATTCAGGCTTTTAACAATACTCTCATCAAGTTTAAGGGTAACATTCTGATGTCATCGCATGATCATGAGTTTATTCAGACAGTATGTAACAGGATTATTGAAATAGCTCCGAAAGGCATGATCGACAAGGAGATGCAGTATGATGATTATATTTCGGATGAGAAATTAATGAACAGACGTGCTGAGTTGTACCGGGAAAAGCTGAAACCAGTCTGATGGTTTTGTTACAAGTTTTAACGAATAGTATATTTTAATTTACTACAACTTTGGCTGTCATTGTTGGATGCACTTTGCAGAAATAGGGAAACGAACCGGCTGTATTGAATTTAAACGAGTAAGTGCCATTACTGGCAATATTTCCGCTGTCGAATAACTCTGTACTGCTGGTCACTGTATGTATAATACCATCTTTGTTTGTCCAGGTAATTGTTGTTCCTGCTATAACCGTTATAGTCTCAGGGGTAAATGACGTACCCTGAATCCAGACCTCATTGGCTCCGGGTACTGTTACATTCGGTTTCCCGCCTGGTCCAGGTGTGTCATCTGCAGCATCTTTAGTACAACTGTTTGAGGTACTTATAATTGATAAAAGAAAAATTAATGTAATAAGATAACTGCTTTTAGAATCAATTAATTTTTTCATAATCTTAAACTGAGCTTATCATAGCTTAGTAACAAAGTATCATAGAATAAGTTCAGAACAGGTGATAATAAACATATTATGACACAGTTAAGGAAGTTAAATTCAGGAAAACAGCTGAATTCGCTTATTTTATGCAGGATTAACTTCGTTGATCCTTAAGGGGGGTGATTCAAAAGAAAGAGCCCTGGCCCGCCAATGGCGGGCCTACGGGCTTTGTTTATTTTTCCGCTTATGCAAACAGGTTTGCAACGCTCAAAATAAACAAAGCCCTGCCGCTTTCGCGAAGGGCTTTTTCTTTTGTCGGGGTGGCAGGATTCGAACCTGCGACCCTCTGGTCCCAAACCAGATGCGCTAACCGGGCTGCGCTACACCCCGTTTCATCCTCCGTAGCCTTGGCGAAGGCGGACAAAAGGAGTCGCAAAAGTATCAATATTTTTTCAATTTCATAACATTTTAAAATTTATCTTTGAAGTGATAACAATTCATTTTCAAATTCCTCATCATGTCAAAGCTATTTTCACCATTATCCATAAAAAATATCACTCTTAAAAACAGGATAGCTGTTTCTCCGATGTGCCAGTACTCTGCTATTGAAGGTTTTACAAACGACTGGCACCTTGTACACCTTGGAAGCAGAGCTGCCGGCGGTGCCGGCCTTGTCATAATGGAAGCAACAGCTGTGGAACCTGAGGGACGGATCACTCCGGGAGACACGGGTATCTGGAATGACGATTTTGTGCCCGGACTGAAAAAGATCACTGATTTTATTCATCTCCATGGTTCAGTTGCCGCCACCCAGCTGGCTCATGCCGGAAGAAAAGCATCATGTGCTGTGCCGCATGAGGGAGGAAAACAGCTGGATTTGAGACAAGGAGGCTGGCAAACTGTCGCCCCAAGTGCCATTCCGTTCAGAGATGACGACAGGCTACCGGTACTATTGAGTATAGATAGTATCAAGAAAATTATCTCCTCTTTTAAGTCAGCCGCAGAACGTGCAAGAATTGCAGGTTTCAAAGTAGTTGAGATCCACAGTGCTCATGGATATCTGCTGCAGGAATTTTTATCTCCCATCAGCAATCACAGGACTGATGAGTATGGAGGTTCTTTTGAGAATCGTACACGGTTATTGCGACAGGTAATCGACGCTGTTAAAACAGTTTGGCCTGCCGAAAATCCGCTGTTTGTCCGCATCTCATCTACTGACTGGACAGACGGCGGATGGACAATAGAAGATAGTGTAAAACTTGCATTTATTCTGAAAGAAATGGGGGTGGACCTTATCGATTGCTCCTCCGGCGGCAATGTTTTTGATGCAACAATACCTTTCAGTCCGGGCTACCAGGTTCCTTTTGCAGAGGCAATCAGGAAAACTGGAATTATGACTGGAACTGTCGGTTTAATAACTAGTGCTGCACAGGCCGAATCAATTCTCCGTGAAGAGAAGGCTGATCTGATACTGTTAGGCAGGGAAATGCTCAGGAATCCATATTTTCCATTGAAGGCAGCGAAGGAGATGGGAGTGGATGTAACCTGGCCGGTTCAATATATCCGCTCCAAATAATTCTGAGACTATTCAAAAATATCCTGACTCTAAACTAAACCGCAGATCTCTGTATTAAATAGTTCCCCTGAAATACTTAATGGTTTTTGTCAGTCCATTTTCAAGCTGGATCACCGGAGACCAACCAAGTTCTTTTTTTGCAAGCGTGATATCAGGTTGCCTTTGCATGGGATCATCCGGAGGAAGAGGCATTGTCACTATCTTCGATTCAGAACCGGTAAGTTTAATAACCTTTTCAGCCAGTTCAAGTATTGTAAACTCGTTGGGATTGCCGATATTGACAGGCCCGGTGAATTCATCGCGGCTTGCCATCATGCGTATCATACCTTCAACAAGATCATCAACATACTGGAAGCTGCGTGTCTGCTTTCCGTCGCCATAGATTGTTAAGTTTTTATTCTGAAGTGCCTGAACGATAAAATTTGAGACGACTCTTCCGTCATTTGGGTGCATCCTTGGCCCGTAGGTATTGAATATACGGACGATCTTGATCTTAACTTTATTCTGCCTGTGATAGTTGACGAATAATGTTTCTGCCGATCGTTTGCCTTCATCATAGCATGCGCGTTCCCCGATTGGATTTACATGACCCCAGTAGGTTTCAACCTGCGGATGAACCTGTGGGTCGCCATAAACTTCACTGGTTGATGCCTGCAGAATTTTTGCCTTTATACGTTTTGCCAGCCCAAGCATGTTGATCGCGCCCATCACAGAGGTTTTTATTGTTTTGATGGCATTGTACTGATAATGAACAGGAGACGCGGGGCAAGCCAGATTGTAAATCTCATCAACCTCTATGAAAAAAGGCATTGTGACATCGTGCCGTATCAGCTCAAAAAAAGGATTATTTAACAGGTGAACTATATTCTGCTTCTGTCCTGTGAAATAATTGTCGAGGCAAACCACCTCGTTTCCTTCTTTCAGCAGACGATCACAAAGATGGGATCCTACAAATCCGGCGCCCCCGGTCACCAGTATTTTTTTTCTTATCATTGATTCTGTTTTTTACCACGGAGCATCACGGGGTTACACGGAATTTCACGGTTTCATGAAACAGTGCTACTCCGTGAAAACTCAGTGCAACTCTGTGGTTAATTCTTATTTAGCTGTATCAATTCCAATGCAATAATACCGGAATCCGTAACGTTTCATTTCATTACGGTCATAAATATTTCGTCCATCGAATATTACCGGAGAACTCAGGAGTTTCTTTATAATCTGGAATTTAGGGAATTTGAATTCCGGCCATTCCGTAACAAGCGCAAGACAATCGGCATCTATAAGCGCTTCATACTGATCTTCGTAATATGCAATAGTATCGCCAAAATGGTGCTTTGCCTCTTTCATTGCAACAGGGTCATAAGCTTTTACACTAGCTCCGGCTTCCAGTAGTTTCTTAATAATAACAAGTGAAGGAGCTTCCCTCATATCATCTGTCTGAGGTTTGAACGAGAGCCCCCACACAGCAATGGTTCTTTCTTTCAGATCTCCCTTAAAATGTTTAAATATCTTATTATACAGAACTGTCTTCTGGTCATTGTTCACAGCTTCAACGGCTTTCAGTACCCGCAGTTCATATTTATATTCCTTTGCAGTTTTAACCAGTGCCTGAACATCTTTTGGGAAGCATGAACCTCCATAGCCTATGCCGGGGTAGATGAATTTGGTTCCGATTCGCGAATCAGAGCCTATCCCTTTGCGAACCATATTAATATCGGCACCTACTATCTCGCACAGGTTAGCAATATCGTTCATAAAACTGATTTTGGTGGCAAGCATTGAATTCGATGCATATTTGGTCATTTCGGCTGATGTGATATCCATGAAAATTATAGGGTGTCCATTAAGTGTAAAAGGTTTGTAAAGACTTTTCATAATATCTTCTGCCCGCTGACTTTCCAGGCCTATCACAATCCTGTCGGGTTTCAGAAAATCCTCTATGGCAGCGCCTTCTTTAAGAAATTCAGGATTTGAAGCAACATCAAATTCAATTGATACGCCTCTTTTTTTCAGCTCACTATTAACGGTATCTTTTACTTTTCGGGCAGTTCCCACCGGAACGGTACTTTTAGTTGCAATGAGAAGATAGTCTTTCATGTGTTTACCGCAATCGCGGGCAACCGACAATACATATTTCAGGTCAGCACTTCCATCCTCATCAGGCGGAGTTCCGACAGCAATAAACAGGACTTCTGCATCTGTCAGAGCTTCAGCAATATCAGAAGTGAAGCTAAGCCGGCCTTTTTTCATATTGCGGTGCAGCATTTCTTCCAATCCTGGCTCAAAGATAGGGACTATGCCATTGTTGAGCTTTTCAATTTTTCCCTTGTCAACATCAACACAAACAACATCAATTCCAACTTCTGAAAAGCATGTACCTGATACCAGGCCGACATATCCGCTTCCGACAATGACAATTTTCATATAAATTTATAGTAAATAAATAAGTAAGCATCAAATATAGAAAATGTAACCTGCATTACAAATGATACCTGCTATTGATTCTCCACTGACTGCTTAACTGCACCGCATCTCTTTCCTTTTTGTGTGGCGGCATATGATATACCGGTTAACTGGTCGGTAAAGATCGCAATCGGATGTGCAATTGCACCCTGAACGACATTCATGATGTGACCGCGGGCAGAAAGATCATCAATTACTGCCTGGTCAGTCTTATAAATGTCAAGTGCTGCTGTTTTCCCGGTTCTGACAGCCGGATCAGATGATGGATTGAAGGAGTCCTGTATTTGGTGAGAATATATTCGAGGTGCAGATATTGCTTGTTCAGGCATCATTCCAAATTCAGCTATATCAAGGAGCAGTTGTAATGAGACCTGGTCCTGCATATCTCCGCCTGCCACGCTCATAGCCAGGAAAGGTTTATCATTCTTAAGTACAATGGTAGGGGTAAGGGTTATTCGCGGACGTTTCCCGGGTTCAATTGAGTTGGGGTGGCCCTTCTGAGTATTA
The DNA here is from genome assembly GCA_001768195.1 of Bacteroidetes bacterium GWA2_40_15. Lineage (GTDB taxonomy): Bacteria > Bacteroidota > Bacteroidia > Bacteroidales > VadinHA17 > LD21. The sequence goes on along the minus strand of MENI01000091.1, from coordinate 23,918 downwards.
AGACTGCTTAATCTGGTGTTATGAGCTATTCCAAGAGTTTCACAGATTCCATATTCAGGATTTGCACTGGGAGTAGCTGCAACAACATTTCCCCATTTATCGACAACCACACAGGTTGTTGTCCCCTTTTCTCCCGGCCATATCTCTCCGGGGCCATCGTTGGCAATCATTTTTACGGGATCGCCCGGACGAATTTTATATGAAGCCTTCTTCATATCGATAAGGGGAAATCTTATCTTAGCGTACTGATCTGATAATAATTGCTTTAATGGCACAGAAACAAACGAAGGATCTCCATAGTATTTGTCACGGTCGGCATAGGCCAGCTTCATTGCTTCTGTCGTTACATGGATATAATCGGATGAGAAGAATCCCATTGATTTAAGGTCATAATTCCCGAGAAGCTTCAGCGACTGCAATAATACCGGTCCCTGTGTCCAGGTATTGCACTTGTAAACTGAAAGTCCTCTGTAATTTACAGATACAGCTTCCTCAACCACGGTTTTATGTGCTTCAAGGTCAGTTTTTCTCAGAAATCCACCTGAGCTTATATAGTATTTATTAAGCTCATCTGCTATATCCCCTTTGTAAAACCTGTCGCGTGCTGCCCTGATCTTTTGTTCGCGCGATCCCTTTGTCTCCTTTTCTGCCGAGACAAGTTTTCGCAATGTTACTGCCAGGCTTTTATGCCATGATAGTTTCCCTGAATCCAGAAGTGAAAGAGTGGGTGCGATCACCTTTTCAAATGACATTGTTCCTTTAAGCTCAAGTGCAGTCAGCACAGTGCTTACAGCACTTGGTACCGTGGCCGATTTAATGCCGTTTTTAGGTATTCCGTTTGAGTAATACCATTCAATTGCTTTCAGGTCGAGGGGAGCTCCACCCATTCCATTGAATACCATTACTTTCCGGCTGCCTGTTTCGTAGAACATGAAAGGTACTTCACCTCCGATGCAGAAGAGACCGTAGTCGGATACAGCCAGGTTGAAAATGACAGCTGATGCCGCATCCACTGCATTGCCCCCCTGGTCCAGAATGGTGAGTCCGGCTTTTACAGATGCAGATGGCCCTGCAGCGATAATCCCTGCCTTACCTGAAGCTACAGATGTTAGATGCTGGCTATTTCCGTATGATGTTCCTGAAATCACAAATAGTGCAATTAATAGAAGGATTGTTTTGATCTTTTTCATAATCAGCCTTATCAGTTTATGCTAAGTTATGCAAAAAGAATTACTGATCAGTTATCTACTGTGATAACTATTCCGCTTGCTGATTTTTTGCCTTTTGTGTTCAATGAAGCCGGTTTTGTAAACTCCTTGTTATCGAGGTAGATATGGATATAGTATAATCCTTCTTTTGAAAACATTAAAGGAATATTATAGCTGTCGCCTGATTTGAATTCAGAAAGTTCCCAAGCTGTTAGTTTAAGATACTCTTCTTTGGTAAAGTCTGCATAGCTTGCCATCCTTTTTATCTGGGAAGGGCTCATTGGCTCAGGAACTTTTTCACGATAGACAATCAGATAATAAAGATAACTGTTGCTTATTGGTTTTACTGATATAACTGTTGACTGGCCAACTTTAACTTCTGCACGGATATTTTCAAATTCCAGATACCTGTCAATAAACTCTTCATAGTACCTGAACTGATTTGATGAGAGGTAATACCCCAGTCCTACAAAATTATGATACTTCTCAATAATGGTTTTCTTGTGTCCGTCATTAGGTGCTTTTTCGGCCATAAATTCAGAATGGCCTTTTTTCATCATCGAGGCAATGGTTGATGGTGAAACTGAATAGCTGCCAGTGGTCCACTCTCCAAATGCATTTTCGGAGACATGATCGGAACCGCCTGCAAAGGCATATCTGTGGTAAGGCTTTTCCCCTGCAAGGTTCCAATGGCCAATAAAATCGTTTTCAGCAGCCTCTTTACACATCTTATTTGCGACTCTCGATGCAAGAATATCAAGTTTTACAGGCTGTGCTTTATACCTTTTGCGGCTGTTGTTAATTATATCGACCTGTGCAAGCTTCAGTTTTAAAGCCTCTGTATCATCCCTGTATTCAATTAACCTGTTTTCGATATCATTCAGCTTTATATACCTGTCAAGTTCTTTGAGCTCAGATCCGAAAGTGTTTGTAGGCAATATTGAACGGGGCATCGCATACAGAATGACAATGAGAATAAACAGATATTTAATTGTTTTCCAGAATTTTTTGAACATATAGACCGTTTGATTGTTTAATTTTGTAAATAAACCAATAAAAAAAAGTAGCGAAAGTTAAAATAAAATAATTTAAAATGAGAATAAATAAGCTTATTACATTATTTGTCATCCTGTCAATTTCAGTTTCAGTAACAGCCCAGTCATCCGGATTCTATGATTTTAAAGTGAAAACTCTCGAAGGAGAGAATTTCGACTTCAGTTCACTTAAAGGGAAGAAGGTGATGGTTGTCAATGTTGCTTCAAAATGCGGGTTGACTCCTCAGTACAAGGATCTTGAAGAGGTATATGAGAAGTATCAGGGTGATGACTTTGTTATTATAGGCTTTCCTGCAAACAACTTCATGAACCAGGAACCGGGATCAGCTACAGATATACGTAAATTCTGCACTGATAATTACGGAGTAACATTTCCGATAATGGAGAAGATATCTGTTAAGGGAGATGATATGCATCCTGTGTACAAATGGCTGACCTCAATGGAGAAAAATGGGGTCAAGGATTCAGAAGTGAGCTGGAATTTTCAGAAGTATCTGATAGATGAAAAAGGAAATCTTGTTGATGTAATTCCTCCAAAGGAAAAACCAACATCAGATAGGGTAGTTGTCTGGCTATCAGAATAGATTATAATATTTTTACACCCATCACCATAATATCATCTGTCTGAGACATCTTGCCTTTCCAGTTTTCAATTTCTTCATTGAGCATTTTTTCCTGGGTTTCCATACTTTCCCTGTGAACAGATATCAGGAAATCCCGGAATCTCTGTGATTTGTATTTTCTTCCTCTGGGGCCTCCGAACTGATCTGCATATCCGTCTGTAAAAAGATACAATATATCTCCTTTAATGCACTTTATTAAGTGATTTGTAAATTCTGCTCTTTCCTCGGAGAATCGCCCGATATCAATTTTATCAGCCGGATATATATTGATCTCTCCATCTCTTATCAGGTATAATGAATTATGTGCACCTGAAAACTGGATAATGTTGGTTTCCGGATCCAGTATGCAAAGATTTATATCCATTCCATCAAAAGTGGTAAGGTCCTTGTCAGCATCCTGCTGATGCAGTGATTCATGTATCCTCTCTCTTAATATGTTAAGTACCGATGAAGCTGTGCACACCTGAACCGATTTAACAATATCATTAAGAGCACTTATTCCAAGCATACTCATAAATGAACCCGGAACACCATGTCCGGTGCAGTCTCCCACAGAAAAGAATGTATGAGTGCTGTTTTTTGCTATCCAGTAAAAATCCCCGCTCACAATCTCGCATGGTTTATTGAGAATAAAATACTCCTTAAGGATAGAATCAAGGTGTTTCTTGGGAGGAAGGGCAGCAGTCTGAATCCTGCTCGCGTAGCGGATACTCGACTGTATCTCTTCTTTCTGGGCCTCAATTTTGTCTCTCTGTTCTTCAGCAATATCTCTCTGCAGTGCAATCTCAGTCTTTTGTATCTCAAGCTCCCTGTTCTTATTTCTGATCTCTTCAGTACGTTTCTCTACTTCGAATTCAAGTTTCTCTTTTGCCTGTTCGAGTTTAGACAGCCTTTGTTTTATATATAAATATATGCCGCTGATAATGAGAATAATCAATCCCGAAAGGAACCACCAGCGTCTCCAGAATGGAGGCTTTAAAATAAATGTATAGGATGAATCTTCAGAGCTGTACCAGGTTTTGCCATCGAGGCTGACTTCTACTTTAAAAGAATAATTTCCTGAAGGGAGTTTCGAATAGGTTAGTGTCTGGTTCCTGTTGGAATATAACCAATCAATATCATAACCTTCCAATTTATATCTGTAGCTCAGACCTTCAGGATTGCTGAACCAGATACCGGTATATCCGAAGGTAAAATTGTTGTCGCTGTATCTGAACCTGCTCCTGTCATCCTCAATCGGGTTATAAAAAAGGTTTCTTGTTGACAGGAATACTCTTGGATTCTGACCGATAAACTTAAGATAATCAGGATTGTAAATAATTATTCCCGTTTCGGTGCCTATCCAGATGTGTCCATCTTTGTCAGAATATACTGAATTTAATACCGGATACTTATATGAAAGACCTGAATTCTCTCCTAATTCAAGTAAAACACCTTTACCGGGTTTAAAGAACAGAAGGCCACGATTAGATATAACCAGAAGATTGTCAAGCTTATCAAATATTATTGATTGAATCTGATCAAATGAAATACCGTCTGTTTCTCCAAGAACATAAGAACTATCACCTGATATTCTGATAATTCCTTTATCTCCTGTACTAAACCATATACCGTCTGATGAATCTATTGCAATACTATATAATTGAGAAAATCTTACTCCTTCATGCTTAATAAGATGAATGCTGTCATCTGAAACATAGGCAGGATATTTTAATGAACCGGCTATCCATATTTTGCCTGATTTATCTGTTTTGGTTGAATAGATATAAGAATTATTAAGTTCATTGTATTGAAACCTGACGAATTCTGATTCATTTAAATTATAACATGATACACCGCCTCCAAGTGTTGAAAACCATATCAGACTGTCATTTCCGGAAATGGAAATGACATTATTATCATTAAGATCACCAGGTGCTGTAAATTTTTTAAAGCTCAGGTTGTCAGGATTTATTCTGAAAACTCCGGCACCATAAGTGCCGGCCCATATCTGGCCTGTCCTGTCACTGAAAAGCGAAATGAAATTTACTTTCCCAATATGTAATCTGTTGCTTATGTTTTCCCATGCATATTGTCCGGTATTGTCAGGAGTACCTCTGAAAAGGCCCGATTCAGTGCATACCCATAAATCATTATTTTTGTCTTTATAGATATTATAAGCCTCTTCGAAAGGAGTTCCATTTGTTTTATTCAGAAATTCGAAGGCCGGAGGCAGTGCCTGTATAATTCCCTGCTTTCCACCAATCCAGATATTGTCTTCCCTGTCTTTGATTATTGTATTTAACCTGTTGGAAATAAGGCCTTCCTTATCTGTAATCTGATGGTACAGAGGGATGCCGGTTTCTGAAAGTTTCAGCTGTATAATTCCCTGCCTCTCAGTACTTATCCAGATATCATTCTCAAGACTAATTGTAAAACCGGTAACAGCTCCGAAATTCCATCCTTCTATGGAACTGAATATCTTTTTCCTGTTATCATATATTGACAGACCTTTTTCTTCTGTCCCAACCCATATCCGGTCATCCTGTGAGACCTTAATTGCCCTCACAATATTATCATTAAGACCGTCTTTCATTGATATTATCTCACTTTTACCCTCGAAAATACGGGTAATTCCATTATCGGTGGCCAGCCATAAGGCACCATCTTTATCAATCTCAATGTCATATACATAATTATCAGAAATACTATCATCAGTGTTCAGATTGGTAAGGTACCTATTGTCATACCGGAATACACCTTCTCCAAGGGTTGAATACCAGATCACCCCCGAGCTGTCTGAATCAATATCAGTTATCTCAATATTTCCCAATCCCTCTTCAGGTTTAAACTGATAGAATACATTACCATCATATATAGATATTTTTCCTGTCTTATGTCCGATCCATATTTCTCTCTCAGATGTGCTTTTGATTGCCGTAATCTGTTCATCAGCAAGCCCTTCAGAAGCAGTGAACTTGGTGTAATTTATTCCATCGAACCTGAATAATCCATGATCAGTTCCAAACCATATCCATCCTTTGGGATCCTGATAAATAACATTGACATTGTATTCCTCCTTGCCTCTGAAAAGCTGGTGAGGTTTTAGAAAAGGTGTTTGCGCCATTACCTTTTGTATGATTGTCAGCAGGCAAAACACACTTGCCAGTAAGATCGCCCTTTTCATATTAATCAGAAAGAGGAGTTAGTGTAAAAATGATATCAACCTTGATTTCTTCCGCAATCTTCTGGTTGAGTATAGATGGGATACTGATACTATGATCGGCAAGGAAAACAGTGAAACTGGCTATAACGTCAATCCTGTTCTCACCTACTACCAGGTCACATCTTACAATCCTGTCATTTTCAACCCCATGAATGGACATTCTGCCTTTTGCTCTTATTTTATATGTGCCGGGAATTGAAAGGTCAACTTCTTCTATTATCTTTCCTCTGAAAGAAGAGTTTGGATACAGATCAGTTTCCATATAATCTTCATTAAAATGGGTTCTCTGCAAACTGCTGTTGAAACCTTCAAAGGTTTTTGTAGGAAGCAGAAATGAAAAAGACCTGTCTTTAAGATTTAGAGCTCCTGTAAGATTTTTACTGGATGCTTTAATCATTTCAAGGGGAGCATCTGAAAGAAAACCTGCCTGTCCGGTTTTACATGTAAATATGACACTCTTTTCCTGAAACCCACTTAATAGCATGGATAAGGGAACCAGGATTGAAGCTGCAAAAATTTTAAAATATCCTTTTTTCATTTAGTTTCTTCCGGTTTTGTTTTTTCTTCCTGTCGAAAAGACCCTGTATATATTGAATCCGAAGAATATATCACCCTCTGACCATTTCCCTTCAGTTTCTGTTATAAAGCCCCTTGCAAACATCATTTGTGAGTTAGTAGCCATAATCTGAAATACATGACCGGCTGATTCGATATCGAAGCCCAATCCGAGAGAGTTTGAATAATTGTCTGCAGTTTCTCCGGGGAGTAACCAGTAGTATTCTCCGTTCAGTGAAAACTTGCGGGTCAGCTTGTATCGTCCCCCGAATCCTACAGAAAAAATATTGTTCTGGTCTTCCGGTGTCGGGACAAGATTCTTATGAATAAATGAAGGAGTGATCTGTAATGAAAGATTTCTATTGAATTTTCGGGCAATAAGCAATTGTGCTGAATATGATAACCTGGATGAGAAGAGATTTTCCCTGTCAGGTTCTTCCCACTTAAGGGTTTTAATGAATACTGTCGAATAGAGTGAAACGGTTACAGGAATGTTCTTCAACCCTGTCTGCTGCCGTAATATTTTAACTTTTATTCCACCGTCATAAGTTTTCTCATACGTACTTCTTCCAATGGCAAGACCTACTATGTCTTTCAGTCCATATTCGAAACCTAACCTGGTTGTTCCCTGGTCAATTCCAAAGAGAGTATAGATTCCCTGGTTTATAGCCCCAAAACGGTGGGAAATATTGAATTGAAGATCCATATGCCCCGGTATCTCAACCGATTGGCCATTAATTATGGTTGTACCTTTAAATGTACCATGAACATAATCAGGAGTGTTTTCATTCAGAGCACCCAGGATGTCTTCAAGATCCTGAGAGAAGGATCCCTGACAGGATATTGCAAAAAATAGTAGTACCAGCAGACCTGTGTATTTCATTGTATCAGTTTTCCGGAGCACCATTATCAAGCCAGGTATTAATCAGCTGAAGCTCGCAGGCAGGTAATTTTCCACGGTCTTTTGGCATTTTCACATATCCGTCGAGGTGATTGACCACCCCCCTGAGCCTTCCGTCATTTACAACAACCATCTCGCTCTCATAGCTGTCGTGCCTGACACCATTATAACTCACTTCCTCTCCATGGCATGTTACACAGTTAGCCTGCATGATAGCTGATATTTTGGAATCCCATGTGACATTAGTGGTATCACAATCGGGAATTCCATACAGGTCAAGTTCATTGTTATTCACACATGATGCCGAGAATGCAGCTGTTATTGATGCAATAACCAAAATCTTTTCTGCAGTTTTTAATATCATTCCATTGATGCTGGATATGACTCAAATATATAAAAAAATGAATTACAGCAGTAAAAAGTGATTATTAGTATATCTCTGATGAATAATACATTCATCTGTGATATATATGACTTGCAGAAAATAATTTTACTGGTAACTTTACGAGTCTTTATATTATGCAATGAGTAAAACAAACCTGTTATGCCATTAAATATTCCCGATAAGCTTCCGGCCATAGAGTTCCTGCAAAAGGAAAATATTTTTGTTATGGATGAGACGCGTGCCACTCACCAGGATATTCGTCCTCTCAGGATAGCTTTGCTGAACCTTATGCCGGTTAAGATCACAACCGAGATTGATCTTGTCAGATTATTATCCAATTCACCTCTACAGGTTGAGCTTGATCTGATCAAACTTTCAACACATACTTCAAAGAACACTCCCAAAGAGCACATGCAGGCTTTTTACAAGAACTTCAGCCATATTCTGAACAAAAAATATGATGGGCTTATCATTACAGGTGCCCCGGTTGAACAAATGCCCTTTGAGGAGGTGGCTTATTGGAAAGAACTTACTGATATCCTCGACTGGGCAAAAAGTAATGTAACCTCCTCGATGTTTATTTGCTGGGGAGCCCAGGCTGCCCTCTATCATTATTATAGTATTCCTAAATATCCTCTCGATAAAAAAATGTTCGGAGTATTCCGACACTTAAAAAATGATCCTACACATCCTATTTTCAGAGGATTTGATGATGTTTTCTATGTACCTCACAGTCGGCATACTGAAATCAGACGGGATGATATCAATAAGGTTCATGAGCTTAAAATACTATCAGAATCAGAAGTGTCAGGTGTTAATATTGTAGCGGCCAATAACGGACGCGAATTCTATCTTACAGGTCATGCGGAATACTCTCCTGATACACTCGATAAGGAGTATAAGCGGGATCTCGAAAAGAACCTTCCGATTGAGATACCGGTAAACTATTACCTCGATAATAATCCGGCCAAACCTCCGCTTGTGCAATGGCGTTCACATGCCAATCTGCTGTTTGTCAACTGGCTCAACTATTTTGTTTACCAGAAGACGCCGTACAATATTGAGGCCATCGGGTAGGTGGGTGCTCGTTGCTCGTTGCCGGGTGCTTGTTAAACATAAATATTCATGATTTGACAGGCTGTTTATCACCAGATGGTTCGTTTGCCGTTTTGATATAATTATAGACCTCTATCTGTGACTGAATCCTGGTATTTCCCGGTTTTATGAACTCATTAGCCTGGTTTTCATCCAGGATCCTGGCTTTCACATTATCTTTCCACTGTATGTCAAATATCTTTCTTATCTCATCTCTTATATTCCTGTCAAAGACAGGACAGGTAACCTCGATCCTGTGATCAAGGTTCCGTGGCATAAGGTCTGCTGATGAGAAATAGATCTCTTCAGAACCTCCATTACAAAAAATAAGATACCGCGAGTGTTCAAGATAACGATCAACTATGCCGATTGCTCTTATATTTTCGCTCTGTTTTGGGATACCCGGCACAAGTGACAGCATTCCCCTGACAATTAGTTTAATTTTCACTCCGGCACAACTTGCCTCATAAAGCTGGTCTATAATCTCTTTGTCAGTTAAGTTATTTAATTTCAGGTATATATAGGCTTTTTTGCCTTCAGTCGCATTTTTAATCTCATTTTCGATCATCTGGCTGACCTTATTCCGCAGGAAAAAAGGTGAAAGGACCAGATGGTAAAAGTTGTCTTTTTTGTAATTGACGCTAAAGAAGTTAAATGCCTTGAAGACTTCATTGGTGATCTTTTTATTGGTAGTAAGCAGCAGAAGATCAGTATATATCCTGGCTGTGTCCTCATTGAAATTTCCGGTACCCACAGCTGCATAACGCTCGGTAACATCGCTTTTTATGCGTGTAATCAGACAAAGTTTTGAGTGTACTTTGAGCCCGGGTACGCCATAAATGACTTTTACACCTTCTTCAAGTAGTTTATTGCCCCAGTTTATATTAGCCTCCTCATCGAACCTGGCCTGTAGTTCCACTACGGTTGTTACTTCCTTACCATTTCGCACAGCGTTGAGAAGGGCATTAATAACACTTGAATTCCTTGCCAGTCTGTACAATGTGATCTGGATCGATATTACCGTAGGATCGATGGATGCCTCGCGAAGCATATCAATGAAATGATCGAAAGGATGATAGGGAAAATAAAGCATGATATCTTTCTTCTTTATCACTGATAAAATGCTTTTACCCTGGTGAATATCACGATGGGGAACAGGCACAAGTTCTTCGTTATAGAATTGTTTAATGCCAAGGCTCGGGAATTTCATGAAATCCTTGAAGTTGTGGTACCTGTTACTTGGGATCACGACATCATCGGGCCCGATATTCATTTTCCGGGTTATGATCTTCAGCAAATCAGGCGGAATGCACCGGTCATATATAAACCGTACGGGAGTGCCTTTTTTTCTTTGTTGAAGACTTTTTGACAATTTGTCGATATAGCTTTCTGATATATCATCGGTTATTTCAAATTCAGCATCCTTTGTAAGCTTAATTGTATAAGCCGAAATCTCATCAAAATCGAAAATAAAGAAAATATCCTTTAGTCCGAATCTGATAATATCATCAAGGAAAATAATATATTTCTCATCATTCTTACCCGGAAGCTGAATGAACCTGGGCAATATCCCTGTAGGAACTTCAAGCAATGCATACCTTTTTTTCAGCGATTCCTTTTTTGATAAGTGAACTGCGAGATAAATAGCATCATCAGTGAGATTAGGCAGGTCAGAATCCCTTTCAATCATAAACGGCATCAGCCTGTTCCTGACCTCTTTGTGAAAATAATTAACTACAAAATCAACTTGTTCCTGGTTTAGTTGTTTTTCGTTTATTATGAAAACTTTATGACTGGTAAGCTCCTTGAGTAGTTTAGTATAGTTTTTTTCGAATTTAGTATTCTGAGCAAGAACTATTTCCTGTATCTTTTTCAGAGTAGCCTTAGGGTTGTACCCGAGTATATTTTTTGATTTGGCGCCATAAAGCGACAGCCTTTTCAGAGTGGCCACCCTGACCCTGAAATACTCATCGAGGTTATTGGAGTAAATTCCCAGGAACTTGAATCTTTCAATTAATGGAACATCCCTGTTTTCAGATTCCTGCAGTACCCGCTCATTGAATGAAAGCCAGCTAATCTCTTTTGGAATATATGTCTTGCTCATGTAAATCCTAAGGTTTCAGGTAATATTCGATATTTCCGGTGTCAGGTTTTATCTCCGACCATGTACTTACTTTAAACGAAATTCCCACGATCCCGCATTTCTGCATAAAATTACACCCCTCTTTACTTAAAGTGCCGGCAAGTTCAGTGAAAGACGGATTATGACCGAAGAGAGTGACAACCTCCTCATCTTCCTTTATTCTCTTAAGCTCTTGCAGAAGTGTCTGAAGATTTAATTTATAATAGATATTATCTGCCATAAGTATTTCCTCCGAAGGAATCCTGAATACCCGTGCAAAAATCAATGCTGTCTCAACCCCCCTGAAAGCAGGGCTGGTGAGGATAACTCCGGCAGATTTCTCTTTTTCCTTCAGTCTGAGAGCCATAATATTTGCAATCGATTTGCCTTTTGTTGTAAGTGATCTCTCAAAATCAGACATTTCAGGGCTAAGCTCTTCTGCTTTACTGTGGCGGACAAAAATCAGTTTTTTCATATTTTTCTGAATAAGTAGCTACGGATTTAATTGATGATGAGCATCAGATCCCAAAGCTGGTACCCATATTCCTGGCCTGAATGACCATGGGATCATTTTCACTGACCAGTTTGGTTTTGCCGGAAACTTCAGACAGAGGCACTGATACTATATCATTATTCCTGAAAGCAACCATCTTTCCATAATCCCGTTCTGCTATCATATCGGCAGCAGCTGCTCCATATCTTGTTGCAAGCACCCGGTCCATGGGGGATGGAGTCCCGCCTCTCTGTATATATCCCAGAACAGTCTCTCTTGTTTCAAGGCCGGTTAACTCGGTTATCTTTTTGCTGAGTGACTGAGCAGCTGAGCAACTTTCTTTAACTGCCATTCTTATACCTTCAGCTACAACAACTATCGAGTATGGTTTGTTCTCAGAGGCACGTTGTATAAGATATTCGGCGACTTTCTGATCACTGTACTGTATTTCGGGGATCAGGATCACATCACCACCACCGGCAATGCCTGAATAAAGCGCAATCCATCCTGCATTATGTCCCATTACCTCAATTATCATTATCCTTTTGTGTGAGTTGGCTGTAGAATGAAGCCTGTCTATGGCTTCCGTTGCGATGTTTACAGCAGAATCGAAACCGAAAGTAAGATCAGTGCCCCATACATCGTTATCTATTGTTTTTGGAATTCCTACCACATTAAGTCCTTCCTGCGCAAGAAGATGGGCTGTTTTAATTGTTCCGTTGCCTCCGATGCAAACCAGGCAGTCGAGGCCCATCTGATCGTAGTGTTCACTTATAAGTTTGGGCTTGCTTATCTCTTTCTTTCCCTTGTCGCTTTTAAAAGGTTTCTCTCTCGAGGTCCCAAGGATCGTGCCGCCCACTGTAAGTATGCCGCTGAGATCTTTTTCTGTGAGCTCCCTGTATTCCTTATTTATCATACCGGTAAATCCATCGCTGATTCCAACGAGTTTCATGTCATATTTAACTATTGCAGTTTTCCCAACACCCCTTATGGCTGCATTCAGTCCTGGACAATCGCCACCGGCAGTCAGGATGCCAATCCTCTGAACTATTTTAATTTTCCCCATCGTTAAGTTTTAGATTAATCAAAGCAAATTTAGTTTTTATTTTATTGTTTCCCGCTGATCACGCTGATTTTCGCAGATATTAAGGATTGAGCTGGTATTTGTTTCCCGCAGATTTCGCTGATTTTCGCAGATTATTTCAGATTCAGCGGTTTTACCGGTTTTGAAGGAATAATTTAAATCTGTAACTTTATCAGATCATGAATATGTATGAAATTGCAAAATGGAGGCGGATAAGGTAAAGCTAAAAGAGATAAAGCCAGTTTTGACGGGTTATATCAGCAAATCGCAGATTTTGCTGAAGAGGGATGCTGTACCTGATGAGGATGCAGTTCATGATATCCGTGTACTTATGAAGAAATCGAGGGCTGTATTAAAACTTACCTGCCCGCTAACCGATACAGAGCTTCAGAATAAAGACATCCATGATTTAAAAAGGGTTGGTCAACTGATGAGTATTCTGCGTGATACATCAGTTCACCGGAAAACACTAAGGGATCTGAGAAAGGAATTCCCCGGAATATTCAAATCGCTCGCGGGAAATGAGAAAATAGGCAAACTGATGCAAAAACCTGAAGATATTTCAGAACCCGATCTTACCATGAATAGCGAGATTGATGAGATCAATGAGCTTATTAATAAATCGGGTTACAGGATCCGTTTTTACCAGATTCAGAATATCGATCCTGTTAAACTTATGCATCAGCTGGAATTATCATTTTATGTTGTACAGAATATTTACCTGGAATGCCGGAACAAGCCAATACCGGAAAAGATCCATCAATTCAGAAAGAGATCGAAGGATTTCCTCTACCAGCTATATTTTTTCAGACCATTGAATCCGGCTGCTGTTAAAGCGCTTGAAAAGAGACTGGAAAGGATGACTATGTACCTTGGTGCATATAATGATCTGTATCAGCTTATTAAATCAATTGGCTATACCTGGTCAGGCGAATCAGCTGATCCGGCAATGGATGAATTGATATTAAAGATCAGGGACAAACAGGACGAATCTCTTGCCAGGGTCTGGCCGGTGGCATACAAGTGTTTCTGCCCGGGTAAACAGATTGTTAATCTGCTCGGATTCAAGCTGCTTGTGTTATAGAATAACCGCAAAGGGTTCAATCGCTTTGCAGTTATAATTTCTTATTATTAAGTGAAAATTATCTGAGAACCTTCTCCGCCTGCTTTTTCATAGAATTCGCCGATAGTAAGTACTCCACTTACATGTTCCGAAAGATCCTCAGGTTTGAACTTGAACATATCCATTGCAAGCTTGCAGGCATAAATATTACCACCACCTGCTGTAATGAGATCAAGAAATTCGCTTACTGGGGGGATATCAAGCTGTGCCATCTGACTTTTCATCATCCATGAAGTGAATGCTTCCATTCCCGGTATAACTCCCATCCATGTTGGCATTCTCAAACCGCCGGGAAGCCTTAACGCAGGATTGCCTATAACACCTGTATGAAGCTTATCCATCCTGGTTTTGACAATAGCATCAAGACCGAAGAAAGTAAAGAAGAGATTTGTTTCAATACCTTCCATTACTGCACCATTACCCATTACCAGAGTCGCATAAACATCTTCAATGGCACCTTTGGCACAAATGATGTTTACTTTTTTGATCGGATTGTTCTTTTCTGTTGTCATATTATTAGGTTATAAGGTTTAAATGATGGTATCAGATACAACTTACAGGTTTTGGAATCCCTGCGATTTTAGTTGCTTTCTTAAGAGGAGCTCCGGGGAAAAGCTGATAGAATGTTTTAACATCCAGCACAGCGGAGTGATTTATGCTCCTTATCGAAAGAACCTCGCCTGCATTGTGCCTTTTCCTGAGCCATTCAATAATATCAAAATGCTGATCGGTCAGAGTTAGACTTTCCTCTTTTGCAATTTCAGTTGCAATCTCTCTTGTCCATTGTGAGGGAGTGATAAAATAACCCTCCTCATTAACATCAACAGCTATTCCTGCATAAGTTTTTTGTGCCATAATATATAGTTAAAAGTTAAAAGTTTAAAGTTCAAGGTTCCGTGTTTATAATTTTAGTGTCAAAGATTCAGTCTTTTATTTTACCGGCCATAGACATGTGATCCGTGACCGGGAGTTTTCTGCCTCTGAGAAGGATATTCCAATATATCCACTTGAAAAAAAGTTTACCCCAGTGATTTATTCGGGACTCTTTTAGCAATGAGAAAGGTCCAAGAACAGGGAGCGGATAAATCCCGGGGAGTGGTTCAGTATCGTAATTAAAATCAATAAGTATTCCCTTCCCGAAACCTGTTTCAATATAACAGTTTGAATGACCGTCGAACGATGCTGAAAGTTCAAGTCCGGCAATAAAGTCGGCAATATTTTTTTCAAGTACATCTGCCTGGAAATGAGCAACAGAGCCGGCTTTTGAGGCCGGATAGTTCCCTGCATCACCAACAACAAATACATTTTTATAGAGTGTTGACTGCAATGTGTTCTTATCTGCTTTTACAAAGCCAAATTCATCACCCAGTCCGCTTGTTGAAATCACATCATCACCTGTATGAAGTGGTATTGAAACCAGGCAGTCAAACGGCACTTCTCTGCCTCCGAAGTCAAGAATTTTCTTATTGACATTATCAACTTCTCCAATAAAAAAATCTGTAACAAGATTTATCTTCTTTTTCCCAAGCAGTGAACCCAGCATCTTTGATGCTTTTGGTTTTGTAAATGCTCCCGACATTGGTGTAACATATGTAATGTTTACCTTATCGCGCATACCTTTCCGAGTAAAGAAATAATCAGAGTAAAATGCGAATTCAAGAGGAGCTACAGGGCACTTGATGGGATTATCTGCAATATTTATAACCAGGTTTCCGCCTTCCCATGTTTTAAAGAATTCCGCAAGGGCTTCTGCACCTTCTATTGTATAGAAATCGAATATGCTCTTGCGCCATAATTCGCCTTTAAGACCGGGAGTATCTTCCGGACTTATTCTTGTTCCGGTGGCAACTATCAATATATCATAACTCAGAACAGTACCATTTTTAAGATTGACACTGCTGGAGGAGGGATCAATTTTTGAAATCTCGCTGTTTATAACCTCCACGCCGGAAGGGAAAAATTTCAAAGCATCTTTTACTATGTCTTTTCTCTCATAGTAGCCAAAAGGTATAAATAAAAATCCCGGCTGATAATAGTGTTTAAGTTCTTTATCAACAACAGTTATATTCCATACTTCAGATGGTAGCCTTTTATGCATTTTGTTAGCCATTATTGAACCGGCAGTACCTGCTCCAAGTATTAATAATTTTTTCATTTACTTTCTTCTGTTAATTTATTAACAGTACAAATATATATCTACTTATGTAACTTATTCGATATTATGATAAATATGATGTTATTGGCACTGAATGGCGTTTTAAGATGATCGTGGTTCTAATTTTGATAATGTCTGAAAGTGCCATGAAATCATAGGATGTGTGATGTATGGCACATTAAAATGTGATAAATATCACAGAATTTTGGGCTGCTTATTTCTATCTTTGCAACCATAATAAAAAGCATGATCAGAGAGTCAGATCTTTCCAGGTATAAATGTCAGACATGCCGTGATAAGTCCTGTGCAACAGAGAAATTGGGTATGGAAGAACTTAACCTGATTAATAATCACAGGTATATTAGTGATATCAGGAAGCATACGAATATTCTTAATTCAGGATCTCCAATATCTCATATAATTTATCTCAGATCGGGCTTTGTTAAAGAATATATTATAAGCAAGGATGGTAAAGAACAGATTTTACAGATAATACTACCGCATACATATCTTGGATTTGCCTCCTTATTCGGAGATAAGATAAATCATTTTTTATATTCAGCTCTCACAGATCTCAAGGTATGCTATATCGGGATAGAGGTATTTACAGATATGATTAAGAGCAACGGGAACTTTGCTTTTGAAATACTTTCTTCAGTAAGCAGGGAGAGTCTTAATAATTTTCACAGGTTCATAAATCTTAGTAACAAAAAGACTTTTGGAAGGATAGCTGAAATGTTACTATACTTTTCACGGGTTGTATTTTCATCCAGTAACTTTCAGATTCCGTTAACACGGCTGGAAATTGCAGAAATGGTAGGAACTTCAAGAGAAAGCACAGGAAGGGTCCTTTCAAAATTCAATAATGAGGGAATTATAAGCATATCAGGTAAGAAAATTAAAATAAAAGATATAAGAAAGCTTGAAAAAATAAGCAGGCTTGGTTAGAAAAAAAGACTGGACATAATTTTTTGTATATTAAATATATGGTCACTAATCAGTTTGTAAAGATCAGGTGTTATTAACAATTTTTAATTAATTTCATCTAAAATATTCTGAGATGAAAAGAACAGTGTCATTATCAATTATCTGCCTTATATTAATGCAATCTGTACTATCGCAGATTATAAATAAAGAGCCTCTTAGCTCCAGACAGACATATTACAGGATCGATGCGAAACTCGATCCGGAAGCAAAAACAGTTACCGGAAAAATGGAGGCTTACTGGGTTAACAAATCAACCGATATCGTTCCAGATATACAGCTTCATATGTATATGAATGCTTTTAAAAACAATAAGTCTACATTCAATAAGGGTGTCGGCCTGAATCTTGCCGATAAGAAGATAGATTTTGGCTGGATAGATATTAAAAGTTTTGAAGATGGAAAGGGAAACGACCTGCTTGGACATATGACATTTATAAGCCCTGACGATAATAATCCTGATGATCAGACAGTTATTAAAATAGTTACTGAGAAATCAACAAAACCGGGTGATACGGTTTTTATCGTAGTTCAGTTTGAGACCAAACTGCCTCAGGGATCATTCAGGACAGGATTTGCAGATGACTATTTTTTTGTAGCTCAGTGGTTCCCTAAGTTTGGTGTATACGAACCGGCCGGGATGCGTTATGCTGTTAATGGCGGATGGAATTGCCATCAGTTCCACAGAAATTCGGAGTTCTACTCAAATCACAGTGTTTATGATGTTAAGATCACAGTTCCGGTGGACTACGTAACAGGATCAGGCGGAATGTTGATAAATGAGGTAACGGATGCTGATGGGAAAAACAAAACACTTACATACAGGGCTGAAGATATTGTTGATTTTGCATGGACTACCTGGCCCGGTTATGCTGTTTTTACAGATGAGTGGAACCATGTAAAAATTACCCTGCTTTTGCCTCATATCAGGGAAGAACAGGTTGAAAGGCAATTCCTGGCGGTAAAGAATGCTCTCGAATATTTAACTAAGAATGTTGGACCGTTTCCCTGGCCGCATCTTACCTTCGTTGATCCTCCAACCAAAGGCTCTTTTGCAGGAGGCATGGAGTACACAACTCTTTTTACATCTGCCTCTGCTGATAAGTTACCTGGATTTATTCATTTACCTGAAATGGTTACAGTACATGAGTTCGGGCATGCATATTTCATGGGCATACTGGCCAGCAATGAATTTGAAGAGCCCTGGCTCGATGAAGGGGTTAACTCGTTTTGGGAGGAGAGGATAATGGACCATTACTGGGGCGAAAACTCAGGTTTAATTGATCATCCTCTGCTTAAAATAGCTGATAAATCAATGTCGAGGACATCTTACCTTGGCTCGCCTAACAGACAACTGATAACAAACCGTGAATATTCCTGGAATTATCCACAGGGTACCTACAGCATGATGTCATATAATAAAGCAGCCACTATCCTCTATACTCTCATGGGCATAATAGGAGAGGAGACTACAAATGAAGTATTCAGGGAGTATTACAGACGATGGGCTTTCAGACACCCGTCAGGGAAAGATTTCATAAATGTTGTAAATGAAGTTGTTACAAAAATACATGGAGATAAATTCGGACCTGATATGAACTGGTTCTTTGACCAGACTCTCTTTGGAACCGGTTTGGTTGATTTTAAAGTTAACCGTTACTACAATTCAAAGATCCGCGATTTTAAGGGAATCATTTCCGAAGCTGACTCGCATCGTTTTGTAGCAGCTGTTACAAAAGATGACACAATTTACAAATCAACAGTGGAACTCAGCCGCCCGGGAGATATTGTTCTGCCTGTAGATGTTCTGGTGCATTTTGATAATGGTGACAGTATAATGGAAAGATGGGACGGGAAGGAACGTTTCAAGGACTTTACTTATACAGGTACAAGGCAGATCGAATGGGTTCAGATAGATCCTGAGTACAAAATAAGGATGGATGCAAATTTTGTCAATAATTCCATGACAGATAATCCTGACAGGGTGCCAATAAGACGGTACACAAATAAGTTTATCATTTTCATGCAGTATTTCATTAATTTTATTTCATTGTAAATAAGCAATATATGAATATATTAACTCACTTAAAGTCAGGTGCTGTCCGTTCACTGAAGGCATGGAAGGGAGTTCTGGTCATCTGGATCCTGATATTTTCACTTGTAAGCCTGATTGCTTTCCCACTGAAATCAGGTCTCAAAAGCCTTATTGGTTCAAGCATGATTACCGAACTCCTTTATGATTCGATAAATGCTGATGTAATAACGGATATGAGTAAGGGGCTGGCTTCATTGATTCCTGCAATCACATCAGGTTTTTTGCTGGTATTCTTTCTGGGATTTATAATGAATGCATTTCTCACCGGTGGTCTGTTTTCAATTCTTGGAAATAAAAACAGCAAACCTTCTTTAGCTCTGTTTTTTGCAGGAGGCGCTGCCAATTTCTGGTCCTTTATCTTAATTACAATATTAACAGCCGTGATGATACTATTAACTGCTTCAATTGTCGGGGGTATCTCTTTTGCCATAGTATCAGCAGCCGGATCAGGAACATCTGCACCCGGAGCAACAGGAAAAGTAATCCGGATAGCGCTTATAGTTGTGGCTCTTTTACTGCCTATTTTGATTCTGGTTGCCGATTTTGCGCGGGCATGGCAGGTTGCCAATAACGAAAAGAAGCCATTTAAAGCAATCGGGATTGGTTTCAGCACAACATTCGGTACCTTTCTTAAATCATATCCCCTGATGGTGATAGTTATGGTTGTACAATCCGGGTTTGGTGCCCTGGTCATGTCAAAGCTCCTTTCTCTGAAGCCGTCAACCGGAGGAGGTGTGTTTTTATTGTTTATCGGTTCCCAGGTTCTGTTCATTATACGGATAATGCTCAGAGCCTGGCGCTATGGCTGTGTGACATCAATTATGGAGTCACCTTCCCCATGTTTTCAAAGATCGATGTAAACGGGGCGAATGCCCATCCTATATTAAAATATCTTAAGTCTGAACTTCACGGATTTCTGCTGAAACGAATAAAATGGAATTTTACTAAGTTTCTTATCGATTCTAAAGGAGTACCTGTAAAAAGATATGCCCCCTCTTTTAAACCTGAAGATATTTCCGGTGATATTGAAAAGCTTCTTGGTATGGCTTAACATCCTCTCCACTCTCACTCTCACCTCTTCCGCCTTCCGCCTTTCGCCTTCCACCTGTCTTCATACGTATAAATACCCCTCCGTAAATAGGCTTTAAGCCTGTTTCTCCCTGTGCTTCTATAGTTTAATTTTGTGTTAATCGTTTAACAGTGCAGTAATTCAGGCTGATGGAAAATCTTTATGATATTTTGTTGAGGGATGTCCGTTTTGAGGAGGGACTGAAAGCTTGCATGAACTGCGGGGTTTGCACCGCAATATGCCCCGCTGCAGAATTTTACAACTTTGATCCCAGAAAGATAGTTGATCTTGTTCAGTCAAGAGATAACGATGAGATAATAGAACTTCTTAAATCCGATTCAATCTGGTATTGTGGTGAGTGCATGTCATGCAAGACCCGTTGTCCGCGAGGCAATGCGCCCGGTCTGGTCATAATGGCTCTAAGGGGCTTGTCACAGGATATGGGATACTTCGTTGAATCAGAAAAAGGCAGGCAGCAACTTGCAATAAAAAGGACCATTGGCGAATGGATACTGAGCACTGGTTATTGTGTTTATCTTGATGGTATAAGCGTTGCCATGCATCCCGAACAGGGACCTGTCTGGGAATGGGTACAGGATAATAAAGCAGAACTTCTTGAGCGTATGGGAGGGAACTATAAGGGAGACGGACCCGGCATTCTGAGAAAAATTCCTGATGAGACTCTTGATGAACTCAGGAAAATATTTGAGGTCACAGGAGGTTTAAAAAGATACGAAAAAATAGAAGCAGCCTCCAGAAAAAAAGCCAGAGAGATGGATCTTGATCTTGGTGAAGGTATTGACAATGAGTACTTCAGGCACATTTACAAGACCAATAATGGAACACATACACGGTAACATATTCTGAGTTATGAAGCAGGAAGGCAAGAAGGCAATCTGGAGCGAATACCAGAAAGAAATAGCAAATGATAAGTATTTCTATGTGCGAAGCTGTATAAGGCAGAATTTCTTTCCGGGTTCGGAGGTAGCTTTCCTGAGGATTATGAGAGAAGTGCTTTGGAAAGATGTATATGAACATCCTTGCCATACCACCTGCTCAGGAATAGGATATCATGGGGATGTTGTTCCTGTAGATACAGCTATGACAGTGGTGGCTCGCCAGTTCGCACTTATGACTGAAGCCGGATATAAGAACTATGTACCGTCATGCATAACATCATTCGGTCTTTACACAGAAATAATTGAGATCTGGCACCATTTTCCGGATGTTGAGGAACGTACCAGACTTCAACTGAAAAAAGCAACCGGTCGGGAGTTTGAAGTGCCTGAGAATCTTGCTCATGCAAGTGATGTGATTTACAAATTCAGAAAAGAGATTGCTGCAAAGGCAAAGTATAAACTTGTCAATAAGAATACAGGTGAACCACTAAAGGTCGTAGACCACATCGGCTGCCATTATGCAAAAATGTTTCCATCAAAAGGAGTTGGTGGTGCAGAGTATCCTTATGTTCTGGCAGGTATGGTTGAAGAGTGGGGAGGTGAGGTTATTGATTATCCTGAAAGGCGTCATTGCTGCGGTTTTGGATTCAGGCAATATCTCGTTCAGGCCAACAGGGGATTTTCTGTAGCCTGTTCCAAAGAAAAATTTGAATCAATGAAACCATTCAAACCCGATATGATAATAACCAACTGCCCGGGTTGCCCCATGTTCCTCGACAGATGGCAATACGTAATTAATGAGATGGAGGGTAAAAGATATGGAAAGAACAACGAAGGAATCCCTGTTTTTACATACGAGGAGGTAGCAGGTCTTGTACTTGGCTTCGATCCATGGGATCTTGGGCTTCAGATGCATCAGACCGACTGTGAGCCGGTCCTTCAGAAAATGGGGATTGAATATGATCCCGACGATAAGTACCGACTTGATATAAGAAAAAGTAATCAAATCAGTCCTGATCTAGTAAATGTTCGAACACGATGAGTAAACATGTTGTAGTAATAGGGGGGGGAGTAGCGGGGCTTGAAGCTGCCGGATGGCTGGCAAAGGCAGGATTTGATGTCAGCCTTGTGGAGAAAGAAGAAACTACCGGGGGACATATCAACAACTGGTTCAAGCTTTTTCCGGACAGGAGGGTCAGCGGGGAGGTAAAAAAATATCTCGACGGAATTTCGATAAATGACAGAGTTAAGCTATTAACAGGCACAACTTTGACAGAGTTCTCCAGAAACAGTGACCATTTTAGGCTGATCACAAACCATGGAAAAGAACTTAAGGCTGATGCAGTGATAGTTGCTACCGGTTTTGATCTTTTTAACAGCGCCAGGAAAGAGGAGTATGGCTATGGCATTTATGATAATGTAATTTCCTCTGCCGACCTCGAAAAAATGTTTCGTAACGGTTTGATAACCATGGCAGATGGAAATGTTCCGAAAAAGATTGGAATGGTTCACTGCGTAGGATCAAGAGATGAGAAAGTTGGGAATCTTTTCTGCTCCAAATTGTGCTGTGTGACTGCTGTAAAGCAGGCAATTGAAATAAAGGAGAATATTCCTGAATCAAAGGTTTTCTGTTTCTATATGGACATGAGAATGGGTGGGGCTCATTACGAAGAACTTTACAGGGAAGCTCAGGAAAAATGGGGTGTCAGTTTCATCAGGGGAAAAGTTTCTGAAGCCGGTGAGACTATTAATCACAGAATAGTTGTGAAAGTGGAGGATACACTTGCAGGCAGACCGCTTAAGATGGAACTTGATCTGCTAGTTCTTATGGCTGGTATGGAAATGTCAAAGGATGGCAGAAGAGTTGCGGAACTTGCAGGTCTCCGTACCGGAGATAACAGGTACTTTGCCCCTGAAGATCATCATTTTGGCGCAAACGTCAGCAACATTGAAGGAGTATTCTATGCCGGAACCTGTACTGCTCCTATGAATATTACAGAGACAATATCACATTCAAGAGCAGCAGTGGCAGAAGTGACTGAATACCTTAAATCAGGCTTGGATTAAAATGGAAAAATTCGGATATACAATATCAAAAATCCGTCAGATTGACTACGACTCAAATGACAGGAGTATTGCTGATTATATTGCTTCCGGAGAACCATCTTTTCTGAAATGCATAGAGTGCGGATGCTGTTCTGCAACATGTACCACAGGAAATTTTACAAGGTTCAGTTTGCGGGAGCTAAACATTCTTATTAAAAGAGGGGAGAACACTCAGGTCCGGAATAATATCAGAAAATGCATGTTTTGCGGAAAATGCATTCTGGTCTGCCCCCGGGGTGTCAATACACGGAATGTTATAGCACTGGCGAAACAGGCATTTCAAAAAGCTGAACTATATGCAGTTTGATCCGTTTGTAATACCATTTAATATCGGGCTGTACTTCATACTCATATTTGTAGTGTTGAGGTCTGTAATATGGTTCCGGGAACTCTCACGGACTGATAAACTAAGGCTTCAGAGAGGTTTCTTCGGAAATGCATTTGCCATGAGCCTCAGGGAGATATTTATGGAAAGCCTTATTCACAGGAAAATTCTTAAAACCAATTTCAGACTGGGTTATATGCATATGAGTCTCGCCTTTGGCTGGTTCCTGCTGATTCTGTTTGGAACAATAGAGGCTGATATTTTCGGAACAAAGCATCTGAATGCCCCTTATAAAGCCATATTTTTCAGATTTTTTAATCCCGAGCATGGGAGAACAGGATTTGAAGCAGTTTATGGATTCCTGATGGATCTTATTCTTGCCTTTATTCTTTCAGGGCTTTTACTGGCATTTGTGAAGCGTTTTTATTCCAAGGCT
>MENI01000090.1 GCA_001768195.1 Bacteroidetes bacterium GWA2_40_15 | reverse complement strand
ATATGAGAATAACAAACTTCGAACAGGCTAACCAGTTTGTTAAGAGGGAGTACAGAAAAGGCTGGGGTGAACTTAAACTCTAAGATACAACATATTACTAACCCCAGACTTCAGTCTGGGAATACCTGTGAAGATACCTATGAAAACAATAATCTGTAATAACTATTCTCTACTCTCAGTAAGAACTGCAGAAATGATTTCTTCGATAGTCTCGGATAAACCAGATGCAATGCTTTGTTTCCCGGCAGGAGAAACATCCGTGGGTACATTTAAACATCTGACAGAACTCAACAGAGCAGGGAAGATCAGTTTTAAAAGATGCAGGATTGTCGGATTGGATGAATGGGCAAATATAGGGGAGATGAGAACTGAAAATTGTTTTTCGTTCCTGAAAAAACATCTTTTCGACCATATTGACTACTCCCCTGAGAACCTGTGTTTCTTTGACGGCGAATCTGCTGATCTGGAAAAAGAGTGTATAAAAACTGACAATTTCATAAAGGAAAACGGCCCAATTGATATGATGCTTCTCGGTGCAGGAATGAACGGACACCTTGGCCTTAATGAGCCGGGAACATCCTTTGATCTGTACTCTCATATTGTTAATCTTGACAAAACTACGAAGAAAGTAGGACAGAAATATTTCTCAGGCAAAGTGAAACTTACATCAGGTATTACCCTGGGATTGAAGTATGTTATGGAAGCTAAAACGGTGATTTTGCAATTGAATGGTGAAAAAAAAGCTGATGTAGCCAGATTATTGATAAATAGCGATATAACACCTGCATTTCCTGCTTCAATAGTTAAATCTCACAAAAATTCTTTTTTTCTTCTTGATAAAGCAGCAGCGAAGTATCTTCAATAGAGTTGATATGGATAAAAGAATCATAGAATCTATCCCGATAATTATTAATCAACTTCAGCAAAAGAGAATTTCCAATATAAAAGCTTTTCTTGGATTCGACGCCTGTATAGATAATATTGTGCGGGTTGTCAGGGATAAAAATGGAAATACCGATACCGGGTTCTATACAAGTTCCCGCCCGTTCGGAGAGTTCCTGATCAGCCGGGAAAATAAAAGCTGTGGCGTGGAACTGCAGACTAAATTATCAAAAATCGGCGGGAATATGGTCATTACAGTGAATGCTCTGGGAAATCTTGATTTCAAAGTAGACTGCGTGGGCACATTTGGATTTCCGGATATTTCACCTCTCTGATGATATTTTGCCTTCAGTCAAACAAACTGGAACACATCCGTACTTTTCACAGACTTTTCCGATTGTTCGCGCAGGTCGAAAAGTGAAATCCGTTCTGCCATAGGGCTACTGTCCCTGTTCAGACACTTTTTTAAAGTTATTATCAGTCTGAACCAGAATGAAGCCGATCTGATTGGCACGGCAATGGATCTCCACACTTCTTCATCTGATAAAGACTTTATTGAATCGCTGTACTATTCAATAAACGCTGATGTATTAATCATTCACCGTGCAAATGATGCTCTGGGTTATGACGGTGTCACTTTTGATAAGTGTAATACTTTCTTCTGCAAAGAACCAATCATACTGACAGGTGGCGGTGACAATTTCAATGCAGGTTTTTGCTTCGCCCTGTTTCATGATTTTGATCTCTTTCAATCTTTATTGGTTGCAAATGCTGTATCAGGTTATTATGTTAAAACCGGAATCAGCCCATCCGGGGATCAGTTGAAAATATTCTTAAAAAGCTGTTGATTTAAATATTTGAAGGCCGTTATTATTCAGCCCTGCAATAAGATAGTGTTGCCCCTTTATCTCAATCATCAGTAACTTTCTTCCATCACCTCTGATTTTGAGCCCGCTTTCAGCAGGCATCAGTGTTTTAAAGTTACCATTTTTATCTCCTGTCAGGCACCATCCGAAACTGGCATCATACCTCCCATAAGTTGGTCTGACAGGATAATTGTTTCCGATAAGAACCAGGTCTTTTATTCCATCTTTATTTAAGTCCTGAACCATAATATCCCGGACCGGCGCAAATTGGGCTTCGATGGGAAGTTTACTAATTTCAAAAGTCCCGTCACCGTTATTCAGAAAAAGGCAACTTTCAAACAATACTGCTTCTTTTTTGATTGAATGGCTTAGTAAATCCTCTCCAAAGATTTCATTTATTGGTTTACCTGCAAAATCCGAATAGCTGGGAAAGAGTTTTCCTAATCCGCTTATCTGGCTTGCCAGCTCATCGAAAGATGCCACAGGATAACTTATACCATCCCGGTAAGAACAGATTATCTGATCCTGTGATCCATTGTTATCAAAATCGCTCAGGTACATTTGGACAGGCTTATCATGCGACGCCTTAAGAATTGAGTTCATTCCCAGATTGCCTCCGATTAAATCCATATCTCCATCCCTATCAATATCTACAGCATTTATGCAATACCACCAACCTGAAGTCATCGCCATACCTGCATTATCGGTAACATCCACAAAAAAACCAATATCATTTCTGAATACACATATCTTCATCCATTCACCGGTAACTATCAGGTCCGGGTCATTATCATTATCATAATCAGTCCATACTGCATCAGTTACCATACCTGCATCTTTCAAACCGTTCATCCTTTTATCTGTTGCATCGCTGAATTTACCTGTCCCGTCATTCTCAAGAAGGAACAGATCAGGTGCCCACCCATAAGCTCCGGGCACAGATCTTGAACCTACAAAAAGATCAAGGTCACCATCATTGTCAAAATCGGCCGGACGGACACATGAGCCATTAAAAGCCATATACGGTAATGATCCTTTTCCGAACCTTATGAATTCACCATTACCAGGATTCTTAAGCAACAGGTCAGCCAGGAAAAGATCTCCGATCGGATACTCATTGCCTCCGCGAACTATATAGAGATCGAGATCACCATCTTTATCAGCATCAAAAAAGACTGCGTCAACATCTTCAGAGAACCGTTCCTTTTCAAGAACCGGTATTATTAAATCTCTGAAGGTTCCATCAGAGTTTTGTAAAAGTAACTTGGCAGACTGGCCTTTTGCTCCGCCAATAAACAGATCTTCAAATCCGTCTCCATTTACATCTCCGCTGGTCAGGGCAGGCCCCTCAGCCGACAGACTATACGGGATAAGTTTCTCGCGGTTGAAATCAATATAGGAATCTTCATCGTGTTTGAAATCCAGTCCGGGAATACTTACCCTTGAGAACAGATTCCGGCTTTTTTCAACCTGATCATTAATATTTTGATATTTCCCGGCATTTCTATATTCAAAAGTTATAAACGTATCAACCGGTAAATTTTTTAGCTTTTGTTCTGAACTGTCGGTCCAGCGTATTATCATTGAATCGATCACTTCTGTCTGCCCCAGACCAAAATGCAACACATCACTAACAGATGATAAAAATCCCCTGGTCGAAAATTGCTCAGCAACCTGTTTCTGATCATTGCAGAATATTGTTACACGAGTTCCGGTACCCCTCTTATTAAATCCTTCCCCTTTTAATTTTACGGCCAAATAATGGTTATTCAGATTCGATTCAGCGTTGTTCCTGTAAATATATGCGCGGTCATTGATGTTATTAACTATAAGATCCAGATCGCCGTCATTATCGAGATCCGCGTAAGCTGATCCATTGGAAAAAGAAAGTTGATCTGATCCCCAGTTAATGTTCTCATTAGAGAATGTAAGATCCCTGTTGTTTCTGTAGAAATAGTTTACATTAGGATAGAGGGGCATCTTTTCATATAATTCCTTATCTGAAACACCACTGTTATCTTTAACAGGAAAAAACCTTTTTCCGCCGGTAAGAAATTTCACATAATCAAGATCATTGGCTCTTCGGTAAATTCCGCTTGTGATAAAAAGATCTTTCCATCCGTCATTATCAAGATCGCATAATAATGGTGACCAGCTCCAGTCTGTTGAATAAATGCCTGAGAGCAATCCTATTTCACTAAACAATCCTCCTCCCAGGTTAAGCTGAAGTGTATTGCGTACATATTGATAATAATAACCGAATTCCTTCCTGATTACAGATAGTTCATAGTCATCTTCTCCTCCTGATTGTTTCCGGATATTTTCCTTATCCGGCAGCATATCCAGCACAATTACATCCAGTAGACCATCATTGTTAATATCACCTGCATCATTCCCCATTGATGATCTGCTGGTATGTCCCATATACTCGGTTAATCTTTCTGAAAACGTACCATTTCTGTTGTTTATATACAGATAATCGTTTTCGTGAAAATCATTTGAAATGTAGATATCCGGAAAAACATCGTTATTTATATCACATATGTTTACTCCAAGACCATAGCCAATCTGACTGCTTAATATACCTGCCTCCTCTGTGACATCAGTAAAAATAATCCTCCCGTCTGATATATCATTTCTGTATAGCCTGTCACCTGCCAGCGAATCCTTTTGATAACGCAGCGAAACATCTCCATAGCTTCTTGAGGTATGCACCGAATGATTCAGGAGGTACATGTCAAGATCCCCGTCAACATCATAGTCAAAAAAAGCGGTCTGGGTTGAAAAGCCCTGAAAATCGAGACCGTATTCAAGTGATTCTTCCTTAAATGTAAGGTTACCCTGGTTGATAAATAATTGATTCCTTCCGCTAAAACTTTTATAATTCCCTACCTGGCAAACATAGATATCAAGGAAACCGTCACCATTCACGTCTGCCATTGTTACTCCGGTTTTCCAGTTTCCCCGGCCTGCTACACCGGCTGCATCGGTAATATCTTCAAACACGAGATTACCTTTGTTGAGATATAATTTATTTGATTCCTGATTAGATGTAAAATATAAATCCGTCAAACCATCATTATTAATGTCCCCTGCAGCAACACCGGCGCCATTATTGAAATAGAGATACTCAATAATGTTAAACTCTTCGTTTTCAGTTAATTGGTTTTTAAAATCAACATTTGTTACAGAAGTCGGCATTAATGTGAACAAGTTATCCCATTTTCTAGTCTCCGGTTTGCAGGAAAATGCAAACAAAAGCACAAATATTATTTTGGCAGAATTCTTCATTGTAATACCTTACCTGTGAATTACTCTGAGAATCTGCACGGGACCGTTGCTGCGTGCAACCAGAAGTATTCTGGAAGTTCCTGTATTAATTTCCAGAATATCCCTTATCTCGCCATCAAGATGAAAACCTGCAATTCCTGAAGGGACAAAAGCAAATCCCCCTTTACCGTTACCTGCTAGAAATGCACCATAGCTGGCATCGTAACGTCCGACCTCCGGTTTTACATTAAATAAATTACCTCCCAGAAGGATATCGGTAAATCCATCTCCATTATAATCTCCGGTTTCGGCTGCATAAACCGGGGAAAACTGAACTTCGGCAGGCAGGGATTTCGTGGTGAACTCTCCCGAACCATTATTAAGAAACAAGGAGGTTTCAAGAAGATATGCATTTAGTTGAACCGAGTTCTTTAGCTGATCAGGTGCAAAAATATCCTGAATCTGCTGGTCTTTGTAAATTTCATATTTAGGATATCTTCTTTCGAGGGAAGGAATTTGTTTTGTCAGGTCATGCTTAAGAACCAGAGGATAGGATTTATCTCCATCATAGAGACAAATTAGCTGATCAATGTTCCCATTCAGATCAAAATCATTTACATACATGGTAACCGGCTTTTCGGATGTTGCCTTAAATCTTGAGTTTAACCCATGATTCCCTGCAACCAAATCTATATCCCCATCTGAATCAAAGTCGCCTGAAGCCAGACAATTCCACCATCCTTCGGTCTTAACTGAACCGAATGCATTTTTTTTCAAACTGAACCTTCCGTTTTCATTAGTAAATGCCGTTATTGGCATCCAGTCTCCGGTAACTATTATGTCTTTATCTCCATCCATGTCGATATCTTCCCATATCATATCACGGATCATTCCTATTTTCTTTAATTCCGGAGCAATTGTGGAAGTAACGTCTGAAAAATTCCCTTTGCCGTCATTTTCAAGAATATAACCATTTACAGGAACTCCATATGCAAAGGTTTTAAGTCTTATTCCAATAAACAACTCCATCACACCGTCGTTATCAAAATCTTCAGGCCTGACACAGGAAGTGCTCTCATATTTTCCGGCAGGTAAAATCTGTGATGATTTTACAAAATGTCCATGGCCATTATTTATATATAAACGATCCGAAAGGGCAGATGAGCTTTCAGGAAATTCATTACTTCCGCTTGCAACATACAAATCCGTATCTCCATCCCCATCGGCATCAAACATGGCACAGCCTGTATCCTCAGAAATTCTATCTTCCTCAAACACCTGCATACCGGCCTTTTCAAATTTACCGCTCTTCGCTTGTATCATCAATCCTCCAGGCTCACCTTTGGCCCCTCCAATGAAAAAATCTTCCAGTCCGTCACCGTTAATATCTCCTTTGCACATTTTCGGACCTTCAGTCGATATCATATGATAAAGTAATGAATGTTGTTCGAAATCATTGAAATCATCCTCCTTATGGACGAAGTTTACAATTTTATCTCTGCTGATGTCCTTAAAATAGAGGTTTTTTGTGGCTGATGAATCAATATTCTTAAATGACATTTTTAGTGCATCTTTCTGGTACAGAGTTAAAATCTGATCTGCTTTGATCTCCTTAAGGATTGTTATCCGGTCGTCCGGCCATTCAACTATAAGTGAATCGACCATAGTTAAAGGCCCCAGTCCCAGGTTGGGGCGTGAATCGCTTGTTGAAAGATAGCCTCTCATTGGCATCTGCTCAAGGTAAATCATTTTCCCCTTATGCCTGACTGTCAGTTTAGCGCCTATTGCAGAAGTATTTCCAGGTTCTCCCTTCAGAATTACTTTCAGAAAATGATTTCCTGCTAACTGTTTATTGGTTTCATTGCGGTAGACATGCATTGGCATATTTACATTGTTAACTACAATATCAAGATCCCCATCATTATCCAAATCTCCATATGCTGATCCGTTTGAAAAACCCGGAGTACCCAATCCCCAAAGGCCGGCAACATTCTGAAAATTATAGTTATCCATGTTTTTAAAAGCATAGCTCGGAATTTTAACCGAGGGGATCGCATCTATCAGTGTTTTATAGTCCACCTTATTTCCAGAAACTATTGACATCACCATATCCCGGTTAGAAAAATACTGGATATAATCCTGATCGGTAAGATCCTTATAGATGCCGTTAGCAACAAAAATATCTTTTAGTCCATCATTATCCATATCCATTATCAAAGCTCCCCACGACCAGTCAGTTGCATTTACTCCGGCTAATCGCCCGATCTCACTGAAAGTGCCATCAGTGTTATTCAGTTGCAGCATATTTCTTGTAAACTGATGATGATAACCACTTTCTACACCCGATTTATAGCTTTCCCAGTTATCAAACGTGGTTTTTGTTTTTAACCGGTCGTTATGCTCGGGAACCATGTCAGTAGCAAATACCTCAGGATAGTGATCATTGTTTAAGTCAGCCAGATCTGCTCCCATTGATGCAGCAGATATCGATCTCATCATATCTGTAAGTTTTTCTTTAAATGTCCCGTCGCGGTTATTAATATAAATGTAATCCCGTTCAAAAAAATCATTGGATACATATATATCCATCCAGCCGTCCTGGTCAATATCACCGGCAGAAACTCCAAGTCCAAATCCGATTACACTTCCATAAATACCTGCCTTTTCACTGACATCAATAAATTTGTTATTTTCATTTCTGAAAAGTTTATCGCCTCCTAGTGTATCCCTCATAAAACGTTGATTGTCTCTAATATTGAAACTGCCGATTGCTCTTGAAGAGTTATTTAGCAGATACATATCGAGGTCGCCATCCTCATCATAATCAAAGAAAATTCCATGAGTTGAATAACCCGGGTCATCAAGGCCATATTCATGTGCCTGTTCACTGAATGTAAGGTCGCTGTTATTGATGTATAATTCGTTTCGTCTGTCGTCTCCTTCAAGATTTCCGGAGTTGCAGATGTATATATCTGTCCATCCGTCCCCGTTAACATCGGCAAAGCTCACACCCGTTGACCAGTTACCTTTCCCTTCAATCCCTGCAGTTTTGGAAATGTCTTCAAAATTAAAATTCCCCTTGTTCAGGTATAATACATTGGAGCCCATATTTGAAGTCATGAATATATCAATCAGGTCATCATTGTTCACATCCCCCAGGGCTACACCGCCTCCATTGTAAAAATTACGGTAGGTGTAGATATTGAACTTAATTTTAAGTTGCGTATCATAATCAAGGTGGTTTATAAATTCAGCTTTCGTAACTGAGGCCGGCATGAGAGTAAACAGTTTATTTCCGGACTTCCTGTTGTGGCTTCCACATCCGGTTATTATCAAAAAGATCAGGAAGCCTGAAATAATGATTATGGTTTCCTTTAATAGTACTTTTCTGAACATCCTGCTATTTAATCATTTATAACATTTTTGGGAACATCCCCGTAAGTGGTAGTATCATTAGTCTCTTTCATTACCGACATGTCTGTAAAAACGGCCCAGACAGTCATCTCATCTACTTTGAAAATTGTTATTTGCCGGTTCCCATTCAGCTTTATATATGCTGATCCCTTTTGGGGATGATTCACTTTAATAAAACGATCTCCGAATTCTCTTTCAACCCAGTGTAAAACATCAATCTGCAAGCTGTCAGAAGATAATGTTTTGTTCCATGGTGCCCATCCGGAATAGATAAATTTTACAGGCATTTCAGCAATTTTTTCTTCAACAAATGCAGGATAAAAATTCATCGTACCCGGATGTTTCAATTCATCTTTAATACGATATTCAACAGATTTATTGTCGGGACCTTGCTTTATGTATCCCTGCCTGTTCAGGTTCCAGCAATGCATATAAAAATCTTTCTGAGACATTCCAAAATACATTCCCAAAAACAGCGAGTCATACCTTACTCCGGATGCCATCTCCTGCTTAAGTTTTCGCTCATACCTGGCATTTGGTGAACATCCGTTAATAACTGCTCCGATAATAATTAACGGCACTAACCAACGTACTAACCTTCTCTTCATTAGTCAGATTCAATATTTGTAAAATTGTAAATTATCATTATTCCTTGCAACAATAATGATCCGGTTACCTCCTGAATTTAAAAAGTCAAGATCGCGAATCTCTCCCCTTGTAAAAACACCTGAAGCATAAGGAGGTATGGAGTGCCATATTCCGTTATTGTCACCATTTAACAGAAGACCATAACTTGCTCCGTAAATACCCGTCTGAGGTTTTGCCCTGTATTGGTTCCCCCCGAGTAATATGTCACAGGTTCCATCATGATTGAAATCGCCAGTGGCAATCGCATAAACAGGTGAGAACTGTGCTTCGGAAGGGAGTGGAACAAGTGTGAATGAACCACCGCCATTATTCATCATTACACAGCTCTCCAGTATCCGGGCATATAATTTGACTGACCGGTCCAATACCTCTGACTGGAATATGTCTTCAATAACCTGATCTTTAAAATCATCAAACTTCATGTATTTCTTAGCCATCGAAGAAATTTGCTTCTCAAGGTCGTCCTTAATTACAACGGGATATGATTTGTCCCCGTTGAAAGCACATAAAATCTGTTCTATATTCCCATTCAGGTCGAAATCATTTACATACATGGTAACAGGTTTACCTGATGAAGCTTTAAAAAACGAGTTCAATCCATGATTGCCAATGATGAAATCAATATTGCCGTCATTATTCAAATCTGCAGGTACAACCACCTGCCACCAGCCTTCAGTATTAAGAAGCCCAAAACGTTCAGATTCATCTTTAAAATAACCTTTATCGTTAATGAATACTTTTACAGGCATCCAGTCTCCGGCTATCACCATGTCAGTATCTCCATCACCATCCACATCTGCCCATGCCATATCCGTGATCATACCAATTCCTGTCAGTCCCGGAGCTTTAGTACCGGTTACATCAGAGAAATTGCCCTTTCCGTCATTTTCCAGCAGGTATCCATTTGCCGGAACACCATAGGCAAACGGACGTAAACGTGTACCTGTAAATAGGTCCAAATCACCATCATCGTCATAATCTTCATGTTGCACACAGGAAGTGCTTACATATTCTGTAACAGGCAACATTTGGTCAGATTTTGAAAATCTGCCTGTGCCATCGTTCAGGTAAAGACGATCCAGCAGGGCCGAGGAGCTCGAAGGGAATTCATTTCCGCCGCTGGCTACATAGAGGTCGGAATCACCATCATTATCAACATCAAAAAACAGACAATCAGTATCTTCCGATATTCTGTCAGCTTCAAAAAGTTTCTCGTTTGTCTTTTTGAAACTACCATTCGGACATTGTATGAATAGCGCTCCCGGACTGTCCTTTGCGCCACCAATATAAATATCTTCAAGTCCGTCGTTGTTAACATCGCCAACAGCTACGTGAGGGCCTTCATTTGAATGCATCCGGAATAGTAACCTGTCGCGCTCAAAATCTGTAAAATTGTTCTCTTTATGAGTGAAGTCAAGTCCATCTATTCTTTCAATCTTCTGAAAAACAGGTGCATAATCATTTTTATTAGCTTTAATACATGTATCAGAAGTATATTTATCATCTAATGTTAAAAACTGATTCACTTCCAGGTCTCTGAAAACAGTGCACTTTCCGTCTGGCCAGTTCACTAACATGGAATCAATTGAGTTGATTTCACCCAGCCCGAAATGGAGCCTGTTATCTACACTCGATTGGAATCCTCTGCCAGGAATGAGCTCCTGGTAGAACAATTTCTCATTATGGTAAAGTGTAATATTGGCACCAATTGCTGACGTATTATGCCCTTTACATTTGAAACTGACTGTAAGATAATTAGCATTCAATTTACCTCCGCTCTCGTTCCTGTATATAAAGGGAGGCATGTTAACATTATTTATAATCAGATCAAGATCTCCGTCATTATCAAGATCCCCGTATGCTGCCCCGTTGGAAAAGGATGGCGTATTTAGTCCCCATATAGATGAGTAGTTTGTAAAAGTCAGATCTCCGTTGTTGTGAAAGGCATAGTTTGGTATTCTGACTGAAGGTATTAATTCTATCAGACTTAGGATTGCTGATTCTTCGGTATTTATCATAGATCGTATAATCGATGGATTTGAATAAATATCGAGGAAATCGCGGTCAAGCAGATCTTTATAAATACCATTTGCAACAAAAATATCCTTCCAGCCGTCGTTGTCCATATCCATTATTAATGCTCCCCAGCTCCAGTCAGTGGATTGCACATTACTGAATCTGCCTATTTCACTGAACGAACCATTACAGTTATTAAGCTGAAGCACATTCCTTGCAAACTGATGATAATAACCGTTGTTCAGTTTTATCTGATAAGCCTCCCAGCTGTCAAAGAGCGCCTTTGTTTTTAAACGGGCATTATCTTCAGGCGTCATTTCGGTAACAAATATCTCGGGCCATGCATCGTTATTAATATCTGCCATATCAGCGCCCATTGCCCCAAGACTTATCTCATTCATCTGATTTTCAAGAGATTCTGCAAATGTCCCATTTCTGTTATTAATATATAGGTAATCTCGTTCAAAGAAATCATTTGATACATAAATATCAAGCCACCCATCTTTGTCAGCATCTCCAACAGTTACTCCAAGTCCAAATCCGATTTTACTTGAGTAAATACCTGCTTTCCGTGTAACATCAACAAAATGGCCATCATCATTCCTGAACAGTTTATTTCCGCCAAGAGTATCAGGCATCTGCCGTTGCCCTGGTTTCATGTCAAATTCAGTTACTGACTGAAAAGAGTTGTTTAGCAGATAGCAATCAAGATCTCCATCCCTGTCATAATCAAAAAATGAGGCATGATTTGACAGGCCAAAATTTGCAAGTCCATATTCAGTTGCTCTCTCAGAAAAAGTTAGGTCTCCGTTATTTATGAATAATTCATTATAACGGTTTTTGCTATCGGGATTTCCTGATTTACAAATATAAATGTCAAGCCAGCCGTCACCATTCACATCTGCAATACTAACTCCTGTAGACCACGAGCCGGAGCAGGCAACTCCGGCCTTTTCGGTTAAATCCTCAAAAACAAAATTACCTTTATTCAGATAAAGCCTGTTCCCAGTCATATTGGAACAAAAATATATATCGGTAAGTCCGTCATTATTGAAATCACCTACACCAACACCCGCTCCATTATAGAAATTTCTATATGTATATGTATTGTATTCCTCAGTATATTCCAACTTATTTATGAAATCAATATGGGTATGATTTTTATCAAGAAGTGAAAATAATAGTTTATCAGGATGCGCGTTGATACAGGAACAGGTTATTATGATTAAAGATACATAAATCAATTCCGGCCATCTTCTTAAGTTCATTTCTATCATAGTACAAGGCAATCCAAAACCGCCATTTTTAAAAAAAGAGAACAGGCAAATTTAATATTTGCCTGTTCTCTATAAAGAACTTTCCTAAAAAATATTAATATCCGGGATTTTGAGTAAGATTCGGGTTAGCAGAAATCTTATCCTTGTGTATCGGAAAGAGCGCTGTATATGGATCTGTTTTAATTACATCACCGGGATTATAGAATGGAAGAGCCCATTTTGCAACGCTGAAATATAATCCCCAACGCATCAAATCCTCTCGTCTGTGGTGCTCCGCAAACATTTCACGGCCTATTTCATTAAATAATTCTCCTCCCGGAATGCTTCCGCCGGCCATATCAAAGCTGACTGGTCCATCCAGAGAAGTAAGATTTGAAACACCGGCACGAGCCCTGATCTGGTTTACCAGGATCAAAGCTTCGGCTGTATTTCCCTTGCGCCATAGAGCTTCAGCTTTCATCAACAGAACATCAGCGTAACGGAATACGGCATAATCATTGTCCATGTTATTAGGCTGACTTCCGTTTGCAATTTCCCACTTGCCGACCCTTACACCAGCCTGACGGTATGCCTGTGGTCCAAGTTCGTTTATTTGGGGTTGAGTTGAGCCGATATTTCCAAAATTAAGAGGTGCGCCATCAGGATCTCCGAGAAGTGGTACAGGTGAACGATTTGGCTGAGGGGTTTCAAAACCATCGTCCATTACCTTTCCTCCGCCAGCCTTGTATTGATAACCGGCAATAAAATTACCTCTCTTTGTTGCAGGTCCGGTTACTGTTCCAACATCACCTTTTCGCAGGTCTGCATTATCGTAGGAATTGTAGAATTCTTCCATTGTGCAGAAACCATTCCAGGGCTGGGCCGTAAGGTTATATGTTTGCTGGCTTCCATAGTGCAATGACCTGACAGCTAAATTGAACCCCTGGAAGAATACCTGGTCATAGGGAATAGCAAAAATAAATTCCTTGGATCCTGAATTGTCAACATTGAAATTTGCAAAATAATTGCTTTCCAATGTATATTTTCCAGAGTTTATTACTTCATCGCAAGCTGCAATCACATTGTCCCACTGTGCAGTCCCGCTATAAACCTTGGCATTAATGTATAATTTGGCAAGCAAGGTTTTTCCTGCGTAGTAATTCATTCGGCCATAAGTCGTTCCGTCGACAGCCTTCGACAACTTCGGAACAGATGCTTCCAGGTTGCTCACAATGAAATTATAAACCTCTAATCTTGGCTTTGTTTGAGGTGCCGCTTCAGCAGTGGCAAAATCAGTTACCAGCGGTATATTGCCAAACCAATCAATTAGTCGCCAGTAAAAGAAACCCCTGACTGTTTCGAGTTCTGCTATAAAAGCATCGGCAGCAGCCTGATCAACCTGTCCGCTCTCCACGAGAGTCTGGAACTGATAAATAAGTCTGTTAGCAGTGTTTACACCTCCAAAACCAAAATTCCAACCTCCATTAAAATGTCCATCTTCCGGAGTATAAGAATGCAGATGGGCTCTTCTCAGCAGTCCTCCATCATCCCAGTCCTGTCCCCTGGTGGGATAAACTGCTTCATCTGTCATTAACGCATCTAAATTCAACGGATCGTTTGAAGCATAATCCGCGAATTGTGTATATGCAGCGCCTAACGCCGAAATAAACTCCTCTTCGGTTTTGAAGAAATTGGCGGGTGTAACTGAATCGTAAAGTTCTTCATCCAGATTGGTGCATGACTGACTGAAAACAGCCATCCCCAATGCAAGTAATACACCACTTGTTTTAATAAGTGATCTTTTCATTCTATTGATATCTGTCGTTCTCATGTATTAATCATTTTTGGGGTTAAAAAACAATGTTTGCACCAAATGATACAGATCTGGTCCTGAACCATGTATTCCTCCTGTCAACTCCGGGTATAAGAGGATTATTGCTGTTTTCAATATCTCCATATCTCGGGTTAGGATCAGCGCCCTTGTACTTGGTTATATAGAACAGGTTATTGCCGGCAACATAAAGCCTTATCTTGTCGAACTGCCCGCTCTTTGGTAGATCAAAATTATATCCCATGCTCAGGTTATCAAGTGCAAAGAAATCACCTTTTTCAATGTGATAACTCGACAATACTCCTGAAGAGTTGTTAAGAAGTGTCCCTGTTGTTGCATTTCTCATGTCGGTTGCAGTATTTGGAAGATTATATGAACCGATCATGTTGGGAACTTCGTAGAAACCACGATATGAGTTAAGCAGATCGTGACCGAAAATTCCCCGGAAGAACAGATTCATATCCCAGTTCTTGTAAATAAAAGTATTGCCAAATCCAAACTGGAAATCGGGTAAGCCATGTCCGACAACCTGACGGTCTTTGGGATCAATTGTACCATCATTGTTAATATCCTCAAAGATTAAGTTTCCGCTGGCATCCACCTCTTTGAATACCAGTGCCCATAATTGTCCGATTGGTTTGCCTTCTTCAGCTCTCACAAGCGGAACATCACTCTGTCCGGGAGCTCCCATTCCTCCAAGGTCGCGTGTCCCGTATTTGAGTTCAGCGCCGTTATACGTGCCTGAAAGTGAAACCAGGGTATTTGAGAGGCTGTATGAGGGTGTAAGAGTCATCACGTATTGAAAATCACTGGTGCTGATTACATTCCAGTTGAGTGTAAGCTCAATGCCACTGCTTTTGATTTCGCCAAGATTCAGCCAGGCCTGGTTGTAAAGGTTTGGAGGTACAGGAACTTCATACTGGAATAAAAGATCGGTTGTTGTTCTTGTATAAAAGTCAAAAGAACCTGATAATTTGGATTTCAGGAATGAGAAATCCACTCCAAAGTCAATCTCCGACTTCTTTTCCCACTTAAGGTCTTCATTGGCGTTGCTTACAGGTGAATAGCCGGGAACAAATTCTCCGTTATAGAAGAAGTTGCCACCCGGGCCAAGCCGGAGAAGTGAGAGGTAGCTTTCTGAAGGCTGGTTTCCTGTGAGACCATAGTTCACTCTGACTTTGAAGTTGTCAATGAAGTCTATATTCAACATATTCGCCAGTTCAACTCCACCGCCGATTGCCGGAAACAAGCCCCATTTGTTGTCTGCACCAAACCTCGATGAGCCTTCATACCTCGCACTGGCTGTCATAAACCATGTGTTTGTCACATTCAGGTTTACCCTTCCAAAGAAAGCAATCAGTTTATTGCCGTTTTTGTAGCTGTTAACTTCGCCGATCCCGTTTTTGAAATCAAGAGCAGCCGAGAGGTTGTTATATGTGAAGGCATCTGTAAGGAAATCTCCTCCGTTTGCACTGAATCCTTCATATGTAAAATCCTGATAAGAATAACCGCCAAGAGCAGTGATGTTGACAGGAGCGTTTATATCGTTGTTCCACCTCGCGGTTGTTTCAAAGAGCTTGTTCGTGGCGTAATCCATGCTCCTTCTGGCTCTCCCGTTCCTGTCCATTCCCTGCCAGTAGCTGTTCTTGTCAAAGTACTCGCCTCTCAACGCTGTATTGCCCTGATATGAATAGAATGCATCTACCGTAAATCCCTTAACTATCTCAAATGCACCCCTTGCCGAAAGGTTCATTATTCTGTCTTTGCCGTCACTTACATTCTGCTCGAGTATCTGCACAGGGTTATAGTAATCGTAAAGTACCTGCTGAAAATAGCCGTCGTATTGTTCATAAGCTGCATCATTGCTTCTTACCGGTGCGGTTGGATTGTAAACTGAAGCATAGCGGAATGCATCGGCAAAACCATACTGAGCGGCCTTGTCGGTGGCGCCAAGGTTAACATCAAGAGTAAACCTGTCATTCAGGGCTTTTTGTGTCAGGTTGATCCTGCCGTTCAGCTGTGAGAATCCTGTATTAAGAATTACACCGTCAGCGTTGCGGTAGTTGACTGAAGCGCGATAGGTTGTCTGGTCAGAGCCGCCTGACATTGAGACATTATGAACCTGCGAGAAGGCCGTATTCGTAACTTCATCAAACCAGTTGGTATTTGAGCCAAAGTCTGTACCAAGGCCTGTTTCGCCTGAAAGAGCCCTCCACTCTGATGCGGTCATAACCGGAGTAGATCTGGCAACCATTTCGGCAGTTACATAAACATTATAGTCGATTACTGAAGTACCTTTTCTGCCTTTCTTCGTGGTGACAATGATGACACCGCTTGAACCCCTGGTTCCGTATATTGCAGCAGCAGAACCATCCTTGAGTACGTTCATTGTTTCGATATCATTGGGATCTACATTCTCAAGCGAACCTCCGATTACACCATCAATAACAATAAGCGGACCGGTGTTGGCGCCAATGGTGCTGAGTCCTCTGAGCCTTATATTATACGGTTCATTCGGGTTACCTCCGGCTTTGGTTATTGAAAGCCCTGAAACCTTTCCCTGGATAAGTTGAACGGGTGAGTTGACGTTTCCTTTGTTGAATTCATCAGATTTAACACTCACAATCGAACTGGTTACTTCTCTCTTTTTCTGAGTGCCATAACCGGTAACAACAACTTCAGCAAGAGCACTTGTTGTCGGTTCAAGAACCATGTTTATAGTACTCTGGTTACCTACAGTCACTGTCTGGGGAGTGTAGCCAATGAATGAGAAAACAAGGACGGCATCCGGCCCGGGAACAACAATGCTGAAGTTACCTTCTCCATCCGTCATAACGCCGGTGGTGGTTCCCTGCACAACAATGTTGACACCCGGGAGTGCTCCCTCAGTATCGGAGGTCACTTTTCCCATGACTGTCCTCTGTTGAGCGCTGGCAATGCTTAAGGCAAAGCCAAAGAGCAGAAGTGTTAAGAAACCTCTTCTCCACAGAAAAATCAAATTTTTCAATGTTCCCATAATTAAGTTAGTTTTAGGTTGTTCATTTTAATTGTGTAGCATTTTTTTAATACTATATATGTAATTATCATTAGGCTATATGTGTTATTCTTTTATCAGTTTTGGTTTTGCTAAGATAATGTATATTTTCAAATAACTTAACAAATATTAACATAATGTCAACTAATGTAAAATTTTTTTAACAATTGCTTCTTCTGTTAGATGTAACATCTTCATTTCAAAATGATTAATATTGTTTCCTTTTGAATGAATATTTACATATCTATAGATTTTTCAGGCCTTAATTTCCAAAAAAATCGCATTATTTAATCCACACTTCCGGTCATCATACAATTTCTATATGAAGTTATTTCGTTTAGGAAATACTTTTAGCTTACCTGTATCTGCATGAATGAAAATGAGGGTTTTAAATCAATAATAAAACAGAAAGAGATTCCTCGCTAATACTCAAATGGACATTTTAATTCACTTCCAGCTTCTGCCATCCGGGAAGCTTCGGGTATTTTGCATGCGGTTCTGACTGGTACCAGAAGCAGGTCGATGCAATATCAGATTTCTGTGGAAGATACCTTCCAGCCTGCTTCCACCCGAGATCCTGGATAGTTACTTTCAGGTCACTCTCAAATCTAACAGGATCAAGAATATGCCACCTGTAAAGGCCGAAACGCTGCTGTGATTTATAGGTTCCGTCAGGCCTGATAACCTGGTGCAGACCGCTGTACGGAGTACAAAACTCAGTATATTTTCCCTCCCTGTCGAAATTATATGAACCGCAAAAATAATCTTCAGTACCTGTTCCGCAAATTGTCGGGAATTCCTTGTCTCCATCCATGAAGAACTTGATCTCTCCTTCACCCCACCATCCGTTATTATTTACTCCCCAGGCAAGGTAAACACCCACATAATGACCTTTACCTTTAATCCCGTCAATTATTGTGTAATCTGATGTTTCGTTAGTATTCTGCCGTCTGAATTGCGCGTGAAAATAACCTGCATCGGCAGGGACTTCAGTAAGAGTGTAATCGATCTGATAATAGAGAGTCATGGGATCTGTGTCATTCACATTTTCCATAGTTATCTTACACTTCTTCCGGAAAGGCATTGCCCAGTATGAATTAAAAGCGCTTCCCGGATTTACACATATTGCTGAGGACACCAGGGGAGAATAAACATTCCATCCCATTCCAAAAAAATCACCAACAGGACATTCAACTGAGGGTTCAGTTTCTCCATCCCAGTAGATCCGGATGATCGAAAAGCGCCAGTTGCCCGTCGGAGTCATCCATATGTGCTGTATAGCACCCGGACCCTCTATTTCAGCCATGGTGAAGGTTTCCCCGGCTTTTATCCTGACATAAGGATTTACCTTCCACCCTTTGCCAAGATCCCTGGCAGCCCAGGCAGCATTGGCGGTATTGGGCTTATCCTTGTCGGCAGGATCAGCCATTCCTCCTTTGCCTTTTTCTCCGGAGAAATTCTCGGGACTGATAGAACGCGTTTTTGCATCGGATAACCTGTAAAGGTTCCCCATGTTCATTTCAAGACCATTGAATTTGGTCTGCGCCGATAACATAACCGGCAGAAACAGAATAATCAAACCTGCTGATAATAACTTTTTCATATTGCTTTTTTTAGGAATAACTTAAAATTTATTAAAACTAAAAAATTAATATGAGAAAAAAAAGGGACCTGATTAAAGCCCCTTTCATGATTTTTCATCAGGATTAATGTCCCGGTAATGAATCTTCTAAAAGATATACCTGATTGAGATAGCACCGCTGCCAGCCCAAAAACCATTATTTCCAAGAATGTTTACATAAGGGTTCCAGTCAACACCGATATTGATCGGAGCTTCCGTAAAGCTGTATTCAATACCCAGGACACCATCCGCACCAAGGACAAAATCACTTAAGTCAGTGTCAGGATTGTTGTAGTTGCCAACATGTGCACCAAATCCGAAATACCATTTCAGGTTATCAACATCAAAAGCCGTGTAATGTATTTCATAAAGACCTGTAACATTAAAACCATGGTTGTATGCATATAAAAAGCCTTCAAATGCTGATTTTTCGCTTACGAAATGCTTAACTGTCAGACCCCAGGCCGTACCGCCTCTTAAGCCTATACCTGTTTTATAGTCCTGAGCATTTACAATGACTGTCATTCCTATGACCAGAATTAATGTTAAGATATACTTTTTCATAATATTTGTTTTAATATTTGATCTGCAAATTTATAATAATTTCCGATAAAAGTTTAACCGGTAACTTCTATTGGTAAACGCACATTTGAATTAATTTATTATTTTGTTAGTTTTGAATCTGCAATTTACAGTCTTAAAAACAGTTGTTTTATAATCTGAATACTTATGAAAAACTTCACTATTCTGTTAATTACAATGACACTTCTTATTTCATGTAGCAGCCCGGCCGTTAAAAAGATAGAATATCCCGTTTCAAAAAAAGGGGATGTTATCGACAACTATTTCGGAACGGAAGTAACTGATCCTTACCGTTGGATGGAGGATGACCGTTCGGAAGAGACTGCTGCCTGGGTAGCGGAACAGAATAAAGTTACATTCGGATATCTGGAGACTATTCCTTACAGGGAGGAGATTAAAACCCGTCTTGTGAAGATGTGGAATTACGAGAAATTTACCTCTCCGTACAGGAAAGGAGAGTATACCTATTTTTCAAGGAATGACGGTCTGCAAAACCAGTTTGTGGTTTACAGGCAGAAAGATAATGGAGATCCGCAGGTTTTTCTCGATCCTAATAAATTTTCTCCAGATGGTACATCATCTCTCGACGCACTTGAATTTTCTGATGACGGCAGCAAG
The DNA here is from genome assembly GCA_001768195.1 of Bacteroidetes bacterium GWA2_40_15. Lineage (GTDB taxonomy): Bacteria > Bacteroidota > Bacteroidia > Bacteroidales > VadinHA17 > LD21. The sequence goes on along the minus strand of MENI01000090.1, from coordinate 13,956 downwards.
GCTTCATATTCTATTTCTGAAGGGGGATCAGACTGGAGAAAGGTAATTGTTATCGATTCCAAAACAATGGAGGTTATTGATGATACAATCAAAGATGTTAAATTCAGCGGCCTTTCATGGCAGGGTAATGATGGATTCTATTATTCAAGCTATGACAAACCTGAAGGATCAGAATTGTCTGCAAAAACTGATCATCACAAACTCTATTTTCATAAAACCGGCACACCACAGAGTGAAGATAAAATAGTATTCGGGGCAGATATAAAGAGAAGGTATGTAAGTGGCGGAGTTACCGAGGATGGGAAGTACCTTGTTGTAACTGCTGCTATATCAACTACCGGCAATGAACTATATATCAAGGATCTGACAAAAAAAGAGAGCAAATTCATAACAGTTGCCGGAAACTTTGAAAATGACCACACCATTATCGATAATGTTGGCAGTAAGCTGTTTATAATGACCAATCTGAATGCTCCTAATACAAGGATAGTCACCGTGGATGCTTCAAAACCCGGAGTTGAATACTGGAAAGATCTTATACCTGAAACAGAAAATGTTCTTACCCCTGCAACAGGATCGGGATTTATTTTTGCAAAGTATATGATAGATGCCATATCAAAAGTATTGCAATATGATATGGAGGGTAAACTTGTAAGAGAAATAACACTTCCCGGTGCCGGAACTGCTTCAGGTTTCGGAGCCCGCAGGATAGATAAGGAGGTATATTATTCTTTTACAAATTATATCACCCCTGCCACAATTTATAAGCTGGATCCGGCAACCGGTAATTCGGAAATCTTTAAAAAACCGGATGTAGCATTCAATGGTGATAATTACGAGTCGGTCCAGGTATTTTACAATTCAAAAGATGGCACCCGTATTCCGATGATAATCACATATAAAAAGGGAACTGAAATGAACGGAAAAAACCCTGCAATACTCTATGGATATGGTGGTTTCAATATCAGCCAGACACCTTCTTTCAGTATTCCCAACTCATTATGGCTTGAACTGGGTGGTGTTTATGCTGTACCAAATATAAGAGGGGGAGGTGAGTATGGAGAAAAATGGCACCTTGCAGGGACAACGATGAACAAACAGAATGTCTTTGACGATTTCATTGCAGCAGCGGAGTACCTCATTAGTAACAATTATACCTCAGCTGATTACCTGGCTTTAAGAGGAGGATCCAACGGCGGACTTCTCGTAGGAGCTGTAATGACCCGGAGACCCGACCTTGTGAAAGTGGCGCTTCCGGCGGTAGGTGTTATGGATATGCTGAGATATCACACATTCACCGCAGGCGCAGGCTGGGCTTACGATTATGGAACTTCTGAAGAGAGCAAAGAGATGTTTGAATATATCTATAAGTATTCACCTGTTCACAATGTAAAGAGCGGTGTTGAATATCCTGCTACTCTTGTAACAACAGGAGACCATGATGACAGAGTGGTCCCGGCTCACTCTTTCAAGTTTGCTGCTAATCTACAGGAAAAACAGGCCGGCAGGAATCCGGTACTGATAAGGATCGAAACAAAAGCAGGTCATGGAGCTGGTACTCCTGTAAGCAAAACAATTGAGCAGTACGCTGATATTTTCGGATTCACACTCTGGAATATGGGCATCAAAAAACTTGAATAGCTACAAAGTTATCCTGATAATCAGCGACCTTTTAAAATCAGGTAAGTGAAGCAATGATCCTTCCGGGCTGGTGGTTAACCATTTATTCTTCCAGGGATCGTATATTTCAATCGATTGTGAAGACACGTCAGCACCCGCAGTTTTAAGATCAAATCTCAAACCTGAAATCAACTCAGCCGCTTTGCCATCACGAAGTTCTGTTTGCCATGAATTATTCTTATCGCGAAGCCATATCAATTTTGTTTTGTCTCCTGTAAGAGTGTAAATCCTCAAATCATCTGTCTCTGAGGCTGTTGAAACAAAATTCTCAGAGACAGGATCAATATCTTTGACTATTTCGTTGAATCTGCCAAAATGGTACCACAGATTGTTCTTATCCACATAAGATTCCCAGTGCCAGCACATTCCGGCACCTGCAGAGCCACTGAAGAACGGAGCGAACAGGATATCATGCAGTAAGATTCCGGCTGTATCTGCAGGGTAAAATTTACTCGGACCGCTATGGCTGGGCTCAACAGCTCCTGTTTCAGCAAGTATTACAGGTTTTTCAGGATTATAAGATTTTATCTCCTCAACAGCCGACGATGCAATAATATCCAGCGGAGCATGACAGATCTCCATTCTGGCTCCGAGGTCGAGATAACGATGTACCTGTGCAATCTCATTGCCCGAAAGTAACATCATTTTCCTATATACCGGTCTCACTCCATCGTAATCGAAACTACCCAGACTTTGCATGACAAGGTTTTCGGGAAATCTTTTCTTTACCTCCTTCAGCATTGTCTCATTCCATTCAAAGAATATATCATCCTCAGGACCTTTCATGGCATTCATTTCATTCCATAGCTCCCATCCGAAGAACAGTGTATCATTTCCATAACGATTCTGGTAAAAATCCACCTTTCTCAGGAATAGTTGCCTTCCCTCATCTGATGTCAGATACTGCCTGATACTGTCGAGGGGACCTCCGTTTGAGGTATGATATACAGATTTGTTTGCCCATGACTGGTTATTTTCCTGAAGTGTCAGGCTCCGGAAATGCTCAAGTGTCATTTTTATCCTGAGACCATTCTCCCTTGCCATCTCTTTGAAACGGTCAATCCTTTTTATCTTCTCCGGGTTATACTCTCCTGCTTTTGTATCTTCAATATCCCAGAACGACTGGCTAAGCCATACCCTTATATAATTACCTCCGTTGGCCGAGAGGTTTTTCATCCATCCTTCTATTTCAAATAGAGCTGAATCGGGATTATTCCTGTATTTGCCGCTTGGATTGATCATATTGATCCCGTTTGGTATATAGGGAGAGCCATCCGAAAAGGAGAAATATGCCGGATTCTCGCTGCTCACCTGAATAAAACCATGTGATCCTGATGGCAGCTGATTTTTCTTTTCTGTGCTGCAGGCTGTACTTAAAACCAGAAGCAAAGCCAGGTAAAAAATGAATTTTGCATTTTTCATGATATTGGGATAATTAAACATTCTGGCATATAGTTCAAATGTAAGGATTTTCTCCAATCCATTTTCTGAGTTCAGATGCTTTACTAATTCAACTGTATTCCGGTTGCCGGTCGCCTGACGCCGGTTGCCGTTTTAATAAAGCACAAATCCCGGTAAATTCCCGGGATCTGTATAATTTAGAACTCATGGTTATCAGACTTACCTTCTGCTGCTGCCTTTTTGTGAAGCTGACACTTTTGACCTGGTCTGGGAACCATTTGATTTAGCTTCACCTGATCTTGACTTTGAGGGCTGTGATTTTGCCTCTGTTCTTGCAGGAGCAGATGATCTGGCGCTGCTGCTTTCCCTTGGTTTTGACACCTGCGACTGAGTTATCTTCCTCCCGGGAGCTGCAGATTTGCTACTGCTTTCACGTGGTTTTGACACCTGTTTCTGTGGCATACTCCTCTGAGGAGATGCAGCTTTAGTGTTACTTTCCCTTGATTTTGTTTCTGCACGTCCTGGCTGGCTGATTGAACGGGATTCAGAAGCTCTTGTTCCGGATGCACTCACCTCTGCCTTTCTGCCTGAATTGTCTGCCGGCGGTCTTGCTGAAGAAGTACTTTTTCTTTCAGAGGAAGTTCTGGTTTCACTTCTTACTGCGGTGCTGTTTTCTGAACGTCTCGAGGTTGAGCTGGTTGCATTTTCAGAACTGCGACCGGCGCTTGCAGATGAATAGGTTCTTCTTCCGTAATTCTCTCCAATCGGATTATCGAGTCGTCTGCTGCTGCTGGTGTTTCTGTGAGTTTCTGCATATAATGCTTCACCTTTTTTCTTCAATTCGGGACGTGAATAAGTAGATTTATAATGTCCTTTGCTGATATTCACAGTTACAAAGCTTGAATGTGAATGATGAGGGTGATAGTAGTAATCATTCCAGTAGTTATGACGGTGATGGTCCCAGCGACGGTAGTGTGCATAGTAGTGGTCATACCAGTTGTAATGGTATCCGTAGTAGTAGTGCCAGTAGTACGGGCGCCACGGGTTCCAGTAGGTCGGGTAATATCCCCAGTACCACGATGATCTCCAGGTCACATAACCCGGAAGATATATATATGATATTATCGGCCATGTTGCTATTTCATAAGTGGTTGTCCTTACCACCGATATGTTTCGGCCATTTATTGTTGCTGCATTTCCGGTATAACCAGGATTTGGTGTCTGCCCGTAAGCTGAATCATCAAAAACCGGTTCGATGATATAATTCTGACCATAAAGTGCCTCATCTCCGGTAAGCTGTATCATTACATTTCCTTTCCTGTCGCGTTCAACAGTGAAAACTGCAACATCCTGGCGCTCCCTCTTATTGACAGCCACCTGCATTACAATATTATGAACATCGCCATTTACATTGTCAAATACATTGATATAATCTATCAGGTTGTCTCCGTTGAGATCGAGATTGTTGATCCTTGAATTTTCATCATTCAGAGACCTTTCGAATTCTTCAAGAGTCTTTGACTCCTGAAAAAGCGACATTACCGCATAAAGGTTAAGATTATCACCGGGTAATCCGAGATAATCATCATTCTGACCCTGCGCCATCATTGCGACACCCGAAGCCAGAAGGGCGGCAAGAACCGATGTTGCAATTAAAGTTTTCATTTTATCTGTTGTTAAAGTTGTCAAACTATATAAGTAAATGCAAAACCCGTACCAAACATTGAGGGGGAGACTGGGTGAGGGGTGAGTAGTGAGTGGTGAGGTGAGGTCAGTTAATAAGAAAAGTGAGTTTTTTGAATGAGAGGTGATTATTCTGTTGTGAAATAATTAAATTTATAGAAATATTGGAGTCTTAAAGATTAAAAGATATGAAAGCATCAAAAACAATGAACAACAGTCGGGTATATGGATTAATCCTGATATTGGCATTTCAGTTTATCACCACGGTAGATTTATTTTCGCAATACCCTGGTATAAATGATGATATCACAAAGCTCCGTAAGGGAGAGCTTCTCGTAAAAGCAAAACCCGGCGATAAAGTTGTGGTTGAACAGCTCAGACATGAGTTCTGGTTCGGATGTGCCATTTCCAACGGACTTGCCAGTGAAAGAATGCCGGCTGAAGATAAAAAACAATATAAGGAGAAATTCCTTGAGAATTTTAATTCAGCGGTAACTGAAAATGCTGTTAAATGGCCCGATATGGAGAGGAACCGCGGAGAGGTCAATTACTCAACAGTAGACGGAATCCTGAAATGGACTGAGGAAAACAACATTCCTTTGAGGGGTCATAACATATTCTGGGGCATACCTAACCGTGTGCAGCCATGGCTCAAGGAGATGAACGACGATGAGCTCCTGAAAACTCTTAAGAACAGAGCGGAATCGCTTGCCTCACACTATAAGAACAGATTTGCGGAATATGACCTTAATAATGAGATGATACACGGGAACTATTATGAAGACCGGCTCGGACCGATGATCACAAAAGATATGACTGAGTGGGTACATAATGGTGATCCGGATGCAAAACTTTATCTGAATGATTACGATATCCTTACCGGGAATAAACTACCTGAATATATGGCTCAGATCAGGCTGTTACTTAAGCAGGGAGTACCTATCGCCGGTATTGGTGTGCAGGGGCATCTGCATGCCGAATCATTCGACCGTAAGCAGCTCATGGATGCGCTTGATTCACTGGCAAAATTCAAATTGCCTATAAAAGTTACCGAATTCAATATGCCCGGACAGCGCTCAAAATTCCTTAAGGATACAAAACTTGAGATGACAGCAGAGGAAGAGCAGCAGAAAGCTAAGGATATTGTTGATTATTACAGGATCTGTTTTGCCCACCCCCAGGTTGAAGGAATTATTATGTGGGGTTTCTGGGCAGGAGCCAACTGGATACCTGCATCATCGCTCTACAGACGCGACTGGTCTCCTACCCCTGCTGTTGATGCATATCAAAACCTGATCTTCAAAGAATGGTGGACAAATGAAACTGGTAACTCAGACAATAAAGGAAACTTTGCAACATCGGCGTTCTATGGAAAATACAAGGTAACTGTAAACGGGGTTTCCAAAGAGGTTGACCTGAAAAAAGTTCAGGGTAAAACAGTGGTTGATTTCACAAAATAACATTTACCATTTAAAGGAGTAACTGAAGCACAAACCCATCATTTCAGCTACCTGAAGGTGTGCTTTGAGAAACCCCCCCGCTGCAAGCTTTGGCGTGAATTCATATGTCATCTCATACTTCTGGTAAACAGGCTTCCTTGGTTCATAAGGAGAGTAAAAATAAATGCCAAGTAACTGCGAGAAAGCCACTTTCCCAAGAAGAAAATCCTGACCGACAGTAACAGCTGCCCTTTTATGATCAAGGCCTGATTGTTCCCTTTCAACCAATTCTCTTATATAGCCGTCAATTACCAGTTCAGCGCCAAGGTTAAGAGCATAAAAAGTGGTCAGATGTTTTGAAGACCTCACACTGAATCCATAGATAAAAACTTTCTGTTCGGGATATTCTTCAGACTCCTCAAGAACTTTTACAGCCATAAGGGTCTGAACCTGAAGTGCAATACCTGGTTTTGGTACTGTCAGTGTTGAAGAATAGTTTTGATCAAGGGCAGGAACGTCAGAATGGAAATAATCCAGTCCGAGAGCCAGAGTGGGGAAATTCATGCCTTTGTTTGGCTGTTTGAAACCTCCGTTCGATATATGATTATAACAGCCCGACAGGGTAATGAATGTTCTTCCTGCCAGCCTCTGCTTTACTCTCAGATCTATAAAAAGCGGGAAAACCAGCTTTGTACTGAAGAACTGGTTTGTGGGATTTTCCACTTCATCGTAGATCTTTGCATGGTATGATAAGCCCATTCCTCCACGAATTGAAAACATAAAACTGCTTCTCTGGAAAACAACCGGTTCAGCAAAGAGAGTTATTTCAAATGCACTTCCAAGGACTGAAGGGTTCTGAAAGTTGAAATATCCGGCCCGGATGCCTGAAATCCAGTAAGCATTAAACACCTGCCATTTGTTAAATGACGTATGAAGCTTATTGATACCAAGTTCAATTCCATACGGATTGGAATGTGAAACAGGTTCGATAGCATCTGAATGGGGTATGATAAAACCATAATGAGCCTGAAAGCCTGTATGCAAACCCGGTATTGAATCTGCCCTGACGGAGAGTATTGTCAACCAGATGAATAAAATGAAATAAAATGAAGTCCTCCACATCATTCCTTAACCTGTTTTATGCCAATATAAACCTTTTCGCTTTTTTATCCAAATGGGAAGAAGGACCTGATCAGCCTGACCATTTCAGTCTCAGGCTATTACTGACAACGCTGATGCTGCTCAGTGCCATGGCTGCTCCGGCGATCATCGGGTTAAGAAGGAACCCGTTTATGGGAAACAGAACGCCTGCAGCAAGAGGTATTCCGATTATGTTATAGATAAATGCCCAGAAGAGATTCTGGCGGATGGTTTTAACAGTGTTCCTGCTCAGTCTGATTGCAACAGGAATTAATGAAAGGTCACTACTGATTATTGTCATCTTAGCAGCATCAATGGCTATGTCCGATCCTTTGCCCATTGCTATACTTACGTCAGCCGTTGCAAGTGCCTGGCTGTCATTTATCCCGTCACCAACCATGCCTGTTATTTTACCATCCTTCTGAAGCGATTTTATAAAATCTGCTTTGTCTGAAGGCAGCATATCTGATTTGTAACCGTTAACTCCGGTCATCTCTGCCACTGCTGCCGCAGTTTTTTCATTGTCACCTGTTACCATATAAACCTCAATACCCATCTCTTTCAATTCCTTAATGGCCTGAGCAGAATTCTTCTTTACCGGATCAGTAACTGATATTGCAGCCAGTACTTTTGTACTGTCAGCAAAATAGACTATTGATCTGGCTTCCGCTTCCCACCTGGCTGCCAGTATTTCCAGTTCATTATTGACAACTAATTTATTCTCCCCCATAAGTCTGCTGCCCCCGGCATAATATCTTACATCTTTGTATTTTGCAGTTATTCCCTTCCCGGTAATGCTTTGTATATCATCCAGAATCAGAGAGGCTGAGACTGCCTTAAGGTTAGCTACAATGGCATCGGCCAGCGGATGCTCTGATGCTTTTTCAAGGCTGAACAGAATATTGATATTTTTATCTTTATCTGCTGCAGACAGCCATTCAATTTGTTCCACTGTCGGTTTACCCTCTGTTATGGTTCCTGTTTTGTCAAGCAGCAGAGCTTTCATTTTATATGTCTGCTCAAGCGCTTCAGCATCTTTTATCAGAATGTTACTTTCTGCTCCTTTACCAATACCAACCATGATAGCAGTCGGTGTTGCCAGTCCGAGTGCACATGGACATGCTATAACCAGCACCGTAACCATTGACATGACACCCTGTACGGATCCGTTCTCTCCGCCAAATATCATCCAGGCGGCAAGAGTTATCAGGGAAATAACCACAACAGTGGGGACAAAAATCAAAGCAACTTTATCAACCAGCTTCTGCACAGGAGCTTTACTGCCCTGCGCTTCCTGTACCATCCTGATGATACCGCTGAGCAGAGTATCAGCCCCCACCTTCTCCGCCCTGAAATGGAAGCTTCCTTTCTGATTTATAGTGCCTGCAAATACGACAGTTCCTGGTTCCTTTATAACCGGAACAGGTTCTCCTGATATAAGGCTCTCATCAACATAGCTGTTTCCCTGAGTTACAATTCCGTCGACCGGGATCTTTTCCCCGGGTTTAATCAACATTATATCACCAACCTTTACAGTTGCAATGAGAAATTCTTTGGTTGAACCATCCGCAGCAACCTTGATAACAGTTTTAGGTTGTAGGCCTATAAGTTTTTTAATGGCTGAAGAAGTATTAGCCTTTGCTCCTTCTTCCAATAGTTTACCAACAAGTATGAGGGCAATTACAACACCTGCAGCCTCAAAATAGACATGAGCATGAAGCCCCCGTTCATGCCAGAATTCCGGGAAGAGAGTATTGAAAACACTGAACAGGTAAGCGATCCCTGTACTAAGGGCAACCAGAGTATCCATATTTGCACTGCGGTGCATCAGCTGCCGCCAGCCGTTAATGAAAAAACTCCGGCCCATCCATATCACAATTGGAGTGGCAATGGCCCACATAATGAAATTTGCATAGGGCATATTCATGAAGAACATGCTGATAGTTACCAGAGGAAATGATAATGATATCGACCAAAAAGTTCTCCGTCTAAGGGATTTTATCCTCTTCTGCTGAAGGTTTTCAAGTTCCTCCTTTGCCCTGGCAGATTCATCAATAATAAGGTCATAACCTATCGATACTATTGATTCCTTGAGATCAGCTGGTTTTACCTTTGATGGTAGATATTCAATTGTAGCGATCTGTGAGGCAAGGTTCACGGCTGCCTGTACCACCCCGGCATGATTATTAAGCTTCAGCTCCACATTGCTTGCACAAGAGGCGCAGGACAATCCGGTAACCGGGAATTGTTTTTTAACCGATTTTTCCTGAGGATTATTCATTTCATTCTGAGTGAAATATTCTTTCCTCTGTCTAACAAGAAAGCAGGTTCATTGTTTAATATCTGATCTTCTTTACTCGCACTAATAACATAATTAAACCGAAAATTATAGAATTGAAGCCCAATGAACAATATTCTTTGATAAAGCAATTCTTCTTTTTGACAAATGAAAATCATTCATTTTTAAGTTTTACGACCTTTATACCCGGAAGTTACCAACTTTTTCTACTTCTGTTCCATAGCATGAATGAGATAAACCACATATTCACGGAAAGAACTTCAAAAACTCCACAGGTAGATTTCAATCACCACTCCGGTGATCTTATACTCTCCGGCAGGTCGATTCCGGAAAATGCTGCTAAAATATATGAGCCTCTGCTGCTCTGGATCAATGAATATGTAAAATCACCCCGGAAAGTTACAAATTTTCGTCTGAACCTGGAATACTTCAACAGCGCCTCAACTATATGGATTGCCAAGCTGGTTAAAGCACTGGGGAAAATTGAAGATCCCGAAAGTGTTCTCTATATCCATCTGTACTTTGACATTGAAGATCTTACAGAAATGAACGAAGAAGATGTTAAACACTCAATAGGTTCACTTATTGATAACATTGGCGAGATTAAGATCAGTATCGGCATTAAGATCTACGGAACTGATAAAGACGGCACAGTTATCAAAGAGTCAACTATTCTGATCTGAAACATATCGGGTTTTGTTTCCAGATTAATTTAAAAAATGAGAGTGTCTCAAAAGTGGCACCCTCTTTATTTTATTATATGATCAAAAAAAATGGATACATCGGAAGATGGAATATGGGGCAGACCTAAAATTTACAAAACAGGACAGGGAATCATCCTCCTCTTCTTTTTCAGCTCGGTAGTTTGAATTCCCAGAGTAAGCGAGACTTCATGTGCACCTCCGGTCTTGGTCATCAGGCGTGAAACAGTATAGTCATAACTGTAAGCTATTGTGACATTCTTTATATTATACCCGAAAAGAAGTGCAATTGCACCATTATTTGGATTATCTGGGAATACCGGTACGCCCCTGTACCATAACCCGAATTGCATAGGAGGGCGAGTATAATATACTCCCAGATCGAGATACCTGTATTTATCCTGCATCATAAAATGAAAGGCTCCTGAAAGACTCTCCTGAATCTGGCTTCTCCTCAACTGTGAAAGAACATATTTACCTCCTCCATATAATGATATACGAATAGGAAGGTAACCACCCTCCGACTTCAGAGAACTATTCAAAGTCAGGAGGTGATCTACCGTGAAACCTGCCCAGTAAAGATCTGAAAATGCAAGCAAGGATGTTGTGACATCAAGATGCTGGACAGGGGGTATAGCACTCAATCTCTCCATCTCAATTGATACGGGTGTGGTATAATCACGCGAGATCTGGTCACTGAATATAAGTTTACTATAATTGATGTTTTTCATATAATAATATGCCTGAATGCCCGGACTTAACTTCCATTTCCTGGAGATATTGAAGTTATAGTTATAGTTTAAACCGATATTGGTAGTATTTATGAGTCCACCGGCAGCTTCATCCCTGAAAAGCAGCAATCCGATGCCGCTGCTGAATTTATCCAGATAGTGGTCGAGTGAGAATGCGTAGGTCATATAATCACCTGGCAATTTCGGCCATTGATCACGTACATTCAGAATTGCCCTTGTCTCTCCATTGCCCCCGGCAAATGAAGGAGCAAGATACAGAGGAGCAGCATAGAACTGTGTAAACATCGGATCCTGTCCGGCAACTATTGAACGGCCCGTGATTACCACCAGAATTAATATATAAAATACTCTTCTCATTTCACCTCATATATGCCCTGCAAATGCACTTAATGGATCACCAGTATATTACCAACAAAGTTAAAAGGGGAACCGCTGTTATACTTCCCATACACTTTAAAGACATATGCCCCTTCTTCAACCAGCTTCCCTTTAAAATATCCGTCCCATCCTAAATTAACATCATTTGTTTCAAATAACCTTATTCCAAGCCTGTTATATATCTCCATATGATACTCGTTCAATCCTTCCACAAAGCAATGGAATACATCATTTGAGAAATCATTCTGATTAAAATTACCTCCTGTAGGACCATTCGGATTAGGAGTAAATGCATTCGGACAATTAATGACTCCTGCCCTTTCAACTATTACCCCCGGCCTGAGCACCAGTGAATCGTAGCATTGGTATCCCGACCATACATGAAGGGTTACATCATAAGCTCCCTCTCTCTCATATCTGTGTGAAGGATTCTCTTCGGTTGAAATTGTACCGTCACCAAACTCCCATAGAAGTGAATCAATGTTCTGCGACAGGTTGAAGTAATTAACAGAATTACCTGGTATATAGGCAATATCAGGAGTTACTTCAAACTGAGCCACGGGGATCTCCCTTATCACGATAACTGAATCCTTGTGAACCATTATTCCATCGGGACCTGTAGCTGTAAGGCGAACGGTATATTTACCGGGAACATAATATGTATGGTCAGTATTTGTAGCGCCTGAAGTGCTTCCGTCTCCAAAATCCCATGTGAAAGGAGCGCCTCCTATCGACGTATTTATGAAACTAATGGTAATCGGCGGGCATCCTCCGCCGGGAAGAGGATCAAATGATACCTGAGGCAGAACGCGGTGTGTTATCACCACATCATCTGAGGCGATACAGCCATCATTATTAATTGTCCAGCTGAATGTATTTGCTCCTCCACCAAGGCCGGTAACAGTTGTCTCAATGCTGGAAGGATTCTCAATCTGACCCTGACCGGCAAGAACAACCCACTCTCCCACTCCACTTAAAGGCTTATTTCCTACAAGCCTGATTGTGGGGGTATAAACTATCTGGTCAGGTCCGGCATAGACTTCAGCGAGATTATTTTTTATTATCACATCATCAGTGGTTCTGCATCTTCCGTTTTCGGTGGTCCATCTCAATGTATTAGGACCGAATCCGAGGCTTGTGATCTGGGCATTATGCTGTCGCGAATTGTCAAATACACCATAACCGCTGACGACAGACCATGACCCTGTCCCGGAAACCGGAGCAGTTGCCAGCAGATTAGCTGCCGTATTGCATACAGCCTGATCTTCACCTGCATAAGCGACAGTAGGCAGGCTGTTCTGTATGGTAACCTCGTCAAACAGAATGCAGCTTCCGTTCTGAACAAGCCAGCGCAGTACGTTTGGCCCGTTACCAAGACCTGTGGTTTTGGTGTTTGGCATATTGATATTCTCGAACACGGCTGAACCGCTCACAATGCTCCAGCGGCCTGTTCCTGCCGACGGACGGTTGGCAGCCATGAAGACATTGTCGGCACATATATCCTGGTCCGGTCCGGCGCTTGGTGTTGAAGGCAGATTATTTGCAATTACCACTGAATCATAATTACTGCACCCGGCACTTGTAACCGTCCATACCAGGATATTTTCACCTCTTTCGAGGTTATATACTTTCGAATTAAAACGGGTATTATCCTCAAAGGTTGCAGAACCGGCAAGGATGGACCATCTGCCATATCCGCTTACAGGAGCTGTAGCATAAAGCTGAGCGGTGTCTGCACATATATACTGGCTGGGCCCGGCTTCAATATTTGATGGTTGATCATTGTTAATTATCACCTCATCAAAAGAAATACAGTTCTGATTTGTAATTGTCCACCTCAGAACATTTCTTCCTATTGAAAGATTGGAGACTTTTGTGTTGGCAAGATTAATATTTTCTATTGTTGCAGATCCACTCAGCACAGACCATTCTGAGGTTCCAATAACAGCAGAATTCGCATTAAGGAAGATTTCCTCTCCGCAAACCGATCTGTCGGAACCAGCGTATGCTGTAGTTGGCATATTATTGGTAATAACAACATTATCATACGAAACACAGCCTGAATTGGTTATAGTCCACCTGAGAGTGTTTATCCCTTTATCAAGGTTAATTACATCGGTATTTGACTGAGTCGAATTAACAAAATTCGCAGAACCTGATCCTCCCACAACTGACCACTGGCCTACTCCCACTCCTGCATCATTTGCATTAAGGGATGCTGTTCCTTCGCAAAGTATCTGGTCATCTCCTGATTCTGCCAGGATGAAATTATAATTAATATCCACTTCCGAGAATGAAATGCAATTATTATATGTAATAGTCCACCTGAAGCGGTTCTGGCCTGATGCCAGATTTGTAACTTTCGAATTCGGATCATATTCATCCTCAAAAATACCTGACCCGCTTAACATTGCCCACCTACCGGTGCCGTATGTAGGAGCATTCCCGGGCAGAAATACAGAGTCGACACAAACTGACTTGTC
>MENI01000089.1 GCA_001768195.1 Bacteroidetes bacterium GWA2_40_15 | reverse complement strand
TATAATAAGCTCCTGATTGAGACTTGTTTCATATCCGACTTCTTCAACGAAACCCCTGGTAATTCTGTCAGTTATTTCATCGGAATATACAAATCCTGTTCCCGACAATCCTATGATCGAATTTTTCTCTCGCATTGCCAGTATCATTCCGATATGGGTTGATGACATACAAACTATTCGTGACACAGGGACAAAGATCACATTTACTGAATCCACTCCTTCCGGTAGTCTGGTCCCTCTTTTGACCAGATAGTGAGACATTATTATATTATCAGCCCCCTGCCATGGATTTGTAATTGTAACAACAGAATAATCGTCTTTTCTTTCGATACTAAACCCATGTGCTGTATTAACCACATTATCAGAAAATGATTGTACTGCCTTAAAGGGTGGTTCTTTTTTGCCACGACATGACACATTCAGTGCAAGAAACCACAAAATAAGAATATAGATTCCAATTCTCAGAACATAAATAGAAGCTTGCTTCATTTTCAATTGAAATCAGAATTCAGTTTGAAACAGACCATACCCGGAATTATATCAGCCATTTCATCTGAAAGGAGTTTCCCTGCACTGTCATATATCAGTAAATGACCTTTCTGCTGGTAGTCAACTGCATCTGTCACCAGAATGTCTCCATTGACGGGATTTATACCCATTTTATAAAAATAGTGACCTGATTCAGCAATGTAAGGAGTTGCAGGGACTGTTTCAGCATCAGTTTTCATTTTCCTTAATCCACTTTCAAGGTAATATAGTGTAGATCCATCACCGTCAATCTGCAAACAGCTTGGCGAGGCCAGTTTTGTCGGAAAAACCAGTCGTTTTTCAATAACGTTTGTTGAAGTATTAACACCTATCAGTTCGGCATAAAACTCTCTTTTCCATCCTCCGTTGCAAAGAACCCACAGCATCTTATTCTTGTCAATTACCATACTTTCAGGCTCCATTGCTACCGAGATAGAATCTATTACTTTATCCCTATCGGTATCAATCACCAAAACCTCTGCTCCCCCAACCCAGTTTGAGATAAAAGCTTTGTTTCTGATTACAGCAATAGCTTCTGATGACCTACGCAGATTAATGAACCCCGAGATTGAATTATCAGTCAGATCAAGAACGGTTACTGAATCGGAATAAATACTTGACACATAGGCTTTTGTGCTACTGACGATTGAGATATTACGGGGAGCAATTAATCCGGTAATTGTTTTGACTGATTCAAGAGTATTCTTATCAACCACTTCGACTTTACCTGAATTATTAACAACAATATAAATCCTTTCACCTGAAATAGCGAGTGAATTCGGCACATCACCAAGCGGACGTCCATTGGCATTAATAAATATGTCATTATAGATTTTCAGAGAATCATATGAGTAAAAAGATAAGGACCCGTTGCCTCCCATGAAGTTTCCTTCATTTATTATAAAAGCTCCGCTTCCGGATAGAAATGATCCGTTACGATCATCTGAATTTTTGTCACATGATATGAAAATTATCACGATTGATATGGAAATAAACAGTTTTTTCATAGAATTTCTATTTTATAAATTGAATTAAAAGTTTTAAAGAAAATGAACGTCCGGGCTGGGGATAGTATGCTATTGCTTCATATCCTGTACTGAATATATTATCTGCAGTGAGACTTAAATTGTAAAGATTATCCTTGTGGTTTATACCATAGCCGACTGACAATGAATTAATAAAATATGCAGGAAGGTAAGAGGTGTTATCTAAAGTAGTATATCTCCTGCCGGTAAAGGAAGAAATCCAATTTGAATAAAACCCGGAATAGTTGAACCTTAAGGCAGCATTTGCCTGATTCTCCGGTACATAAATCAGCTGTTTACCAATAGATTCATCATTAGTAATTTCTGAATCTTTCGTGGTTGCCCTTGTATAAGTATAACTTAGTTTTAGAATCGATGAAATTTTGTTATGTGTGTAACTGAAAGATAATTCAGACTCCAATCCTGATGTATTAACACTCTTTACATTTTCGGCCATCCAATAAGCATAATTACCTGGAAGCCACTGAATCATATTCTTTATTGTGTTATGATAAAGTGCAATATCGAAATTCAAATAAAGCGGTGAGTAGATCTGCTCTTTCATTTCATAGATGATCTCAAACATATTTGCAGATTCGTTCATAAGTGAAGGATTCCCTCCCGGGGCCCAGTATAAATCATTCATAGACGGGAGCTTTGAATTTCTGGAATAATTTGCTTTAAGATAATATTCCCTGCCGGCGGCAATCTGCATCTGCAGCCCAGTTGAATAATCTGGCAGCAATATAGAATTATTGTTAATAATCTCACGGAATAAAAAGGTTGCACCAAATCTGCCGGAACCATTCACCTCAGCTAAAGCAGTCACTGATACCACATTTCTTCCGGTCCTGTTATCCTCATAGTTTTCTGATTTAACCAGTGTATTTTCATTGTCAATTGTAATTTTAGTACGGACATATTGACCAATATTATTTACCAGGCCGGCTTTTAGTATCAGCATTTCTGAGAGATTACGGGAATCTATTGAAGCCAGCTTATTTGAATAATCAAGTTTTGAAACTGAAAACGATCCTGCAATAAAATATTCAGTTAATCCTTTGAATCCGTCGTAATTAATAATTGTTCTTAACGATTCATCTAGCTGTTTTTCATTCCCGTCAGGTTGCTGAATCAGAATTGATGCCGGAAGGTTACGGTCTGCAGACTGATACCATAATCTGGCTGAAAGAACATTTTTTAATTTCCTGTAGTAAAGTTCCTGAAGAAGTCCCTTCTGAAAAGTCTGATTGTTTCTTCTTATCTCCCAAACAGGCTCTGCGGAGCTTACATCATTTAAAAAGCTGAAATTGTTTTCCGCATATTGCATGTATGCTTTTGTCACAGACTGGAAACTAAGACTACCGGTTCTTACCTTTACGACTCCGGAGTAATGTCCAAAACTGCCTGCTCCGGGGTTTAAGGTAATAGTTGTATTATTATTCCACACTGGTTTTGTTTGCAGATTAATAGTGCCTCCTATTCCTCCGTTTCCTGCCGGCATTGAAGAGCCGCCATAATAAATATCTATCTTATCAATCAGTCCGACAGGAATAAGTGAAAGATCTGCCTGACCCAACATGGGATTATTAATTGATATATTGTTCCACTGAAGCTGGGTTTGACTTGCGCTTGTTCCCCTGAAAGAGGGGGTTGCAGATCCACCGACACCATAGCTCTTTACAGAAATATCTGAGCTCTGTGCCAATAAATCAGCAAGTGTTTCATGACTGAAATTACCGGTTACTGATGAATCAATTGCAATACTCTTAAATCCAATCAGGTCAGCCGGAACTTTCTTATGTGTAATAATAACTTCTTTTATCTCAATAGTATCCAGTTCAGATGATATCTGGGCTTTAATAGAAATACCGGTCAGAAGCAGTAATCCTGTTATGTAAACTTTAAGAGTCAGCATCCTGTGCCTGTAACTACCCATCTATCGTAATCTCCATTTAAAATACTTAACCGGTCTTTGCGGCCGTTTACAACATTCAGCTTAAATGGGAAATTTCAAGGAGGGAATCAGTTAATGATCCTTGCTTTTCTTCCCGAAAGCTTTGAATATCGGCATGTATGGCAGGTCTTCTGACTTATCCCGGTTTTCTGAAGCCTTCCCATCCCGGGTATTCGGGACAGTGGCAGGTAGTTCACAAAACCATCATCCCGCGTTACGCGGGATCGGGCATCACAGCAGCGGGTACTGTTGCGGATTCTAACCGCATTCCCTTTTCATTGCAATGATTTTATTTCACTGCAACACCAAAACATTACAAATATATATGATTTTTCAATTCAGTCAAAACTGATTTTCAAATGATATAACAAGTTGTTAACAATCGTGATTGAGCTCATGCGTATATTGAATAAGGGTCAGTTATGAGAGAATAAACTAATCTAAATGCTTAAGGATCTGTTCTCCTATGCCTATTCTGTACCCTGTGGAAGTATATATAATATTGCTATCTTTATCTGAAACTAACACATATGGCAGTTTATCGTCCGGTAATTTTGTCACATCTGTTGACCTGTTCAGGAATTCAAGGTCCTGGTCATTTCCAAACAGGGAATTTTCCGGTAATCCTTTCAGGGCCGAAGGATCGAAACCACTGGCTGCTGGAGCCTTTCCAGCGAGGAAAAGATAATATCCGCCCCAGGAATCCAGCTCTGATTTAAGTAATGGAAGGTCATTAAATATATGTCGGGTAGGTTCCTTTTCAGGGTCAATCCAGATTATCACCACTCCTTTCTTCTTTATGTTCGAAGGTAAATCTTTAGTATTGCTAAAAAGCTCTGCAGTTCCAGCCAGATCAAGTTTTCCTGTAATGTTTTTTTCCGGCACATGTTTTCTCAATGTTATTATCAGGTCTTTATGTTCATTCTCGCCCAGGTCGAAGAAATACATACTGGTCAATATCCTGTTATCTGATATTCTGTTTCCTGTAAGCAGCATGTATTTTCCGGGAGGGAGGGCGATATCTTCCCTGAAATCAGTAACCTTCCTGTTATAGTCATATGCAAGAGTGTTGTATTTTCCATCTTCGAACCTGGAAAGTGTAAAGTGAACATAATATTCAGGAACCGGTCTCATTTCATTTGTTTTAAATCTTATGTATCCTTTTTTGTCCGATGGCCGGGTCTGATCTGAAAAATAAACATCGTGCCATGAACCGTTGAAAAAGTACTGCGGGATAAGCCGTCCTTCCTCAAGCCGTGAAGGAATGCCAAGGCTTCTGCAGATTGCAACGAAGCAGATTGATCGCGACCAGGAGTCTGATACTTTCAATTCATGTACTCCTACAGGAGTCAATGGTGTTTTATAGTAATTCTCATCATTTTCTATTCGGATTTGATCATTAAGATAGCTGATAATGATTGAAGGATCAGAGTGTGATCTTTGAGCAATACTATCAGGAAGTGCTGTTCTGAAATAGCTTCGCCAGGGAACAATCATTTCATTACTTATCCTTGGATTAAGTAAATATTCTGAATTTTGTCTGTTAACAGAGTACTTAAAAAGGATATCAGGCAATGAGCAATAATAGAGGTGATCAGTAAGCACAACTGATGTTATGTCCCGCATATCCTTGTCGGCCAGAACCTCAAGCAGAGACAGTGCCTTATTCATAAATGAATCCGGAACCAGAGTAATAAAAGCCATTATTTCATTATAGTTACCCATACTGCGGGCAAACGCAGTATTCAGCCGGACAGAATCTATATTTCTGCTTTGCGAAATGGCCAGCACTTCATCAGGTTGGATCCAGGTGTTAATATACTCATGTCTGATCAGGTTCCCCTGGTTTATTTTTCTCTCATTTTCCTTTACCATTTCAGGTGATACTCCGGGCAAAGGTGTCCTGGCAATGGGTACTCCCAAATCAAGGTCAATGGTTGTGCCTTTTTCAATATTCCTGCCCGGTTTCAACAGAACAGTATCAGTATCGTCAACCGTGATTTTTGAAAAATCAAATCTTCCATCCTTGTTTGCCCAGATTAGCAGGTCCCCAAGACCTGTTTCAAACAGGCTGATTCCGTTTGCATCTGTAGGAACCATAGCCAGAGGATAAAACTCGGCATAGTTGTATAATTTGTATTCAACACTTGCATTCTCAAGAGGATTACCCTGTTCATCAGTAACCTTAACACATATCTGTTTGCTGATTGCATATTTGGCCAGATTATTGACTTCGGAATAATTCTGATGTCTGGTAATTGTATTTTCATTGCCATATGGTGCACCAAAGGATTTTGTATGGATCAGCATAGCCCGTCTGGCAGGTTCAGTGAACCATCCTCTGTCAAGAACGGGTTCCGGTTCGCAGGCTCCCAGGTAGAACCATTCACCCTTGTCCCATATTTCCACCCAAGCGTGGTTATCGTCACTATGTGCCCAACGTGGTGTGTAGACCTGGCGGGCAGGTATTCCGGCAGTTCTCAGGGCTGCAACAGTAAGTGTTGACTCCTCACCACACCTGCCCCTTGAAGAAAGAATTGTATATATGGGTGATGATGTGCGTATATCCGCAGGCTGATAGGATACTTTTTCATGACACCAGTGGTTAATCTCAAGTGCAGCTTGTTTTAGATCAAGTGATCTGACTCTGGAAATAATTTCATCATAATAAACAATTCTGAATGAGTCAAGGTTTTCATTATTTACCCTTACCGGAAGCACATAATGAAGAAAAATATCGTCAGGAATTGATTTGCCCCATTTTGTTTCTTCCTTTGCCTTAAGGGCGATTTTGGCATTTAACAGGAAGAACTCACCATTATAATCGGCAAGATCGCTAAGTGGCATAAATGCAAAAAGGAACTTCAGAGCTTCACTTTGCCTTGTTGTAAGGCCTTTTTCAAAGACTGAAAAGAGAACCTTTTCTCTGTTTATTGCCAGTTGCTTACGTTTACTAAAAGTTTCATCAACAAGATCCCTGTAATCCTTGCTGATTATAAGATGATCTTCTTTACAACCGGTAAATACTAATAATATCAGAAAAATCAGAAATACACTTACCTGTTTCATTGTGTATTTTTTTGTCAGATAGTCCCACAAGAACTACGAATAACAAGTTCCGGAGGTAATGATACCTGACGTTTAAACTTGCCCTTACCTGAATTTTTTACTTCGCTCCACATCATATTTACTACTTTAACTGCCATTCCGGCAAGCTGTTTCTTTAATGATGTTACAGGAGAGAACATAAGATCGAAACCAATACCCTCCTCCATGGAAATTATCGCTATATCCTGCGGAATACGGATGTTTTTCCTTCTCAGGAGAGACATCAGCGGATAAACAAGCCCTGAATTCATAACTATCATAACATCGGCCCGGTAAGGAGGGCGAAGCAAATTCTCAAAGTTACTAAAATCCATGTCATCACTAACAAGTGAATTATCAAGTTCAACAATTACCGGTTTGTTTAGAAATTGATATTTGCTTATTAAATCAGTAATGCTTTGAACTTCAGATGATGATTTTAAATGAGATTTTTTGTCAGCAACTACTATAATATTCCTGTAGCCGAGTTTGGTAATATGATTAATAACAAGAGATGCTCCGGCAGAATTATCTGTAGATATAGTATTGAGCCGGAGAGTCTTATTGTTATTTTCAAGAATAATAAAGGGATAATCAACAGCCCGAAGTGACCTTATTGTATTGTCATCGGCAGCCTCACCAAATAATATCAAACCCGAATAAAATTTTCTGAATGCACCAACCAGCCTGTCATAACGCTGATCATCAGTATCTTTAGTTATAATTGAAAACCCCACTCCGATGCTTGAAAAAGCTTTCTGTAGAAATGGCGTAATCTGAATAACAAAAGGATCGTTCAGGCAAGGGACAACCATCCCGAGTATCCCAGGCTTTTCTTCCACCGGATATGATTCTTTCCCGATCTGTGGTGATCCGAAAAAGCCCATCTGCTTTGCCATAATAAGCACTTTTTCCTGTGTATCCTTTTTGATGCCCTGCTCATCAGCCTTATTATTTAAAACGAGTGAGACTAATGTACCGGAGACACCAAGCCTTGCGGCTAAATCTTTATTCTTGAATTTTTTCCCCATTTCCCTAAATGATATGGGATTAAAAATAATACATTTTTAATATCTGGCCGGGTTTTTAAAGTTTTTTAACTAAAAAGGGGCTGTCTCATAAGACTGATCTTACCCCCAACCCCCCCAAGGGCATAGCCGTCAAGCTAAGAGTAGTAATATTAATACAGAGATCAGATGAAGTCAGATGAAGTTTCCCCTCCTTTTGAAGGAGGGGAAACTTTGTTTATTTCATCAAATCAACCACCCCCAAACTATTATACACGAACTGAATTTCGATATTAAAATCCGTTTGCCTTTATTGATTCTCCCTGTTAAACCTTTTTCAGACTCCTTAACTTGACGGCTATGCCCCCAAGGGGGGCTTTTAAAATCATTGACTTTCAATAAGTCTTCCCTTCGCCTTCGTGTAGCCGCTTCGGCGGAGCAAGGCTGGGGGATTTAGGGGTGGATTTTAAAAAAGAGGCTTATGAGACAGCCCTTTAATAATCAGAACAATAACCAAGTCTATTTTTTAGGAGGATTAATTCCTCTTTGCCTGGCAGCAGTTTCAAGCCTCTGCTGCCATTTTGATTTCTTGACAGGTTTCTTTTTATTCTCTTCAAGAGTTGCCAGAACGGCATCTGCATTAATAAACCTTTTCGATATAATATTCTGCAAATATGTCAGCATATTTGCCAGGAAGTAATAATATGTTAAACCTGATGAGAAGTTATTCAGAATCAGCATAAACATAACCGGCATCATATACATCATCACCTTCATTCCGGGTTGGTCGGAACCAGGTGTCGAACCGGTCATCTTCATCGTAAGCAATGTAGATGCTGTCATCAGAAGAGTAAAGAGACTCACGTGGCTTCCGTACATGGGTATTGTGAACGGAAGTGCCAGTATTGAGTCATACGTTGATAAATCGGTTGCCCAGAGGAAATGCTCCTGCCTTAATTCGATAGATACAGGAAAGAATCTGAACATCGCGAAAAGAATCGGCATCTGAAGAAGCATCGGAAGACATCCACCCATCGGATTGACTCCTGCCCTCTTATACAGATCCATAGTTGCCTGCTGTTTTTTGAGAGCGTCTTCTTTCTTCGGGAATTTTTTCCCCAGTTCATCAACCTGAGGTTTAAGCACCTGCATCTTGGCAGTTGACTGATAGGATTTGAAAGTCAGAGGAAAAAGGACAATTTTTATTATAATTGTAAGGATAAGGATAATTATACCATAATTACCGATATAATTGTCGAGCCAGTTGAATACCGGTATGATCATGAACCTGTTGATCCATCCAATAATATTGCGACCAAGAAATACCAGTTTATCAAGTTCAAGGCCTTCTTTTTTAAGCGTAGTAAATGAGTTAGGTCCATAGTAAAGCTTCATGCTCAATGCATTTGAAGAAGCCGGATTAAACGGGACTCCAAGTTCTGAAGTATAGTAGCGTATGTATTTCTCAGATGTCAGCGTTCGTGTAGATGATACTGAACCATTCAGAAAGAAATCATTCGACACGACAACTGATGAAAAGAATTGATCCTGAAATGCAACCCAGCTGAGTTTGGTTGTTATATCAACTTCATCAAGCTCCTTTTTTGAGTTCATTTTTAATCCATCTACATCATCCTGAAAGTACTTGTATCGGATCGTGGAATAATTCTCTTCGTTCTGACGACCTTTCTCCTGCTGCGGTATATACATTTTCCAGTCAAGTGTCAGACTGTTCTGGTTGGAAGCAATAATTCCATCCATTGATTTGAATGTCACATCAAAATCGAGCATGTATTTATCAGGAGCAAGGGTATACTTATACTCTATATACTTTTCAGTGCCTGCCATAAGTCTTAGAATCACGCTCTGGGGTTCCGAGATGACACTAAAGTTTTTTTGCTCACTTACAGGCTTAAAATAAAGATTATTGGTCTGTACAGCTCTGTTATCAGATGTGAAAAAGTTAAATCCGAATACAGTTGAATCACCTGAAAATAGTATAAGAGGAAGTGAATCGTGTGTCCGGTAGTCCTTTAACCTGGCCGAATAGACTCTTCCTCCCTTTGATGATATTTTGAGCTCAACCTTATTGTTTTCAAGTGTTATAAATTCATCATCTCCAATAGCAGAAGAAGCAAAGACACCATACTGGTTTATATCCGAAGGTATATTCTGCCCTGCTGAAGAAATAACTTCAGATTCAGCTTTTTTCTCCTGAACTGCAACGGAATCAGTCACCGGCTTATCTGTAACAATCCCAAGTTTTAGGTTCAGTTCATTGATTTTAGTAATTGCATCCGGATTATTTGGTTTAAACCGTAATGCATTAATATATTCTGCTCTGGCATTTTCAAGCTCCCCTTTGGCATAAAATGATTCTGCAACAGAAATTGCACTCTCATAACCCTTATTCAGACGGCTGTTATTATAAATGCTAAACCCAATAAAGATTAAAAAGATCAGGATAATGCCAGTTATAGTATTTCGATCCATTCGTAAAGTTTAATTTTAAATTATATGACTTGATTATGATATTTTATGACTTCTCCGTTTAATGATGATTGTTCAACCTATGCATGCTTTTACAAAACTTACAAACAGAGGATGAGGGTTTAAAACAGTACTGCTGTATTCAGGATGAAACTGTACCCCGATAAACCATTTATGATCCTTAAGTTCAATTATTTCAACAAGATTTGATTCAGGGTTTATTCCTGCAGGGATCATTCCGTTTTTCCGAAAATCATCTAAATATTTGTCATTGAATTCAAATCTGTGACGATGTCTTTCAGTTATTTCTGTTTTTCCGTATGCATCAAAAACTTTTGATCCTTCAGTTATTATGCATTTATATCCTCCCAACCTCATTGTTCCACCTTTATCAGTTATACTCTTCTGTTCTTCCATAAGATCTATTACGGGGTATCGGGTTTTATGATTAATCTCGGTTGAATGGGCACCTTCCATGTTGAGAACATTTCGTGCAAACTCTATTACTGCACACTGCATTCCGAGGCAGATTCCAAAGAAGGGAATATTGTTTTCCCGGGCATAGCGTGCAGTAAGCACTTTTCCTTCAATACCTCTGGAGCCAAATCCCGGAGCGACAAGTATTCCATTAAGACCACTCAGGCGGTCTACCATGTTATGTTCTGTTATCTCTTCTGAATGAATATATTCAATATCAATTTCACACTCATTCATTGCACCGCTATGTACAAATGACTCAGCAATTGATTTATAAGCATCCGGCAGTTCTACATATTTTCCCACTATCCCTACCTTAATGGAGTTTTTAGGATTCTTCAGCTTAACGAGGAATTCACGCCATTCATCAAGCTGTGGTTCGTTCTCAAATGGAAGGGCAAACTTGCGCAGGACAGTTGTATCGAGGCCTTGCTCCAGCATCTTAATAGGCACTTCATATATTGTTGAAACATCAACCGACTCAATTACTGAATTTTCTTCAACGTTGCAGAATAATGCAACCTTTCTTTTAAGTTCGGCATTAAGGTTGCGGTCCGATCTCAGAACAAGAATGTCGGGCTGTATACCTGTCTCAAGCAGTTCTTTTACGGAATGTTGAGTTGGTTTGGTTTTAGATTCACCTGTCGACGAGAGATAAGGGACCAGTGTGAGGTGAATAACGATGCAGTTCTGAGCTCCAAGTTCCCATTTTAACTGTCGGACCGATTCGATATAGGGAAGTGATTCTATGTCACCTACAGTTCCTCCTATTTCAGTCAGTACAATATCAAATTTATTTCCTGAACTAACCAGTTTTATTCGTCTTTTTATCTCGTCGGTTATATGCGGAATGACCTGAACTGTTTTTCCAAGATAATCACCCTTGCGTTCCTTATTGATAACAGTCTGGTAAATTCTGCCTGTTGTAACATTATTTGCCTGACTTGTGGGTACATTCAGGAACCGCTCATAATGCCCCAGATCAAGATCAGTTTCAGCGCCATCGAGAGTCACATAACATTCTCCATGTTCATAGGGGTTTAGTGTTCCGGGGTCAACATTAATATAGGGATCAAGTTTCTGTATCGTTACAGAATAGCCACGGGCCTGCAGTAATTTTGCAAGAGATGCTGAAATAATGCCTTTACCCAGGGAGGAGGTCACTCCGCCTGTAACGAATACGTATTTAACTTCTTTCAAAGCTGAAATATTTAAAATTGAAACATCAAATTATTATATTAATCATCCAGACCAGACTGGTCAATCATTCTGACTTTTTCTTCAAGTGTTTTTATAAGTTTTTTGGCACTTTCTATTTTATCCTCCACTTCCCTGATCATCGTATCGGCATTTTTCGATTTTGCAAAGAAGCCGATGTTATTTTCCCATAGAACTATATCGCTTTCAAGTTGTTTGATCTTAGTAAAGAATTTATCTCTCTCATTCCTTACCTTTCTTGATGCTTTGGGATTTGCTTTCAGGGTATCAAGCTTGGTTTTATATTTTAATATGCTCTTATCCTCATCGCCAATCTTTAGTTTGTCGAATTGGGTATTAAGTGCATTTCTGTACCTGTTTGCAATCTCGTCTTTCTTTTCGAAAGGAACAAAACCAATCTCTGTCCATTTACGCTGAAGTTCCTTTAATCTTTCAAAAGCGACATGTACATCCCCTCCATGAGTAAAATTCTCAAGTTCTTCAATAATTGAGATTTTAGCCTTGAGATTGTCTTCATAAGAGGTATCAAGATCATTGAAAAACTCTGTCTTCCTGTTAAAAAACTGGTCGCAGGCTTTTCGGAATCTTTTCCAGCATCTTTCTGACTGTTTGCGTGGTACCGGGCCGATTTCCTTCCACTCTTTCTGTAGTTTAATCAGGGCATCTGAAGTACTTTTCCATTCAGTGCTTTCCTGTAATGCTTCAGCCTGAATACAGAGTTCAATCTTTTTCTGGAGGTTATTGAGCTGGATCTCCTTATTATCTGCATAGAATGCCCTTTTTTTCTCGAAAAAAGCATCACAGGCATCTCTGAATCGCTGGTAGACCTTATTATTCTGCTTTTTAGGGGCAAAACCAATTGTCCGCCATATTTTCTGCAATTCAACAACCTTGTCGGCCTTTTCATCAAAATCCCTGAAATTCTTCATTTCATTCTGAATCAGGGCTTCCACCTCCTCGCACAGGGCTATTTTTGAATCAAGGTTCTTCTTCTGGTCATCTTTCTGCTTCTCAAAATACTCATGATGCCTTTTGTTAATCTGTGCAGTTGCCTCCTTGAATCTTTCCCAGATATCATTTTTTGATTCCTGCGGTACAGGTCCGATCTCGCGCCATTGGTTATGGAAATCCTGAAGATCCCTGAATGCATTGACAGGATTAGGTTCTAAAAGAAGAGCTTCTGCCTTTTCGCATAGAAGGACTTTTGACTCAAGGTTTTTCTTCAGGTCAAGATCCCGCAATTCCTTATTTATCTTAATATAATCATAAAATAATTCAACCGTGTGATGATAATTTTCCCAGAGATCTTTAAGAGAAGCCTGAGGGACAACACCAACAGTATGCCATTCATTCTGAAGTGACCTGAAATCATGAAAGGTTTTATTTATTGACTCTTCCCTGTTTACGAGATCTTTTATTTTATCAATAATATCATATTTCTTTTTCAGGTTCTCATATTTTTCAGCTTCCTGAATTTTGCTGTAATCGGTTTTTTTCTCCCGGAATTTTTCAAGGAGGTGTTTTACCTTTGCATCATCGGGATCAACCCATGGTCTGTAATCTTCAATTTTACCGCCATCTTCCAGAAATTTATTTCTACGTTCTTCGGCTTCCTGTTTAAGCTTCCTGTAAAATAAACCTTTAATCCTTTCAATATCATCCCTGATCTCCGAAGGAGGTCTGTTTTCGACCAGAAGAACAAGGGTTTCAACAAGATCATGTTTAGTCAATCCGCTATAATCAACGGGTGGAAGGTCACTGTCAACAGAAACGGCATCGCTCTCCTCAACAGGAATTTCATCATCTTTCCTGACTATTGAACGTTTTCTTTTCTTTGGTTTCTCAGTTTTGCCGACATTCTCGTGTTCGGCATCATCAGTTAAAGCTTCGGAAGCCTCTGATGATTCAGCTCCCGGCTCTATTTTTTCGTGCATGTTATCCTCAGTTCCGGCAACGTTCTCAGGCGTAGCGGATTGTTCTAAACGAACAGAGTCATCCGGATTTGTTTTTGTCATTTTCAATCCTTTTATGGTTCAGCTCTTTTTCAAAGTTAAGCACCATGGCATTCCATGGATTTTTCAGAGTACGAAAATATTGAAATATTTATTAAAACTCAAAGATTTACAGAAATTAATCTGCAGGCCTGCTGCTGAGTCTTCAGTTATTCAGGATTTGACTATTCCTTGTTTATTGAAATAAGATACCTGAATGGATTAATAAGCTTCTGAAGCAAACGAAGATCTTCTGTGATGATTTCTGCAGTTCCGCTCATGTTTTGAGTAAATTCCAGCTTAGTTCCATAAAGAGTGGTCAGACCATCAGGAAGATCAATCTCAATTACATAGGTATCGCCTGAGGGTACAAGCGATTTTGTTTTAATAATTCCTCTGACCATTCCATATTCCAGATATGGATAACTACTTAATTTGATATTGACTTTTTGCCCTGGTTTGACTTTTCCCGATCTCTGCATCTTAAGATTTATTCTCCCAAGGTAACTACCTGTTTCATGAGGTACAACATTCAAAACCGGATCATCTTTTGTTACAACCTGATTTTCATTCCAATAGCGCGTAAAAGTCACAAATCCGTCAAAAGGTGAGCGAAGAAGGTATGTATTCTCCCATATTTTTATCTGAGCCTGCAGATTGAGAAAGGACTCGTTTAAAACCGCGAAGAGTTTTTCCTTTTCCTCAATGCGCTTAATCCGGTAATCCCGAAGCATCTGATCCTTCCCGGCCATTTCTATCGATTTCTCAGAAAAGTCAAGTCTTACCTGTTGCAGTTCTATATTATTTCTTATCAAGGCCTGATGTGATTTTTCATACTCACTTTCAGGAATGACCTTGTTGATAAAAAGCAATGAATCTCTCCGGTATTTGTTTGCTTCAAGCCGGCGGTTATCAGTAAACAATTTTTCCTTGACCTTCAATCGGTTCATATATTCACCAATTGCATCAATCTCGGCAGTGAGTGAGATTATTTTATTTCCATAATAATCATTCGACAGATAAGATGTAAGATCAGACAGATTTTTCAGGAAACCGGCATATACATTCTGCAGTTCTCCAAGTTGAGATAAATGAGGAAGTTGGCTATATTCTGTCTCTTCAGGCCTGATTATTGCATCTATGGTCTTCTTTAATAATTCTATCTCTTCAACAGACGCAGTGGTTTCCATAACAGCCAGAAGCTGACCGGAATAAACACTGTCCTTATCCTCAACATAAAGATATCTGATCCTGCCTGTGATTTTCGTAACGAGAGTAGCGGGGGGATTGACTGTGGTAATCTCAACAGGAGCCGGTATTGTGTCAGGATATTTTATAATCCATGCAAAGATTATAAACAGGATAAAAACCGATAATAAAACCAGATTACCCCACCTGAGTATCCCTGATGGCGGGTTTCCCATTATCTCTTTAACGGGTTCTGAATAAATTATGTCAGGTTTTTTCTCTCTCATAAAGATGGTCTAGTTTCCAAGTTCAAGCTGGTTTTTTACGAGATTAAAATATACTCCCCGTTTTTCAATAAGGCTGTTATGCGTTCCTGTCTCAACAATCCGGCCATTGTCAATGACCACAATTTTATCTGCATTTTTTACTGTACTGAGTCTATGGGCAACGATAATTACCGTTTTTCCATCAAAGAAAGTTGTAAGGTTTTCCACTATTACTTTTTCATTATAAGCATCGAGGGAATTCGTTGCTTCATCGAATACAATTACATCCGGATCCTTATAAACCACTCTGGCTATGAGAAGCCTCTGTTTCTGTCCTTCACTAAGTCCGTGACCATTTGCCCCTACTTTTGTATTATATCCCAGTGGCAATGATTCAACAAATCCCCGGATATTCGCAATTTCTGCTGCGTAGACCAGTCTTGCTTCATCCATCTCTCCGGAACCGGGAGCAATGTTAGCTGCAATTGTATCAGGGAATATAAATCCATCCTGCATAACAGCACCAACTCTGTTTCTCCAGAGTTTGAGACTTATGTTTGATAATCGTGTATCGCCTATCATGATCTCTCCGTTTACCGGCTGATAAAATCCCAACAGCATCTTGAGCAAAGTAGTCTTTCCGCTTCCGCTTGAACCGACAATAGCAGTTTTCTTATTCCCTTCAATAAAAAGGTCAATATCCTTTAATGCGAAAGGTGAATGAGGACCTTCGTACTGAAATGAAATGTTATTTACAAAAATATCCTTATTGACAGGGAGTTTCCGCACTTTTGCTTCCGGATTTGCCTCTTCATTTTCCATATGGTGAACTTCGGAAAGGCGGTCAAGACTGATTTTTGCATCCTGCGACATCTTGAAAAATCCAATCATCTGACTCAAAGGAACATTCAGTTGTCCGGTAATAAACTGAACAGCAAGCATCATACCCAGGGTCATATCACCTTTCAGAACAGCAGTTGCAGCAATTATGGTAATAAAGATATTTGTTACCTCATTAATCAGAGTTGCTCCGGCAGACTGGAATTGAATAATAGACAACCCCTTTACCTTCAGACTGAAAAGTGATGCCTGAATTTTCTCCCAGTCCCATCTCATACTTAGTTCGCTCTGGGTAAGCTTGATTTCCTGCATACCGTTAACGATGTTGATAAGCTTACTGCCTGATTCAGACATTTTCCTGAAGCGTAAATGATCAAGTCTTGCCCGTGATTTCATAAAAAGTGAGACCCATAAGATATATAGCGCAGCACCAGAAAGAAAGATTAACAGTATCTTCAAACTATATATGGCAAGTACTATCCCGAAAACAATAAGATTGAAGAAAGAAAACATTATGCTCAGGCTGGCAGAGGTGAGGAAATCTTCTATTCTGCTATTGTCTTCAATCCGCTGCAAAATATCGCCTGTCAGCTTAGTTTCAAAGAAGGAAACAGGCATTGACATTAGTTTCTGCAGGAAATCAGATATTACAGCCACATTGACCCTCGAGCCTATATGAAGAAGCAACCATCCCCTTATAAACTCAACCGACATCCGTCCCAATACCAGTGCAAGCTGGGCAAAAAGGATCAGGTAAATAAATCCCAGATCATTATTGTTTAATCCGATATCAATAACAGATTGTGTCAGAAAAGGTATTACAAGCTGGATGCAGCTTGCCAGAATTAATCCAAGAATCAGTTGGAATGAATACTTCTGGTAAATCCGGAAATACTTATATAGAAACCCGAATCCTCTTCCTGATTCAGGATTGGTTTCATTCCTGAAAATGGCAGGAGTTGGTTCAAGAATGAGAACAAGTCCGGCAGGCTCTCCTTCCTGAGTAGTAGCAGCCCAGTTTTTTACAAATTCTTCACGTTTATATTTAATGAGGCCAAGACCCGGGTCAGCTACCCAGAGAATTTCCTTTCTGATTTTGTAAACAACAACAAAATGCTTCTGTTTCCAGTGAACAATGCATGGTAAAGGTACATTTTCATTCAGCATCCCAAAGGGAATTTTTACTCCGATTGTCCTGAATCCGATAGAATCAGCCGCTTCAGACAATCCAAGAAATGACACACCCTCCCTGGTAATGTAGCATTTCTTCCTCAATGACTCAAGTGAATGATTTACTTTATAATACCCTGCAATCATCTTGAGGCAGGCAGGGCCACAGTCCATTGCATCAGGTTGTTTTACAAATGGGAATGACATTTCTTGAGAAGGGAAAAGTATTATTTCGAGTAAAGATATTTATATTTTGATAATGCAGAATCTATCTGAGTTATAAAATAGGGGCACTAAACAGAATACAAATATTTTGGATTAAGGAAGTATTATATTTGCGGCTGAGATTTTCTCACCAGAGTGTTATTTAAGAAATACAACGATACTGAAATTATTGAAGGCATCCGAAAGCAGGATGACAGGATTCTTAATTGGATATACGACAACTATTACCGGATAGTAAGGGATCATGTTATGATGAATAGCGGGTCTGATGATGACGTATCTGATGTTCTTCAGGATTCGATAATTGTATTATACGAACAGATTCTTGATAATAAGCTGAAACTGGAAACAGATCTTAAAGGATATTTTTTTGGTATTGCCAGAAATATATGGAATACCCAGCTCCGAAGAAAACAGAAGACAACTGAACTGCTGACTGACTATCCTGATGATGATGGCCTTGAAGAGAGCAATAACCTTCTTCTTGAAAAGATAGTGAGCAGGGCATTCACAAAATTGAAACCGGATCAGCAGACTGTTCTGAACCTTTTTGCAGAAGGAACCTCATATGAAGAGATAGCACAAATAATGAATTTTAACAGTGAAGAATACGCCAGGCGGAAGAAATATTTGTGCAAGGAAGTACTAATGGATCTGATAAAAGAGGACCCCGAATATCACGAATACCTGCGCTTCCTGAAGTAGTAAAAAGCCGGAATTGAGAATATCAGAACAATTGTTAAAATAACCGGCCAGATCAACCTTCGTCTGATCAAAGGAGAGTTGTCTCCATAAATTACCAGGGCTGACCAGAAATATGGATGAGCCCTTAACTGGTCGGCAGTTTCGAGAAATTTAACTCTTGCTTTTTTCAATGATACACTTTTCGAATATCCCTTCTTCAGATTATCATAATATGATTTAACAATTTCAGTACCGGTTCTGTCTTCTATCTCCCACATTGACATTACAACTGATTCACTGCCTGAATAGATGAAACCTCTTGCCAGACTTAAGATACCTTCACCTGAATAAAGTTTCCCGATACCTGTATTACAGGAACTCAATACAACCATCTTAGCCTTAAGAGGAATATCATAAATCTCAAATGTTCTCAGATACCGGTCCTCTTCACCAGAGTTTTCAGGACTAAAGATTAAAGTGGAATACATAGGATCATTGTCATCGATAACAGTATGCATTGCAAGATGAATTATATCATAATTCCCCGCCTCTTTCTTGAACTGTGATTCCACTGCAAAATCATTTACAAGAAGTTTACCTCCCATTAATTCGTATACATATTCAGCCTCCTTCTTTGCAAAAGGAAGATTTGAGAGAATATTTCCGGTTTTCTGCCGTTTTTGAAACAGTGAGTTGATTTCCACCGGTTCAGAGTAGTCAGGAGCAAATGCAATCGCAATATTTCCCTCCTGATAACCGTGCCTGATATTTTCAGCCATGAATGTTGCAGAATATGTATATGAAATATCCAATTCCTTCATCAGGTATTCAATATTATGGTACGATAAATTCTCAATATTCCCTGTAGCGACCGGTAACGTTTCAAATGGTATGTACGACAATAAATTATCAGGAGATATCATAACCCTTTCAGATATCAGGTAAGGTTTTACCGGAGCAATCAAAGTGGTATACAATTCATATCCTGTTGTATAGTAATCCCTTAATTCATTTCTGGCATTATTAAAGTCAGGCATTGTAAGAAGGCTTCTGAACTTTCTTATTTTGGCATAAAATAACGAATCAACAATTATGGCAATTGTTTTCTGATATCTTTTGTTCACAATACTTATAAATATATTTGAATCAGATGCCACATAGCTTATATAATTGTTTTTTTTGCCAATGATACCAGGGATCTCATCAGCTCTTATAACCTGCGTATTATATTTAATTGAATAGTAATCAGGGTAATCCTTTTCAAAAACTTTTATAAGCGAATCCCGCTTACGGATTGTATTGAACAGATTTTTCTTCCATATAGCTACAATATCGACAGATGCGCTGCCAAACTCCGACCTGCCGGCGACACGGTCGTTAAGAATAGCGGCTTCCTGTTGAAGACTATGTTCCATCCCGGCCAGTTCAGAAGGGATATGAAACTGTGTTGCCTTTAATTCGCGAGTCGCAGTAAGCAGTCCTGCAATCTTACTCTTCTCAGAATATTCAAATACTTTATTGAGATATGACGTGTTGAATGTATTGTTATAAAGCAGATAGAAATCTCTGATCACGGCAAGATATGAATCGCGATAACGGTCTCCAAGAAGCAGCCTGCTCTCCTCCTCACTAATATTTATTCTTATTTTCTCAAGGAGGGAAATTATCAATTCAGCAGTATTTGCGCATGATTCAAGTATCTTCAGGTCGTGTGAATTCTTATAAAAAGTTTTAAGTATCTGGTATTTGGTTCTAAGAGCTCCCAGATAATCCTTATCGGCATTGATGTTGTCAATATCCGGATTTAAAAATATATTTTCCCTTCCTGAACCTGAATTCTCAGAAAAAAGCAGTGTCTGCAAAATCTTCAGTGATTTTTCATATTCACCGTTCTCAGAGAGAATTATTGCATATCCTTCTTTAACCGGGTATTTCAGAAATGAATCTCCCTGCTTATCGAAATACTCAATGCATTGTGAGAAGTATTCAAGAGACTTTTCTTTATCGATATTAAACTCACGAAGGTAATTTGCATAATAACCTAAGACTTCATAGTAATTATGCGAACCTGAACTGTTTGTTGTTTTGGTCCGTTTCAGAAGATCAGCTAA
The DNA here is from genome assembly GCA_001768195.1 of Bacteroidetes bacterium GWA2_40_15. GTDB lineage: Bacteria > Bacteroidota > Bacteroidia > Bacteroidales > VadinHA17 > LD21. Next base: position 11,764 of record MENI01000089.1, on the reverse strand, counting down.
AACTGATTCGCCATCTGTCACCTTTCCGGCTTTTCCCAGTGTTATTGCATAAGAACTCAACATCAGATAGGAAGATGATGAATTACTCCTTTTTGCAAGTTCAATACCCTTTTTATAATATTCACCAGATTTTTCCAGCAGACCAAGGTTCCTTAATGCAACTGCCATGCTGTTCATAAGATTAATATAACCTTCCTCTGTAGTTTTTCCGGCTTTAATATAGAATTCTTCTGCTTTTTCGAATAACATCTTACTTTTAGAATAATCTCCTGATGAATTATAAAGGAATCCGATATTGTGGTACAAAAAGGCAACGAATTGTGGATCTGCAGTTGATGAATTATGATCAATGATACTATATACAATATCAACCAGATCCAAAGCTTTTTCATAGTCTTTCAGTTCAATATAAGCAGTAATTAGACTCGCATAAGTACTGATAAGAGCATAGTTATTCTCGCCATAGATCTGCTTTTCTATATCAAGTGATTTCAGAGTATAATCTTTGTGCTTCTTAAAAACTCCAATATTTGCATAATTTCCGCCCAGATTATAAAGAGCTTTTGCATAATTATCATCAAATATTGAGAGTTTTTCCTTCAGAGATACCGACCGGTCCAGAAATTGAATCGAAGTGTCATAATCCTCGATCAATTTGTAATATACTCCAATATAATAATAAGAATCAGCAACTATCGCACTATCCAGATTATCTGATACGATTAAGGAGATAATCTCACTGACTGTTTTTCTCCCATGGTCGTATCTGCCACTGATCAATTGTTCTTTAAGCAAATCGGTTAGCCTGACAAGATCTGACGAAGCTGCGGACTGCATTTTTGGAGTTTCATCTGCAATTAAGAGACCTGAATAATCCACTACACATGAATCAATTGCATTTATTACCTCAGTAGTTTCAATGATAACCAGCCAGACTGAAATCATAATAATGGTGAATATCCGGCTACTAACAGAAATGATCATTTATTCTTACTATTGAGGAAAAAACCTGTTTTTATTTCAAATATAGAAAAGAGTGGTTAATTTTCTATTTGAAACGGGATTTGTATATATCTGATTATATGTTATTTAAAAAATAATTTAAAAATAGTTGATTTTTTTGTGTCACAAAATGGCATCTTCTGACATGTACTATATAAAACGAATAACCCTGAATCAGTATAAATATAAAAAAAAGAAACCATGAAAACTCAGAATTTTGAATTGACAAAAGACATTTTTGATGCATTTGAACTTACAAACGAAGAAATGATTACTGTTCGTGGCGGAGATGCCGGAAATGATGACTGGCCTACCCCTCCTCCAACCAAGATATAAAATTGGATTATTACTCTCAAAAAGCAGCTATGAGAGAAATGTGCTGCTGAAGTTGATGAAAGTCGGGTCAGTCTGCATTTAAGATGCAGCTTAAATTATGGATTATTTAAGTTAATACGATAATTGTCTGTATAACAGTGAATTATTATAAATTTATATCAAATGAAGACAAGAGATTTTTCATATTTCATTGAAAGGTATAATGCCTTTGAAATGACCGAATCAGAAAGGCAGTGGTTCCTGAAGGAGATAGAAGGAAATGAACAACTGAAAAAAGAGACAGAGACCAGGAAGCATACTGATGAAATTCTTAAAAGGCAATCTGTTATGTCATTGCGGACTAAGCTGTCTGATATAGACAGGATACGATTTGAAAAGAAGAAGAGCCGTATGTTCCTGAGAATGAATTTATTGAAATATGCTGCTGCTTTTGCAGGAGTTGCAATCATAACAGGCCTCATTCTTTTCACCGGACAAACACTAACGAGTGAGGAGATTGTATCCCAGTTCTATGAATCCTATGAAGCCCCATCCGCACAGCGATCAGCTGCTTCAGAAGCAAACACTGATTATATTCTGGGACTAAAATACTATAATGAGCAGGATTACAGAAATGCGGCCTCTCAGTTTGCCAAAGTACTTGAAAGTAATCCGGATGACATGCAGACTCATCTTCTTTCCGGCGTATCAAATATGGAAGTGAAGCAATTCAACGAAGCCAGGAATTCTTTTACTACAGTGATAGATGACAACAACAACCTCTATATTGAATCGGCCCGATGGTATCTCGCATTATGCTATGTAAAGACTGAAGATAATAACAGGGCTGCTCAATTGCTCGTATCAATAAAAAATGATGGAGGTATTTACAGCAAAGAAGCCAGAAAGGTTCTAAGAAGATTAAAGTGACATTATTAATCACTACTTATGTTTGAAATTCAAGGAAATAGTATTGCCTCGGAAGATACTTCGGGAACCAATACCAGGCAGAAGGATACTGGAATAAATCCTTTTTCCAGGACAATTGCGTTTAACACTTCCGTATTAAATGGAATGTCTCATGAGATGAGAACCCAGATGAATTCCATTATCTCTCTTGCATTTCTGCTTAAGGATAAATCGCTTGTAGAACCTGAACGTGATGAATTTGTTAATCAGATATATAGTACATGTGAACAACTTATTGCATTATTTGAGAATTATCTTGAATCAGCAATAGTTGATACCGGCATACCTAAAAGTGATGAATTAATCTGTAATCATAATAATCTTTTGGATGGTCTTTTTTCGGAATTCAGGGAAGTATTAAGAAAAACGGGAAAAGAGAGCATTGAACTTGTTACTGAAATTCAGTTTTCAGAATCACATAATATTTTCATTGATAAAATAAGGGTTTACAGGATTTTGAGGTGTCTTTTTCAGAATTCTTTACAAAATACAGATTCAGGGTATATTAAAACAGGCTACTTCAGCAGTGAAAACGAAGTTACTTTTTATGTACTTGATTCCGGCCAGGGTTATTTGAAGACCAGGGAATTTCTTAATACAAATGATCTTGCTGATTCACTTTCACAGTATCACGATCTGAGTTCAGCTGTGAACATAACGCTGGCCAAAAAGCTGATTCAACTTTTGGGCGGTACCTTCAACATCCAGTGCAATGGAACAAGCGGAAGCGGTATATATTTTTCAATACCTGTAAGATTGCGACCCAATAACGAAATAACCATAAATAAATACATTAATTCGATTATCTCAAGTTGATAAATTAAACTTCTATAGCAATGTCTGTCTCCCGCGTTCGTGGAGGTGAATGGCCGTTTTCATGTTTTAAACGGCCATTTCTTATTTTCTTTCAATGATCAGGCCTTCTGTCCTTCTGTTCAATTGTCTGCCCTCGGGAGTCTCATTATTACCAATTGGCATTGTATTTCCATAGCCCTTATACTTAAGCCTTGTTTGATTAATTCCTTTACCTTTGAGGAAGTTGATAACAGAGAGAGCTCTTTTTTCCGATAATGTCCGGTTATATTCTGCCGATCCGGTTGAGTCTGTATGACCTCCGATTTCCATAATAAGATCCTTATTATCGTTCAACAGTTTCACCAGATTTAATAACTCAGTAATAGATTCATCTTTGATCTGCCACGAATCTGTTTCATAAAATACATTTGTAAGAAGCATCTTCTCTCCTACTTTTATTGGATTAAGAATTATCTTCTTAATTAAAGGCTCAGCAACTGAGTGGATCCCTTCGAATAAGAAGTTCTCCGAGTAAAAAAGGTAACCTGGCCTGCTCACGTTTAGACCATAATTGAATCCTGAAGGAAGACATACAAGAAAATTTCCCCTTGAATCTGTAGAGCTCTTTATTGTCACGGTATTGGTCGATAGGTTTATCAGCTCATATTCAGCTTTGATAACTCCTCCGGTTTCTTTATCAAAAACCCTGCCCTTAAGATATGATACAGGATTAGGTCTTATTGATTCCTGAAGATAGAAATAGAAAATGTCTTTACCTTTTGACTTATCCCGGGCTGAAGAGAAAAATGCTTTCTGACCTCCTGATTCAATAATAAGCCCCATCTCATCGTTGTACGTATTAATGGGATAACCAAGGTTTTGTGGTTCAGACCAGGTACTATCTTTGTTCATTCTTGTCATATACATATCAAATCCACCCATCCCGGGACGTCCGTCTGAGGAAAAATAGAGGGTTTGTCCGTCAAAATGTATAAATGGGGACATTTCATCTCCTTCGGTATTAATTACTTTACCCATATTTACCGGATTTCCCCAGATAGAGGTGTTGTCAAGGACTGAATAATATATATCCTTTCCGCCAAAACCACCTGGTCGGCTGCTTGAATAGAATAATACTCTGCCGTCGGCGCTAATTGATGGTTGTGATTCCCAATAAGCTGAATTCAAAGGTGCATTAAGATTAAAAGGCTGTGACCATCTGCCATCTGAAAATGCTGAAAAATAAATATCACAGCTCCCCAGTGCCCCCTGCCTGTCGCATGCGGTAAAAAACATATAGTTCCCATTTGATGCTAAAGTTTGCGCTCCTTCATTTTGCGGGGTATTCAGCGGAGGACCTGCATTAATTGCCGTATTCCAGGAACCATCTGACCATGTGCTTATATAAAAGTCTTCGTGGGATTGCCTTTTATTAGAGCTATTACCATTAACTGCAGCTTGCCTGGTGAAGATCATGGTCTGGCCATCTGCAGTTATGGATGGCCAGTACTCATCATCAGCTGTGTTTATCCCGGAGCCGGCATTTTCAGGATTAAATGCCACCGGGTCTTTAATGGCTTCAATTGCAAATTCACAGTTACGAAGATTTTTTATGGCAATAGCTTTGTTTTTTTCAGAAATACCACTCTGAGCAAGGTAAACTCTGTAATGGATCAATGCATTTGAATAATCTCCTGACATCATTTCTGATGTAGCAAGATTGAAAAATACCGGTTTATAGAAGAGGGAGTCAATTTTTACTGCTGCCAGGTAACTGGATGATGCTTCAGCGTACTTTTTTTGCTTAAAATACAACTCACCAAGCATCATATGAGCCTCTAAGAATCCGGGATCAGTGCTGACAGCTTCTTTAAAATTAGATTCTGCAGCTTCATAATAAAGATGATCAAAATCAGAAACACCCTCATTATAAATTTTCATGGCTCTGCTGGAAGTTGTATGAAATCCCTGAGAATATCCTGCAGAAGTCACCACAAACAGAAAGATTACAGCAAAGATCAGCAGCCTGAAGTTTGAAACTCTGTCAGGGGATATGCATATACTTGTGCGACTGAAGCGAAACGCGCCATGCCGGATTTTTCTTGACATATTCAACAATTTCAGGGATAATAATCTGGAATCTGCTCCATTCAGGTTGGAGGAATAATCTGCATTCATCATTAACCAGCTTACGATATTTCTCTGCCCATTCAAAATCATTCTTATTCTGGATTATAACTTTAAGTTCATGAGCTTTTTCACATATTTTACCTTCCGGCGGCATATTTTTTTTTGGTGAAAGACATATCCAGTCCCAGACTCCGCTTAATTTATATGCTCCGGATGTTTCTATGAAAGTATTTATATTCTTTAGTTTAAGTTGCCTGCATAAATAATCAAGATCCCACATCAGTGGTTCTCCGCCTGTTACAACCACAGAATCCGTGCCAGACTCAATAACATGTTCAATTATCATATCAGTATCAACCAGAGAATGCAGATCGGGGTTCCATGAAAAACGGGAATCGCACCAGCTGCAGCCGACATCGCATCCGCCTAACCGGATGAAATATGCTGCACGTCCCGTGTGATAACCCTCTCCCTGTAATGTTAAGAACTCCTCTACAAGAGGTAGCTTCCTTCCTGGTAGCTGGTTTACTGAATCTAATTCAATAGTCATTATTTTCGGGAAAACCTTCAATCTTTTTTAAGCCCAAGCAGTTCAATGAATTCACCAAAGAAGAATGTGTTATCATGAATCCCTGAAAATCTCTCAGCACCCGGACCGTAAGAGAAAACAGGTACCATAACGGCTGAATGATCAGTAGAGGCAAATATTGCTTCTACCTTATGGCCGGATTTGTCTCCTCCTGAAAGCACCAAACCTCCGGTTTCATGGTCGGCAGTAACGACGATCAGTGTATTTCCGTCAGCTGAAGCAAAATCAAGAGCAGCACCAACAGCCTGATCAAGGTCAATCATCTCTGCAATAAGATATTCAAGATTATTTTCATGCCCGGCCCAGTCAATCATTGATCCTTCAATCATAAGAACAAATCCATTCTTGTTTTTGCCAAGTGTTTCAATGGCTTTTCGGGTCATGTCAGCAAGAAGCCCCTGCCTTCCGTCAGTTACTGATGGCATATGATCCTTTGCAAGCAGGGAAGCTAATTTCGCAGACTCTGATTTCTTCATTTCTTCCATCGTGTAAACAACATCGAACCCCTGTTCTTTCAGTTTCAGAGTCAGATCAACGCTATCTTTCCTTTTACGGAAGTGATTCTCTCCTCCTCCTATAAACAGGTCAATAGTACCATTAAGGAAGTCTGCTGCAATCTCTTCATAATTCCCTCTTCCGGAATTATGAGCCACAAATGAAGCAGGTGTGGCATGTGTTATTGCACTGGTACTTATTACCCCGGCAGCAAGTCCGTTTCGTTTAGCGATCTCTGTAATTGAACTGACAGGAGTGCCATCAGGCCTTACTCCAATCATTCCATTATTTGTCTTAACCCCGCAGGCAATTGCTGTTCCCGCTGCACCGGAATCAGTTATGTAGCTGTCTGCAGAATGGGTTTTGGAAAGACCTGAATAGGGAAATCTTTCAAGATTAAGAGGCTGACTGCTGACAGTCATACTTGCCTGTAAATGAGGAACACCCATTCCATCACCAATAAACAGAATAATATTTTTTGGTTTGTCAGCAGATTTTCCGGATTCGGAGTTACTTACATTTGTACAGCCGGAAACAATTATTACCAGCATTATAAATAATAACCTGAGTCTTTTACTTTCCATAATTATGTTCTTTAATTTATTTAATGAGTATCAGGAATCATACATATAACTTCAATGATTTTCTTCGTTTACCCCGACCCCAAGGGGAGCGAAGAAAATCAATTTACTCCCCTCGGGGCTGGGGTAAATAAATTGATTTTCAAGCGTTTTTGGATTTTGTATGTATCATTACCGATAGTCATAATTTATTTTAATTTTGTTACTTTTTTTCTCCGAAGAGCAATTTATATTCACGCTCAAATACTTCATTTACAACTGCTTCAGGTATTATCTTCCAGTTATTCAGCTTCAGCGGATCAATTGTTTTTTTATTTCTTATCTTTTCTATCATATAGTATCGCAGATCCCTTTCTGTAGATTCCATTACTCTTGACATCAATTCATTTTTATCAATTCCGACTCCATTATAAAAATGACCACCTCCTCCATTGCCTCTGTAAGAATTAACAGCTACCTTATATATTTTGTTCTTTTCAAAAAGTGTTCCATCAGAAAAACCTGTAATTGTAATCCTTGATCCTTCTGGTTTTGTTACATCCACGATATAGTTTATTCCTGCTGCCGAATCAAAATTGTATGCCTGATTTTTAAGCCAGGCCTTACCATCAGTCAGTATAAGTTTTCCTTCATTATCAGTTCTTAATTTAAGCAAATAATCATCAGGGCCGTTAACTGTATTGAACCATCCTGCATAGGAATATTCGAGATACTTTTCAACCTCAAGGCCGGACATGGACATTGTATAAAGCATATTCTCAAATCTGTACAGCTTAAACATATCGCCTACAGTTACAGGTCCTTCAGAAATCTTAACATCAAATGAGAGCGGGGCCGCAAATGAAATATCAGCACCCGTAATATCAAGCTGTAATGAATGCATCATGTCAATAAATCCTGACGAACCAAAATATGAGTCGCGCGAAGATATTGTATTTGAAGAGCTTCCCAGTACCTCATTGACATAGGAAAGAACCTCATTATGATTATCATTGAATTTTTCAATAAATCCGGCATCCGGTTTATGATCTGCAACTTTTATAATAATTCCGTTTACCGCTTTTTTGAATTTCCCTTTTTTATCTCTTTCAAATGTCACATCAGCCTGTGCAAGGTTCATTGAACGGCTTCCTCCGTTAAGTATAAGAACTGTGTCTCCGGAAATATTTACAATCTTTTCATTTGCTATTCTGTGATCATGTCCGGTGAAAATAATATCAAACCCGGGAATATTGAAAGCAATCTCAGCTGAACCTTCATCAGGTCTGGTATCAGGTTGATAAGAGTCGGATTTCGGATTATCCCATCCTGTGTGAAACAGACCTATAATCAGATCAGGTTTTTCCTTAATTATTTCCGGCATCCATTCTTTTGCAGTTTCATACATGTTCCTGAATTCAATGCCTTTATAGAGCTCTTTAGGCAATGAGTTATGTATTGTCGGAGTCACCAATCCCAATACAGCAATCTTCAGTCGGCTTTTCTTAATAATTGCATAAGGTTTAAAATAAGGCTTGCCTGTGGCGAGATTCACAGCATTTGCTGCCAGAAGCGGAAAATTGTACTCTTTTACGAGCCTGTCGTAAACCTGGTGTCCGGTCTCAATATCATGATTTCCAACCGTTACGGCGTCGTACTCCATGTAGTTCATAGCTTCAGCCAGCAGATGCGGGGAAACAGTGTCAACTAAATTATAATAATAAACAGCAGGCTGACCCTGAAGATTATCCCCGTTGTCAAGAAGTACCACTGCATCCTTTTCTTTACGTAATTGCTTAATATATGTAAATGAAGATGCAAGGGAAACATTGAGTTCCTCTTTTTCAACATAATCATAAGGCAAAATTACTCCATGAATGTCAGTTGTTTCAACTATACTTAAATGCTTACTTCCCTGATTTATGCAGGAAACCAGAAGCAGAACAACCAGAAGAAACCCGCAGACCGGCCTTAATGACCTTGAAATCATATGTAATATTTTTTAAAACTTCAAACTTATGAAAGAATAATCATTTTTTGATTAATTGAAATCATGTTATTGATCATTTCTATGGGTTAATCATATATTTGTCAGAAAAAAATATTATGGTTACGACCGGACTTGAATCATTCCTGAATAATATTCCGTCAGAGCTGAAAGGCAAAAGAGCAGGCGTTCTGTGCCATTCCTCAAGCATCACGAGCGATTTCTCACATGTTATTGATGTATTCCATGATCTGAAAGAATTTAAGCTTTCAGCAGTTTTTGGGCCACAGCACGGATTGCACGGACAGACCCAGGATAATATGATTGAATGGCAGAGCGAGAGGCATCCGGAATATGATATTCCTCTTTTTAGTCTGTATGGTGAGCACAGGAAGCCAACACGTGGAATGCTGAATGAATTAGATGCCCTGATAGTTGATCTCCAGGATACGGGCACGCGTATTTACACATATATATGGACCGTAAAGCTATGTATGGAAGCCTGCGCTGAAGCCGGTATTCCAATCTGGGTGCTTGACAGGCCAAATCCTGTTGGCAGGTTGCCCTGTGACGGACCGGTTCTGAAGGAGGCATTCTTTACATTTGTAGGGGGCGCCTGCATCCCATTGTGTCACAGAATGACAATGGGAGAAATGGCATTGTGGATAAAGGATAAATATCATCCTTCCTGTGATCTGAAAATAATCCGTATGGAAAACTGGAAGAGATCATTACTCTATTCCGAAACCGGACTGCCATGGGTACTCCCCTCCCCTAATATGCCAACACTTCAGACAGCGATTGTATATCCGGGGACTGTGCTCATAGAGGCACTGAATCTCTCCGAAGGCAGAGGTACAACATTACCATTTGAATTATTCGGGGCACCCTTCATCAATTCTGAAAAATTAAGAAGAAACCTGATTAACAGAAAGATAAATGGATGTGCATTCCGCATTCACAACTATATTCCTACATTTCATAAATTCTGCGGACAACTTTGCAACGGCATGCAGATTCACGTTACAGATATTTCCATTTTCAAACCGGTTGAGACTGCAGTTGAGATTTTTGATGCAATTATTGAGACATCTGCTCCGGAGTCTCTCAGCTTTATCCCCCCGCCATACGAATATGAGAGAAAACTTATGCCGTTTGATATACTTTCAGGGGATTCCGGAATCCGAGAGGTACTTATCCGGAGAGGAGATCTCAGGCTTGAAAAGCAAAGATGGGCCCATGAGATTGAGATATTCAAGACAGAATTTAAGGAATATTCTCTTTATAAAGAATAATTCGAATATTTTAGCAAATTATTCGAACAATCCATCATCCCTTAGCAATAATAAAATCGCCGAATGGGGAACTATAACGTATTTTTCCATATTGAATTCAACCTCTATGGCGCTGTTCTGAAGATAAACAGCCTGATCACCCTCTTTAGGCTGAAGCGGAACATATTTTGGCTCGTCAGATCTGTTCTTCCAGGGTTCGTCGGTATCATTTACCGAAGGAATGGGGTATCCGGGTCCTACTTTGACAACATATCCGATAAGGACTTTCTCATTTTCATTCACCCCCGGGGGAAGTAATAGTCCGCTTTTAGTTTTTGACTGGGGCACTTTTGGTTTAACAAGCACCCTGTCGCCGATAACTATCAGTTTCTTTAAATCCTTCTCGTCTAATAGTAAGCTCATAAGTATTTATGTATTCAAAACAAAAGTATCAATTTTAGCTTTAATTCAGCACCCTGACAATAATAATAATTAATATTGTAAACCAATTTATTTTCGAGCTTATCTTAAATGGAATCTGACAGTTACAAAACAATAAAATCTTTTTCGCAGGGAATTTTCAGGGACAGGGGAAGCCGGTTCATAGCTAATGCCTATCCTGTTTCTGACCCTGAATCAGTTAAGCCTATAGTTGATGGATTACGCAAGGAGTTTCATGATGCACGTCATCATTGCTATTCGTATATGATTGGACATGAAAGAACAGTATGGAGAGTTAATGATGACGGTGAACCTTCGGGCACAGCAGGAAAACCAATTCTGGGTCAGATCAATTCGCATGGTCTTACAAATGTTCTTATCGTTGTTATCAGGTATTTCGGAGGTACACTTCTGGGAGTCCCGGGACTGATAAATGCTTACAGAAGTGCAGCAGCAGAGGCAATATCCGGTGCTGAAATTATTGAATGTACTGTTCAGGATTATTACGAAATAACCTTTCCATATTCATCGATGAACGATGTGATGAAAATCCTTAAAGATGAAGCAGCAGGTCAGTCAGACCAGACATTTGATCTTGAATGCCGGATGATAATAAATTTCAGGCTTGTATCGCAAGAAAAAATAATTGGAAGATTATCACGCATTGATGGATTAAAGCTGAGGTTCCTGGAAAAGAAATGATCAAAGATTCTGAATAAAGTTTTATTTGACTGTCAGGAATCTTTCAGAATAAGTACAAATCCGATTGGAAATAAATTCTTCTATAACACTTTCCCCTCCTTTTGAAGGAGGGGATGGCCGCAGTACATTGATAGTTAATGTATTGCAAAGTATGCTTGCGGCCGGGGTGGTTGATTTTTTATCAGATCCATTCTTGTTTTTTAAAAACTTTACTTATAACACTTTTTATATATTCAGATTCCTGGAATACAAATCTGTTTTCAAACCTTAATACCATATATCCTAAGTTCACTTGTAATTATTCTTGTCTTCAACTTTCTGTAGTTTTTTACAATCTGCATAGGATGTTTTGTCAAGTCAATTAAATCAACCACCCCGGACGGGAAATGAACTTTGTAATAATCAGATAATCAATACTCCCGGCCACCCCTCCTTCAAAAGCTAATCTTTCATCACATCTTTATTTATCCTGCTTGTAAGAAGGTGATTCCTCAATACATCTCCT
>MENI01000088.1:13264-107845 GCA_001768195.1 Bacteroidetes bacterium GWA2_40_15 | reverse complement strand
CATCCTGATGCGATACTTCTTTTCAGAGTAGGCGACTTTTACGAGACATTCGGTGAGGATGCAATAAAAGCCTCTGAAATATTAGGCATAACACTTACACGCAGGGCGAACGGTTCTGCCCGGTTTGTTGAGCTTGCAGGTTTTCCCTATCACGCACTTGACACTTATCTTCCGCGTCTTGTAAGGGCGGGACAGAGAGTAGCTATATGCGAGCAGCTTGAAGATCCAAAGCTGACAAAAAAGATTGTAAAAAGAGGTATAATTGAGCTTGTCACTCCCGGTGTATCACTCAATGAGAATGTACTCAATCATAAGGAGAATAATTTCCTTGCAGCTGTGCATATCGACAAAAAAATTGCAGGCGTGGCATTCCTCGATATTTCCACCGGAGAATTCCTTACTTCGGAAGGTACTATTGAATATATAGATCAGATGCTCAGCAACTTCCAGCCCAAAGAGGTATTGTTTGAAAAAAGCCGGAAAGATCTCTTTCTTGAATATTTCGGGACCAAATACTATACTTTTAAACTCGATGACTGGATTTTTACGCAGGAGGCTGCAAATGACAGGCTTCTGAAGCAGTTTGAAACCAGCTCATTGAAAGGTTTTGGCGTTCATAGTCTCAATTACGGGATCATTGCAGCGGGAGCAATTCTTTATTATCTTGATATTACACAGCATGAGCAGCTGGGACATATTACAAGCCTGTCGAGGATTGAGGAGAACAGGTATGTGTGGCTCGATAAATTCACTATCCGGAACCTTGAGCTTTTCAATTCTCTGTACGAAGGCGCAAAAACGCTGATTGACGTGCTCGACAAAACGATTTCACCTATGGGAGGGAGGCTTCTTAAACGCTGGATATCACTTCCTCTCAAAGATCTTCAACCGGTTAATGAGCGACTCGATATAGTTCAATATCTTTTTGATAATAAGGATTTTACCGATGAAATATCGGATTACATAAAACATATCGGCGATCTTGAAAGACTGATTTCAAAGGTAGCTGTGAGCAGGATTAATCCCAGGGAAGTTGTACAGCTTAAAAGAGCTCTGAAAGCAATTGAACCTCTTAAAGAAAAATGCCTTTCCAGCGGCTGTCTGCCCCTGATCATGCTTACAGAACAACTGAATCCATGCAAATTAATTGCTGACAAAATTGATAAGGAACTCAATTCTGATCCTCCTGTAATGGTTAACAGAGGAAAGGTTATTGCTGAAGGTGTTTCTGAAGAACTGGATGAATTGCGAACCATACTTTACCGGGGGAAAGATTATCTTGAAGATCTTCAGAAGAGGGAGATTGAGCGAACAGGCATAACATCGCTTAAGATCAGCTTCAATAATGTATTTGGGTATTATATTGAAGTAAGAAATACACATAAGGACAAGGTTCCTCCTGAATGGATAAGGAAACAAACGCTTGTCAGCGCCGAACGGTATATAACTGAAGAGCTTAAGGAGTATGAAAGCAAGATACTCGGGGCTGAGGAGAAGATTATTGCACTTGAAACCAGGCTTTACAACGATCTGGTCCTTTCCCTGGTTGAATATATTCCTCCTGTTCAGCTTAACTCATCTGTTATTGCCAGGCTCGATTGTCTTCAGTCATTTGCATCCGTCTCCTCCGAAAACAACTATGTACGGCCGTTTCTTGATGAGACCCTGAGGCTTGAAATTACAGATGGCCGTCATCCTGTAATAGAGAAACAACTTCCGGCCGGGGAATCATATGTGCCCAATGATGTGTTTCTCGATACAGATGATCAGCAGATAATCATACTTACAGGCCCGAATATGTCAGGTAAGTCAGCACTTCTCAGGCAGACAGCACTTATCGTTCTGATGGCTCAGACAGGATGTTTTGTCCCGGCTAAAGAGGCGAAGATAGGAATGGTGGATAAGATTTTCACGAGGGTAGGGGCCTCCGACAATATAAGCCTCGGTGAATCAACCTTCATGGTTGAGATGAACGAAACTGCAAGTATCCTGAATAACCTCTCTGACCGCAGCCTTATTCTGCTCGATGAGATCGGCAGGGGGACCAGTACCTATGACGGAATTTCCATAGCATGGGCCATGGTGGAATACCTCCATGAAAACAGGATGAAAGCCAAAACATTGTTTGCCACTCATTATCATGAGCTTAATGAAATGGAGAACTCCTTTTCAAGAGTAAAGAACTTTAATGTTTCAATCAAAGAGCTCAATAATAAGGTTATCTTTCTCCGCAAACTGAAAAGAGGGGGAAGCGAACACAGCTTCGGCATCCATGTTGCTAAAATGGCAGGTATGCCAAAAAGTGTTGTAAACCGTGCTGATGAGATACTCAGAGAACTAGAACAGAGCCATGAAAAGAAGGAGCTGGCCAAGCCTATAGCGGGTCTGGCAGATCACAGGGAGGGGCTGCAGCTCAGTATTTTCCAGCTTGACGACCCCGTTTTGAAGCAGATACGCGATGAAATACTGGGCATTGATATCGATAACCTTACACCTGTTGAGGCATTAAATAAACTCTATAACATAAAGAAACATCTGAAATAATCAATTACTTTATAGCAGACCTTTAAATCCTGTTGTTATGACTACAAAGAGAAACTTACTTTTCGTACTCTCAGGAATTGTTCTGATTATGCTGACCCAGTGCGGCAGTGAAACAGCAACATCTCCTGTAAAGCAGATAAAACTTACCGATTTTGAACTCCAGTCGTCATTTCTGATCCCTTCAACGGGCGAGGAGATCTCATCGCCACAATACAAATCGAATGTATACTGGTTCCCGGTTAAAGTACCGGGTACGGTTCTTACAGGTCTGGTAGCAAACGGCGTATATCCCGATCCATATCAGGGTTTGAATAATATGCTTATTCCGGATGCATCTGATGAGTTCAACAAAAAGTATGATCTCTGGAAGTTCAGTCATATTCCCAACCTCCCTAATCCGTGGAGCAAGCCTTACTGGTACAGAACCGTATTTACAGTTCCTGAATCTGACAAAGACCGTCATTTCCAGATAATCTTCAAGGGTATAAACTACAGAGCCGGGGTCTGGATCAACGGAAAGCAGATTGCCGACTCCACCCGGTTGTCAGGAATGTTTGCCGAGTACAGTCTCAATATCAGCGGACTTGTAAAACCCGGACAGGGAAATGTGATGGCAGTTAAGATCTATCCTCTTGATTATCCGGGATTACCGGATACAGAGCAGCTCACTGCCCTGGGAGATTTCTATATGAACGGAGGACCCACCGGTGACATAGGTAAAAATGTCACAATGCTATGCTCCGTAGGCTGGGACTGGATGCCCCCTGTAAGAGACAGGAATATGGGAATATGGCTGCCTGTATATTTAAGAACCTCCGGCGGAGTTACTATTGCCAGTCCAAAGCTGGTAACTGATCTTCCAAATCTGCCAGATACTTCTCTGGCAAAAATCAGTTTGAATCTTACCATTCTTAACCATTCATCTGCAGAAAAGAATGGAAAACTGACAGTTACTATTACTCCCGAGAACTTTACAGGTAGCACTATAACTTTTATTAAAGATGTTACCATTAGCGGTAACAAAGAAACTGCTGTTGACCTCAATTCAGAAAACACAAAAGAGCTGGCTATTACCAATCCCTCTCTATGGTGGCCCAATGGATACGGTCAACCTAATCTTTACAGGATAAGGCTTCAGTATGCAAACACTGCAGGTATCTCTGACGACACAACTTTTGTATTTGGTATCCGCACTGTCGGAACAAAAGCAGTAGATGTAAATGGGGTTACACGCCGCGATTTTTATGTAAACGGCAGACGGATCCATATTACAGGAGGAGCATGGGTCCCTGATATGATGCTAAACCGCGACTCGGTAAGGTATGACTATGAATTCCGCTTGTGCCGCAATTCCAATATAAATCTTGTAAGGATCTGGGGCGGAGGCGTTACTCCTTGCGATGAATTCTGGGATTCAGCTGACCGGTTTGGATTGCTGGTCTGGTCAGATTTCTGGATCACCGGTGATACACAGGGTGAATTTAAAGGTTCACCCGACTGGCCTCTTGACGGGGATATCTTTATTAAGAATGTAAAGAGCACAATACTCAGGATAAGAAATCATCCCAGCCTGCTTGTATGGACGGGAGGCAACGAAGGTCATGCCCGCAAAGAGCTGTATGATGTGATGAGGAACAGTATTATTACCCTTGATGGTACAAGACCTTATATTCCCAGTTCTTCAGGATTTGCGAAACTTCCCGATGGATGGGATGGTTCATGGCCTGACAATGCCCCCACCGGTGTCTATAGCGGAGGCCCTTATACATGGAAAGATCCCAAAGACTATTATAACAGGGCAATTGCCGCGAAAGACTGGGTTTTCAAAGATGAAACAGGTATCCCTTCTCAGCCTCCGTATAATATAATGCCAAAAATAATACCGAACCTGGTATGGGACAGTAAATTACCGTTCCCTCTCAACAATACCTGGGGATATCATGATGCTGCAACCGGAAACGGACGGTGGGATCTCTATTATGAAGAGATGGTTAAGAGATATGGTGCACCGGTAAGCATGGAAGAGTTCTGTGACAAGATGCAGCTCATGAATGCCATAGGTTACCAGGGTATTTTTGAAGCTGCCGGGCATAAGCTTAACGACATCGGCGGAGTTATGCTCTGGAAACTGAATGCTGCATTTCCAAGTGTTGTATGGCAGGTATATGACTGGTACCTCCAGCCGAATGCAGGCTATTATTTTATGCAGAATGCCGTTGAGCCGGTTCATATCCAGCTGAACCTCAATAGTCTGGAGGTCCTGGCTATAAATAAAACATATAAGCCGGTACCTGATCTTGTAGCCCAGGTTGATGTTTATGACCTTGATACCCGATCATTGTTCCACGAAGAAAAAAACATCAGCCTGGAGCCGACAGATGTTAAGGCGACTTCTTCGATTTCACAGGTTTTGGAAAAAGCTTCAGGAGTAAATTTTGTCGTACTTCGGCTAAAGGACAAGAACGGGAAGGTCATATCTGGAAATATTTACTGGCTTTCAAAAGACGAAGATTATAAAGCGATGAACAGTATGCCCGAAACCTCAGTTAATGTGAATGTTATAAATAACGGGAAAAATAAATCAGACCATAGCTGGAAAGTAGAACTTACAAATCCGACCGGAAAACTGGCATTTTTTATCCGTCCCCAGCTGCTGCTTGAAGGAGAAGAGGTTCTTCCTTCTTACTGGTCGGGCAATTATGTATCTCTGCTTCCATCTGAGAAAATAAGCCTTACTGTAAACTGCCCGGTTGAAAAACTTGGCCCAGGAGAACTTACATTAAAAATATCGGGATGGAATGTTGATGAACAGGAAGTTATTTTAAAGAAATAGATGATATATGAACAGAAGTTTAAAACTTATTGCTATTGCCCTCTTATTTTCACTTTTTTATTCTGATGATGTTTTGGCGCAGGGGAAACCAGTTGTAAATAAGAGTGATTTCTTCCCTTATTCCGTGTGGTACAGCGGAGGAAAAGCAAGAGCCACAATGTTATCTGAAGTTACTCCAAATTCGAGAGAGGAGTGGAAGAAGGATATTCAGCAGATCAAATCACTGGGTTTCAACTCGGTCAAGACCTGGGTTGAATGGTCGAATTGCGAACCTCGTAAAGGTCAGTACAACTTTGAGAATCTCAAAATGGTGTTTGAACTGGCTAAAGAAGCCGGTCTTAAGGTGATCATACAGGTTTATGGTGAATCTGCGCCTGACTGGGTAGGAAAATCACACCCCGACGGTTTGTTTGAGGCAATGAATGGCGACAAAATCCAGCCTCAGGTTGCACCGGGCTATTGCATTGATCATGCAGGAGTGAGGGAGGCATTCCTGAAATTTTATGAAGAAACTTCTAAAATTGCAGTAAGTTTTTCCAATTTTTATGGATGGGATCTGTGGAGTGAACCACATATTATCCAGTGGGGAGAACCAGGATGGATCCCGAACCCGCAATACTGTTTCTGTCCAAATACCCAGGCTCGATTCCGCGAATGGCTGAAAAAGAAATATTCAGGTCTTGAAGAACTTAATAAATCGTGGTACAGGAATTTCGAAAACTGGGAAGATGTGTCTGCTCCGCGTTTTGGAACGATACTTACCTACTCCGATTTTATGGACTGGAAGGCATTCATTTATCAGAAGCTGGCGGAAGATCTCAGGCTCAGATACGATGCTGTTCGTAAATATGATAAAACCCATATTGTCACGGCCCATGCTTCCCCTGTATCCCTTTTCGGTTCCCCTTATGGCGGCGAATCAGGTGACGATTTCCTGATGGCTGATGAGGTTGATTATTATGGCTTATCACAATACCCTAAGCATAATCTTCCGGGTGACTGGAGGCCATGGAGCTTCATGGCGCAGGGTGATTTCTCTTACAGTGCCAATATTAAGAATGGGGGTTATTATATTGGTGAATTCCAGGCCGGATTTGGTACTGTCGGACTTAATGTTGGTGATCCGGTTACGCCTGCGGATCACCGGATATGGACATGGTCAAGCCTGGCAACAGGAGCAAAGGGAATATTCGCGTATGCTTATTATCCGATGTCATCAGGTTATGAATCGGGGGGGTATGGTCTGATTAACCTCGATGGTACAATGACCGAACGTGCTGTGGAACTGGGTAAAGTTGCCCGTTTTGTTGATGCCAACAAGGATGTTTTCAGCACATCAAAACCGGTTAAGGCTCAGGTTGCCCTGGTATATAATCCTTTGTCACAGATGGTTGGGGGACACCGCCGGACAACAACACAGGATGGTCATATCAATTCACTGATTGGTTACTATCGCTTTCTTACTGACCAGAACATAGCAGTTGATTTCATACATCGAAGGGATGTTGAGTCAGTCGATCTATCCCAGTACAAGCTTGTAATTATTCCCTACGCCCTTATGATAACCCAAAAGATGGCAGACGGCATAAAGAACTATGTTTCAAACGGCGGAAATGCATTTTCCGAAGCACGACTTGCCTGGAATGATAATCGCGGATATACTGACGGTGTTATTCCGGGACTTGGACTGAGTAAAGTCTTCGGTGTCAGGGAAAGTAAGGTGAAGTCGCTGAAAAATGTTTATATAAATGTTGAGGACAATTCTCATCCTTCATTGTTACGGTTGCAGAAGGGAGATACATTAACAGGTTCCCTGTTTGCAGAATCTGTTGAACCATTAAGTGATAATAAAAGCACCCGAGTGATCGGGCGGCTTGAAGATGGCACGGCATGCATAGTAACTTCAGACTATGGAAGGGGTCATACAATGTTTGTCGGATCATTCCTCGCAATGACCAATTCACGCGGATCGCAGTGGGACCAGTCTACTCAGCGGATAACCGTACAGGATTCTTCACACCGGAATACGAATAAGTTCCTGCTCGGGCTTGTAGAATGGGCAAATGTTGCCGCTCCTTTTACTTCATCACAACCTGAGAATGCATCGAATCCCCTTGTGATACGTCTGCATGAATATCCGGATGGCTATTTGCTTTACGTTTTGAATCATGGTAAAACTGCTGAAAAAACAACTATAAGGCTTAAAGTAACTGGTTCAGGTAAATGGGATCTTGTTGAAATGCTTGGTAATCGTAAGATAACACAGGCAGACAAGGGTAAGATCCTCGAAATTGCTACCGGTGAGATAGGTGAAAAGGGTGCTGAAATATGGAAAATAAAGCGATCAGGGAATTGACACTGAAAAAAAAATATGATAAAACAGCTTTGTTTAATTTCAGTTTTATTTTTTATTGAAACATTTTGTTCAGGACAAAATGTAGGGAACATTGCAGGTGACTCCGACTTCTTTCCAATTGCAGAATGGGTCCAGAATCCTGAAAAGCCTCTGGATATACGTGTTGAAAGCATCATGCGATTAATGACACCTGAGGAAAAGGCTGATATGCTGGCAGGTGTCGACATGTGGCATTTAAAGGGTATCGAACGGCTTGGTATTCCTTCCATTCAGGTAACCGACTGCGGGCATGGCATAACCATAATTCTTGACAAGGAAGGAAACTGGGTAGGTAATGCGACCTGCTTTCCCACTGCTGCTGCCCAGGCTGCAACTTTTAACCGTTCATTAATTGAGGAAGTGGGAAGCGCACTTGGAAGGGAGACCCGTGCCACCGGATCCGCTTTTTTACTTGCACCTATGGTAAATATAAAAAGACATCCTTTGAATGGCCGGAATTATGAGCTTTTTTCAGAAGATCCACTTCTCTCGGGAGAAATGGCAGCCTCTTTTATAAAAGGTGTTCAGTCAGAGGATGTAGGGGCGGTTATCAAAGCTTATACTGCCAATAATCAGCAAACTAATCAATCAGTGATTGATGTGCAGATGGATGAACGCACTTTGCAGGAGATTTATCTTCCGGCTTTCAGGATACCGGTTTATAAAGCAGACCCCTGGGGGGTGATGACTGCCTATAACGGACTAAACAGTTTCCGTACCTCTGCCAGCAAACACCTGCTGACGGAAGTACTTAAAGAAGATTGGAAATATGAAGGTTTTGTTGTCTCCGACTGGAGAGCCGTAAAAAGCATCTCATCATTATATGCCGGACTGGATATAGAGATGCCAGGACCCGGGAACTACCTGACAAAAGACAATGTTCTGAAGGCGATTGCTGATAATTCTCTTACTTCAGATGAACTTGATGATAAAGTAAGACGTATTCTCAGGGCTTTGGTGAGGACCAGGCTTTTGGATTATGAAAAGCCACATCTTAACTCTGAGTTAAACTCTCAAAAGCATAAATTGCTTACAAGAAAAGTAGCAGAGGAGGGGATTGTGTTACTCAAAAACGAGAAGACTACTCTGCCTTTTAAAAAAACTATCAAAAAGCTGGCGGTGATTGGTCCAAATGCATCTCAGGCAAGGCTGGGTGGAGGTGGCAGCGCTTCAGTAAGTCCTTTTTATTCTGTAAGTCCGCTCGATGGTATCAGAAATTTATGCGGACCTGATACAGAGATCTTATTTGAGGAAGGTTGTGGTTTAGGAGGTAATATGGAAGTCGTTGGCAGTAAATATCTGCGTGCTGAGAAAAATGGATTAACAGGGAAATGTCTGAAAGGTGATTATTACGCGAATTCTGATCTTACAGGTCAGCCTGCCTGCACTGAAATGGATGAATCTGTGAATTTCTCGTGGGGTTGGGCAAATCCAAAACCACAGATAGGGAAGGAGGGATATTCGGTTCGGTGGAGAGGTCAGCTTATTCCGCCGGTCACCGGGAGTTATAAAATAGGAATTTCCGCAGCAGGATGCGGACACAGACTTTATTTGAAGGATAGTTTGATTATCGACCAATGGGATACAGGCAGCATTGATAATTTTGAGACTGATTTTACATCAGGAAGCAGAAATGTCAGTGTTGCTTTTGATAAAAACATACCTGTCGATATTAAAATTGAATTTAAAAAGAGAACCAACCGGAATTTCATTCGTTTTGAATGGGAAGTTCCCGGTAGCAATTCAATTGAATCAGTAAAAAAAATTGCAGGAGAATGTGATGCAGTGGTGATATTTGCCGGATTATCCAACTTTTTTGAAGGAGGAAATAACGACAGACCCGATATTCTACTCCCCGGCGAGCAAAACAGGCTTATAAGTGAGGTGTCGGAAGTAAACCCAAAAACCGTAGTTGTACTGATCAATGGTTCTGCCATCGCAATGCCATGGATTGATAAAGTAAATGCAGTAATTGAGGCATATTATCCCGGACAGGAAGGTGGAAATGCCATTGCTGATATTCTGTTTGGCAAAGTGAATCCCTCAGGTAAACTTCCTGAGACATTCCCCGTATTGTTGTCTGATTGTCCGGCTTTTGGCAATTATCCGGGGGAAGGAAATACTGTAAAATATTCTGAGGGGATATATGTCGGATATAGACATTATGATACAAAGAATGTTGAGCCATTATTCCCGTTTGGGCATGGACTGTCTTATACAACATTTGAGTACAGCGATCTGGTGATAGATAAAACGGGTAATACTTTTAATTCCAGTTTTAAAGTGAAGAATAGCGGGGAAGTTGACGGAGCTGAGGTCGTTCAGCTTTATTTGCGCGATATTGTCTCTTCAGAACACAGGCCTCAGAAAGAGCTTAAGAATTTTGAAAAATTGTTTCTCAAAGCAGGAGAAACAAAAACTGTCACATTTAAGATTACTGATGAAGACCTTTCATTCTTTTCGGAAAAACAGAACAAATGGATGTATGAACACGGTGACTTTGAAGCCCTGATCGGAAGCTCTTCAAGGGATATCCGTCTGAAGAAAACTTTTTCCAGATAGATAGCACTGGACAATATTTGTGTTGTATTCAATGTTTTAGTTATATAATTTTCAACTAAATTATGGCTTTACTTGGAATTGATCTTGGTGGAACAAAGCTTGCAATTGCCATCTTCAGGAACGATGGGGAAATATTGCATAAAGAGACAGTTGCCCTGGAAAAAAGAACCGGTTCCGATGTTGGTTTGCTGATCACAGATCAGATCAGGAAATTTGTAATGCAGGGTAAATCTGACGGTAACAGAATCAGCTCAATTGGTATTTCCGTTCCAGGAATCAGCCATCAGGGCACAGGCACTGTATGGGTCCCGAATATTGAAGGGTGGGATGATTATCCGTTGCTGAAAGAGGTAAAGTCGGTAACCGGAGACCTCCCTGTAACTATCGACAGCGACAGGGCATGCTACATGCTTGGGGAGCTGTGGAAAGGAAATGCCCGGGGATGCAGGGATGCGATTTTTCTCTCAGTTGGTACAGGTATAGGTGCAGGTATCCTGATAAATGGTGAGATATTACGGGGAAGTCATGATATTGCCGGTTGTATTGGCTGGATGGCATTGCAGAGGCCATATAAGGAGCAGTATAAGAATTGCGGATGTTTTGAATATTACGCTTCAGGTGAAGGCATTGCTAAAGTTGTAAAGTCAGACCTTGCTGATAATGAAGTGTATGAAGGGGTGTTAAAAGATGCTGACATTGACAATTTAACTTCACATGATATCTTTTTAGCTTACGAAAAAGGGGATAGCATTGCTGTCAGTGTGATAAATCAGTGTGTCGACTTCTGGGGAATGGCTGTTGCAAACCTGGTAAGCCTTTTCAATCCCGAGAAGATAATATTCGGAGGAGGTGTATTTGGTCCTGCACTTCCGTTGTTACCAGATATTTATAAAGAAGCCCTGAAATGGGCCCAGCCGGTCGGTATAACCCAGGTTACACTTGTTGGTACCGGACTTAAAGGAGATGCAGGAGTCTATGGAGCTGGATTTCTTGCCCTGCAAAGTATAGATGAGGACAACAATCAATAATAGAGACTTTATGTTCAACAGGAAATTAGTATTCTGGTCAGCGTGCGCTGGCATGCTTTTATTCGGCATTTGTATAATTACACTCGGTTCAGTGGTGGCTGATCTCAGGCTGAAGCTTAACCTCGATGAAATATCTTCTGGTACATTATTCACAATCCTGCCAATAGGAATTATTGCAGGATCACTTCTTTTCGGTCCCATAGCTGACCGTAATGGTTACAGGCTTCTTCTTGCTGTTTCAGCCATCATTATGGCTGCCGGTTTTTTTGGTATAGCCTATACAGGCTCCGAATTCGTACTAAAACTGTATATCCTTCTTGTTGGTCTGGGTGGCGGGGCAATCAATGGCGCCACAAATGCACTGGTATCGGATATAAGTGAAACAGGAAAAGGAGCGAACATCAGTCTGCTTGGAGTCTTCTATGGAATAGGTGCTCTGGGTATGCCGCTTATTCTGGCGTTGTTAAGGAATGTAATGAATTTTGAAATAATTGTTGCTTCAGTAGGAATGCTTACTCTCCTTACATCCATATTTTACCTCATCATTAAGTTTCCTCCTCCCAAGCATATTAAGAGAGTTCCATTTAGTGAGACAATAAAACTGGTTAAAAATAAAATGCTGTTGTTAATAGCATTTTTCCTTTTCTTTCAAAGCTCTTATGAAGGGATAATTAACAATTGGACAACTACTTACATGGTCAGCAAGCTTGCTGTTGAACAAAGCAGTGCTTTATATGCCCTGACTTTGTTCGTTGCGGGACTGGTTGCCATGAGGCTGCTCATAGGGAGTCTCTTCAGATCTTTTACTCCGGCGAAGCTTCTTGTAATTTCTTTTGGACTAACAATAGCCGGGCTGCTTATACTTAGACTCAGTAGCTCCTACAGCTTATCAGTAACCGGACTGGTTTTACTTGGTGCAGGGCTTGCCGGAGGATTTCCTATTATGCTGGGTATTGCAGGCAACCTCTTTGCTGAATTATCAGGTACAGCATTCAGCATCATTTTTTTCATAGCCCTGACCGGGAATACAATTATTAATTTTCTTATGGGACTGGTGGCTCAACATTTCGGTGTAAAGCATTTGATTACATTTGCACTTGCAGAAACGGTAATTATGATACTGCTCTCGGTTTTAATTTTGAAGAAATCCGGAAATATTAAATAAGTAACTTTAAATCAATAAATTATGTTAGCAATTCAATGGCTCAACAATGCGAGGGATATCATGACCCGCATTGAAAAAACACAGATGGAGAATATACGCAAGGCTGCCGAAGTCATGGCAGACACAATTGAAAAAGGAAGATGGGTTCATACTTTCGGATGCGGGCATGCAACTATACCGATCGAGGAGATGTATCCCCGTATCGGAGGATTTGTAGGTTTTCATCCTATGATTGAACTGCCTCTGACCTTCTTTACAAAGATCACGGGAGAGATGGGTGTTCACCAGTTCCTCTTTCTTGAGAGGGTTGAAGGCTATGGTGTCTCAATAATGAAAAGCTACGAGTTCAGTACGGATGATACTATGTGGCTCTTCTCACATACCGGTATAAACAATGTAAATATTGATGTGGCCCTGGAGGCAAAAAAGAGAGGAATGAAAGTTATTGTATTCGGATCAGCTTCGGAGGCAAAGGGTAAGCAGACAAGACATTCATGCGGCAAGACAATATTTGATATTGCTGATATAGTTGTTGATACATGTGCCCCGTTGCAGGATGCTTCAGTTCCTCTTAAGAATCATCAGGATAAGATAGGCCCCGTGTCAACAATGGCCTTTATAACATGCGTATGGATGACGGTTACAACTGTTGCCGAGATACTGGCTGACAGGGGAGTTAAACTGTATATTCACCCTTCGCATAATGTTCCCGGCGATACCACCTCAAGAGATCGTCTCGATGCTGCACTTGCAGAATATAAAAGGAGAATTGCAGGGGTATAAATGTAAGGGTCATGCCATGGCGTGTCCCTACGTCTACAAATTATATTTGGGGTTAAATTCAGTGGCGTAACATTTGCGTGTCCCTGCATCATTTATGGCATTAACCATTTAGTCATGAAATTTACTCCGGATTCAATTATTGCCTCATGCCCTCCCTCATGCATATCCATCTGAAACCTCTCGGTAATATTCAGCTTTGAATAGTGAGTTTTAGCGATCTCGTATTCTTCAATTACCTGGGGCCAGTGAGCAATTCTGTCCTGTTTACCATGCTGGATAAGCAGGGGCCGTGGACATATAAGTGAAACGACATCATGATCAGTGAATTCCGTGAGCCATCCCGTGAAAAAAGCATGATCCTCAGTTGTCACCAGGAAACTTGTATAACGATCATCCGGAACAGCCATTTTGTTCCTGCGCTGGTTGAACCATGCAGAGACTACTCCTGCTCTAATTCTTGGTTCAAGAGGCATCCAGAACATGGTGGCCATTCCTCCGAGAGAGACACCCCACATACCAACTCTCTGTGGGTCTATCCTTGTGTCAGTCAATACAATATCAAGTAAGTTCTGTACCCGAACCAGTTCTATCCCGGGGAGACTGATATCGGCCAGCCGGCAGAGCCTTTCAATACGGTTTCTTCGTTCAACCGACATCAGGTTCATAGGAACCAATACTGCAAAACCAGCTTTCAGCAGTTCCTTTGCATATTCGTGATAAGCTCCTCCCCTGAAGGGCGTCTCAGGTGTGCTTCCTATACCGTGTTGTACAATTACCAACGGGAACTTTTTATCACTTGCGGCACCGGCAGGTAATGCAAGAAATGCCTGGGCTGTTATTGGTCCCACTGGAAGTTCGATCCATTCGCCTTTAATTCTTTCAATAGTATATGGCTTCCTTATCATTTGTCCGGATTTTGTAAGCATGGGAGGCTTAATGACAACGGAGGACCATCTTTCGCGGTTTGGTTCAACACTTCTTTCAAATGCATCTGTGCTGCTGTAATCGCGATACCATGCATTGGATGCACGTTCATCGTACAAATCAACCAGATATTGCTTCAGATAATTCTCAAGCTGTGCTGCATAAGCATCAGTTCTTTCTGTTTCAAGCTTCTGGTCAGAAAGGGAGATATTCTGTCCCAATGCAAAAGCTCTGGTGAGAAGGGATAGTGTGAAAAGAATAACAGTGAATTTTGTCAGATTTTTCATTTTCAGGAGCTATTATATTATTCCAGATTTCCATCTTCAAACCTGAATTCTCTTGCCCGGTTAAGGTAATCATCAAGCATCTCTATTTCAAATTCCTTTACCATTTCTTCAGCTGTTACCTTGCTGTTTTCACTGGTAATAAGTACGGAGGCAAGTTTTCCGGGATCACTTATTTTGACTGTAGTTCCATATTTCTCTTTCAATGCAGTCAGCCTGTTCCAGTTGTAGTCAAGATGCACAAGTTTGCAGTCGAGGTTGATTTTTGCAACTGCATAATCAAAATAGTTTGTGTTCGAAGCGATCACATCTCCCATAGGATTCCTTATCTCAGAGGGATTGCCCCTGTATACGGAACTTACAAAATGTGACCGGCAGCTATATGCCCACATGTTCTGGACAACGCCTCCGTGATACATTGAAGAGAAAATTATCAGTTCTGGTTTCTCTCTGGCATATTTCAGGCGCAGTTCATCAAAGTTGAGATCAAAGCAGATGGCTATTGCCACGCGGCCAAAATCACAGCTGATAATTGGTGTTTCATTGCTTGCCTTGATACCTCCCTCCATTTCTCCGATAGTCGGGAAATTTTTGTCATAAATACCTGCAATTTCTCCATTCCTGCCGACAACAATACATGAGTTGCGCCATAGTCCGTCCTTATCCTTACGCTGAGTACCAAAAGCAATATAACATTTGTTGCTTTTTGCCACAGATGAGAAATAGTCAAGAACCTGATCTTTCCTGACATTCAGATATTCTTCACCTTCCGATGACAGGTCACAGAATTCCGGCAAAACTATCAGATCCGGTTTATCAGGAAGAACCTGTTTTAATTCATTATCCCAGAATTTAATTACATGGTCAACAATCTCCTGTTTATTATCATTCTTAATGGAAGATGGGGTGTTGCCAACTGTGGCAACAGTCACATAGCGCTCTGCAAGCAACAATTCACATTTTATGCTGGCGAGAACAAAAAGTGAAACTAAAAAGAGCAATCTTTTATTCGTAATATTCTTCATAATTATGATTTAAGTTCTTTGTGACTCTTTGTGCCTTTGCGTCTTTGTGGCAAAAAAATTACATATCCTGAACCTTTGTTTTATCTATTAGCTTTGGTTTGGGTTTTATTATGGATATCTGAATGTCATCAAAGACATTCTTTGCATTTGTTACACCATCACTCACTGGCTCAACAGTAACAGTTCCTTTATTCCAGGTTGACTGTGAGACTATTTCAGGTTTAAATATCTGACCTTCAATTGCTTTTAATTCAGACCTGAAGATAAGGGCAGGTTGACCGTTACTGTATTCATCTTCACGGAGTGTCTTAATATCTATTTCGGGGAAGGCATCATTGAAATCACCGGCCAGGTTCATCTCAATCCAGCATATCCATTCCGAGCCGGGTTCAACTTCCACCCTGATAGAAAAGTAGTCACCCTTGGGTGTTGCACCGGATATCGCCAGATCTGATTTTTTTTCCGGTACTTTACCTGTTCCCTGTTTTTTGTTGTCTCTGAAAAGCTTAAACCACTGAGGTAAAGCTACCGGAACATTTGCTTTTCCCTCCCAGTCTCCTTTTGCAACACGGTGTGTTACAAATACGGTCTTTAGTTCATTTGTTGCCGGGTTCTCAAGCCATATAGCAAACTGGGGAGGTTCAGCAAAATTGGAGAGGTGAATTATCTTTTTGTTCTGATGTATGTCAATCTGGATCAGCGTCCTGCCCCAGGTCCTGATTATTACAATGCCTGCTATGATCAACAGCAGCAACAATCCTCCCGAAAGCAGGATGATTCCTGTTTTGATAATTTTCTTTTTCTCTAATCTCATGTTTATTACCAGCAGTATTCTTTAATTATTTTGTATTGGAATTTTCTTTGGCTGATTGAGGATGTTGAAAAAGTGGAAATCCATTAACCGCAAAGGTCGCGAAGTCCCGATAGCTATCGGGATTACGCTAAGATCACAAAGAGCTGAAATATATTGTTTTAACTTTGTGTGCTTTGCGCTTACTTTGCTTACGGCGGTTAAAAAGGTCTTTTTCAACACCCCCATTCATAAATCCGGTACTTCGAATCCAGGTCTGTAGGTACCTTTTGATATAGTGTTAGCCTCATCGGAATTTGTAACAAGTTCTTTCTCCCCTTCATAATAGAGCTGTTTCTTACCCACTCTGTAAGAGAGATTTGCCAGGTGAACAAGTGTGGCACTTTTATGACTCTGTTCTATATTTGCATTTGGTGTTTTCCTTGTCCGGATGCAATTAATGAAATTCTGCTGGTGTTCTTCATCAGGAAAAAATCCGTATTCCTGTGCTATGACCTTAGAATCAGCTCCCAGGACCTGCCATCCCGCTCCATGACGTCCGAGGTACATCATTCCTTCTGTTCCATAAATTTCCATCCTGTCGCTCAGGAATGGCCAGTTGGGGAATACTTCACGGCTATACCTGACTTCAGGGGGTGCTTTCTGAAGGTATTCTCCATATATTGAAGTTTCAACTGTCATGGGGAATTCACCAAAATCATAGGTAATTGTCTGGTTGTCAGGAATATCCCTGTCATCGTTATACAAAACTCTTCCTCCCGCACAGAAAGCAGACTTTGGATTATCAGGATCACTCAGTACCATACGTGCAAGATCGATTACATGACAGCAGTCTGCCAGTGGCAATCCGCTCGAATATGCCCAGAATTCATTGTAGCCTTTATGCCGGCTTACGTTGTAAGGAACATTTGGAGCAGGCCCCAGCCACATATCCCAGTTAAGGCCTTCCGGTACAGGCTCATCCTCTTTATAGAGCCATGGTTTATTTCCGGGGAGCATGCAATAAGCCTTTATATGAACGATCTTCCCAAGTTTACCACTCTGAATATAATCGCGGGCCAGTATATTATATGCCCCGCTGCGGTTCTGGAATCCGCATTGAACTATACGGTTATATCTTTTTGCAGCATTGATCATCTTTCTTCCTTCAGGGATATTCAGTGAGATAACTTTTTCCACATAAACATCTTTTTCTGCCTGACATGCCCATACTGTTGCCAGCGCATGCCAGTGTTCAGGAGTACAGATTACAACCGCATCAACGTCCCTGTCCTCAAAAGTACGTCTCATATCCTCCACCCTCTGAGGCTTGTATCCCTGCTGCTTTTCAAGTTCATCGATTACACGACCACCCCGTTCCTTGTCTACCTCGCAAACATATTTGACTTCAACTCCCGGAAGACATTTCTGCATACCGAGTATAACCTGTGTCCCTCTGCCTCCGGCGCCTATAAGCGCCAGCACTACCTTTTCATTAGCACTTGCCATATTGTTTGGTTTTAAACTTTTTCTGGTACAACATAATTTTCTCTGTAAGCGACTTTCAGATACCTGTTTGCATCATCGTTTCCTGTGAACTCTTCTTTTTGAGAATCAATTAACAGTTGCTTGTTCCCGTTCCTGTAAGCAATATTCCCGAAATGGACCAGTGATGCGCTCAGATGTGCCTGTTCAAGGCTGGAATTGGGTTGTTTCCGGTTTCTCAGGCATTCAATGAAGTTGATCTGGTGTTCAACATCGGGGTGGATACCTCCCTCCTGAGCAACAATCTTCTCCCCCGGTCCGTAAACCTGCCATCCGCCGCCTGTCCTTCCCATGTACATCATTGCTTCAGTGCCGTATATCTCAACCCTGTCGGCATTTGTTTTCCATTCAGGAAAACGGCCAGGATCCATCCGGATTTCATTGGAAGCTTTTGCCATGTAATTTGTTGCATTACAGCTGTCAACAGTTACGGTGAATTTCTCAAAATCATAGGTGATCGACTGAGATTCAGGCGTATCCCGTTCGGAATTAAACACATGGTTTCCTCCCCATCCATAAACTGATTTCGGATGTCCCGGATTACCCATCAGCATTCTTACCAGATCGAGCTGGTGACTGGCATCATTCATAGCCCCCGGGTTATATGCAAAATAGTTTATCCAACCGTTAAGGACTCCTTTATTAAATGGCCTTGATGGTGCCGGCCCCAGCCACTCGTTCCATTCAATTGTGGAGGGTGTTTCGCTATCCGGTTCGGGAAGCCATTTTACTCCGGGCAGCAGGTTAAAGATCCTTATGTGGACTACCTGTCCGAGCTGGCCGCTCTGAATATAATCACGGGCTTTTGCAATATAGCTGCCGCTCCTGTTCTGATAACCGGCCTGCACTATCTGCCTGTATTTTTTTGCCGCCTCAATCATTTTTCTTCCTTCCCAGATACAAAGAGTGGGAGTTTTTTCGAGGTAGACATCTTTTCCAGCCTGGCAGGCCCATATAGTCGCAAGTGCATGCCAGTGGTCTGGTGTCGCTATCCATACGGCATCGATATCACGGTCGTCCATCACCTCTTTCATGTAACGCGTTGTCAGTGGCTTATATCCAAGCTGTTTTTCGATTTCAGCTGATGCTGATGTAAATCTAGCATCATCCACATCACATATGGTTTTAATTTCCACCCCTGCATTTATCTTGCAGCAGCTTATTATTGTTGGTACTCCTCTGCCACCTGCTCCAATGAGAGCAAGCACTATCTTGTCATTAGCCCCTTTACATGAGGAGGTTAGCAGACCGGATGCACCAATTGCCACCCCGGCTGATCCGATAAGCGTTTTTCCCAGGAATTCGCGTCTTTTCATGATGTATAATGAATATGTGATAAACAAAAGAACATTCCGGTCGTCAGAAACCGTTTGATAAATATATTAAATC
This sequence comes from Bacteroidetes bacterium GWA2_40_15, assembly GCA_001768195.1. GTDB lineage: Bacteria > Bacteroidota > Bacteroidia > Bacteroidales > VadinHA17 > LD21. The sequence goes on along the minus strand of MENI01000088.1, from coordinate 88,578 downwards.
AGAAGTACTTTTTAAACTTATCGCCTATTTTGAAATATGTATACCGGCCTGCATCATCTCCCGCAACATGAACTGACTCTCCATCAGTGGTAAATGTGCTCTGTTCGCCAACTACCTGTGAAAAGTAAACGTCATTGCATTTTCCTGATTCATCACAGAGAATTACATGTGCAAGATTTTTGTGTATGTCAGAAGTAATGGAACTGTTGCATAACGGGCAAAAGAATTCCAGATAGTCATCCTGCATAATTTCAAATGAAGGATGTTTAACGCTTGTATAATTTCCGATCTGAGGGCTGAGCAGAAGAAGCCCCGATTGTTTTTTCTTGTTCCTGACCTTGAATATTACATTATCTCCAACCCTGATATTACCATCACAATGAGGACATAAAAAATTATTCATAACAACCTCCTTTCTAATAATGGAATACAACAAATGTACGATAGATTTTGCAGAAATAAGCTGAAATTCATCAAATTGCTAAATAATGTTAATTGGCAATCTGAAAACATTCACCTGTTGGATTTTTTCATAATTTTATGAAATTCACAACTTCAGTTACCGTATACTCATTATGAAAAAGCCTGTTTCAAAAAGAATAGCGGGGATATTAAATCTCACCGTATTCATGATTGTCACCTTGTCATGTTCAAAGTTACCGGCAGGACAAACCGAGATCACAAAATGGCAGTATGGTAAAAAAGGAGCTGTTTCAATCACTTACGATGACGGATCAATCAATCAGTTTTTGAAAGCGGTGCCTGTAATGAACAGGTTAAATATGCCGGGAACATTCTTTATTAACACAGGATCGATACCCGGATCGGAATACCAGGGAAAGTTTATTGGCCGTCCGGTTAAGGATATTATAAAGGAAACCAGGACTATACCCACTGGCAGAGACAATATTTACGAGAGGGCTTCAGCTGCAAGATTTCTTGGATACAGAGGAACTTCCGAATACTTTACAAAAGCAGGTGCAATGATCGATGCCGGGAAATATGAAGAGGCATATAAGATTATTGATGATCTCTATAAAAAGGTGAATAGTGGTGAATTTAAACCTGAAACCGCAGCCCGCAGAGTTAACAGCAGGGAAAATGTTCTTACCTGGGATATGATCAGAACTTATGCTTCACAGGGACATGAGTTTGCGAGTCATATGGTTACCCATCCATATATGGCGGCACTTGATGAACCCAATATGCTTTATGAGCTTGAAAAGAGCCGTGAAGAGATTCTTAATAAGCTTGGTCCTGAATATACTTTTTCTGCAGAGTGCCCTTATGGTACTGAAGATGAGAGGGCGATGGAATATGCTCACAGGTTTTATCCTGCCCTGAGGAACAGGATGCCTGAAGTATTCCTTGAAGAACTCAACCGGGCCAGCCGAAAAAGCCCTGTTTCATCCGACCTGGAATATGTGCAGTGGCAGAGAGGAGCTACTACAAAAACGCCAATGCCAATGATGAAAGCCTGGATTGACACTGCTGCTGCAGGCAATAATATATGGCTGGTGCTTGTAATTCATGGTGTCGACGGTATTGGCTGGGAGGCTCTGACCATCGAAAGTATTGAGGAGTATTTTCAGTATATGAAATCTAAAGAAAATGACCTGTGGGTGGCAACATTTGCCGATGCGGCAAAATATATGCGTGAAAGGATGAATTCAAACGTCAAATCCTCGGTAAATAAAGATAAAATCACAATTGACCTGACACATTCACTCGATATATCATTGTATAATATCCCATTAACCCTAAAGAGTTATGTGAGGCCAGGATGGAAAAAAGTAGTTGTAAAACAGGGTACTGAAGTTAAACAACTCAGCACTCAGAAGGAAGGGAATGAGACTTATGTACTTTATCAGGCTATACCGAATGGCGGTAATATTGAAATATCAGGCGTATAATTACTGAATCAGATATTGTTTTTGAGTTCAATAAGAGTTTGCCAGAGTATACAAACCTTAACTATAAAACTATGAAACCATCAGAATTACTTAGACTCTTTGCCGTATTCCTGTTTTGTTTTATGACAACCTCTTTGTTCTCTCAGGAACAAAACAAGATCAGGATCTTATCTTACTATTCAGGACCAGCTGAAGCACTCGATAATTATGATGTTAACCAGATGTCACATATAATATTCTGTTTCGGCAGACTGAATGGGAACAGATTCAGTATAAGAAGTGCAAGAGATACTGCAGTGATAGAGAAGATGGTATCCCTTAAAAGCAAGAATCCCGACCTTAAGGTATTGCTCTCTCTTGGAGGCTGGGGCGGTTGCAAGACCTGTTCAGATGTATTTGCTACAAAGGAGGGGAGAAAAGAATTTACACAGTCGGTAAAGGAGTTTTATGATTATTTCAAGGTTGACGGACTGGATCTGGATTGGGAATATCCTGGAATCAGAGGTTTCCAGGGACATAAATTTGCCCCGGAAGACAAGAAAAACTTCACAAAGCTAGTAAATGAGCTCAGAAAACTGGGTTATGAAAAAGAATTAAGCTTTGCAGCAGGCGCTTCACAGAATTTTCTCGATTCTGCCATTCAGTGGAAACAGGTAATGAAAAAAATGGATTATGTTAACCTGATGACATACGATATGTCAGGTCCGGGATCAAAGACAGCAATGCACCATACAGGTTTGTATTCCACTCCCGAACAGCCACGGTCAGCTGACTGGATGGTTAAATCTCTGATTAAGATGGGGATCCCTTCTGAAAAGATTATAGTCGGAGGTGCTTTTTATGGCAAGATCTTCGAAAATGTGGAGAGCACCAACAACGGTCTTGGTCAGCCGGCCAAATTCAAAACAACGGTTGGTTACAAGAATATGCCGGTAACATTCCCTGCTGACAGCGGATGGGTCTATCACTGGGATGAGGCTGCAAACGCTCCTTTCCTTTATAATGCAGAGAAAAGGCAATTTTTTACTTACGATGATAAACATTCCGTTGAGATGAAAACCAGGTATGTTATCGACAACAAGCTAGGAGGAATAATGTACTGGCACCTTGGTCAGGATACATTTACTGACGGCCTGATGGATGCCATTTACAAAGTGAAAAAGTTGCATATCCCAGAGAATAAATAGCTGCCAGACAGCCATTATACTATGCTTTCGCCTGATGCACAACCACTTGATTAAATGGAATTTCAATTCCTTCCCTGTCAAATGCGGTTTTAAGTCTTTTGCGAAATTCGCCGCCGATCTCCCAATGCATGTGTGGCTTGGTGTCGCCAAGTATCTTGACAATAATTGCAGAGTCGGCAAATGCTTCAACCCGCAGGAACCTTGGCGGAGTAATTATTAATTCTTTAAACAGCGGATCTTGAGCCAGTTCAATACCAGTATTATTAATCACTTCTATAAGATGATCAATATCGGTGTTGTATGCCACCCCGATCTCGATGTTTACCCTTGCAAAGTTTTTCGACAGGTTGGACACCCTTTTGATCTCACCGTGAGGAATATGATGTACTGTTCCGTTGTTATCTCTCAGTGAGGTCATCCTCAGGCTGATATCTTCGACTTTTCCACCGGTGGTGTCGATTCTTATTACATCACCTATACGGTACTGGTTTTCAAGTATAATGAACATACCGGAGATAATATCCCTTATAAGATACTGAGCACCAAAACCGATTGCAAGTCCTACTACCCCTGCTCCTGCAAGCAGGGGCGCAATTTCGATTCCGGTTTCCTGCAATATCATCAGCAGGGAAATTAATATTATAACGATACGTATAGCCCCGTTAAATATCCTGATCAGGGTGTCTTCCCTTTTCTTTTCAGACTCATCCGACATTGACTCATCAGCCACCACTGCTATTCGTACAGCTCTGATCACTATCCTGGACAATATCTGGTTCAGGACATAGGCAGCAACAGCGATTATCAGAATTTTAACTCCGTTTGACAGAAGCCAAGGGACGATGTTTTCAATCCATTTATTAAAATATTCCTGCATGATTTTATTCTTTAACGGTAAAAATAATTAATATTAAAGCAACTCTGATTCATAAGTTGTCGGAAGATAATAAGCAAACACCTTGCCTCTGCGAAGGATATCGGTTAACTTATAGTCTTATTCTCTCCATTTAGAGCGGTCAGGCGGAGCAGGTACTGTTATTTTCTTAACAGGTTTTTCCTTCAGTTCCTGAAGAAGTACCTCAACCGCTATTTCAATACATGGATCAATTCCTTTTGCCAGTTGCTCGGGACGGTCAACAACTTCAATGTCAGGGTATACGCCAATACCTTCAATTACCCATCCCTCATCCTGATCAAAAATACCAAACTGAGGTACAGAGATATTTCCTCCGTCAACAAGACGGGCATTGCCTGATATACCAATTAATCCTCCCCATGTACGGGTTCCGATCAGTTTTCCGAGTCCCATTTTTTTGAAGAAATAAGGGAATGCATCCCCGCCTGAAGCCGAATAGCCGTTTACAAGCATTACCTTAGGCCCGTCATGAGCAATTCCCGGAGCCTTTGATGGCAAAAGTCCATTCCTATGCCAGTATACTAAAGTATTCCGGTCGAGCAGATCTGCCATCCTGTCCGGGATAAAGCCTCCTCCGTTATAGCGGTCGTCAATTATGAGCGCCTCCTTGTCATAATAAGTGTACATACCATGAAACAGCTCCTTGTTACCGGCGGTTGATGTATTTGGTACATGAATATAACCGATCCTCCCTCCCGAAAGCTTATCGACCATTGCCCTTCTCTCATTTACCCAGTTGAAATACCTTAACTCCTGTTCGGATTTTAGCGGTTTAATAATATTTGTACGTTGATTCTCTGAAGATGGAGTGCTGCTGACTGTTATTTCAACAGGATTTTCGGTACTGTTCTCAAGCAGCATATATGGATTTGAATCAGTTGTCAGATTCTTCCCGTTAATACTTATAATATAATCACCTTCTTTCACATCCACTCCCTGTTCTGTAAGTGGTGAGCGGCGGTCAGGATTCCAGTTTTCACCATTATAGATCTTTGATATTCTGTAGCGGCCTGCTGCGTCGTCTGCTGTAAGTTCGGCTCCAAGGAGGCCGTTATCAATCCGTTTAACAGTCTCAAAATCACCCCAATCCACATAGGTATGCCCTGCATTGGCTTCAGCTACAATCTCATTAAGGATATAATCAAGATCAGCACGATGACTTACATAAGGGAGCATGGCATTATAGCGGATCCTCATTTCAGGCCAGTTTACACCATGAATATTACTAACATAAAAGTAATCGCGGAAAATTCTCCATGCATCCACATATATCTGATCCCACTCTTTATGCGGATCAATCTTCATTTCCAGTCCATTTAACCCGAGCTTGCCGGCTCCGGCCTTTTGCCCCGGGGTAATCTTTATTATGCCGTAATCACCTCCTGAACGATATATGACCATTTTCCTGTCAGCCGACAGGGAGGCGGTCATTACATTGTCGAGGATCTCTTCATTCTTTTCATCTGTCAGGCTGAATTTCATGAGCTTACCCTTGCTGGTGAAAATCAAACCACTTTCAATGGCGCCAATAAGCCTGTAATTTCCCGCTTCCCCGGGTAAAGCCGTGATCCGGTTGTTGATCTTATTAAAGTCTATCTCTGTTTTAATCTCTTTTTTACCTGCAGAGATAGTATCCGGTGTACTGGTTTTGGCTTTCTTGTCTTTTCCGGTTGCCGGAGAAGCTGCTGCTGTTTTATTCTCACTTACAGGTTCAGCAGCATTTTTATCTTTGAAGATCCCGGGACTTTTTGGGGTAAGAGCTAAAGCATAAATCCGGGTGGCATCATTATAGAGATAATCGAACTCATAGCTTGAGAAAGAAAGGTTGTAGTCGCGATTTGATTCAAAGAAAATATAGTTTCCGCATGTGCTGAACTGAGGATTGTCATCGGTATAGGAACCATCTGTTATCTGTGTCTTCTTACCTGAGGATATATCATAAACCCAGATTGCTGTTTTATCATTGCTGCCCTCTTTGGAGTATTCAATCCAGCGTGAGTCGGGTGAGAAGCTGTAGCTGCGTAACTCACTGCCGGTACCACGATCCACATCAGTAATTTTACCGGATGAAATTTCAATCAGCCTGAGATTCAGTGTTCTGTCGGAGAAAAGCAGGTACTTGCTGTCGGGGGTCCAGTCAAGGACAACATTATCCCAGCCACCTCTTGGTGGCATGACTCCGACAGAATTGTACCATGTAGGCTGCCTCGGCACGCCTCCGGCTGATGGTATTACAAAGATCTGACGGCTGCCTGAATATTCACCTGAAAATGCAATCCATTTACCATCAGGTGATATTTTCGGGAAAAGTTCCAGTCCTTTATGTGATGTAAGACGTCGTGCTTCTCCTCCCTTCGAATTGACTGTCCAGATGTCGCCGGCATAAACGAAAGTGATAAGATCGTTGTTTATGTCGGGAAATCTCAGGAGACGGACATCATCTGTTGCACGGAGATTGAGCGACAGGCTGAATATCAGAACTAATGAAGAGACAAAAAACTTTTTACTTTTCATTTTTGCGTTTTGTGGTTAATGGCTTTTCCTGTAAAGGGGTTAAATTTATCAACAAATTTTATAGTGCAATGCTTTTAACCTGATGATAAATCATAATTAGTTTGAAAAATTTATCTTTGATATATATTACATAATCTTTAAACAACTCTATCATGGACAGAAAATCCTTTCTGAAAAAAAGTGTAATCGGAGGAGCAGCTTTAGGATATTCAGGATTAGTTACCGATGGATCTGTTGTACGCCCTAAAGATTCCTATTCCAGACCTTCGGACCTGAAGATTACAGATATCCGGGGAGCAACGCTTGCCGCTATTTATGACTTCCCCATAATTAAGATCTATACCAACCAGGGGATTATTGGCCTGGGTGAGGTCAGAGATGCCGGATGGATAGCACAGGCATTAATGCTGAAACCTTATCTGATAGGAAAGGATCCACTTGATATAGAGACAATTCTCGGAAGCATCAGGCATCTTACAGGACCGGGAAGATATGCAGGAGGATATGCAGCTGTGGATATCGCTCTGATGGATATTGCGGGTAAGGCATTGGGTGTTCCATGCTGGAAACTGCTTGGGAATAAGGTGCGGGACACTGTTGATATTTATGCCGACTGCCCCACAGTATTGGATAAGGAGAACCTGAAATTAATGATGAAACGAAGGCGCGACCTGGGTCTGAGACATTATAAGATCGATCTTACACCTCCGCTGATAAGAAATATTGATGGAGCAATAGTAAACAATGTACCAACCCGGAAGGGTCTGGAGATTTGGGGAGAACATGTACTTGGCGCACGGAATATTATAGGATATGATGTTACCCTGGGAGCTGACCATTTCGGAAATATGACAGTGCAGAGCGGGATCGAACTTGGTAATTTTATGGCAGATCAAAAATTCAACCTGGCGTATATTGAGGATGTAATTCATTTCACAAAATTCAATGCAGTTAACCTTAATCGACAAATCACCGCAGGATCGAAAACTCCAACACTGAATGGAGAGGATATCTGGAGCCTTGAGAATTTTAAACCATGGATAGAGCAGAATACGGTGAGCATAATTCATCCGGACCTTCTTACTTCAGGAGGAATGATTGAAACAAAGAAGATAGCTGATTATGCTTACCAGTATGGAATAAGGACAATGATGCACTGTGCTTCATCTCCGATCGGAATGATGGCAAATGTACACACAGCTGCGACAATAAAGGAGTTTATCTCTCTTGAATGTCATACAATTGAGATGCCATGGGTGGATGATCTGGTTAAAGGCATTCAGAAACCGCTCATAAGGAATGGAGTTATACAGGTCCCCGACACTCCGGGCCTGGGGATCGAATTTATTGATGAAGTGGCAGAAAAATACCTGAGGGAACCCAAATATCTCAAATACAATCCGGGATTATTCAATCCTACCCCTGAATTCGACACGCCTATGACAATGATGGAGGCAAAACAGAAGGGTATCATTGGAGATTATCATCAGACAGGAGGTACCTGGTGGCATATAAATGATGAGGGTGTTTATGCCAACCAGCATGGTTCAAATTAGCATTATACTCTTATGAAAAAAAGAATATATAACAAACTAAAGAGAGTTTTTCCCGATTCCATTATTTTCATTGTACTGCTCCTGGCAGTTTCTGTAAATGCCAAATCCCAGTATTTAAAAAGGTCTTTATCGGCAGTCAGTGAAATTAAAAACGAAATGTCGACCCCGACTGCTCATTACAAACCTTTCTTTGGCAAGGGGGACAACGGATCAGAAATTATTAAGGGATTAAGCAGGTACGGTAATCTTTTAATCGATCCCGGAGGCATAAGCAATACAGTTAAGTATTCTGATGAGGAGCAGGTTCTGTTTGTTATGGAGGGAACCGGTATTCTTCACTTTGGCAAAGAGAATATACCAGTCAGTAAAAACGACTTTATGTATATTCCAAAAGAGATGAAATTCGGATTCTCAAATCCGCGCGAACAATCCATATCTGTCATAATAATGGGATTTAAGTTCGATCGCGATACATGCATATCGACAAAAAAGGGTTTGATGATAGCGAATACGGATGAGGTCAAATTCCAGACTCTGCCTTCACATGGTCCTTCCACCACTTTTCAGCTCCTCCTGGGTACCACAGAAAGCAAAAGAGACAGACTGGCAGCTGCATGCAGAGTTACAAGTTTATTCATAATGGACTTCGCAACAAGAGGTACAAATATTCCTCATAAGCATGATAAAGAGGAAGAGATCTACCTGATATTAAAGGGACATGGAGACATTGTAGCAGGGGAGACGGATGATGGAGCAGAATTACGGCATGCTTCTAAAGAAGGGGATGCTTATTTTTTCTCACCTAAAACCCGGATTGGTTTTTACAGCGGTAATAATGATGAAGAAGGACATGCAAGGATTCTGGCTGTAAGGTATATGTACCCTGTTCTTTCCGGAAAGTGATATTCCGGCTACTCTTTTCCGGAACCCATATCCAATAAAGCAGATCCGGAATCTTTCATTAAAGAAATGGACCATTTAATGATCACAAAGGAACCTAATATTCCTACCAGTGCATCTAACCATATTATATCCCAGATCAGTGCGGCAGTCAGTCCGATTATGGCTGTAATACTTGTTAGTGCATCCGCTAAAACATGAAGGTATGCAGCCCTGATGTTATGATCCGAATGTTCATGCTCATGATGAAGTATGAAGGCGCTGACAATATTTACAATAAGTCCTGTTATCGCTACCAGAATTGCTTCTTTGAAGCGTATTTCTGAAGGATCAATGATTCTCTGAACTGCTTCCACCAGGATGACAAAGGCAAAGATCAATAGCATCAGGCCGCTGCTATATCCCGATAATGACAGGATCTTATTTGAATCACCTTTGAATTTGCCTTGTGTGGCTACTTTCCTTACAAGGATATAGGCGATCCAGCTCAACCCTAATGCCATAACATGTGAAGCCATATGTATCCCGTCGGCAAGGAGGGCCATCGAGTTAGTCCTCATTCCGAAGAAGATCTCTACTGCCATGGTAACAGCAGTAAGAAGAACAACCATCCTGGTCTTCTTTTCAAATCTGAAACTTTTGTCAGTATCCATATATAGAACAGACCTCTTTTACCCGGTAAATTTATTAATATGCATAAAACGAAGTTATATCTATCAGCTTTTTATTGTCAGTATTCTGATTTTTATAACTTGTATGTGGTAAAACAAGCAATATCAGTGAATTGTTAAATAAGTTATTTCTTTTCAAATATTTTTAAACTCTATAGCTATGAAAATGTCACTCTTATTCCTGATTATGTCTTTTTCTATCGCTGTAAATGCAGTTCTGAGCCAGGAGTTAATCCCCGCCGGGAAGATAATAGATGCCCTGAAAGAAAAGAACTGTGAAAAGGCTTATAAAATGTTAGGCAGGATTGATGATCTTGACTACAAGGACAAAGCCGGAGGTACCATGTTAATGTACAGCTCTGTTAACGGATGCACCGGAGTTGCAAGCTGGCTGATGGACAGAGGGGCCAGGATCGATCTGAAATCAAATGAGGGATTCACTGCCTTACATATGGCCTCAAGGAACGGTCATAGTGAAATAGTAAAAGCTCTACTGATGAAAGGCGCAAAAGTGGATGAACTTAACATTACACGTTCTACGGCACTTTATATGGCATCGCAGCAGGGGCATACCACTATAATAGAGCTGTTAATTGAAAATGGAGCACAGATTGATTTTAAATCGAACGGGGAATTCACCGCCCTTTTCATAGCTTCACAATACGGGAAGGCTGATGCTGTGAAATATTTAACAGAAAAAGGTGCCTCAGTTGATATTCCGACTAACAGGGGCGCAACTCCTTTATTTATTGCATCTTCACTGGGGTACCCCGAAATTGTGGCAGTTTTGCTTGAAAAAGATGCTGATATCGAGGCAAAAACAAGAAGAGGAGCAACCCCTCTTTTTGTTTCCTCACAGGACGGCAGATATGAAATAGTTAAGCTTTTGCTGGAACATGGTGCTGATGTTAAGATGAAAACGAATGACGGGCTTAGTCCCCTTCTGGCAGCTTCAATAAGAGGACATGCTGAGATTGTCAGACTTCTTCTTGATAATGGTGCCGATGTTAACCAGAAAACAAATCAGGGTACTACCTCATTAATGATAGCTTCAGCAAACGGGCATACAGATGTAGTTAAGGTTTTACTGGATAAGGGTGCAGATACATCCCTGAAAAATGAAAGTGGCAAGTCAGCAACTGAGGTCGCGGCTAATGATGAGATAAGGAACCTGATAAGCAGAATAAGTAAATTATAGTACATCCATGGCACAATAGTTGCATGAGGATGAGCTATTTAGGCTTGATCAATACACTCCGGGCAGGTCAGAGAGGTGCCGGTAGCAGTCTCTGAAGGAAATTCCTTACCGCATTTATCACATTTAATCAGATGCCTGGCTTCTGCCTGAAGCCTTTTTATAATTGCGTCGTTAAATTCCAGAGCCTGTAAGTCCCTGGTAACCGCATAATTATCTCTGCGTTTATTTAACGCAGTTATATCTTCCTCTTTGGGAACCGGTATGTTAATTTCATTCTTCATTCTGCAAAGATACAAATAAACCTGTAAATTTTATAAACAATTAATTATCTGAACAATCCTTATGACATTCAAGTGATCAGACCGGTAAATGTAATTCCCGATATTTTGTTGTACCTTTGACATAAAATCAGTTTTACGATTTTGCGCATTATTCTGCTAATCCCTGGTCCGGTTAGTTTATCACTGTACAAGATCCTGGTTTAACTGATAACAGATTTAATAAATAATCATACTTAAACATAAAAATGGGAAGATCACAGGAGACATTCAATAAAAAAGAGGTACGGACGAAGAAGGATAAAAAGAGAAAAGATAAAGAGCAGAAACGGGCTAAGAGAAAGAGTGAAGGCAAAAAGAGCAATTTCAATGACATGATTGCTTATGTTGACGAATTCGGTAAGTTAACATCAACACCTCCGGACCCTGACAAGAAGATTATCGTTGCTGTTGAAAGTATTGAGCTCAGCGCAACTAAAAATAACGCTTCGGCAACACCGGATTATATAAGGAAAGGAATTGTTACAACATATAACAGATCAAAAGGTTATGGTTTTATCAGGGACATGAGTTCCGGACAGAGTATATTTGTTCATGCCAACAGCCTCCTTGAACCTGTAGAGGAGAATAGTATCGTAAGTTTTGAAATAGGCAAAGGGAATAAAGGTCCGGCTGCCATTAAGGTCAAGCTCTTTAAGGAGTAATATTATGGCTTCTTCCTTGCTATCCTGTTCAGGTAACTCTCTTTTGCTTTCTCGATATCCGCATCAGGAGATATATAAATTTTTGTGCGGTGGTCAATAACAACTTCCCTCAGTTTCGACAAGTCGGGTGATTTAACAATATTTATTTTTCTTTCCAGCATAAATCTCAGGTTTAAATAAAAAGTCCCGCGGTTAGCGGGACTAACGATATTAAATGATCAAAAAGATAAACTAAGCAAGTTTAACATTTACTGCATTTAAGCCTTTTTTGCCATTTTCAAGCTCAAAGGTCACAACGTCATTTTCCTTTATACTGTCATGTAAACCTGACGAATGCACAAAGTACTCTTTTGATGAATTTTCGTCTTTAATGAATCCGAATCCTTTTGATTCATTAAAGAATTTTACTGTTCCTTTACTCATAATTGATTTTATTAAATTTTGCGCAAGGTACATTTTAATATCGGATTATTGCATTTATTTTCAATAAATTAAATAAATTGGTATAAAATAACCGGAGCTTCTTCAGGTATCCCTGTTATTCCTGAAGTCTGTATGACAATTCTGTTTTTCTCAGAATGGCAGTTTTTTCCTGAACGTCAGCAACCAGTCCATTTACAGAAATTGTTGCGCCCGAAACTGAATCTATTTCTTTACCGACACGAAGACTCCGTGTTCCATCAAATCCTGTAAACTGATTCAGCCATCCTTTGGCTGTTATTTCCTGGCCATGGGTTGCTGCATAATTGTAAATCCTTACTGAGGAGATCTTATTGTGTAAACCGAACAGTATGAAATAGTCAAAATACTCGAAGTCAGCTTCACTTTCTTTCACGAACTGATTGACACAACCTCCTGCTCTGCAACAGTATACTCTTCCAATATATACAGTGGAAATTCTCTTTTCATTGCATATGACTTCAAAGAATTTTCCGTAAATTCTGTAAATTCCGGCTAATGTGTCGGGCAGCTTTAATTCCCGAAGTTCAAAGTCCTCCCTGCATGAACGGTCATCCAGCTCTTTAAGCAGCAATCTGGGTTTATAATCCACCTCATAATCAGACTGACTGTTTGTAAGTAATGATGTAATGCAAACTAATAGTATTATTAATGATTTCATTTGATTTTAGTTTCAAAACATTACGCCTATCCCGGCATTAAAAGTCTTACTATATTCCTCTGAAACAGCAGATTTAATAAACTGTATATCGGATTTAATAACAGCCATGGAATTTAACCTGAAAGTTAATCCTGTGGTTATTAATCGGTTTTTGTAATTCAGGTTCACTGCAGTTATCTTATCAACGGAATGATGGGTGTTATAAAACTCATACCTTACGAATGGCACCAGCTCCTGTTTAATTGAGTTAATCAGATATAAAACATTATATCCCGCCTCTAAATAATACCCCATCATGGATTTTCCAAGATCATTGTTGGCTGTTCCTGTCCGGGTAAATGTGTTATATTGTTCAGTATTTGAGAGGGATGTATAGTAAACCTGTCCTCTCATTTCAACTCCTTTGAGCCGGAATCTTGCATCGGCGCCAACCATTGCAATTCCGACAACGGAGGAATCAGCTTTTAGTTTCTGATTTGTATCGTCGTCCTGTAGTTTCCCAAACAATCTGCTCTGCGATTTGCTTAAATATCCTGAAAGACCTATATTAAGGTTCTTTATTCCGTAAAATTCGATTTTACCTGTCACGGCAGGTGAGCTGACATAGGCTTTTGATCCTTTCTGACGCCCTTCTCTCAATCCGGCAGATCCGTTGAAAATTGCTTTTGTATCATAGCCATTTAACCCCCCAAAGGCATACACCTGATATTTCAATGTAGCAGGCAGTATATTGCCTGACAATCCAAAGCCTACTTCCCGCCATGTACTGAGAGACAATTTGTTGTCGATAACAGGTCTTTCAACACCATTGAACGTCGTTGGTTCATGATATTCATTTATAATCCCCATTGGTACCAGAAGCAAACCAGCCCGGAAGTTGATGAAATTATTTATTCTGTGCTGTAGAAATGCCTGTTCAATCCAGACCTCCTTTGCATATTCAAATTCAATTTCTGATACAAATTGAGTTTTTTTCGAAAAATTGTAACCCAGGAACATTACAATTCTGTGAACATCAAGTGTTCCAAGATCTTTTTGATAATTTTTCAGAGGCTGATTATAGTGAACTTCTCCATATCCTCCGATATTGAGTTTGCCATCATTATTTAGCATTATCCCGGCACTGTTCAGATATTCTGTACCGGTAGAATCTTGTCCCTGCGCCAGCATCATCATTGTATTTACATAAGCCAGGGCTATAAAGATTATAATCTTTTTCATTTTATGCAGATTTAATAATTAAAGTTGCTCTGCAAAGAAAACACTGATGCTGCCAGGCGGCAATCCCAATAAGTAATGATTTTTGTTCCCGGGAATCCCTAAAAACGATAAGAAGTTGTTCCTCAGATCTTATCGAGAAAGATTATGTTGTTCGATATTGCGTAAATGGTGAGACCTGACTGGCTCTTTATCCCGGTTTTTTGGGATATGTTCTTGCGGTGACTTATGACTGTGTGAATGCTGATATTTAAGGTGTCGGCTATTTCTTTATTTGAGAGCCCCCCTGAGAGTAGCTTAAGAACATCCGTCTCTCTCTCTGAAAGTGATTTTTGCTGCGTTGAAGAGGGAGGTGTCTTATTAGTATCTGAAAACCTGAATATTTTTTTACAGATAGTTTCACCATTTTCATCTATACGGATGATATCATCAAACTCGGTCAGTGTTTCTGCATTAATTAACGAATGCATAATTCCTATCCAGCGGATATCAGGTTTTTCTCTTTTTAAATTCCTGAATATTTTTATCCTGTTTTGTATAAGAGATGTGTTCAGGATTATCAGATCAAAATCAATATGAGGAATTGATCGTGAATAATCATCAAGTTCATCTATTCTGTATAATCTGAGTCTCGACTTATACTTCAGGAGTATATTGGTCAACCCTTCGTACAGAAGGTCAGAAGGCTCAATTATTCCTATATTGAAAACACCGGATTGCATCAGAGGTTTCTGTTTTCGATTGAGATGACAAGAGGTATCAGAACCTGTTCTTCAATCATGGAATGAATTTTCAGATCAAATTCCAGTTCAAACAGTGAGTATAGAAGCTTTCTTTTAACAGGTCCCTGATTATTTATATGAAGGTGCTTTAAAAGGAGGTTCTTAAAATCCGTAAGCTTTGATTCAACATCAGAATGATGTTTTAAATAGCTGGAAGCAGAATAGCCATCATTGGATTTAATCCTGTTATCCTCGAAGAGCTGATAAAAATATGGGAAGGCAATTTTATCCTCATAATCAAGATGTTCTATAACCTCCTCAAAATACTCGTTGAAAAATACCTCGGCCAGTTTTATCTCTCTGGAGTGGCCGTAAGCATTCAATTGCCTTATGTAAGCGATGATCTCCGGATATTTTTCATTTTTATAATAGAGGTGGCTGTTATTCAGGTATGAAATAATAACCGGGATATCTGAATTACTTAATTTATCAGGTTCATTGAAGGCAAATCCATTGTAGAGATTGCATATGACAATGAACAGGAGTTCTCCTATCCCGGCTTGTTTGCACAGCTGCGATACTGACTTTTCATGCAGGGTATCCTCTATTCCAAAATGTTCAAGGACGAGAATAATTGAGGGATTCTCTCTGATAATATCCGATATTTTCATATCAGATTTAATATATGTTTTATCTGTAAGATACATTGACCGAAAGTTAAGTGAATGAAATCCTTAATAGATTATTCTTTCAGGCTTTCAACCAGTCTTTTAATCCCTTCTTCGGGAGAGGTTGATGTTATCCCGAACCGCTTTTCAAATTTGCTGCTGTCGAAAATATAATCCTGCTCATACTGGTATATCATCTCCGGGAACTCTCTCATAATGGGAACAAAAACACCCAAAATATTTATCATCCATGCCGGCACATTCTGAATTTTGGGTTCTGTATCAAGCTCTTTTGCGATCAGCTCTATCCAGCGCCGGACTGTAACCTTTTCTTTTGTGGTAGGTACATGCCATTCCTGGTTATATGCATCATGAGTGTTACCTAATACTGCAGTGGCTTTTGCAGCATCAGGGGTATATGTATATGTATGGATTTTATCAGGATTACCAAATACCTGCGCTTTTTTGCCTTTCATAAGGTTGTCAGCAACCATAATTGTAAGAGAACTGTTTTTATTCTCAGGCCCATAAAAATCAGCAGATCTTGCTATCAAAGCAGTAAGTTTCCCTTTTTCAGCTTCCTTCAGGATCATTTCACGAATTTGCTGTCTTACTTTCCCTTTTTCACTTGGTGGATTTATTGGTGAAGTTTCTGTCATGAACGGGATTGATGGTTTCTCATACATATAGACATTATCGAAGAAAACCAGTTTTGCATTATTCCTGATGCATGAATTAATTACTTCCTGCATAAAGGAAGGCCATGTTTTTTGCCATACTTTGAGGTTATATTGAAATCCGATGGTCACATAAACCACTTCACTTCCGGCAATTGAACGGTCAACCAGACTTAAGTCATTGACATCAGCCGGGAATAGTTCATCGGTATCATTCACCTTTTTTGGATTCCGGCTGACAAGACGGATCTGATCTGTGTAATTTTTCAACTCCCTGGCTAAGGGAACACCGATACCGCCACCTGAACCTAATATTGTCTGTCCCATTTTAATGTTATCGTTTTAATTCTTTATGCTCAATAACCTATTTTAATCAACTAAATAGCAGCAATCAAATCTGCGAATTTGTGAACATATTAAGAGCAAATATTTATAAAGATAACAATACATTGGGAGAATGGTTTAGTTTCTTTTTTTTAAGTATATTGATGATTGTAAAATATTATGAGTATCTGGTTTGAAGAATAATTCAATAGGAAATCGAATATCGACCAAGAAATACAAATGAAGAAGTCAGTTTTGGGAGTAGGAGATCCCTCGTCCGCCAGATGGCGTACTCGGGATGACATAGTGCTGTGTGGTCACTGGGGGTGGAGCAGAGAGCGGGCACTGCCCGCTCTCTGCTCCACCCCCCCCCCAATAAAATAAAGAAAACTGTCATTCCGAATGAATCCGACAAAGGAGGATGAATGAGGAATCTCCCGCTTTCTTAATGAAACTAAATTAAAAGGGGATTATCCCAAAATCAATAGTCTTTATTCCATTATTGATAACCGATACTCATTATTAAAACTTTCATTTCCATATTGTAAGAAAATACCACTTTATGAAAGCAAGTTTATTTTTTATAGCAGGATTGATCTCCCTTATGCTGATCTCCTGTAATCAGCCAGAAGATTTTTCGCTTTCTTCAATTGATCCAGGTAGTTATGACGGAACCTGGTGGAACCGTACTCCGATCAGACTGATACAAACCAATCTTCCTGAGATTGAAGGCAGTATGGACAGAGATGCATACGTACAATCGATAATTGATGCATCTGCCAATACAGTATTATTCAATACCGGAGGAATCGTAGCTAATTATCAGACAAAGCTGCCATATCAATGGAAGAATCCCAATATCGGAGCTGATGATCTTGTAGCTAACCTGATAAATAGATTTCATGAAAACGGCATAAGATATATCGCACGGTTCGATTTCAGTAAGCTGGATTCCAGCATAGCAGTACGGAAACCTGAGTGGCTGTTTGTCGGCACCGATGGGAAGCCTCAGGTTTTCAACGGTCTTTACTCTGCCTGTATCAACGGAGACTATTACCAGGAATATGCTTTTAAGATATTAGAAGAAGCCATTTCGAATTATCCTTTTGATGGTATCTTTTTCAATATGATGGGATATACAGGCCCTACTTATGCCGGAGCAGACCATGGAATTTGCCAGTGTGAGAATTGCAGGAAACGATTTATGGCTTACAGCGGGCTAAAACTTCCAAAATTTAATGATGATCCGGGAATCAGTGAATACAGGCAATTCCAGAGAGTAACATCAGAAGAACTCTATAATAAAATTACCGGCTTTATAAAGCAGCAGAATCCAAACCTCGTTATCTATAATTACAATGCTATTGGTACGTCATGGATCGCCTCTGAATCGGGGGCATCAATGTCGACTGGAGTCGATAATATTTATCATGCAACAAATAATGTTAAACGGATCCTTGGTTCCTATAATGACAGAACCCCATTAAATCTCATCATGGGATTCCAGGCTATCGGATACCGGAATATAATCAGCTCGCCAAATCTGTTAAGGACTTGGTGGCTTGAGAATATGCTTCACGGTGCACCTGTCAGTCTGGTAGTTGTTGGCACACTGGTTCATTATGAAGACCGTGTTTTTTTCCCAATTGTGAATGAATTATTTGCTTTCCACAAGAGATATGAAAAATTATTTACAAATGTGCAGGCCCTGAATAAAGTTGCCCTTATCCAGGGTTCGG
This sequence comes from Bacteroidetes bacterium GWA2_40_15, assembly GCA_001768195.1. Classification (GTDB taxonomy): domain Bacteria; phylum Bacteroidota; class Bacteroidia; order Bacteroidales; family VadinHA17; genus LD21. Next base: position 70,273 of record MENI01000088.1, on the reverse strand, counting down.
GAGGGGAATACCAGGGTATGATGAAATTGCTTTCCGAAGAGCATATTATGTATGATGTAATAATTCCTTCGCAGCTGGGAAGCGACAGAACTCCTCGAAAAATTGAAGATTATGATGTGCTTATCCTTGCGGATATCCCGGGTATGAGTGAGAACCTTGTCAGTTTGCTTGATTCTTATGTTCAGGGTGGAGGTAAATTATTTGTTACCGGGGCTACATCTGTAAATGATAGCACCGGAAAACCAATAAATAAGATCAGGTTGAAATCACTTGGTGTTGAATCTGATTATGAGGTTTTTCCTCAGTCACAGGCCACCTATCTCAAAGTAACAGAGAGTGATAAACTGGCGCTTGGCGGGGAAGAGTTTAAGGATTTTACTCTGATGATGATGAATTCAGGATTTCTGAAGTGCAAAGTTAAGGAGAATGCTCAGGGTTATATGAGATTCCTTCCCAGTAACATGTATGGACCTGCTGAAAAAACCTATTATCACGAAAATGATATTACTGATTTCCCCGGAGCAATCTCTTATACATATGGAAAAGGAAAAACTGTATTTATTCCATGGATGTTAGGTTCTGAATATAACAAAAAAGGGAATTATGCTCACAGGGCTTTATTCCTTGCATCATTGAATACTCTTCTGAAGGTTGAGAGTGATCTGGAAACTGATGCTTCTCCGTTAATTGAAATGACCCGTTTAGCCAACCTTAACGGGGCTTTTGAGTGGGTCGGAATGATCAATCATTCAGGGTTTATGGGTAATTCAGTCCGCGAACCGGTTACCATTCATAATACCACTATTCGTCTGAAACCCTTAAAGCCTGTTAAGGAGGTCAGGCTTTTGCGGTCAGGCCTCAGCCTTAAGTTTAACAGGCAAAGTGATGGATGGATTGAGTGCCTGGTACCACAGATTGGTGATTTTGAAATGATGGTATGTCTTTATAACTAACCTGCTATCTATTTCGTCACCTTTTGAGTAAGTGCTTCACGGATCAGAGTCCTCAGCTCCAGTTGTTTGTTTTCAACCACCCTTCTGGATGCAGGGCGGTAAAACTCCGCATACCTGCATTTAGCCAGTTTATACGATAAATCATCCTCATTGCCCTTTACATCGACTCCTAATTTTATGGGTAACGGATTATCCACCACCGAAATATGGTAATCGAAACTCATGTCGAAATTGTGACGGCCTCCAATAACAGCCTTGTACTTATCCATAACGATAAGGAACGGGTAAATATCTATTTCGTTGCGGAAGATTGTGAATTCGGCAGATAATGAATCAACCCTGTTCTCGGTAGATTTATTGAACTTGAGGGTTTTGGCTATTTCGCCGAAAGTCTCCCCGTCCATCAGGACCAGATCATTGCCTTTAATAGACGAAGCGCCTCGCAATGTCGATTTCTTGAGGTTATACATTGAATCCAGATATGTCTCAACTGCTATGTGAAATTCGCCTTTCCCGCTGAATGACCTGAGCATAGGCATCAGAGTATCAATATCCGGGATCATTTTTAATAATTCGCTGATCTCGATATCGAGCATGTGATAATCAAGTCCAAGATACAGATGATTCTTTCTTGGTGTACGATACATGGCTGTAAGTTGCATTCTGGCTGCCGGAGTACTAAAGGAGAGGCCATCAAGCACCAGGATGCCATCATGGACCTGTACGCTGCCAATTATATTTGTTGCCGTATCAATTCCCATGGTAGCCTTCTTAATATTTGTTGTGAGGAACAAGTCTACACCTTTGGGGACAATATATGGGCCGGTGTAAGAAGTGTCAGCATCCTGATATTCAGCTTTATCTGTAATTGTTGAATCTTTTTGCCCGATGCCATTTGTCAGAGCCATTAACTGATCAATATCAGTTGTATTTGAAACAAAACTGAAGTCGCCTCTCAAAATCGAGTCACCCCTGAAATAGGATAGAATGTTATTCATATTACCGGTGAGCTGAAAGTCAGATTTGTCAATTTCAATTTTACTCTCGAGAATTTTGAATGTTTCAGGGTCGAAATTCATCTTTATTGCAGGAATCTCAATGGGGTATGAGAGTCCGTCCATGTTTATTATTCCCTGGTTCAGGTCCAAAGACCCCTTTGCCATCCATTGCAGAAAGATATCCTTTTGCGTATTGTCATTCAGTATTTCAGTATCAAATCTGATATTATTAACTGCCAGAGTGCTCTTCCCTGCCATTGAATTTATCTGTTCACTGCTGTAATCCAGATTTATTTGCGGCTGATCAGGATTTCCCGGTCTGGGTGAAACCAATAATTTGCCGGATGGCTTTCCAATTGAAATACTTATGGTATCCATTACTGCTGACAGTGAATCCATCTTAAAAGAACAAATCAGATCAGGAATCCTCGTAGTGTCTCTTGCGTCGGATGTTTCGAAAGTGACAGATGCATTTTGAAGAGAAGCACTGTAAACGGCCAGTTTTGATGCATCGATATTGTCCATCAGGATTGTGGCAGAAGCAAATTTTGTGTTATTTGATGATGCTTTATGGTTAGGTAAGGCAAAGTCAATTTTCGACAGGTCAGTTTTAAGGGATATGCTGTCATAGGTTACATCAAAACCTGAGAGAGTCAGCGAACCTGACAACTTCATTTTTTCAATCTGCATCTTTTCAATCTGGCTCATAGAAAAGGCTGATTTAACCTTTCCTGTCATCTTACCTTTCATGTTGATCTTCAAACTGTCAGGTATCATCTGATTAAACTCATCAAGGGTAAGTGCGGAAGTTGTTGTAAGATTGCAGTAAATATCTGTAAACAGATGGTTGACCAATCCTTCAATACTGAATGAAGACCGGGGTGTTTTAGCACTGAAACCTTTAATGTTAACATATGAAAAGGCATCGGTTTTCAGATCAGTATAGATTGCAATATCACCTTCAATATCATTCACGGGCAGAGGAAATCCGGCATATTTTAATTTACCTTTTTCCATCTGAAGCCTGATATCCATAATTGGCATTAAAGAGTCATTCAGGATACCTTTAATATTCCCCCGGGATGAAAGTAGTCCGTCAGCATCAATATCCTTGAAATATGAGCTGAATGATTCCGGCACCATGCCAACTATATCCATGATCTGCCATGAAGAAAACTTATAATTAATATCGGTAATTATATCCTTATTGATTGTGTCGCTTTCCGCTGATCCGTTGAGGAATAGTTCCAGATCATTTATTGAGACTGTTGCGTTATCAAGTCTGATAAACTGGCGTGACATTATCACATCGACAGGAATATCAAGCTTTACCAAAGCTTGCTGAAGATACTTCTCGCCGTCATATTCAAATGAGACCAGAGCTTTTTTCACATTGATCTCACTGTTGATGTTATCGTTTGTGATATTTGCTTTAATGTCAGCCGAAAGACCGGAGATGGAGGAGTTGATTTTTAAGGCCAGATCTATGTAATTAAGGTTGATATCATCAAGCCCGATATTCCTGATATCAATTGCAGGTAATGGCGAATCCGTCTCTGCAGCAGCTGAAGTTATAGTGTCTGTTACAAAAATATCATAGTTTGTTTTTCCAAGGCTGTCGGTAAAAACATTAACAGAACCGCCGGTGAGTTCCAGCCCTTTCAGAATGATCTCATTCCTTTTCCACCATGCTGAAGCATCAACAATGCATACGAGTTCATCCACTCTTACAAGGGTGTCACCCGGTGACCCGGCAACAGGATTAATTAATGCAAAATTCCTGATCTTTAGTCCGAATTCCGGGAAAGTGCTGAAGAAGGTGAGTTCAACATACCCTATTTCTGACTGACAGGTGATGAATTTATCAACCTGGCTGCGTACAACAGGCGTAAACCTTTCCGGTGTGAAAACTATGAATAATACAATACATATTGTTATGGTCAGAACTGTAAACAGCGATAGGAGTGTGATCAGAAAAATTTTTCCAAGTTTTTTCATGGTAAAATATTTGCCCCTGGTAAATATATAACAGCGAGGGTTTTATCTTTATATGCTGACCCTGGTAAAAGCAAATTTTACACCAAAATCATCCTCGTATTTCAATGATGTTGCAGTCAGCTCAGTTACAGTATAAATTTTGGGGACTGAGCCTCCGATTTCAAGCAGATGAATGTGTGTCAGCTCAGACTTCACCAGAGTCCAGGTAAACGCCTGCGCCTCTGCTTCTGTGACATCATCAGATGTGTCCCAGGTACCCCCTGTTCCATCAGCCAGATATTTATAAAATAAGGTCCCTGATTTCCATTTCCCTGTCAGCAGGGACTGATCGAAGGATTCTTCTTCGGTAACCTCACACGATACTGCCATAAAAGAAATCACCATACAGGCAGTGAGATAGAAAATAGTCTTTTTCATAATTATTACATTTCTTGTATTATCCGTTCAAATATACAAAAATCTCATATTTATTATACTCTTCTGTATCGTAAACGCCGGACTGATTGATCACATCCGGGCATGTTTCTCCATCCCATGCAGGAATGGTATATTGTGATTCAGAAAATGAATCCAGTACGCTTTTTCACTGAATTTTGCAGGCATTCCCTGATCTGCAGCCATCAGAAAAAGAGTTTTAGTATCCTTATTTCTTTCAAATGTCAGTGAGGTTTCATTTATTGCTGCCAGGGTTGTACCAAAACGGGAGCGGCTCCAGCGGACATATTTATCTATATATTTGTTGTTTATGGGTTTATAGAAGGCGACTACATTAAAATCGGTTTGCAGACTGGCCGACAGACTTCCCCACTCCCAATTTGCATAATGGCCGGTCACTCCTATAATGCTTTGCCCGGAATCGGAGAACGGTTTAATGACTTCCGGGTTTAGTATCTGATAACGATTTATTATCTGTTTCCGTGAAATGGTGAATGCCCATATCCCCTCTAATAAAATATCCGTAAGGTTTTTGTAGAAAAGATGTGTAAGCCGCCTTTGTTCTTTATCCGAAATACCCGGAAATGAACTTTCAAGGTTTTTCTTAACAACATCCCTGCGGTAACCTACAATCCTGTAAACAACTAACCTTAACAGATCCGAAAATGCATAGAGCACCGGGACAGGCAATAAACCGATAAATAATAAAGCTATAAAGAACAGAAGCGCGCCTGGCAGGTTTATAAACAAAAGATATTTTTACTAAATTTGAGAATAATCGTAATTTGTTTTACCAAATACACGAATATAATGAAAAACAGCAGATGGTTGATTTTGATACTCTTCTTTATTGTTATGAACTTTGTTTCTGTTTGTGTTGCACAAGCTCAGAACTGGCCTTGCTGGCGAGGTCCCAACGGTGACGGAACAAGTATCGAAACCAATTTACCGGTAAAGTGGGATTCGATCACCAATGTAGTATGGAAGATACCGGTTCCGGGGAAAGGATATTCTTCACCTGTCATATGGAAAGATATAATTTTCCTTACTACCGCTTTTCCTGAAAAGCAGGAAAAAGTCCTGCTTTGCTATGATTCTAAAAACGGCAAACTCCTATGGCAGAAAACTGTCCTCAAAAATCCTTTCGAAAAGAAACATGAAAACAACAGCTTTGCATCAGGTACTCCCGCTACAGATGGTAGCAACGTATATGTCTCTTTTTTAGATGGTAAGGATGTTGTGGTCGCAGCCTACGACTTTAACGGAAAACAGATCTGGCTAAGTCGTCCAGGAAAATTTGAAAGTCCTCATGGTTACAGTTGTTCTCCTGTACTTTTTGAAGATAAAGTGATAATCAATGGTGATAGCCAGGGGGATTCTTTTGTTGCTGCCCTTAGTAAAGCAAATGGGAAGATAATCTGGAAAGTTTCACATGATAAACCGGCTCACAGTTTCAGCACACCTATTATCAGGAAAGCTGCAGGGAAAACACAGCTGATATTTTGTGGCAACAGGGAGATTGCATCATATAATCCTTCCGATGGCTCAAAATACTGGTTCGTAAGCGGTCCTTCTGAAGACTTTACTTCCAGTCCCGTCTACAATGAAAAGAACGGATTAGTTCTGGTCAGCAGTGCCTGGCCGATCCGTATCCTGGTTGCAGTTAAACCTGATGGCAAGGGTGATGTTACCAAAAGTCATGTTGCCTGGCAAACCAGGGATGGCGCATATTATGTACCCTCGCCGGTTTGTACTGATGATTATCTCTTTTCAACGATGACCACCGGGAAGGTACACTGCATAGACGTAGCTACAGGCAAGATCGCATGGATCGAAGATCTCGGTATACAATATCCCTCCCCGGTTCTGGCCAATGGCCTGGTTTACATGCCAAATGACAATGGTGTTATAACTGTAATAAAACCTGGTCCCAGATTCGAATATGTAGCTAAAAATTCTATTGGTGAGAAAATGTTTGCATCACCGGCTATAAGCAATGGTAAAATTTACCTGCGAGGTTATCAGCACCTGTTTTGCATCAGTGTTAATGGTAAAATGTAAATTTTTTTGTGGAACATAAGGCTGCTTAATGAAACTGAAAAGTATGATTCCAGGCAGAACTGTCAAGGATATTGTAAGTTTAAATCTTACCTGTAATAAGCAATATATGATTTTTATCAGTTTTTTTTTAAATATTTGGTTGTTAATTTTTTTTAACATAACTTTAACATTGCATTAACAATGTCTTTTTTCAAACCTGATAAAATTTAAACGGATGGGCATAAGTATTGATAGTTCAGGTGAGTGGTTTCTGATTCTGAATAATATGAAAATGACTAATATATTTTGATTAACTAAACTAACCTAAAAAACAAACTATGCAAATCACTAGCATTTGGCGGCGCATAGCGCTGTTTGTATTGAGCATGGTCTTTACCTCTGGCTTTATTTTCGCGCAGGAAAGGACCGTAACCGGTACTATTTCCACTGAAGAAGAGGGACCTCTGCCGGGTGTTAACGTTACAATTCAGGGAACCACCATCGGTGCAATCACCGGTACGGATGGAACCTATTCATTAAAGGTTCCGGGTCCCTCGGCAGTTCTTGTATTCTCATCCATCGGGTATCTTACACAACAGGTAACTGTAGGTACGCAGAACACGATTGATATTGTTCTTGTTTCCGATGTACTGGCGCTGTCTGAAGTTGTTGTTACAGGTTACACTGCCCAGCGAAGAAGGGACCTTACTGGATCAATTGCAACGGTAGAACCGGCAAAACTGGTTGCTGTGCCGACAGGTAACGTGAGTAACTCACTTCAGGGACGTACGGCAGGTGTGACAGTGGTAGGCGACGGCCGGCCCGGTGAAACTTCAAAGGTTAGGATCAGGGGATTCAGTTCATTTGAGAACAATGACCCTCTCTATATCGTTGATGGAGTTCCGACTCAGGACATTTCTTCATTGAACCCGAATGACATTGAATCAATTTCCGTACTTAAGGATGCCGGGGCAGCTTCCATTTATGGGTCCAGGGCATCAAACGGTGTTATCATTGTTTCAACCAAAAGAGGAAGTAAAGGGACTAAAGTAACATATAGCATGTACTACGGAACACAAAGTCCGGGTGATGGTCCTGATAACCTGTTAGATGCACAGGGATATGCAGACCTTCAGTGGCTCGTTTACAAAAATGACGGAACATCGGAAACACACCCGTTCTACGGACCTTCTTCTGCCACATCGCCAACATTACCTGCATGGGCCGGTAATACCAACTGGTATAAAGCCATAACCCGTAGCGCTTCGATTCAAAACCACGATATCACTCTTTCAGGCGGTACCGATAAAGCCAAATACTTTGCAGGGATAGGCGTTTTCAAGCAGGAAGGTATTGTAATTTATACTGATGCCAATAAATATACAGGCCGGTTCAATTCTGAATTCACATTCCTGAAAGACAGGATTAAAGTAGGTGAGAACCTCACTTTCGCTTACCGTACCGGCCATGGTGTCGGAAACCTTGACGAAGGTAGCCCTATCCAGCAGGCCGCATACAGATCCCAGCCTATTATCCCTGTAATTATGACCGTGGCTGTACCGGATGGTTTGTCACATGCTTTCATCCCCGGCGACTGGGGTGGAACAGGTATTAAACCGAGGTTGGGCCAGGCAGAAAATGTTGTTGCTGCCCGGACGAGAGGTAAAGACAATAATAACTGGGGCATGCGTCTGATCGGAAGCGGGTATGTAGATATCAAGCTTATGCAGGGTTTGAACTTTAAATCCACATTAGGCGGTACCTTCAATAACGGATATTGGATGAGCTACGATTATAAAACGTATGAGAGATCGGAAAATAATTCCACCCAGACTTTCAGTGAAGGCGCATGGTATGGCAGTGACTGGGTTTTGACAAACCAGCTTACATTAGATAAAACATTTGGTCAGCACAAGATTCTGGCTGTTGTGGGGTATGAAGCTGCAAAATACGGGGTCGGACGTAGTGTTTCCGGTCAACGCGGAGGGTATTTCAGTGATGAGGTTCTTTATCGCACCCTGAATAATGGAGCAACTCTTCTTAACGCGAATTCAAATTTAAATACACCGACTTCACTGGTATCTCAGTTTGCAAGAGCCGATTATTCATTTATGGACAAATATATGTTAAGCGCCACCGTGCGCCGTGATGGTTCATCGAGGTTTGGCCCCGATACCCGTTATGGAGTTTTTCCGTCGGTATCTGCCGGCTGGCGAATCAGTGATGAAGCTTTCTTCGAGGGAGTCAGCTTTATTTCAGAGATGAAAATAAGAGGTTCCTGGGGTCAGATGGGTAACCAGCTTGCCGTTTCTCCGCAGAACCAGTTCTTTTCATACGGAGGCGACCAGGGATCATCATTTTATGACATAAACGGAACAATGACCGGCTCAGAACAGGGATTCCGCCCGACGCGTATTGGTAACCCGAATGCAAAATGGGAGACCAACGAAACCACGGACATTGGTTTTGATGCCGGCATTCTCGATAATAAGATCACTCTCAAGTTCGACTTGTACCAGAAGAAGACAAAAGATCTGTTGTACCGTGTTGAATTACCCGGAACCTCAGGGGCAGCAGAAGCACCGTACGTTAATATTGCAGCCATGACCAATAAAGGAATAGATATAGAACTTGCATACAGAGAGAAATTTGGTGATCTGGGCTTTGATGCAAGTGCTGTTCTGACCACTTATAGCAATAATATTGATAAAATTGCTGAGGGTATTCCTTTCTTCGATGCCGGTAATCAAACAAATACGGCAAACAGGATCAACGGTGTCCCATCGCGAAATGAAGTCGGGCATCCGATGTCTGCATTTTTTGGCTATAAGGTACTTGGTTTGTTCCAGAATACATCTGAAGTTACCTCTTCTCCCACACAGTCCGGAGCTGAACCGGGATTTTTCAAGTTCCAGGACTCGGACGGGGATGGTACGATTACTCCCGAAGACAGGATTTATATCGGAGATCCCAATCCAAAATTCACTTATGGAGTAAACCTCACATTCACCTATAAGAATTTTGACCTGACTTCTTTCATCTACGGGTCGCAGGGAAATGATATCTTTAACTGGAACGCATGGTGGATTGATTTCTGGCCATCATTCCAGGGACAGAAGAGTACGGACCTGTTATATAATAGCTGGACACCCACCAATACAGGCGCAAAAGTGCCAAAAGCTTCTAACAAGTCCAATTTCTCAACGAACAATGAAATAAATAGCTATTATATTGAAGATGGGTCATTTCTGCGACTTAAAAACCTGCAATTAGGATATACGATCCCTGAAAGTGTCACAAACAAGGTAGATATTCAATCGCTCAGGGTGTATGTTCAGGGTGTGAATCTTTTAACTGCTACCAAATATTCAGGTCTTGATCCTGAGCTTGGAGGCTGGGACACCTCTTTTGGTATAGATGCCGGAAACTATCCGCTTGTTAAGCAATTCCTTTTTGGAATTAATGTGAGTTTTTAATTTTAAATAATGTAATAAAATGAAAAAGAGGTATATTATCTTAATCTTAATTCTTGGCATAATCGGAATCTGGGGTTCATGCAAGAAGGATTTTCTTGATATTAAACCGGCAGGGAGCCTTGATCAAAGTCTGTTAGGAACAACCAAGGGTATTGATGCCCTTCTGGTCGGAGCCTATTCAATGCTCGACGGTGTATCATCACAATTCGGATGGGAGGCAGCTTCTACCAATTGGGTGTATGGTTCTATAAGGGGAATGGAAGCTAACAAAGGAACTGATGCAGGTGACCAGCCTTTCATCAACCCCATTCAAACCTTCTCGGAGACACCAACTAATGATTATCTGAATGTTAAATGGAGATCAATCTATGAGGCTGTTTCCAGATGTAATAGCGCTATCATGGTAACCAATGGTGCATTGGCTGATGGCAAAATTGATGCGGCTGCTGCTGATTTGTACCTTCAACAGGCCAGGGCGCTTCGCGGCTGGTACCATTTTGAAGCATGGAGAATGTGGGAAAAAGTCCCTTATGTGGATGAAGAAACCGACCCGGGCGCTGTAGTCAATACCGAGGATATCAAGCCAAAGATCATTGCTGATCTGACCGAAGGAACAAAACTGCCGAATGATATGGATGCAGTTGGAAAGTTCAACGGAACCGTGTGTAAAGTTCTCCTCGCCAAGGCATTGATGCAGATGAACAAAGACTATACCGGTGCAAAAACCCTGCTTAATGACGCTAAAAACGGTACGAAACCCGATGGTTCACCAATCGGGCTTGCACCAACCTATGGTGAGATCTTCGATATTGTTAACCGGAATGGTATTGAGGCGGTCTATACAGTTCAGTATTCCGTAAATGATGGCTCAGGCGGATGGAATGCAGGCTGGGGGGAGGTTTTGAATTTCCCCTACAAAAGTGGCGGTTCTCCCGGAGGATGTTGCGGTTTCTTTAATCCGACACAGGAATTTGTAAATTCCTTCAGAACAACAGCAGCCGGGTTGCCACTGCTCGACTTTTCCTATAATGCTGATCCGGTTAAGAGTGACCAGGGATTAGCTGTGACTGCCGCTTTCGTACCCGATGCCGGCCGGCTTGATCCAAGATTAGACTGGTCGGTCGGAAGAAGGGGAATTCCTTACTGGGACTGGGGAAAACATACAGGTGCAGACTGGATCCGTGACCAGACCTATTCAGGACCTTACAGCCCCAAGAAGCAGGTTTATAAAAAATCCCAGGAAGGTCAGTATACAGAAGTCGGTAACTGGACATCAGGCTATACTGCTAACGGATATCGTCTGATTCGCTATGCTGATATTCTGTTATTGCTTGCAGAATGTCAGATTGAGACAAGCGACCTTCCCGGTGCACTTGCCAATGTTAACGCGGTAAGGGCAAGAGCCGCGAATCCTGCCGGTTTTGTGATGGATGGCGCTGTTCCTGCAGCCAATTATGTGATTTCACAGTACCCTTCATTCCCTGATCAAACATATGCAAGAAATGCACTCCGGATGGAAAGAAAGCTGGAGCTCGGACAGGAAGGCCACAGGTATTTTGACCTGAACAGGTGGGGAAATACCGTTACAGAAATTAACAGGGCTCTTACCTATGAGAAAACAATGCCATGGGGTAGTTCTTTGTATGGTGGCGCTACTGCCGGACCTGAAGATATTACCTTCCCGATACCACAGCGCCAGATAGACATTAGTAACGGGAAACTGGTTCAGAACAGGTAGAATTTTTAAATAATCAGATATGTGAAAAGCGGACTTTTCCTTTAGTCCGCTTTTTTTATTTATCTTCAGGATGATTTGATAAATGTATTTTGTTTTTTTTGTATGAGGAAAATTATTTTGCCGTTGGCGGCAGTAATGATGGTGTCATGTTCGAAATCACCTAAGTTCGAATCGCTCGACTCCGGGAAGACAGGAATCGATTTCATCAATTCAATTACCGAGACTGACAGTCTGCATATTATGAGCTATGAGTATATATATAATGGCGCCGGTGTGGGCATCGGCGACCTTAACAATGATGGACTGCAGGATATCATTTTTGCCGGGAACCAGGTCTCTTCAAGGATATATCTTAATTCAGGCGGCTTTAAGTTCACAGATATTACTCCAAATTTTAAAGGTCTGTCGAATGATCAATGGTATAGCAGCGTAACAGTTGCAGATGTAAATGGCGATGGATGGTCTGACGTTTACTTAACCTCAACTGCCGGCAACAATCCTCTCAAATGCCGGAACAGGTTATGGGTAAACCAGGGTATGAAAGATGGGAAAGGTCCTTCTTTCATTGAAATGGCGGAGGCTTTCGGTATTGCCGAAGATGGTCAGTCAGTTAATGCCGCTTTTTTTGATTATGACCTTGATGGAGATCTCGACCTCTATGTTATGAATAATACCGTAACAGAGAGGATGAACACCTCTTACCGCAAGAAAATAAATGACGGTAGCGCATCGAACAATGACCAGCTTTACAGGAACAACAACAATGGTACCTTCACAAATGTAACAATAGAAGCAGGGATAGTATATGAAGGCTTCGGTCTGGGTTTGGCGATAGGAGACGTAAACAAGGATGGTTTCCCTGATATCTATGTTTCAAATGATTATATTTCCAACGACCTGCTCTATATAAATCAGGGCAACGGTACGTTCCGCAATGAGATCAGGAGATATCTGTCGTACCAGACAAAATCTTCTATGGGCAATGATATGAGCGATGTGAATAACGATGGCAATCCAGATATTTTCACTCTCGATATGATGCCGGAAAAGTACTCAAGGATGAAACAAACAATTAACGGATTCAGTTATATCTTTTATGTAAATGATGAAAAATTCGGATATGAACATCAGTATCTGAGAAATATGCTGCATTTACATAATGGATTCATTAATGGGGAAATGCTTCCCTATAGCGAGACAGGCCAGATGATGGGAATTTTTAAAACAGAATGGAGCTGGTCGCCTCTGTTTGCAGACTACAATAATGATGGGGATAAAGACCTGCTTGTAACAAACGGTTATCCGCGGGACCTCACAGATAAGGACTGGACATTCTATAAAGTTAAAGTATATGGCAGTCTCGCTGATGAAGATCATGTGATAAGCATGGCCCCTTCAGTTAAAGTGCCCAATTTTGCGTTTGAAAATACCGGAATGATGCGGTTCGTAAACAGATCTGATAAATGGCTCCCCGGTATTCCATCTTATTCATATGGTGCATCATTTGTTGACCTTGATAACGACGGGGATCTCGACTATGTCGTTAATAATCTGAATGATGATGCGTTTATTTTCCGGAATAATACAGTAGAGAAATCGAAAAGGGAAGCAGGATTCTTAAGAATTATACTTGAAGGAAAAGGAGTCAATACGCAGGCTATCGGAGCGAAGGTTGAAATATGGAGCGGTGGAAATTATCAGTTTTATGAACACTTTCTGACAAGAGGATATGCTTCATCGGTAGATCCGGTAATTCATTTCGGACTCTCTGCCAATGAAGTTGTCGATTCGGTGAAGGTGACCTGGCCGGCAACAGGTTATATATCAATACTTAAAGGGATTATTGCCAACCAGACGATCGAAATTGGTGAATCGGATTCCTTTCCGGCTCATTCAGGAACCATACCCTGTACTGAAAGAGGTTTGATGTTCACTAAAAAGGATAGTCTCCTTGACTATATGCATGAACAGAGTGACTTCATCGATTTTTTCTACGATCAGACTATAATACCCCATAAATTTTCACAGATAGGACCGTGTATGGCTAAAGGGGACATTAATAATGATGGCCTCGAGGATCTGATAATTGGCAGTACAAATAAGTTACCAACTACTGTTTTTTTAAGAAAAGGGAAAGGATTTGAAGAAACACCATTTGAAGGATTGACAACACTGAAGGAATTTTCTGAATCAGATCTTGCAATATTTGATATTGATGGAGATGGAGATAATGATATAGTATCAGTTGCGGGTGGTTACGAAAACAAACAGGAAAGTGAATACCAACATTACGTCTACGAAAACCGTAATGGGACTTTTATAAGAACAATTCTTCCTATACCAACGTTTCCTGCATCAATTGTGCGACCATTCGACTATGATCATGATGGCGACATGGATTTTTTTATTGGTTCCAGGGTAAAAAAAGGAATGTACCCTTATGCTAACTATTCCTGGCTGATCAATAATGACAAAGCTAAACTTTCGGTTGCTCCGGCTGGGCGCTTAGACCTGGGAATGGTAACCGATGCTGTCTGGAGTGATTATGACGGGGATGGATGGGAAGACCTTCTCGTAACACGTGAATGGAACTCTATTGCCGTTCTGAAGAATGTTAACGGGAAAGAGCTTATTCCTCAGCTGTTGCCTGGCATGGAGGAGCATAAAGGAATCTGGTACTCAATAACAGCAGGGGATTTTGACAATGATGGCGATGAAGATTATATTGCCGGAAATCTCGGCGAGAATCACCGGTTTACGGTAAGCGAAAAATATCCGATGGGATTGTATGTAATTGATCTTGAACTGGACGGGAAAATTGATCCGATAACAACAGCATACTGGGAAGATCCTGAAGGGAAAATGAAAGAGTATCCTGTCAACTACTTCGATGAATTGCGTTCACAATCTGATTTTTTTAGCAAAATATCAAGAAATTATACCGAATTCAGCTTTATGGGTATTAATGATATACTTAATGAGGTCTTGCTTAAAAGACTTGAGTTTAAACTAGAGGTTAACACCACATCAAGCTATATCATCTGGAACGACATGGGCAAATTCAGGTGGGAAAAATTACCTTTACCACTCCAGGTTTCGCCTATTAAAAAGATGATTGTGAAGGATTTGAATGACGATAAATATCTTGATGTCATCTTAGCAGGGAATGATCATACTTACAATATCGCAACAGGATATTATGACTCAAATAAGGGTATAGTACTTATAAATAGTGGGAATAAACGTAATACGGGTAAGACAACTTTTGAAGTCCTGACACCCTCTAAAAGTGGTTTATTGCTTCAGGGAATGATAGAGTCATTAATTTATTTCGAGGGAGATACTTCCCTTATTGTGGTAGGCATCAACAGGGCAAAAGCGACTGTGTTTGAACATAAATAGTGCTGAAGCCTATTCATTTTACCTCCTCAAGGTTACCGTTTATATACCTGTAGTTCTTTATTTCCTGACAGGCTTCACAATTATAAAGAGGTGAATTCCTCGAATAGGTCGGTACTTTCGCAGTTATTATACCGTTTCTTATAGTCAGCACTTTCATGTCTGATTCAACTGAACGAATCATCAGAAGCTTCCCTTCTTCCGTAATAATTATAAGTTGTTCGATCATGTCAATATAATTGTCCCTGAAAGAAGTAAGGGTAACAATAGCATCTGTGTCTTCATCATCATTTATCAGTCCGGTAAAGACTTTTGAAGGATCAATTATATATTTCTTCTGTTCGTTCCCGATAAAGATGATTCCTGATGCATCTACATTTTTGAGGGGAAGTGTAAGTTGACTCATAGCATATTTTTCTGCAACGGCAACTGCTTCCTGTTTTAATTTGTTTTCCTGCTTCAATGCTCCTTTACCGTTGTCGGAACAGGCCAATAGTAAGATCAGAGAAAGAGAATAAATATATCTCATGATTTAAGGTCTTTTTTCTTCAACGTTGCCGGGAGATCAATAATTTAATCCGAATCCGAAAGGAAATAAAGGATCTTTGGAGTCGTATGGCAGATCCTCCTTCTGATTCCGGACGGCTTCCATTGATGCCGCCATCTCAAACGGAAGCCGGCCCGACGGATTGAACCTTCCAAAAATCACATCAAGCAGTGCCTCATCATCCGCCCCAAAATTTGCCAGTAATCCTTTGGAGGCTGATGCAATCTCAGGTATTACTGCCGGTCTGTCGAGGTATATATCTGTAATTGAAGGGACCTCATTAAGAACATCGATAATTTCTGTAAGCTCTTTTTCTTTAAAATTCAGGTCGCCTGAACTGAATAATCTGCCCATCGGCCCCGAACCTTTAAGAAACTGAGTCGGAGCTTTAATCCGGATAACCGCAAAATCAGCCTTGTCAGGTGATTCCATCACCATACCATACTTTGATGCAGTCTCAGGTTTGATATTCATGACAAAGATCCTGGCGCCCTCTTTAAGCGGGAGTATTTTCCCATTTTCAGATGGGCTGTTCTTAAGCAGGACAATCGACTTTCGCTGGGCCAGGCGTCCGGCAGCCATAAAATCGGGATTTCCGATTGTTTTAACAGAATGGTTGACATCCACGAATGGATTGTCAAAAAGACCAAGTTCAAATTTGACCCGAAGCAACCTTATAACGGAAGTATCCAGCCTTGCTTCGCTTACCTTGCCTGTCATGACCAGATCGACAAGCATCCCGGGGATCATCTCTCCGCCGAACTGGTCACAGCCTGCCTCAATGATCTTTAGCATTCTCTCTTCATATGTTGCATGTTCCATTCCGCGCGCCCTGGCCGGAAGCATCATAATTCCAAAAACTTTTATATCGGTTATTAATCCCCAGTCGGTGCATATCACACCGTCAAAATGGTACTTGTTTCTCAATAATCCTGTAATAATATCTTTATTGAAACCAAAACCAACGTTTTCGCTTGTCTGGTCTGTCGGAATGCCGTAGTAAGGCATTATTCCTGCAGTATTTGCTCTGAATGCTGCCTCAAAAGGTATCAGGTGATAATCAAAGTTATTACCAGGATATATCTGGCCTTTTGCTATCGGGAAATGAGGATCAATACCTTCTTTCTGAGGGCCGCCACCGGAAAAATGTTTAGTCATGCAGGCAACGCTTTCAGAACCAAGGCTATCGCCCTGGAAACCTTTGATATAAGCATAAGTGTGCATCGCGGAGATTTGTGCGTCCTCTCCGAAGGTTCCGTTTATTCTTCCCCAGCGGGGTTCTGTAGCAAGATCAGCCATAGGGTGGAGCGCCAGCCTGATACCTGCAGCAAGATATTCCTGCCTTGCAATGTCGGCGAACTGAAAAGTTGTTGCTGAATCGTGTATGGCAGCAAGGCCAAGAGGTTCGGGCCATGCCGAAAAATCTCCCGACATGATGCTTGCAAGAAAATTGGAGCTGTAACTGTTCCTGGGATCTGATGCAATAGTAACGGGAATGCCAAGACGGCTCCGTTCAGCCATCCTCTGGATCTGGTTGTACCATTCAGCAATCGCCTTTTTACCGGGGCTCATGAAAATATTGAAATGATTTATTTTCTTTCCGTATATCAGTTCGGATGAGCCTTTGCTCATAAGGGAAAATATATCGGTGACTGAAGGTTTTTCCGCAACAGTTCCATCCCTGTTGATACTTATTGGCGGTATGAACATCAGTCCTGCTTTTTCTTCAAGAGTCATCATTGAAAGAAGGTCCCTTACCCTCTCATCTGATGAACACCTGTTATCTTCATAGACATCGAGACGCCCGTTCTTGTTAAGATCACGGAAGGTATGATGGTCAAGTGTAAGAGTCTGAACTTCATCTCCTGCCAAAGCCATATATTTCTTTGCAGCCTTGCTGCCTGAAACTGTTATCCACAGGATGGAAACAACAAGAAATAAAATGATAACGCCTGCTAATGATACCAGAATCAGAGCCGGGATCTTAAGAAACTTTTTCATAGCGGTTGTATACTGTAGCTATCTGTTATTTTATTTATACTGGTAAACTCTTACATAATCGACAACCATTGACCTGGGGAATACCGTATCATCAATCCCCTGAGCTCCTCCCCAGTTCCCTCCAACCGCAATATTTAGAAGAAGATGAAATCTTTTGTCAAAGGGCCATGCTTTGTACCCGGAGCCTTCGTTCTTAAAGGTAAAATACAATTTATCATCAACATAAACCCTGAATTCTTTTGATTCCCATTCGAGGATGTAAACATGGAAAGCTGAATAACAGTCATTGACTGTGGTTCTGTTGCTTTTCTGAGTTCCTCTGACATGATTATAGGATTCAGTGTGAGCTGAAGCAACAATAACCCAGGGATCATAACCAACGTTTTCCATAATATCTATTTCTCCGCTTGACGGCCAGCCACCGTAGGCCCAGTCTGTGGGTAACATCCATATTGCAGGCCACATACCTCTTCCGTCAGGTAGTTTTGCCTTTATTTCCATCCGGCCATATAACCAATCGCCTTTGTCTTTGGTTATGAGTCTTGCCGAGGTATATTTAAATCCCTTGTAATCCTCTTTTATAGCATTAATGTTCAGAAAGCCATCTTTCACTTCAGCATTCATGAGCCTTTCTTTTGTGTAATACTGAGCCTCCCTGTTTCCCCATCCGGTGGCGTTGCCGGCTGTATCATAACTCCATTTATTCCGGTCAGGAAGCCCGATGTAATCAAATTCGTCACTCCAGACCAGTGTCAGTTTTCTTTCAGTCTCCTGGTTTACCGGCAGCGGTTCAGCCTCCTCAGAAGCTTCAGAACATCCGGTAGTCAGAAAAAATCCGAAATAATAGAAGTACAGGATCAGGATGCCCATTTTTATCATAATTAATTGAAATAATCAACCTGCTTGTTAACAGACTCAAATTTAATTTATAAATATTAAATTTGAAACTATTCTGATTGAATTAATAATGTAACTTAACAAGATGAATTTGTTTAATTATTTAATGGTTATAAAAAAGTGATATTAAGATACTTATGAGTGCAGGTTTATTAAATAAAACCATCGGTTATGAAAACAAATGCATTAATAATTATTCTGCTTTTCACAGGATTTGGCATAATTCAGGTTTCAGCCCAGAAGAGCAATAAGAAAATGACAATAACAGGTACGGTATCGGATACTTACAGGAGTCCGATACCCAATGCTATTATTATGATTGATAATAATAAAACAAGTTCAGTAACCGACATATTTGGGAAATACAAAGTCAGGGTTAAACGGGATGCAAAGAAAATTGGGGTTTTCACCTTTGGAAATGGCGTTATGGAACAGGATATAATTAACAGAACAGTGATTGATTTTAATTTCACTACGATATCGACACAGGTACCGGTCGGAAATATCTCACCCGGTCAGGAATCGGTAAATACCGGTTATGAGGATATTAAAAAGAAAAATGTAACAAATCAGATTGTTTCATTCGATAAGAAAAACAAAAAGAAAACTTACAGTACAATTTATGATATGCTTCAGGAAATTCCGGGAGTTATTGTTAAAGGCAGTTCAATTTTAATACATAATTCGAGGAATATGTATGGAACTGTTCCTCCTCTTATTATAGTTGACGGTGTTCCTGTTGACAATGCCGGTGATATTCTGCCTTCAGCAGTTGAATCAATTGATGTCCTGAAGGATGCTTCAGCATCAATGTACGGATCCCGTGGATATGGAGGAGTAATAATTATCAAAACGCGTAAGCAGAATAATGATTAATGTTTATATGAATGAGAAGAGGTGTCTTCATTCTGATATTCTTCATGCTGATTCATAGCGCAAAAGCATATTGCACACTTCAACATGTAAACACAGGATTATTGACCGGCATTTCAAACTGCCAGGATTCGCTCAGGGAAAATCAGATCCTTAACAACGGAAGGGTATGGAGGAACCTGTATTCTATGGTGAGGGACAATCAATTCCTTTTTACAGGTGAACCTTTACCAGGTACGGTGTCAATAAAAGGACAAACATTCAGTAATTTGAGTCTTAAATACGATATTTATGAAGATGAATTACTAATCCCGACAGTGTTAGGACCTTTGCTTCAGCTAAATAAAGAGATGGTCGACAGCTTCTCATTTTTTTTTCAGAATAAGATCTACAGATTCACAAATGTGCCGCAGGATAGTCTGAAAGATTTTAATGGATACATGAATGTTCTTGCATCCGGTAAAGCTTCATTATTTATCAGGTATAAAAAAGAGATTGATAATCTTGCTGTTGACAACAAATATGATATGTTTTTTCAGACTCACAAAATATATGTGGTAAAAGAAGGGAATGTCTATATTGTGGCCACCAAAAGAGATCTGTTTACAATTCTTGATGATCGCAGGGATGAAATAAGAAGTTATATAAAAAAGAGCAGGTTAAGAATTTCAAAGAAGTATCCGGAAAATTTTATTCCTGTCATAAAATTTTACAACAGTATTCTTCATGAATAGAAATATTTACTGATGAAGCTCAGTATCTTTCTTCTCTTTATTTTATTACACCTTGCTTCAGTTCTGAAAGCACAGGAAAAATATGTTGTAACATGGGATTATCGAGGTCTTACTTTCGGTGAATTTGCTTTAAAAGCGAAGGAGGTACTTAATGTCAGATTTTTCTATAAGGATGATTGGGTAAGAGATATCACGCTTGGAGAATATAATGGCAGTAATTCATTACAGGATATCCTTGACAAGCTTCTTCAGGGTAGATCTATCTTTTACTTTATTGATGATTATGGCAATGTTGTACTTACACGGAACTACGCTGTTAAAATCTCCGGGAATGAAAGTATAGATCCTGCTAATTTTATTGCACCAACGGAAATAACGGCAAACAGGGATGATCAGAAACTGAGAGATACCTCGATAGTCGATCTGGGAAATCCGGCTGAAAGAAATAAGCCCGGGAATGTAATTATAACTGGATATATCCGGAACAAAGATACCAGAGAACCGGTTTCCGGAGTTACAATTTATAATCAGAAACTTTCTGTTGGAACAATTTCAAACGAACATGGATTTTATTCACTCGCGCTGCCTCGTGGTATTCATGTACTGCAGTTCTCTTTTATTGGGATGAGGGAAAAGGTCATAAACCTTAATCTCTATGGTGCGGGAGAATTGAATATTGATATGACAAGTGTGCTTATACCTCTTAAGGAGACTATTGTTTCAGCACAGAAAAGCATGACGATCCAGCGATTTGAGGTAGGAGCTGAAAAGATCAACATAACTACATTTAAGCTGATGCCGACATCGATGGGGGAACCGGATATTATTAAGAACGTCCTTTTACTCCCCGGAGTGCAATCACCTGGTGAAGGATCGGCAGGATTCAATGTCAGAGGCGGGTCGGCTGATCAGAACCTTATATTATTATATGGTGCTCCTGTTTATAATTCATCTCATTTCTTTGGGTTCTTTTCAGCAATTAATTCAGATATCATTAAAGATGTCACACTCTATAAAGGTGGAATACCAGCCCGGTATGGAGGTAGGATCTCTTCTGTTCTTGACATCGGGGCAAAGGAAGGAAACAGAAAAGAATTTGCAGGTAATGCCGGTATAAGTCCCATAACTACCCACATGAGTGTTGAAGGGCCTCTGATCAAAGATACTCTTACCGGTATCCTTACTGCCAGGACCACTTATTCAAACTGGATTTTTAATCTGATCGATAATGCGTCTCTTGCCAGAAGCAGGGCATCATTCTATGATGTAAACGGAAAAATGACATGGGATCTAAATAAAAATAATAAAATAGATCTCTCGTCCTATTTAAGCCACGATGCCTTCCGGTTCAATTATGATACTGTTTACAGTTATGACAATAATATTGTGGCCTTAAAATGGAGACATTTCTTCAACAGTAAATTATTCTCATCAGTTTCATTGAATAACAGTCATCATAATTACGATATATCAAGCGATTATATTAAAACAGAGGCATTTATATTGTCACACAAAATCAATAGTACAGGACTGAAAGCTGACTTTAACTGGTTTCTTGGAAGGCATGAACTTAATTTCGGGCTCGATCTGAATAAGTATTCTGTAATTCCGGGGACTTATCTGCCCTCAGGAGATTCATCGCTTGTGATCCCCGATATAATTACCCGTGAAAGAGCTTTAGAAGGAGCATTATATATTGATGATAAGTTTGTGCTGAATGATTTTCTGTCAGTTAATACCGGAATAAGATTATCGTCATTTTATTCTTTCGGTCCGCGATCACTTATGATCTATGATCCGGATTATTCCAGAACCCTGTCGACAATAACTGATACTCTTAATATTAAAAAAGGGAAGACGGTAAGTAAATATGGTGGTCCGGAATTGAGAATTTCATTCAACTTCAGGATATCAGAAAAGAGTTCAGTGAAACTGAATTACAACAGAACACGGCAATACCTTCATCTTCTGACAAATTCAGCTTCCATCTCACCGTCCGATACCTGGAAGTTATGTGATTACTATCTGAAACCTCAGATAGGTAACCAGGTTGCTGTCGGTTACTATAAGATGCTGTTTAACAGCAACGTTGAGGCTTCTGCCGAGATGTATTACAAGTCAATAAGAAATATGGTTGATTTTAAGGGAGGGACAAAGCTGATCATGAACGGGAATATTGAAAAAGATGCTTTAAATGTTAAGGGTAAAGCTTATGGTATTGAGTTAATATTGAAGAAAACAGAGGGAAAGATCCGCTACACTGTCGGATATACTTATGCAAGAACCTTTCTCCGAAGCACCGGATTATTTTCTGATGAGATTATTAACTCAGGGCAATGGTTCCCGGCTAATTTTGACAAGCCACATGATCTGGCAGTAACATTCAACTACCTGTTTTCGCGCCGGGTCAGCTTCTCATCAGGCTATACCTACAGTACAGGGCGCCCTATTACTTATCCTGTTGCACAATATTATATCGGGAAGAAATTATTTGTACATTATTCTGACCGGAACAAATACAGGATCCCTGATTATTCGCGGCTTGATATATCCTTACGAATAGGAGGCAATCTCAAATCACGAAGGATTGCTCATCCATACTGGACATTCTCGGTGTATAATCTTCTTGGCAGAGAAAATGTATACTCAATCTATTTCGCAAAGGAAAACAACAGAATAAACGGGTATAAACTGTCAATTTTTAGCACCGCTATACCTTCAGTTACATTCAGTTTTGATTTTTAGCTACTTTGTAAACCCGACTGATTTTGAAATTAACATCTTTAGATACCATTCCCGGAAGTGAAAATCCAATCAGGATTAAATACATGAGCAGGATTATTGTAATAACACTGCTGAGGGGGCTTATTTTCTCAATACTGCTTATGACAGTAAGTTGTGTTACTCAGTTTATCCCTGAAACAACAGAAGATCCGGAAATACTCGTTGTGGAGGGTTTAATTACTGATCAGCCGGGGTCAAACTATATCAGGCTTTCAAAATCGCTACCGCTGGGAGGTATTAATTCTGTGAAACCTCTTGAAGGATGCAATGTAACAATTTCAGATGATCAGGGTAACAGTTACGGTCTGTCTGAAACCTCAGCTGGAAATTATAAGGCTAATTTTCAGGGTATTGTGGGGGTTTCATATACCTTGCATATTATCACCTATGATTCATACAGGACCAGGGCATATCAGTCTTTTGCTGTTGAGATGAAACCTGTTCCGCCTATCGACAGCCTGTTCTATGAAAAAGTTCTGATCAACGAAAACTACATAGGAAGTATGCCTGCTGAAGGCTGCCAGATCTATCTGAATACTCATGATCCCGGCAACAAATGCAAATTCTACAGATGGGAATACACTGAGACATGGGAATTCATGCTTCCTTATCTTGTTCCTAATAGCAAATGCTGGGACTCACATAATTCTGACAGGATAAATATCAGGAGCACATCCTCTCTTGAAGAAGACAGAATTCACAGGTATCCTCTCAACTTTGTTTCAAACCTGACAGACAGGTTACGGGAACGATACAGCATCCTGGTAAACCAGTATTCACTTTCTGAAGATGAATATATCTACTGGGAGAAACTGCAGAACTTTTCTGAAAAAACCGGTGGACTTTATGATATTACACCTGCTTCCATTCCAGGCAATATATGGTGTATTGAGGATCCGGATGAAGAGGTGCTGGGTTATTTCAGTGTTTCAGCATGTTCATCTAAAAGGCTATTCATAAAGGACAGATTTTTAGGGGTTACAACCCCATATACTGACAGGGTCTGTGTTGCTGACACAATTTTCGGTTACGGAGAAATTCCCAATCTTGGCGTCTCTGCCTGGGTGATTGACTATCATCCGGTGCCTCCTCCCGGATACAGGGTGATAACCAAAATAAAAGGTTGCTACGATTGCACGGTAAGAGGGACAAATACAGAACCGGTATTCTGGCAGGAAGACAATAAAAACATACAAAATTTTGCTGAATAATGATAATGGTAAAACCGGCTGTCACTTTTATTATTCTTTTTCTGTCAATTGATTGCTCTTATGCCCAGGTGCAAAAGGATATGACCGATTATCTGAGGCAAAAATTCATCAGGTATACGGAAACCGTTTTCAGGGAAGAGATTTTTGTTCACATCGACCGTGATACTTATATTGCCGGAGAAGATATATGGTTCAATTTATATCTTATTGACAGGAAGAGCAATAAACCTGTTTTTGATGATAAAATTGCATATTTTGAATTGCTGAGCCCGGAAAACCTTCCGATAATTCAGAAGAAGATCTTCATTGATAAAGCTTCCGGATCCGGACACATGGTGCTTCCTGATACACTGAGCTCCGGAACTTATACAATCAGGGCTTACACAAGCTGGATGAAAAACTTTCTTCCTTACAACTGCTATATGAAGGACATCGAGGTTTATAACGCTTTGATCAGAAAACCTTTCAGGAGGAAAATTTATTCTGACGATAGCGTCTCAGCCAATAAGCCGGAAGGAATTAATTCCGGCAGATCCGGCTCTGGTTTGAAAGTAAGCTCAAATAATTCAGGCTCAGGAATGCTTGAGCTGATTATCAGATCAGATCCGGAATTTCGTTCAGATTACGGGAATATGATATATATTCTCATTCATACCCACGGAATATTAAATCATATCAGTTCCGTGATAATATCTGATGATACTGCAATTATCAGAGTTCCCGAAAGCAAATTGCTTACAGGAGTGAATCATATTACCCTCTTTGATACAGGATTAAGACCGTTAGCCGAAAGATTTATTTACACACCTCAGAAGTACAATGAGCTGCTGAAAATGAATACTTCCCTGAAATATAAAACAAGAGAAAAAATTGTACTCGATCTGGAAATTGAAAATAAACCGGGAGTAGCGGTTGATGAGGGTCGGATGAGTATTTCAGTTTCACCTTTAATAGCCGATTCCCATAAGACCGGAATTGATGATTATTTGTTATTCGGATCTGAATTCGGTATTAAGATACAGAAAATAACAGGAAGTAAAAAACCCGAAGAATATACAGTCGGGTTCATCGACAGTTTGCTATTGTCCGCAAGGAGCAACTGGATTGATTGGGATAAAGTACTTGCCCGTGATCAGACCGATTTAAAATATCCCGTCGAAAGGAAAGATCATTTCCTGACAGGAAGGTTGATATCAGCTGACCGGGAGATCCCTGTTGATAATAAGTATATTCTTCTGTCAAGCCCGGGGAAGGTTGCCACATTTCAGTATGCCAGAACGGATAACCTTGGTAATTTCGGTTTTAAGATAAATATTGATGAATCGGTAAGCGATTTAATAATACAGCCTGATGATCCGGATGACAAATACAGGATAAGCATTGAATCCCCATTTTCCTTAAGATATGCTCATTCTGAAGTATTCTCAGATTCAGCGGGAGGATTGATCCCTTCACATGTTTTGAAACAGGGGATCAACTACCAGGTGAATAAAATCTATGAGACTTCATTTTCAGACAGCAAAATTGTTGCTGATACACAACCTGTTAAGTCTTTCCGGTTTTACGGGAAACCGGATATCGGACTTGTAATGTCAGATTATATTACCCTGCCTGTGATGGAGGAAGTTTTCCAGGAACTTCTTCCCGGTGTTTTATTAAAGAGGAAAAAGACAGTCTGTGATCTGACAATAATAGATCCTGTGACCAGAAGAAATTTCGGATTTACTCCGGGAATGCTTGTTGACGGTGTAATCATTAAGGATCCGTCGATCATTGCAGGCCTCGATCCGGAACTTGTTGAACGGATTGATGTTATTAAGTCAAATTATATGGTTGGGATTTATGTCTTTCATGGGATTGTGAGTTTAATTACAAAAGCGGGCGATTACAGCAATGTAAAATTACCGGATTATGCAGTGAGAATGCCCTACAGAGTAATTGATCCTGTCGGGTCATTTAAGTCACCTGATTATTCCGGATCAGCCATTATGGAAGAACATATACCTGACTTCAGGAATACACTTTACTGGGATCCGTCTATAAAACCGGATAAAAATGGAAATGTCAGGATCGAGTTCTACGCCTCAGATATAGTATCTGAATATGAAATAGCTGTGGAGGGAATATCGGGTGAAGGAAAGATGATTTCCCTGAAAAAGATAATAAGAGTGGAGTAGAGTATTCTCATTTAATAACTCAGTTCCATAACTAATCCGGGCGCAAAAGGGAAGCGACATCATCCCGCTAGAACCGGAGCAACAACGACTATTAAAGGCAATTGTATAACAATGAATGAGATCAGGAAGAAAATTCTTATTTTTGTTAAAAGATGTATCACTACATAGAAATATTCATAAAATAAACCAGTCTGTTATGAAAGTGAAAATGCATTTTGTTTTAATAGTTATTACAGCATTTGCTGTTACCGGTTGTTCATCTTACAGCAAACCCTACGATTTAACCGATGGTTATATGTTAGTGCAAAAAGAAGAACGACGGAACGATCAGGCTGACTGGAGATTAGTATGGGAGGATGATTTCGATAAAGGATCTTTGGATACTACAATCTGGACACGGATCGGGCTATTCGAATCTCCAAAATGGAAAGTTCCTGTTGAGAACTGGAGGGAAGTCCTTAATTGTTTCAGATATATAACTGCCACAGATCCGAGAGTCGTATTGTTTGATGATGATAACATCAGACTTATGGGAATTATAAATCCCGATTCACTTACAGGAGATCCCCGTCCATACCTCACAGGCGGAATTTATTCCTGGGGAAAATTCGCTTTCCAGTACGGCCGGATTGAGATCAGGGCAAAGCTTGACCAGGCTTACGGTATGTGGCCTGCAATATGGATGTTATCGGAAAAGGATATTTATCCCGATCAGCATAATGGAGAGATGGACATTATGGAAACACTTAATCATGACGATTTTGCATACCAGACCACACACAATCATTACACCATAACGCTGAAGCAAAATGAACCGAAGAAATCCATAACTGCTAAAATCGATACAAGTGATTATAATGTATACAGTGTAAGCTGGTACCCTGATAAACTTGTTTATGCAATAAACGGAATCAAATCCTATGAGTATCCAAAAGTACCGGGTGCAGGAACTTACCAGTGGCCCTTCGACCAGCCTTTCTACTTACTTATCGACCAGCAGATGGAGCATGAATGGCCGGGAATGATCACCAATCCTGAAGAACTTCCGATCAGCATGACTGTAGATTGGGTGAGGCTGTATCAGTAAGCAGTACAAACAGATATTCCCTTTCCTGATCAGGGTAGTTTCAAAATGAGTCATTCCTAAAGTTTCCCCTGTTTCTCAATCCATTTCCTCACCCTTTCACTTTCTGCCTGGTATTTTGCTTCGAGGTTTTTATACAGGGCTTGAAATTCTTCGTCATTCCTCAGGCTATCGTATACTGGCGAATACTTCATATCTGTTATGAGAAATAATGGACATACTTTAACATCTGCAAATTTCCTCAGGTGTTTATATGCTTTTTCCTTTTCTCCTCTTAATGAATACATAATGCCAAGGTCCAGATCAGCAAAACCCCAGGCTGAATACCATCTTCCGTATTTAAGTGAAACCTCACTAAATTCTTTTTGTTCATTGAACCATTTTTCCGCTTTCTCATTATTACCATTCCGGAGGCAGGCGTATCCGATTGGAACCATACTGCCGGTTTGAAATTCTCCCATGGCAATTAATATTTCAGCAAATTTCCTGAAATAGAGTGATGATTCCTGATATTGTCTTTTGAAAAGGTAACTAAGTCCTAGAACTCTGAGAGACTCCTTATTGTTTGAGTCTATTGAATAACTTTTTTGAGCTAATTCAACAGCCTTGTTAAAATTGCCTGTAACCATCTCGAAATAAGCAGACCGGTTAAAAAAGTTCATTGAGTCATTTTGCAGTTCAAAAGCCTTATTGAAGTATTCTATTGCTTCATCAGGTAATCAACATCAAGTTTTTTACCTATCTCAGATGCTGAAAGAATTGTTTCACGGAACTGTTCAACCGACGTTCGGGAAACGACTCTCAGGTCGCTTATCCTTCCAAGATTTGTGAGGATCTCCTCCATTATCCCGTCAATAAAATACTGATCTTCAGGAGTGTTCCCAAAATTTTTAAATGGCAGTACAGCTATCGAAATTACCTTCTTTTTAACGGGGGGAAAATTTTTGGAAAAGAGCAGGTAAGCTCCGGAAGCAATTATGAGAATAATAATGAAGGTTGAAAGATAAATAACAGATTTTGCCTTAAAAGGCCTAATATATTTCCATGTTGCCTTCTCCTGAGTCGAAAATAGTTCTTGGTTCTCCTGAGAAGAGTCATTATCAGTACTATTTAACCTTCTTTTTTTGACTTCACCCGGGGGGAATCCGAAGAATGTATGGAAACAGGTGTTGAAGTATGTAGGACTGCTGAATCCGGTTTTATATGCCACCTCTGAAGCCGTAATATCTTCGTTTTCAAGCATTTCTAATGCTCTCATGAGCCTTGTTTCCCGAATGAACTGGTTTATGGTTTTACCTTGCGCAGATTTCAGGATCTGTCTTATCTTTCGGTGACTTAAGTCTGTTGCTTTTGAAAGCTCGTCAGTTCCGAAATTTTCATCTCCCAGATTTGCCCTGACAATTTCAGTCAGCTTATTGACTATTATCTGATCCTTTCCAGGATTACCGGTCATAGCTATGAAAGGTTTGTGCAGATTTCTGATGCAGGTTCTTATGTTGAAACCTTTAAGGTAATTTCAAAATCGAATGGTGTTATAGGATCCGGAATGTTTTTGTGTCAGCTGCATGTAAATCAGAATGGTGATGTTACAGGAACAATGGAAAAGTTTGTTCTTGATTGCCCATGATCATATAATCATTTAGGTCTTATAATATCGGAGGGACCTTGTTTACCATACTCGATGCGAATTACTGGCGCTTCGGCAGATCCCCGGACTTTCACCAGGATGGGATTATCAGCGTAATTCTTTAACAAGACTACTAATCCGCACGACAAAATAATGCCGGTGAAATTCCGGGAAGTTAAAGAAAAGGAAAGAGGTCGAAAATGACCTCTTTTCCTGTTTAGTTATCACAGGCTTTTGAATGTTCCAACCAGGAAAAAGATCCCTGGTTGCATCTTTTCGGAGGAATTGGTTCCGGGGAAAGTGGAAGTTGCAACCTGTTAGTCTGAAGCAGAGTTGTGCGACCATAAGACTTCAAGACCTCTATACCTCAGGACAAATTTAAGTCAATGAGGTTGGTGAAAGGCTCAGGGCATCGGAACTAATAGAAAATTTTTAGATGATCCTATTATTCAAATCTTGAAATATATAAAAATGTTGCGTATTATCCCCCAAAAGTTTATATTTATGGATAATATACCACATTCAGTATGAAAACAAAGAAGCAAATAATTTTCCCAAAGCATCAGAAAATACTCGAAAAAGTAGGTGAGAACATTAGACTGGCGAGAAAACGAAGGGGCTTAACTACTATTCAGGTTTCTGAGCGGGCAGGAATTGATCGCACAACGCTGGGTAGAATTGAAAAAGGAAATGCCAGAGTATCTGTTGGAGCATATTTTAACGTTCTTCGGGTACTCGGACTGCAAAATGACTTTCTGAAGATTGCCACTGATGATGAATTTGGCAGGAGGCTTCAAGACCTAAAGTTACTGGGAGAATAATAAAGTGGATAAAACTAAAATAGATATCTGGGTTTATGCTCATTGGATTGGAATGTCAGATCCAAAATGTATTGGAATACTATCAGCTCATTTTGGAAAAGGAAGAAAGTCGTTCAGTTTTGAGTATGATCCGGAATGGATTTCAACCCGCGAACAATTACTTCTCGATCCGGATCTGGGTTGGTACTCAGGACAACAATTTCCAAACAATAGGGATAATTTTGGCATATTCCTTGATTCTATGCCAGATTCATGGGGTAGGACTTTAATGCAGAGGAGGGAACCTCAAAGAGCGCAAGATGAATGCAGAGCCCCCCGCGTATTACATGATATTGATTATTTACTTGGTGTTTATGATGAGAGCAGGATGGGGGCTTTGAGGTTTAAATCAGATCCCAATGGTCCGTTTTTGGAAACTGCTTCAGCTACCACCACTCCTCCTTGGACCACCTTAGGTGAATTACAGGAAGCTGCTAAGGTAATTGAGTCAGATGAGAAGGACACCCGCATTCAGGTATTGATTTAAAATCATAGAAACGTTATCAATTTCAAAAGTATAAGTTTGACCGGATTCGAATATATCAGTAAAGCAGTATTCGTTGAATTTGATTAGTAGAAAGCATAATCTGCCTTGATCATGAAGCTATTGTTGGGAAAAATATTGAAGATATCTCCAAACTGCTTGTAAACAGGTTGTTCATATGGAGATCTTCCCCATGGTGCAAGAGGATTCATTTCATCTCTTTTATTGCGCCCGTGACTCCAGACAAGATAAATTGCTGATCCCGGCCGGTACTCCCAGCGGGTAACAAAATTTGATTGAAGATTCTTATAGTTGAAGTCCCTTTTTTTCGGATATGAAGCAAATTCAGCCATCATGTCAGGATCGGAAAGAATGCTGAATCTGTTATACCGGCCCCGTGCCACGAAAAACTGTGTGTATAACTGGATGGAGAACTTACTTGTAAATGTCAGAGATCCTCTGAGAGTAAGATCAAGCGATCTTGTATCACGTTTGCCAAATACCGGCACATAGTATTGACCGGGAGCATACTCTGCAACATCAGCAAGAATACTGCTGAGTGAACCTTTGTCATCAAAAGCTGCAAAATCATCATAAGTAAGATCGCCAGGAGATGCCGATGAACTGCCTATCTTCCAGGTCGCGTTCTCCAGCATAAACGATTCATTGGATGCCCAGGCTGTTTTTGAATCCTCCCAACTGCCTTTCAGACCTGCCTGAAATGACAACCTGGTTCCTGTATTTACAATGCTTTGCAGGTCAAAACTATATTCGCTTCCTTTGTCGTCGTATCTCTTAAAACTTCCCTTTGGAGAGATTTTCCAGTTGCGTCTTTCATCAGTATTAAACTCTCCCGTCAACTCAACACTGCGGGGTTTTCCCCAGATACCAAGACCCCTTGTTTCCCACAGATCATACCCACCTAGCAAATCATTAAATCTGCTTCCAAACCTGATGAACCTGAAATTCAGTGTGGTTAAATTTGTATTCAGGTTTATGGTGCTCCCCATGTCATACCATTCAAGGTAAGAATACCTCCTCGTGTAATGCAGGCTAACATCTCCTCTCTGGAATCTTCCGAAAGATTTGCCTGATTTGATTTTGTAAGTCAGATTCGACCATATCTGATACCAGTTTTGTTCAAAGCTTATCCAGCCTATGTCGTTGGGATTATACTTATCGGAAAACACCAGCAGTGTAAAATGGCCGTCAATGATTCCCTCTCTTTTTCTGAGCACCAGTCCGCTCATGAATCCTTTTTCATCTTCCTGTCCGGCAGCAGGATATTTTCTGTCGGAGAATGCAGAAATACCTTCAAAACTGTATCTGTTGTTATTGAATCTCAGATCCCAGTCGATCCCGCCGGTAATACTTTGCCTTTCAATTCCATCCTTGACCGGGCTGTTATAATATGCAAGAATTCCTCCAGCCGATGAATTTTGGCCAATCGTCTGGATGGCACGTAATACTCCGTAGTTATGTGCAGGATTGAAATTTTTGCCTGCGGTAGTCCCCATTATCCCGAATGACAGGCCACCCGCTGAATGACCTGATAACTTGGCTGCAGCAATTATCGGTTCATTTGCTCCAAACCGGCGACTATAAAAAAGGCGGCTGTTTCCTATTCCGAATTTGAAAATATCTGCTCCTTCCAGAAAGAAGGGGCGTTTCTCAGTGAAAAATGTTTCAAAGGCAGTAAGGTTCAATACTGCAGGGTCAGCCTCAACCTGACCAAAGTCGGGGCTGATGGTGGCGTCAAGCATTACATTGGGACCCAATCCTACTTTAATGTCACCTCCGATGTCGACTTTGAGATTGTAGTCAACATTCCCGGGTTCATCTGCACTTTCAAATAAATCAAGCCCTGATAATACATACGGTTTGATCTGAATATTACGTCTGGGAGCAATACCCCTTATCCCGGTTACCTGCCCGTATCCTGAAACCAGGTTGGAACGCTCACTTCTAGGTATATATGGCCACTCAGAAATTTCTCCCAGACGAGGACTGCGTCTTATGAAGTGAATGCCCCATGTTTGCAAATCTTCTTTGGAATAACGGAGCATGCTATAGGGGATCCTGATTTCAGCAATCCACCCTTCATCAGTGATCCTGACAGATGTAAACCAGATAGCATCCCACGAGGCATCCAGGCCAACAGGTAATGTTGGATCCATGTCGCGGGTGCTAAGTTTTTTATTGTCATCCTGCTGGCCGTCAAGCTGCACTCCGGCTGCATTAACGGCAAATGTATATGCTGTTCTTCTGTTAAAATATGAATCAATTGAAACCATAAACCAGTCAGCCCGGTTATATTGATCCCTTCTGCCCAGGTTTTTTTCAATGTCTTCGGGATTGTCATACATATGTGCTCCGACATAAAGGTCATCTTTCCCGAACAGTACACGAACTTCCGTTTTCCGTGTTGATGGGGAGCCTTCAACCGGCTCATACTGGATAAATTCGCTGGCTGCGGGGGATAGCATCCATGGATCTTCATTCAGAACCCCGTCAATATTTATATCCGACCCTGTAAAATCAGCCTCGATTGTAGCTGTTTTCTGAGAAAAAACTATTATCGGTAAAAAAAGGAGGAAAAGTGTTAATAAAAATCTATTGGCCATTTATGCAAAAGGGTATAGGTTGCTTTTCTCCTTACTTTGTTTTTATATTAAGAGGGCTGTGATGATAATTATCTCCAGTCTGTCTCATTGGCAATATAATAAGTGTTATACAATTAATTACCAGTCTTTAACATTCTTTAAGAGACTTTGTTTGGTTTGTCCGCAATACGGGTTGCATAATGTCTGTCGCGAAAGACCTCAAAATGAAGGAATAATATAAACTTGTCAATGAAAAGTGTAACAATACTGCGGAATAACAACCTAACTTTGTATAATTGACGGGGTCCACTCCTCAGAATTGTAATGCTTAAAATAAACTAATAAACAGAAAATCATGATCACAAGAAGAGAGACAAGAATTATCTATTATGCAGTTGCAATCGGGATTGTTGTAATTGCTTTCCTTCTGTTAGGCGGAGGGCCATGGTTAAAAGGCATAGGACATGGAAATGGTTCTATGGGGATGTCAACTCTGCATTGGGGGCAGATACTGGTAGGTATGGTGCTGGGTTTCCTGGTTGGTTTGATATCTTCCAGATATTTAAAATTCAGATAAATGAAAAGGGTGAACATTTATGTTAAGAATGTATTATTATTCTTAACTGTTATACTGTTCCTGTCATGTGCCGTCAACCCGGTTACCGGCAAGAAGCAGCTGATGTTTATGTCAGAAAAGCAGGAGGTTGAGCTAGGTAAGCAGTATGATCCTGAGGTTATTGCCACGTTTGGGGAATATAAAAATACTGAACTGCTTGCCTTTCTTCAGGACAAAGAAACTGAAATGGGGAAGATCTCACATCGCCCCAAATTAGAATTCCATGTAAAAATTCTGGATTCACCTGTAGTTAACGCTTTCGCTGTTCCGGGTGGTTATATTTATCTTACCCGCGGAATTCTTGCCCAGTTTAATAATGAAGCTGAGCTGGCCGGGGTACTGGCTCACGAGATGGGACATATCACTGCACGCCATACTGCCAGCCAGCAAAGTAAACAACAGATGGGCCAGCTGCTGCTGATAGGAGGGATAATTGCCTCAAAGGAAATACAGAAATACGCTGAATATGCCATGCAGGGCATGCAATTACTGTTTTTAAGCTTCAGCCGCGATGATGAACGTGAAGCAGATCGCCTGGGGGTTGAATATTCATCAAAAATCGGGTATGATGCTCATAAAATGGCAGATTTTTTCCAGGTACTTATAAAAATGAACCTGGCGAGTCATCAGGCAGGTATTCCAACATTCATGTCGACACATCCTGATCCGGGTGACCGCTATAACTCCGTTAACCAGAAGGCAACAGAATGGCAGGAAAGACTTAAATATCCGGACTACAAGGTAAGAGCTGAGAGTTATCTGCAAATGATTGACGGTATGGTATATGGAGAGGATCCCCGGCAGGGTTATGTTGCGGAGAATACATTTTATCATCCGGAATTGAAATTTAAATTCACAATTCCTGACGGATGGCAACTGCAGAACTCCCCTCAACAGGTCAGAATGGCACCTGAGGATGGAAAAGCTCTGATAATATTCACAATCGCGCCACAAAAAACTCTCGAAGAGGCAGCTCAAAGTTCATTAGAACAATTAGGTCTGACTCTTACAGAGAACAAGAAAACAAATGTTAACGGAATGCCTGCACTGGTAACACTATCGAAACAGGTTTCACAGGACCAGTCAACCGGTGAGCAGAGTAATATAGCGGTTCTGTCATATTTTATTGACTATAACAGTACCTTTTATGTTTTTCACGGGGTTTCTGCTGAAGCTGATTTCAGCACTTTCTTTCCTGTATTGGAAAAATCTATGGCAAACTTTGATAAGCTGACTGATCCTTCAAAATTAAATGTAAAACCTAAAAAGGTAATGGTGAAAAAAGTACAACGTTCCGGAACACTTGCGGATGCTTTTCAATCTTTGGGAGTTCAGCAAAAACAGATGAATGAGTTTGCATTGCTCAACAATATGGAACTTACCGATAAGTTACAGGCGGGAAAACTGATAAAGATTATAGGAGAATAAACCCCGGAGCGGCTTGAAGTTTTTCAACGCTAAGCGAAGTTTGTAACTTCGCTTTTTAAGTATTTGATTTTAACCGGACCAGAACCATCCAGATAAACATCACTCTTCCAAAGCAAAGTTGATCTGAATTGATATTCGGGAACTAATTCAATTTGTTCTTTTGATGGTGTATAATATTCAACCTCTGACCGGAATACTCTTACCTGCTTTAACAGGTCATTGCTCTGGTTAAACTCATCATCCGGATCAGAGATTTTCAGATGATCATAATTGTCTGTTCGAACCAGCTGTTCATCAGCTTCATATTCTTTAAGTGAATATTTCCTCCATCCATAAGTCATCATTAAAAGATCAACAGACTTGATGTCGAGATTCTTTAGTCCCATACACCTTATACTATAGGGCAGATTATTGTAAATCTCCCTGTCATACAGAAATTCTGTTTCAATATCGGGGAATGGAATGCCGCTGTGATATCCTGATGCTGAGTCTAAAGCAGATATTGAGATCACGGAGCTCATGTTATTGCCGGCGCCGTCAGTTGTATTGACCGTAAGTTCCGTCTCCCTGCCCGGCCTTGCTTCCCCGGGTGAAACACTGATCTGAACCTTCATCTTATTATTGTGATTCAGGAATATCACTCTTTCCGCAACGGGATTCAGATCGGTATCGTAGAGTGTGACAAATGCTGTGCCCGCGGGAATGTCAGCAGTCTTTATCCTTGCAGTGAAAAGTGTATCTGGCCGGATCTCCTTTGAAAAGATCAGTACATTATACATTGTAACAGCCAGAAAGTATTCCTTTCCGGCTACTTCCCTTCCTCTTACTATTATATCAGTCAGACCATTACCCGGATTATCAACCCGCAGGGAAATACCGGTGTCCTCCGCAGCAGGCAGGGGCCAGCTTATATTACCGAATTCTTTTTCAGTCGGTTTTGCATAATAACTCTCTCCGGGTTGCGGAGTAAACTCCACTATTCCAGGACCATACGGACCGGTTCCGAAATCAGTTACTATTTCGCCGTCTAGTTTGGATATTACTCCGGAGGCCTTCAGTCTTATCCCGTCTGAAGAAACTGCATTAAAGGCAAGCCTTTGTCTGATCCCGTTAATAAAAGTACCTCCTTCCGGAAGGAATCTGAGACCGGTATCTGTGCTTCTGATTAAGGTATCGGATAGTTTTGGCTTTCGATCAGGTTTTATAAGATCAACTTTTAAAGGCATCCTGAAGGCATACTCAGGATCATAATTCATCTGTCCGCTTGTAAAAGCAAGGATAGAGTAGTCACCAACCGATGCGTTATCCGGTACCTTAAGCCATCCCGAAGCAGTTGAATAGCTGATCCTGAACCTGGCGCTGTCGATTGTAACATGGTCAGCATTAAGCAGCAAGGCATGCAATGACAAGCTCCCGGACTCGAAAACACCTGTCTGATAGTCCCTGATATAAGCCTGAAATCGTATTGTGTCGCCGCTGTGATAAAGATTCCTGTCGGTATGAATGAAAAGCTGATCGGCGGGCTGATTATCAGATATGTCGTTCAGGAGTACAGAGATTTTCTCATGGAGATCCTGGGAATATAAATTGAAAAATATGAACAGAAAAAGTAAAAAGGAAACAGACTTTTTCATTGCAGATACTGATAAAGAAGAAAGATACAAATATTATTCGATTATTTAATTGGAATGTCTAAAATTGAGTCCGCCAAGCTAAACAAAGTGGAAGTCGAACTGGAATGACGGCGAAGTCACAGACTTCGCCGAGCCACAACTGCTACAATAATCCTAAGCTAAGTGGAACTGCTATTTTTATCCAAAGCTAAGCGAAGTTTGTAACTTCGCTTAGCTTTCCTGCTCGCGGACTGCTGCCGGTAAAATAAGATATTTTTTCTTGCCGTCAGTATCTGATTATTATCAAAATTTATATCTTGAGCTGTTTTTAGTTGTTGATTAACCGAAAATCTATAATCATGAATAAAATTGACCGCCGGAGTTTCCTTAAAACCTCTGTTATGGGAGGTGTAGCTACTTCTTTTATTGGTCCGTTGAGCACTTTCAGCTTATTTGGTAAAGAGGGACAATTATCTCCCAGCGTTGCTATTACAACAGGTGACAACAGGGCCGACCTTGCCTTCCGTGCTCTCCAGCCATACTCAAAGCCCATCAAAGAGGCGATAGGAAATCGCTGTGTAGTTCTTAAACCAAATATGGTATCTACAGAAGTGCCATTATGCGCAACCCATGTCGATACAATGGAAGGAATACTTGAATTTCTTAAATCGATAAAGAAGCTGGACAATGTCATTATTGCGGAGTCTGCTGCCAATGCGCCTACATTTGAAGGATTCAGCAACTATGGATATTACAGCCTTGTAAATAAGTACCCGGTAAAGATGGTTGATCTTGATTCAGAAGGTTCTGAGGTGCTTTATGTATTTGATGAAAAAGATTTTAAGCCTCATCCTGTAAGGTTTTCCAAAATAATTCTGAGTCCCGATTACTATATAATTTCAGTAGCCAGGATGAAGACTCATAATCTTGCAGTTGCGACACTCTCTCTCAAGAATATTGTATTCGGTGCCCCGGTCAAAGATATTGGATTCAGACTAAATGCGAACAGCAAAGCGGGAACAAAAAGTGATAAACCGGTTGTCCACGGCAGCGGTGCCAGGGGAATCAATTATAATCTCTATAGTCTTGCTTCAAGGGTTCACCCTGACCTTGCTGTAATTGACGGCTTTGAAGGTATGGAGGGCAATGGTCCCCGACTTGGTACACCTGTCGATCATCGGATATGTGTGGTAAGCACTGACTGGTTTGCAGCAGATCGTGTAGGTGTTGAGCTGATGGGAATTGATTTCGGCAAAGTAGGGTATCTGAATTATTGTGCACAAACCGGATTGGGAACTGCTGATCTGAGCAAGATTGAAATAGTAGGAGAGAAGATCAGTGATCATATTAAACAATACAAACTTCATGAAAATATTGAACAACAGCTGATCTGGATGAAACCGGTTTCTTGATTGAAAAGGTTCAGATTTATAAGGAGAAATATTTGTACCGGCTGGTGATACCTAATTATTTTGGGTTTCAAATCAAATGTGGCGAGCGTTTTTACTGCCCTGATTACCAGGTACGGGATACCGGCGAAACGGCTGAAATCCTATGATGTTGCTTCTCTCGCACCAGTCGCTTCGAACGATTCAGAGGAAGGCAAAGCTGAGAACAGAAGAGTGGAACTTGACAAACAGCAGCAACAGGAAACAACAAAATTAAAATCCTTTTTTTATCCATTCCTGAGGAACGCATATCCGATAGGTACCATACTACCGGTTTGAAATTCTCCCAGGTTATTTAATATTTCAATAAATTTTATGAAATAGAATGATGATTCCTGATATTGTCTTTTGAAAAGGTAGCTAAGTCCAGGAACTCTCAGAGATTCCTTATTACCTGAGTCTATTGAGTAACTTTTCAGTGATAATTCAACAGCTTTGTCAAAGATGCGGTGAGGTTTTGTGACACTTTAAGATATGATTGTGACTCAACTCAAAAATTTGGAGAAATATTTTTAATAGTGACATTTATCATAACTGTCAGAGCTGCCATATTAATGTTTTGTGTAAAATATTTTTAACTTGCCCGGATCTTTTTGAGAAACCTGATTGTTCAGAAGAACAATACAGACAATTTACTTTATAAATCAGACGTATATGAAAACATTTTTCTGCATAATACTGATTATGGCTTCTGGCATGGCATCCTCTCAGAATATTTATAAGCTTATCAGCAGATCCCTCAAAGAAATCAACCAGGAGATCGATAAAAATAATTTCGCCAGGGCATTAGAAGTAGCATTTATGACCGATAGTCTTTATAGAGTATGTGAAGAAACAGAAACACCTGAGTATGCATATTTGAAAAGATGTATAGGATATATCTATTCTGAAACAGGGGAATTAGATTCGGCTGAAACATATTATAAAGAGGCTATCGAACTTTACAGGGAATATTCAGATGAATCCGATCAATATTTTATCCTTGCCCTGAATGAGTACAGTTCGTTTCTGGCGGAAAAAAAGAGATACGCTGAAGCAGAACCGCTTATTTTGGAGGCAATTGAATTCCAGGCAGATGAAAAAGAGAAAGAAAGTCCGGTCTATGCATACACACTTTTTAACCTGGGTTCATTGTATTATGAAACCGGCAGGTATATTGAAGCTGAATCTGTACTTAAAGAGGCTATAGGTCTCAGGAGAATCAAAACTTCAGATTTCAGGGAATACTACCCTGTAATAATTGCACTTCTGGCAGCGGTCAATGAGGAGACAGAAAATTACCAGGCGGCAATCAGTCTCTATAAAAATGCTTTAAAAGATGCCGGGAAAAACAATGGGGAGATAAATGCCTATTTCCTGACAAAAATAGGGAAAATTTATATAAAATTATCTCAGTTCAGTGCTGCTGAGCCGTTGTTTCAAAAAGCCCTTCAGATAGAAGAATCATCCGGCAGGATAAAATCTGAGAATTATGCCTTATATCTGATGGAACTGGCAACACTCTACAGGGAAACAAGCGATTATGAAAAGTCCATGGCGATTTATATGGAGGCATTACAGTTACAGGAAACAGGAGGATATGATACATCCGATACATATTTTAACTTATCACAGCTCTATACTTTGATAGTTGATTATGCCTCAGCAGAGGAAATGGCAGTCAGAACCGTTACCAGGGAAGAAATGGAAGAGAAGAACAGTTTTAACTACCTGTCATACCTGAATCTGATTGGTAATCTGCATACATTGACAGGGAATTACCCTAGGGCAGAGAAGTCCTATCTTGAGATTCTTGAAAAAGGAAAAGTGCTTTTTGGCGAAGAAAGCACAGATTATGCGATCAGTATTGATAATCTGGCAAATCTGTACCGGAAAACCGGGAAGGAGGAAATGGCACGGCCGCTTATTCTGAAAGCCCTGGAAATAAAGAAGAAAAATATTGGTGAAATAAGTACGGTCGTAGCATATTCCTTAGAGAACCTATCATCAATAAGTATTACAGAGGGGAAATTCAGGGAGGCTGAAGAGTACCAGCAACAGGCTGTCGAGATATACCGGAAGTGCCTGGGTGAAGAACATACTGATTTTGCCGGTGCTGTGATGAGCCTGGCCTCTGTCTTCATAACAGCGAAAAGGTATTCTGAGGCTGAACCTTTGCTTAAGAGATCAGTTGAAATTAACAAAAGGAATACCGGAGAAAATCATCCGTTATATACAAAATCCCTTAACTATCTTGCTGATTTGTATGAGCTTACAGGCAGACCAGACAGCGCCGAACTGCTTTATCTCAGGGTGAACGGGAATTATCATTACCAGATAGAACGTAATTTCTCCTACCTCGCAGAAAAAGAAAAAGAAGAATACATTTCAATCTTCACCGCAGATTTCGGCAAGTTTAACTCTTTTGTTTATAACCGGAAATTGAGGAATCCATCGTTAACCGGTGTTGCCTATAATAACCAACTGGCTCTGAAAGGGATTGTTTTGCAATCGTCCAGGGCTCTAAGGCAGGCTGTTTTGAATAGTGGTGATAAAATCCTTACGGACATGTATGTAAGCATGAATTCAGTAAGGACAATGCTACTTGAACAGGAAAAGCTGCCCCCCGACCAGCGATGGGTAAGCACAGATAGCCTGGAGAGAATCTCGATAAACCTTGAAAAAGAACTTTCAAAAAAATTGAAAGCACAACCTGCTTTGACTGCCTTTTCAGTTTATGGTAACAGAGTCACGTGGCAGGATGTACAGAGCTCCCTTGTCAATAAAGAAGCCGCTATAGAGTTTGTTTCAACGGGCGGTGATACCATTCTTTATTATGCACTTGTTTTAAAACCAGGAATGAAGTTCCCTGTGATGATCGAGTTATTCAACGAGATTGATCTGAAGGATCTGATTGATAAGAACAGATCCGGTGATAATGTAAATATTGACAGGCTTTACAGGTTTTCAAAGGGAGAGGGATTGTCGGAGCATGACAGAAACCTTTACGACATTATATGGAAACCGATGGAGATATATCTGGAGGAGACGGAAAAAATATATTATTCTCCGGCAGGATTGTTGAATCTGATTTCATTTAATGCCATTCTCTGCAGTGAAAATTATTATTTATCCGACAAGTATAAGCTTGTTGCAGTGACAAGTACCAGGG
The DNA here is from genome assembly GCA_001768195.1 of Bacteroidetes bacterium GWA2_40_15. GTDB lineage: Bacteria > Bacteroidota > Bacteroidia > Bacteroidales > VadinHA17 > LD21. Next base: position 29,098 of record MENI01000088.1, on the reverse strand, counting down.
AAGTTATCAAAAAATCTGATGAAATGTTTCATTCATCCGGAAATCTTAAGATGGTTTTTTACGGAGGGATAAACTACGACTCTGATATTTCAAGGTTGAAATCTCAAAATAAGGCATCAAACAAACAAGGACTGCCTGTCCGGGCTTGTTTCAGGGCGAATGATTCAATGAGGGGAGCAGGTTTCATGTTTCTGGATGGAACACTGAGCGAAGTTCAGAAAATAGAACCGCTTATAAACAAAATGGATATCCCCACTCAGGTATTCTCAGGAGATGAGGCGACTGAGGAAAGTTTTAAATCATTCAATAATAATAATTCACCTATATGTTTGCACATTGCCACTCATGGTTTCTTCTTTCCTAAACCGGCAGTTTTACATCAGATTCAGGGAACACGTTCGGTATCCAAAGAAAATTTATACCGGACAGCTGAGAATCCGCTTTTCAGATCAGGATTGATATTTGCCGGAGGAAACCATGTATGGAAAAACGAAGAAATTCCGCCGGATATTGAAGATGGTGTTATCCTCGCCTCTGAGGTGGCAGAAATGTATCTTCCGAATACCCGCCTGGTTGTTTTATCAGCATGTGAGACAGGTCTTGGTGAGATTAAGGGTTCGGAGGGTGTGTTCGGTCTGCAGAGATCATTTAAAATGGCTGGTGCAGGTTATATGATTATTTCTTTATGGCAAGTGCCGGATTACCAGACCTCTGAATTGATGAACAAATTCTATGAGAGCTGGATTTCCGGACAGCCTATTCATGATGCATTCAGGAATGCTCAGAACTTCATGAAATCAAAATATCCCGGGATGCCATCTGTTTGGGCTGCATTTGTTCTTGTTTAATGAAAAACTCAACACAAAGTATTACAGGAGTATTAATCCAGGAGACTATATTTTCGAAGAAAATCATCTGCAACCTTAAGTATTTCATCATCAAGGTAGCGTGAATATTTCGGGTTTCCATCCCCCAGATAGTGTTTCCTTCGCTCATAGATATGAAGTTCAAAATAATTACCTTCCTTTTTCATGTCACTTTCAAAAAATTGAACAGTCCATTTAGGAACCTGTTCATCATCAGTACCATGGAATTCAATCATCGGGGGTAATCCTCCTCTTATATTATGAGCAGGAGAGATGCTCCATATTTTACCATCGCATGGCAGATTTTGCATCCATTACCGATTCGATCGGACTGATCGTTCTGTGTGGTGTTACGCCATTTTCTATTGACAGACGATATTCTACCGAAAAGGTCACTATTCCCATCCTTGCATACCGTTCACAGGTTGAAAAGAATTCACCCGGGGATCCGTATGCCCAACCGCCGCCATGAAAGAATACAATTGCTGTATTATTCTCTCTTTCAAATGATTGATTTGTATAAAAAATATCAATCTTAAGATTAAACGAGTCAATTGTTTTGTAAACGTCCTGAATATGATTAACCTGATCTGATGCAGTCTCTTCATCGGGCCCTGCATAAGACTGGAAAGATAAACACAGGAAGAGAGGTATAATAAGTTTTTTCATGGTTAAATTCTTTTGATACTTGATGGTTGTCATGGTTGATGATGTTGTTGGGTTTTTGTCACATGTATTTCATCTGTTTAAGAAATTCAGTTACAGATATCCTGGATTACCAGTCCTGCAAGTGTGAACCCGAAGATAGCCGGAATATGTGCTATTGTTCCGTTGATGACAGCTTTCCGGCTGCACCATTCATGATCGGCAAGTTCAGGATCACCATTGGCTTTATTGTTTTTTGGACACAGGCATTTATCTGTACCGCATGATGTCCCCGATCCTTTGGATTCAAGAATCTCGTCACTGAAAACGCACAGGAATTCTTTTGCAGGCAGATCCCCTTTCCTTATCATCTTTCTTACTTTTGAACCCAGCGGACAACCAATAACTTCCCAGAATTCAGCAACTTTTATCCTTGTAGGATCTATTTTCAGTGAGGCTCCCATTGATGAGAAAAGTACTGCATTGGTTCTAGTGGCCTTCCTGATAAGGTTTATTTTGCTTCCAAGGCTGTCGATGGCATCAATTATATAATCATACTGTTCCAGCTGAAAGGAGTCGTGATTATCCTTATTGTAAATTTTTTGAATACCTGTAATACTGGCAGAAGGGTTTATAGCCAGCAGCCGGTTTTTCAGCACATCAGTTTTAACTTCTCCCACAGTCTGCGTCGTTGCATGAAGCTGACGGTTAATGTTGGTAACACAAATCCTGTCAGAATCCACAATAGTAAGATTACGGATGCCTGATCTTATAAGGCTTTCAGCACACCAGCCCCCGACACCACCTATTCCGAAGATAATGACCTTCTTTTGGGCAATCTCCGACATTATTTCTGAACCCAGCAGCAACTCGGTGCGTTGAAATATCCCCTTTTCAGATATCATTTATATGAGATGTTTAAAATTATTCTAAAAAGATCAGGCACCTTTTAGTAAGTCTTTTGATTGACGATGCAAATAAATACATTTCGTTGGATTCAAACAATAAGTAAAAAGACTCAGAAGAATACAAGAGAGGACATACCAGACCTGTTTTGTACCTATGGCGGTCAAAAGGTACAACGATTCAAATGACCTTTCTCTAAGCCGAGTGTTAAAATAGTCTTAAATCGTACAATCAATACAACTTTTTACTACCTTTGTTGTTATATATTAGATGAAAAAAGTACTAACCATATTAACTGCTGCAATTTTACTTGTGTCCGGAATGCAGGTAAGCCTGGATCGTCATTATTGTGGTGGGAACCTTATAGATGTTAAGATTTCTGTTACAGGGAAGCTTGCATCATGCGGAATGGAACAATATGAATCAAGTTGTCCGGGTCATCAGGCTATCGATAAAAAATGCTGCGAAGATCAGCTTTCCTTTTACAGTCTTAACAGCAACTATTTTCCTGAATACTTCAAATTATCGAATCCAACTTCTCAAAGAGACTTACTTCCAATACATATTGGGAATTTTCTCCCGGGTAACTCATTAAATACTGATCCGGTTGATTGGGTATTACCTCCTGGGGATTACCACAAATCATCATTAAAACGATCTGAAATTTGCGTTTTCCGCATTTGATTTCATAGTCTTTTATTTTCTCAATTCTAAGACTGTTATTATTATCTGGAAAAGATAATAGTATGGCTTTTTGGGTTGAGTATATTCTTATTAGCCAAATTTCTTAATTATCACTAAAATATTATCATTATGAAAACTTTAAATCTTTTTCTTACAGTATTGTTTGTTATAGGGTTTAGTGCTTCAGCTACTGCTCAGGCACATGACCATAGCAAAATGAATACAGCCTCAGCAAAAACCGAATCATTTAAAGTATCCGGGAATTGTGATATGTGTAAAAACCGCATAGAGAAAATTGTCAAAGCGGAAGGTGCAACAAGCGCTTCATGGGATTCAAAAACACAGCTTATTACCGTGACATATGATCCCTCGAAAACAAATAAAGATGCACTCAGTAAAAAAATCGCTTCAGTCGGTCACGATACTGAAAAGTACAAGGCACCTGATGATGTTTATGCAAAACTTCCGGAATGCTGCCGTTATGAACGAACCAGATAACAAGTAAATATTTAAAAATGAGAAGGTTCAGTTATTGTATTTTGTTATTTAATATCTTCTTTTCTTCTTTACTAACAAGTTGTGAAAAAGACAAGAAGGGTATTGAAATTCCTTTTGAACAGGATAGTTTAATTGAAATAAGACATTTTGATATATTTCATATCCATCAGACAAAGGTAAGAGGCAGGGCAATTATTATTTCCCCGGGAAATTATGATGTATCGGAGAGGGGAGTATGCTGGAGTGAATTTAAAAATCCGACTATATTTGATAATATAACCATGTATGGGGCAGGAACAGGAAGCTTTACAACTATGATTACCGGTTTATCTTCCAATACAACTTATTATGCAAGAGCTTATGCTACCAATAATCGTGGAACCGTTTACTCAGAAGAAAAAAGTTTCACAACAGCTTGTAAAGACATTGATGATTTTGAAGATTGTAAGGGTACTTTTACCGATGAACGTGATGGAATGGAATATGGCTGGGTTAAAATAGGAACACAGGTTTGGATGTCAGAAAACCTTGCCTATTTACCTTCCGTCAATCCACCCAATGAAAGCTCTTTTAATTCCCCTTATTATTATGTGTTTGATTATTACGGAAAAGAGGTAGCTGAAGCAAAAGCGACCTATTACTATTCATTATATGGTGTTTATTATAACTGGATGGCAGTTATGCTGGGGCAAACCAGCTCTAATGCCAACCCAAGTGGAGTAAAAGGGGTTTGTCCTGCCGGCTGGCATGTTCCCAGCCATGCGGAGTGGATAACTCTAAAAGATTATGTTTCGAGGGATGGCCATTTTGGAGATGAGGGTATAGTTCTAAAAACAACCACCGGATGGGTGGACGAGAGCGGGAATGGTACCGATGGTTATGGTTTTTCAGGTCTTCCCGGCGGGGGCCGTAACGAAGAAAAGGGAGGGTCATTCGGCAGCATAGGCCTCAACAGCCACTGGTGGACTTCTACGGATGGATCTTCTCCAAATGCCTGGATGTGGGATATAACTATCGACTTTAAGCCCCACTCAAACATCGGAAGCTTTTATACCAACAAAAATTTTGCTTTTGCTGTCAGGTGTGTAAGGGATTAAATCCGGCTTAATTGAATGAATTTCCAAAAACTTAAATGAGTTTTTTTAAGAAAAAATCCTTCCCATGCAAAACATTTCCGACAGATCTTGGTTACATAGTTTATGAAAAAGGTTTTTTCCATATCCCTTTCACTTTTAATGCTGGCAGCTATGCTACATATTTCCGTTGCAACACACTATTGCGGTGGAAAAGAAGTTGCTACCATTTTATCAGTTACAGGTAAGTTAGCTGACTGCGGAATGGAAGGATTACATGAGGAAATACCTCTCCAGGGGGCTAATTTTAAAACCCATTGCTGTGATGATGTCGTAATCACATGTGGAATTGACAATAATTACACACCAGAATTTCCTTTTATGCCGGAATTATATCAGTATAATTTTCAGGTCCTCGCAATTCCGGTGAAGTTATCAGCCAAATCCCAAACACATAATAATCCTTTATATTCGAATCTAAGTCCTCCTGGGGCTTTGATGTCTACCAGCGTGGATCTCACCGGCATTTGTGTTTTCCGTATCTGATATTCTGTTTCCTTCCTTGAATTACAAGTGAGAAAGTATTCTTATTTATAATTGTCGTTTTATTTCAAACAATCTTTCAGTAAATACATTTCTTATACTTTAGAAAATGAAAACTCTTAAAAAGAAACTTTTAACAATGATTATAACCCTCACATTCCTGATTCCTTTTCTTTGTATCGGACAAGACAATTCTGGATTACACAAACCCGAGAACGAATTCAGGCCAGATTCATTACGGAATGATACAATTTCTGTCTATACTTGTCCGATGCATCCCAAAATCCAATCATACATGCCCGGAAGTTGTCCAAAATGCGGTATGCAGCTTGTTAAGAAAACTTCTTCCGTTAACAAAAACAATGGCGGACGTCACAAAATGAAGATGATGTGCATGCCGATGAACGGTATGAATGCAGATAACCCACAAGACAAATCGCACAAGAATAAAATGTTAATTGGAATGGGATCAATGATGGGAGTTATGATGGTAATAATGTTAATTCTTCTTATTTAATAGATTATTAAGAAGAAAAATATCAAAACATCATTTAACGGGATTATTCATTGTTGCAGACAGTATTACTGCATATATCCCTCATTATTTAACATTTAATTGCATAATTTTATCATAAGTATCTGTTTTTTAAAGATTTGAAACATTAAATCAAATACATTGAATAATTAATAATTCAAAGTCAGACCATGTTTAACCGTCTTGTAAAATATTTTCTAGAGAACCGGCTAATCACAATTCTCTTGTTGCTGGTTTTTATCGGGTGGGGTACCATTTCAGCGCCTTTTAACTGGAATATCGGGTTCCTGCCGCGCGATCCTGTTCCGGTAGATGCTATCCCGGATATAGGCGATAACCAGCAAATTGTGGCCACCGAGTGGATGGGTCGCAATCCGCGCGATATAGAGGACCAGATCACCTACCCGCTCTCCTCAGCATTACTCGGGATACCGGGAGTAAATACCATCCGAAGTACTTCTATGTTTGGGATGTCATTTATATATATCATTTTCAAAGATGATATAGAGTTTTACTGGAGTCGTTCCCGTATTCTTGAGAAGCTGAATTCACTTCCATCCGGGACCTTGCCTCCGGGTGTGCAACCAAGTCTGGGACCCGATGCTACAGCGCTCGGGCAAATCTACTGGTACACTCTTGAAGGTCGCGATCCTAAAACCGGGAAACCGAACGGAGGATGGGATCCTCAGGAGTTACGTACAATTCAGGATTATTATGTTAAATATTCCCTGGCGTCTGCTGAAGGGGTTTCCGAGGTAGCCTCCATAGGAGGATATGTAAAAGAATACCAGGTAGATATAGACCCCGATGCCATGAAATCGCATGGAGCGACCGTTATGGACATTATGAATGCTGTAAAAAACAGCAATCTGGATATAGGGGCCGAAACCATTGAATTAAACAAAATAGAATATGTGATCCGTGGCCTCGGATATATTAAAAATCTTGACGATTTGCGGAATGCAGTGGTTTCTGTCAGAAACAATGTCCCAGTCAGGGTTAGTGATGTGGCACGTGTGAGTTTCGGACCAGCCACACGTCGCGGTGGACTTGATAAAAGCGGCGCTGAAGCAGCCGGAGCTGTAGTGGTAGCACGCTATGGTTCCAATCCCATGGAGGTGATTAACAATGTAAAAGAAAAAATAAAAGAACTTGAACCCGGCCTGCCCAGTAAAACGTTAGCTGACGGATCAGTTTCCAAGGTAACTGTGGTTCCGTTTTACGATCGCACAGGGCTAATCCAGGAGACCATTGGCACCCTTGAAGCAGCTCTCTCCCACGAAATACTTATCAGTATTATCGTCATTATCGTGTTGCTTTTTAATCTCAGAGCTTCGATAATAATTTCGGGATTGCTCCCGGTGGCCGTCCTGATGGCATTTATTGTAATGCGCCTTACCGGAGTGGATGCAAATATAGTTGCCCTATCGGGTATTGCGATTGCCATTGGGGTGATGGTGGATGTGGGGATCATTTTTACGGAGAATATCGTCAGGCACCTCGAGATGCCTGAAAACCACGGGGCTGAAGGTGTTGCCCTGCGTGCAGTGATATTTGAAGCTACAATTGAAGTTTCATCAGCAGTGATAACTGCTTTATCTACTGTCGTAGTGAGCTTTTTACCTGTTTTTGCGATGGAAGCTGCGGAAGGTAAGTTGTTCAAACCGCTTGCATTTACTAAAACATTCGCTCTTCTTGCTTCATTCATCCTGGGAATTATTGTACTTCCAATGGCGGCAGATATCATATTCTCTATCAATTTTGACAGGCGTCGGGTTAAAAGGGTATGGAACATAGCTTTGATTTCTGCAGGTTTGTTTTTCACAATATTCCAGGGTATATGGCCTGCTCTTGCATTGGTGTTGATCGGAATCAATAACCTTACAGAGTATAAATGGTCTGAAAAACGTAAAAAGATCCCAAATCTGATCAATATAGGGATCACTGTTCTGGCGGCAGTTTATTTTCTGACACATGAGTGGTTACCGTTGGGCGCTCATAACTCTTTTCTGGTGAATTTTATTTTTGTCGCAGGGCTGGTAGGGTTTATCATTACTCTGCTGATGCTGGTTGTGCATTTTTATGAACCTTTATTACGCTGGTGCCTGAGGAATAAATGGAAATTTCTTATTCTTCCGATAGCAACATTTTTATTTGGTGTAACAGTCTGGCTCGGATTTAATAAAATATTCGGATTTGTGGCAACAGGTTTTGAAAAAACCGGATTGAATATCAGGCAAACTTCATTCTGGCAGGCAGCCTCAAGAACATTTCCTGGTGTTGGTAAGGAATTCATGCCATCACTCGACGAAGGTTCATTCCTCTTAATGCCTACCAGTATGCCTCATGCGGGAATTGAGCAAAATATCGAATATATCAAATTGCTCGATAAACAGTTGACATCGATCCCGGAAGTGGAGGTGGCTGTTGGTAAATGGGGAAGGGTAAACTCTGCTCTTGATCCGGCGCCTGTACAGATGTTCGAAAATACAATTAACTATAAACCTGAATATATTCTTGATGTTGACGGGCATCGTGTGCCTTTTAAGACTGATAAAAACGATATTTTTTTGTTATCAGACGGATCTAAATTTGACCCGAAGAAAGATAAACTGAATGATTTAGATACCAGATTACTTATCCCTGATGAAAATGGTGATTTTTTCCGGCAATGGCGTCCTGATATCAGGAAGCCTGACGATATCTGGAATGAGATTGTTAAGGTTACAAATATTCCCGGACTCACTTCTGCTCCAAAGTTACAGCCTATTCAGGCCAGACTTGTGATGCTCTCTACCGGTATGCGTGCACCAATGGGTCTGAAGATTTACGGTCCTGATCTGGAAACTATTGAAACAGCAGGCCTCGAGTTTGAAAAAATACTGAAAGAAGTTCCATCAGTTGTACCTTCTACAGTATTTTATGACCGCGCTGTTGGCGCTCCTTACATAGAAATAAAACTGAACCGTGAAGCCATAGCCAGGTATGGGATGACGATAAGCGATGTACAGGATGTTTTGCAAAGTGCTGTAGGTGGAATGGCATTGACTACTACAGTTGAAGGCCGCGAACGATTTCCGGTGCGTTTAAGGTATCCGCGGGAATTACGAACCACACCAGAAGATCTGAAGAAAATACTTATTCCTTCCATGACCGGAGTTCAGGTACCTTTGGGGGAACTGGCAGAAATGCAATATACCAGGGGACCGCAAATGATACGCAGCGAAAATACTTTCCTTACAGGATATGTAATTTTCGATAAACAACCTGGAGTGGCAGAGGTGGACGTTGTAGAGAAAACTGATGCATTCATTAAGGCAAAGATTGAATCAGGAGAGTTTAAATTGTCTCCGGGTGTCTCCTATAAATTTGCCGGTAACTATGAACAACAGGTAAGAGCTACCAAACGATTGTCTATTGTAATGCCTATCAGCCTTGCCCTAGTGTTTTTACTGCTATTCTTCCAGTTTAAAACTTTTACCGCTTCTTCCATCCACTTCTCAGGAGTTTTTGTGGCATTTGCCGGGGGCTTTATAATGATTTGGCTTTATGGCCAGCCCTGGTTCCTTAATTTCTCACTTGCAGGGATAAATATGCGCGATCTGTTCCAGATGCATACTATTAATTTAAGTGTGGCGGTCTGGGTCGGATTTATTGCTCTGTTCGGTATCTCAACTAACGATGGGGTAATTATGGGTACATACATTCACCAGGTGTTTGAAAAGGTAAAACCGACTAATGTTCACGATGTTCGTGAGGCAGTGGTTATGGCTGGTAAGAAAAGAGTGAGACCTGCCATGATGACCGCTGCTGTTGCAATCATTGCCTTGCTGCCTGTCCTGACTTCAACAGGGAAGGGCGCAGATATTATGGTACCGATGGCTATTCCAACCTTCGGAGGAATGATAATCCAGATTATGACCATGTTTGTAGTACCTGTGTTTCAATGTATCTGGAGAGAAGGTGAGATAAAAAAGCAGGAAAAAATGCTCTTGAAAAGTAACTCAGATTAAATATATCAGATGAGAGTATTAAGAATAAATATGTAACATAATGAAACAATATAGTAAATACATTATTTTAATTATAATAGCGGGATTAAGCCATATAACTGCTTTTGCCCAGGATTCTTTGTCGGTTTACCTTGAACAGGCGGCATTGAATAATCCCGGAGTAAAAGCTTCCTATATGGAATATTCCGCCGCTTTGGAAAAAGTACCACAGGCATCATCGTTACCTGATCCTCAAATGCAATTAGGCTATTTTTTAAAACCGATGCAGCTTCTGGGCGGGAACCAGGTCGCTGACGTCAGTTTAATGCAGATGTTCCCCTGGTTTGGAACCCTGAAAGCTGCAAAAGATGAAGCATCAAAAATGGCAGTTGCTAAATTCGAAAACTTCCGCGGCTTCAGAAATGAACTCTATTTTAACGTCAAATCCTCATATTATAAGGTTTACCGCACAATAAAAGAGATCGAGATCGCGCAAAGGAATCTTGATATTTTGCATACACTTGAACAACTGGCCATGATAAAATTCAGCAATGGAGGATCAAGTTCTGCACCAGGAGCGGGAAGTTCAATGTCATCAGGAACAAATATGCCGTCAGCAGGTTCATCCGGGATGGGCGGAAGCGGTATGTCAAACCAGGGAGGTATGGGAAACAATACTATGTCTTCATCTGTAAATAAACCTGCAATGGCATCTTCGGGTGGTGGAATGGGTAGTTCAATGGGAGGAACCGGTAAAAATGATATGGTTAACCTGTTACGTGTCCAGATTGAAATTCACGAACTGGAAAACCGAATTGCTCTTCTTCAGGAACAGCTTACAACCGATAAAGTAAGTTTTAACAGATTTCTTAATCGTCCATCTTCAGCTGATGTATTCACAGGCGATACATTAGCAGAAGTTACCATTCCTTCAAATCTTCTTACGCTGACTGACAGCCTGGTCAATAATCCTATGGTAAAAATGTACGAAGCAGAATCTGAAGCTAACGCAGCAAAGATTAACATGGTTAACAGTATGGGCTATCCAATGGTAGGATTGGGGCTTAATTATATGATTATTCAAAAGCGCACTGGCAATACTTCAATGATGAACGGGAATGATATGGTAATGCCCATGGCTTCTATTACTCTTCCCATTTACAGAAAAAAATACAAAGCCATGCGTCATGAAGCTGAGTTTAAGAGGGATGCTGCAACATTGTCAGCCGAGAATGTGACTAATAACCTTCGAGTTAATTTTCAGCAGACTATTGAAAGTTTAAACGATGCCGGAAGACGGGTCAAACTCTATTCCACACAGGCTATTCTTGCCGATAAAAGTGTGCAATTACTGATAACATCTTTTTCAGTCAGCGGAGCCGACTTTGAAGAGGTGCTTCGGATGCAGCAACAGCTGCTCGATTACCAGTTTAAAAAGGTGGAAGCAGTGGTGGATAAAAATACTTCAATCGCCCGGGTGGTTTATCTGACCGGGAACTTATAATAAAACATAACACAATTAAATAGTATATCATGAAAATAAAAAAATTAATCTTAAATAAATATACCCTGGGGGCAGCACTTGTTCTTGCAGGCTTCATCCTGGGCGGGCTGATTTTTCACAGCTCGCACGATAAAAAAACAACTCAGGAACCAACTCTACAGGAAAGCAAGGAGACTATATGGACCTGCGCAATGCATCCACAGATAAGAATGGATCATCCGGGGAAATGCCCTATTTGCGCAATGGAACTCATTCCTCTCGTACAAAATTCAACACCTGTAAATGCGGCTGCTATAGTTATGACAGAAGCAGGTATTAAGCTGGCTGAGGTGCAAACAAGTATAGTTTCGCGCGAGAAACCCGTGAAGGAGGTTCGTTTATACGGCAAGATACAGGCAGACGAGCGTTTGATCCAAACCCAACCCGCACATGTTCCGGGTCGAATTGAAAAGCTCCTTGTGAATTTTACAGGAGAAGAGGTTAAGGTTGGGCAAACAATTGCCCAAATTTATTCCCCGGAATTGGTCACAGCGCAGAAAGAACTCCTCGAAGCAAAAAAAATGAAAGATATGCAACCCGGGATTCTTGAAGCTTCAAGGGAAAAATTACATCAATGGAAATTTACTGACAGTCAGATTGCAGATATCGAGAATAGCGGAATTATTAATTCGGTTTTTGACGTGAATGCCACTGTTTCGGGGATTGTAATCAATAAACGGGTGACTGTTGGTGATTATGTATCTCTTGGAACTCCACTATATGAAATTGCAGATCTTTCGAATGTATGGGCCATGTTTGATGCCTATGAGAGCGATCTGCCATGGATCAGGAAGGGGAATAATATCTCTTTTACTTTGCAGTCACAACCCGGGAAGAAATATAAAGGCACAGTAACTTTCATAGATCCTGTCATCAATCCGCAAACCCGTGTGGCAAGAGTACGTCTTGAAATTCCCAATCCCGGCAATACTCTTAAACCTGAAATGTTTGCAACCGGCCTGATGAATGCACGCCTGGCAACCTTCGGGAGCAGCCTGGTTATACCTCAATCATCTGTATTGTGGACAGGAACAAGGTCAGTTGTTTATATTAAAATACCTGCGACAGAAGAACCCAGTTTTGTAATGAGGGAAATAACACTGGGACCAGCTTTGAGCAACAGCTATGTTATATTGGGCGGATTAATGGAGGGTGAAGAAATTGTTACCAATGGTACATTCAGCATAGATGCTGCAGCGCAACTTACAGGGAAACCGAGCATGATGAATCCCCGTGGTGGAAAAACATCCTCGATGCCTGGAATGGTAATGCCTGGCGATCCAAAACCTGACAATACGCAAAGCATGCCCGGAATGGATATGTCCGTGGAAAAAACCAAAGCGAATATGGATGCTGAAAATAAGGAAACCACAGGAATGCCGGGAAAAATGAATGTAAGCATGGATTTTACAATGCAAATTAATTCCGTTTGTGACAAGTATATTGTACTAAAAAATGCTTTCGTTCAAAGCGATATAAAAAATGTAAAACAGGCGGCGAAGGAGGTTCAGCAATCCCTTACGAAAGTAGATATGAAATTGCTTACCGGCGATGCCCACATGCTATGGATGGATATATCAGGTAACCTAGACAATCAGATTAAACTAATTGCCTCCTCTGATAAGATAGAAGACCAACGAATTGCATTTTCCACTCTCAGTGCCCAGTTCTACAAGGCAGTAAAGACTTTTGGTTTAATGGGAAAAACGGTTTATTATCAGTTTTGCCCCATGATGGATGATGGGAAGGGTGCTTACTGGTTGAGCGAAACCCAAGATATCCGTAATCCTTATTATGGAGAATCAATGCTTACTTGCGGTGAAACACGTGAGACATTGAACTTTTAAAAATTACAAATAATCAATGTATTACACAACCAAATCTTCGGTAACAAACCATTTATAATTAATGCTTTGCGATTTTGCGACTTTGCAGATATAAAAATTTAGCTATATGATTATTTTATTTTGTTAAACATTAAATTTAAAAAGTTATGAAAAAAATTATCAATTTTTCAAATGCGCTTCTTTTAGCGTTTCTATTCACATCTTTTTTAAATCAGGTGAATGCACAAACAACAACAACAAAGAAAAATAGCACAGAGCAACAGGCTGTAAAAAAATATACTTGTACTATGCATCCTGAAGTACTGATGGACAAACCTGGCAAATGTCCAAAATGTGGTATGACACTCGTGGAAAAAACAGACACCAAAAATGACGGAATGAAAAATATGCATAATATGCATAATATGAACGACTCAACAGTGACTAAAAAGGATTCAACCAAAATGAAAAATTGTAATTGACAAACTTGATTAATCTTTGTTAAATATTTTAAATTGGAACATTCACAAAAACACGAAGCACCTGCAATAAAGGCAATAGCGTATCATTCAGAAATGGACCACGGCTCCATGAAACATGGAGACAACCCGTCAATGGGCATGGAAGGGCATAATCATCATACCATGATGATTGCTGATTTTAAAAAGAGGTTTTTCCTGGTTCTTATCCTATGTATTCCCATCATTCTGTTATCAGCCATGATACAGAAATTTATTGGTGTCGATTGGGAGTTTACAGGTTCTGAGTATATTTTACTTGCATTATCATCAGTGGTATTTTTTTACGGTGGCTGGCCCTTCTTTAAAGGATTGGTTACTGAAATAAGAACAAAGACTCCCGGTATGATGTTTTTAATTGGCTTCGCCATAACGGCAGCATATATCTACAGCGTTGCCGTTGTTTTTGGCCTGGAGGGTATGGATTTTTTCTGGGAACTGGCAACGCTAATCCTCATCATGCTTTTGGGACATTGGATCGAAATGAAATCAATTGCAGGGGCTTCAAAAGAATTAGAGTTGTTGGTACAGTTGATGCCAGCCAATGCGCACATGGTAATGCCTGATATGGTGCATGATGTAAAGACTGATACCCTGAAAGAGAACGATATAATTCTTGTAAAACCAGGTGAAAAAGTTGCAGCAGATGGAATAATCTTAGAAGGGGAAAGCTACCTGAATGAATCTATGATTACCGGAGAATCAAAGCCTGTTCAGAAAATAAAAGATCAAAAAGTAATTGCAGGTTCAATTAATGGTAATGGATCGATTAAAGTGACCGTATCTCATGCCTCAAAAGATTCTTACATCTCACAATTAGTAAAGTTGGTTGATGATGCACAAAAATCAAAATCTAAAACCCAGTTGCTGGCAGACACGGCTGCAAAATGGTTAACCATAATCGCAATTGTTGCAGGTATTTCAACATTTTTATTTTGGTTTTTAACAGGGCAAACTTTAGCCTTTGCCATGGAAAGAATGGTTACGGTAATAGTTATCTGCTGTCCTCATGCTCTAGGATTGGCGGTACCTTTGGTGGTGGCAAAATCTACAGCATTATCGGCTAAAAACGGATTGCTGATCAAGAACAGATCAGCATTTGAAAATGCAAGAAAAATCACAACAATCGTATTTGATAAAACGGGTACACTTACTGTAGGGAAATTTGAAGTATCAAAAATTGTTCCCCTTAAAAGTGAAATTACTGAAAATGAAGTCATTCGAATAGCATCTGCGTTGGAACAGGAATCAGAGCATCCAATTGCAACTGGTATTCTTCTAAAAGCAAAAGATTTATCTATCGATGTTCCGTCAGCAAAAAACTTTAAAGCCATCACCGGGAAAGGTATTGAAGCCACAGTAGAAGGTAAAAAGGTACTGGTTGTCAGTCCCGGTTATTTGAAAGAAAAAAAGATTTCAGTTCCCGATGAGTTCACAGCCAATGATACTGAAACGGTTGTATTTGTAATAATCAATAATGAACTGGCAGGTTATATTGCTTTGTCTGATGAGATACGACCGGAATCAGCCGAAGCTGTTAAAACTTTAAAAGGAAACCATATCAAATCAATATTGCTAACCGGTGATAACAGTACGGTAGCAAAAAGTGTCAGTGACACTTTGGGTTTGGATAGTTTTATAGCCGAAGTATTACCCGATCAGAAATTAGAAAAGATAAAAGAACTTCAAAGCAAGGGCCAATTTGTAGCCATGACGGGCGATGGCGTAAATGATGCACCGGCACTGGCACAGGCCGATGTGGGCATTGCTGTAGGATCAGGAAGTGATATTGCAGCAGAAACAGCAGGCATTGTTCTTGTAAACAGTAATCCAAAGGATATTGTGAACCTTATTCTGTTTGGAAAGGCTACATATCGCAAAATGATTCAAAACCTGATCTGGGCAACAGGTTATAATATTGTGGCATTGCCCTTGGCCGCCGGAGTACTTTATTCCTGGCACATACTGCTCACTCCTGCCATTGGTGCGGCACTGATGTCCGTCAGCACGGTGGTCGTCGCCATCAACGCGGGAATGCTGCGACTGAAAGACGAGACTAAACCTGGTACCAAAGTATAACCTCAAACAGGAATGAAAGCAAAACAGGAAAAAGGTATAGTTTCTCCGCTGGCACAGGTTTTACGAAAAGCGATATCCGTCATTTCTCCAAAATATTGAATCTCCCGACTGCCACCAAACAGTTAT
>MENI01000088.1:0-13194 GCA_001768195.1 Bacteroidetes bacterium GWA2_40_15 | reverse complement strand
GAGTACGTCAGCAAACACTTGAAAAAGAGATGCACCCTGCTTTTAAGAATATATTATTTTGGCATCCCGGGATCAGGCTTATTCCAGTATCCGGGAATATACGGATACTGTTCAGCAAGACCTTCAATAAGTTCCACTCCCAAACCTGGTTTGTCCGGGATATCGAGGTATCCGTTCTTTACAGCGAGTTTTTCTTTGAACAGTCCTTCTTTCAACGGATTGGGAGTCATATTCGTTTCAAGTAAAAACCTGTTAGGGATAGCTGCCAGTAAATGGGCATTTGCTATTGTTATCAGGCCATCCTGCCAGTTATGGCCGGTAAAAAGTCTTCCTCTGGTGTGAGCCATCCTTGCTATATACCAGTTTTCTGTCATTCCTGCGTCATCACAGCCTGACTGGATAATATCATATGCGCCACTATCAACCCATTCTGCCAGTTGGTATCTGTTATTGCGATTCTCACCACCAGATAGCTTAACAGTCGGAAGGGCTTGTTTAATCTTAAGGTAATCATCTATAACTCTTTTTGTTGGTTCCTCGAACCAAAGGAATTTGAGTTCTTCGAGAACAGGACATATCTCCAGGCACTGTTCCACAGACCAGCGGGTATTTGCTTCCTGGATGAGATCAAAATCAGGTCCCACTGCCTCTCTTAACTTATACAAATGTGGGATGTAATCCTTCATTGTAATGCCAAGTTTGCCAAACCCTCCTCCCATTCTGAACTTAAAAGCCGTATATCCTTCCTTTTTATGATCAAGAGCCTGCTTTATATGACTTTCCGGTCCGATGTCGGTGAACAGGGAATCTTTCCTCCATGTGAATTCGCCTCCGCTTGCATATACTCTGAGATGTGTTTGCGGTTCAGTATCCGGAGCTAATATTTTATAAAGAGGCAATCCCTTCGCTTTTCCGATAATATCCCAGAGAGCAATATCAACACCTGCCCACGCTCCTCTGGCTCCTCCTCCGGCAATACCCCCTGTCAGGATCTCCACGTCGAAAGGATTTTTACCGATTAGAATTGGTTTGATAACTTTTTCAGTGTATGCCTTCATTTCTTCAGGTCCGTTATAACGGCTTGCTCCTCCAATACCAGTAATACCGGCATCAGTAAAAACTTCAATGATTACCGAGGAGGTTTGCCATATTATGCTGTTTTCATCTCCGTCAGCCCACAGCTCCTCCGGTTTTAACTGGTAGGAGAGGAGTATTACCCTGATATCAGTTATTTTAATATTCTCCCTCTTAATGCCATTAAGAGGATGTATCAGCGTATCGGATACACCTGACTTCTTTTCGGGTTTTGTGAAACAGCCTGTTAACCCGGCCAGGGTTGATGAGCCGGCAATAGCAGCTGCAGATTTCAGGAATTTTCTTCTGGTTGAGTTAGCCATTTTGCGTTTTGGGTACAAAGTTAATAAGTTAATTACAGGAGCACAACATACATGAGTTATTCACCTGCATGAATTGTATTAACATTTTCGGTAAGACACTGAATATTGATTCTGATTTTATGCCAACCTTCTTATGTAATGATTACATATATTATGGCAGAGGTTCTGTTTTAGTAACTCAATGATCAAAGATACAGTTGGTTTAAGTACTTTCTGATGTTTTACTCCGGTAGAATCTGAATGATCCTCCCCGGATTTTCAATTGATACATATATTGATCCATCTGGAGCCTGAATAACAGTTCTTACTCTGCCTGAATTACTTAATAAAACATCTTTTTCAACAATTTTATCACCATTCACCACACATCTGAGGAGCTTTTGGGATACAAGTCCACTCACCAGAAGGTTGCCCTTCCACGATTTGAACTTGTTATGGGTAATAAATGCTATTCCGCAAGTAGCGATTGATGGGGTCCATGTATAGATAGGAGCTTCAATACCTATTGCACTGTGACCAGATGAAATAGTTGTGCCGTCGTAATTGACGCCAATGGAATAAGTCGGCCACCCGTAGTTTGATCCCTTTACAATGATATTGACTTCATCACCTCCTCTGGGACCGTGTTCAGTCTCCCAGATTTCACCTGTTTCAGGATGCATCGTTAATCCCTGAGGATTCCTGTGTCCATATGTATAAATGGATGCAGGTCCGGAATTTCCGGGAATAACCGGATTGTCTTCCGGTATACTGCCATCGTCCCTCAATCTGTGGATCTTTCCCCATGAAGAAGCCGGGTCCTGTGCATTAGTATTGTTTGTATTGGGTCCGCCATAAGATCCAACTCCACCTTCCCCTATACTCAGATAAAGATATTTTGCCATATCAAAAACGATCCGGCTTCCATAATGACCATACCATTTATTTGATCCATTGGTAGTAAAGATATTTTCTGTATTCTGAACCTGATCATTGGTGATATTAAAACGTATAAGTTTCAGCTGGCCACCTCCGGCAGGATTTGATGCTGCATAGCATGCATAGATCCAGCCATTTAATGAATAATCAGGGTGTACCCTGATATCAAGTAATCCACCCTGTCCGGAAGAAAGGACTTCCGGAAAACCGGTTATCTCTGTAATGGTCTCATTGTTTTTTCTGTATAGTTTTCCTCGCTTCTCACCAAAGATCAGATCGCCATTGGGAAGGAAATCCATTCCCCAGATGATCTCATATCCTGTTAAAATGGTTTTTGTATTCAATTGAGGAACTCCTGTCAGATCTGTATCAGTCTCTTTTTTACATGAGTACAGAATAAAAAAAGTTAAGCTCAATATTATAAATATGTTTTTTCTCACATATTATGGTAAAAAGTTCTTCAGGGATAAGTTCAGCAATATTGAAAACCAGATGAAAGTTGAAAACAGCCAATTCAGACTTCGTCCTTCCTGTCGACTTCCATAATAAACCAGGCTTTATGCTCGCCATCGAGAAAACCCCACTTGATTCAAAGGCTGTTTCCCAGGTTATTTCGAGTTATAAAAAAAATCTATTGTTTGATAAGCTGACCCCTTATTTCTCCTCCAGGAAACGCTGTTGAATGAATATTGACATAATACATATTTGCATATAGATCTGCCTCCTGTGTTGCATCTAAAGCAACAGACGTGTAATTGACAGGTGATGTTACCGGTGGGGAAAACCCAAATACGGCGCCTCCAGAAACACCTGCAGCAGCTTTATGTATATGGGCGGCTGTTGCCGTAATGCCACTGAAATCTACGACAATATTAAATATTTTTGTGTCCTTATTGTAAGTCAGGGTTGCTGTTCCTGTTGCTGCAGAGGCATTGGCAGGGACTTCGCTGGTACCATTAATTGTTGCCTTAAAAATAACATCAGGATCTTCCTCTTTTTTGCAGGATCCAGCTGTGAATAAGAGAACAACAAAAACAACGAATTGAATTTGTTTAAACATACTTACTTTTCTCATGGTAATTTTTATTAAAAGGGTTATACTCTATTATCGTCATTATTTTACATGTTGTTTTAAATATCCAATTATTAGAACCGGTTGACTTTTTAATAATTTTAATATGAATTAATATAGACTAAATAAACATTTTATTATGAAGAATGTTCAAAGCAATTTATTATAAAACAATTAGAGGAGCAGTTTTTTGAAAGGATACCACCAGGATTTGATAGTACCGGAGATATGTCTTTTTCTTAATATTCCTTTTCAATTCATCTGACAGGAATATGTCAGCCTTTAAAATTGCGGTTAAACACACACACATTTATGTTTTGCTTCCATCCTCCTCCCAGGCTTTGATATAAGGCAACTATTGAAAAAGAGGGAGCGAGGAAAACATCACGATTGTGTTTGCTCTCACACTCATTCTTACTCTTTTTTCAGTACCCCGAACGGACAAAAGTTGCAATCAGTTTACGGACCACTTATTATCTAATATATTCGAGTCAGCTCATCTGAGGGTTCATTAAATCAATAAAATAGCTATATTATGGGAAAACCAGTGTCATTGGCTACTCTTTGTCAGAGTCTTTTGACCTTCCTGGGCCGGGAAAGTGCTTGTTGTTAAAATATTTGTGATAATTGCAAATACCGGCCAGATGTGGTCAGGGTGTCCGGCTATTGCAGATACACTACCAAGCCTTTACCATCACATCTTTGAACATGAACGGGTTGTAACTGACCCTCAGGATCTTATCGCTGGCAAAAGTCACGTTCCTGAGAATGACTTCCCTGGTTCTGATATAGGGAAACTTCTCTACATAGGAATCGTTGGTCATTTCCGGATTGAAATCTGCAAATATGGCGGGACCCTTGTAGTCATCCGGTTGTTTGGAGTCGTCGACATGGAGGTTTTCGATTGTGATCCGTTCCGGCATATAACAGGTGTAGCCGAAATCATGCTGCCCGGAATAGGATCCGCCGATCAGGCTGACACTTGTCGTTCTGCCGCCTGCAGGTACGAAAATGCAGTTGCGGATTAGGAGTTCTCCCTGCCATGTACTGCCGTAGTCGGAGCGCAGATTGATAAGATTCCTTCCATAGATGGTGGAATTCTCCACAGTAAAGGTTCCGCTGCCAATGGCATTTATTCCCTGGTGTCCCAGGGTGGAGTTGCGGATGGTGGCATTTGCAACCCCCATGTGGGCATCGAACCGGGATAAGGTGCAATTGTCATAAACAAGATTCTTGCAATAATTGGATCCCAGGATCCCCCAGTATCCGGTGTCATTGATGTCATTCGTCTGGCTGCAGTTCAGGAATGACACATTAAGAGCCCGGTTGATGGAGATGTCGTAGCTTCCCATGGAGACCGTGACTCCTGCCGAACCAATTGTCTGGTACGTTTTGTGTCCGGTCAGGATGGTATTCCGGACCGTCACGTAGGCGCAATCGCTGATATTGATGAATCCGCCATAAGGTGCTCCATGGTCTCCTTCACCGGTGATGCGGTGTTCCAACCCATTCACAAGTACATTTGAACGCCTGATAGCGATGCCCCTGCTGTAGTAGGTGTACTTCGATTCGGCACTGTTGGCAATGGTGGTGAAACGTCCTCCGGTGATGGTCAGCGTTTTCTCATCAATGGGAAGGGATTTGATGTCCGTTATCTGGTCGAAATCCCAGATAACCGGAGCGTCCATATCCACCTTGACGTCTTTGTAAACGATAAAGATATCCGTCTGCGGGGATCCGTTATTCTGGTTCGGCCCAAACCGGACATATCGTTTGACATGGGAATTGGTGACGGTTACAATGCAGGTTCCGGGCAGGGAGATGTCAATTTTCTCCTGGTTCCTCTTTAAAGAAGATATCCCTTCTGGTCTGAAAGGTTTAAGGCTGGAACTAACCAGGAAAACATGTGAATTGCGGTTTTGGACGTCGGAATCGTCAATGATAAAGGCAGCCGTGCAGAAATCAGTATCGGTACGGATGACTGCAGTACGGCTCTTTCCGCCAATGTAGTATATGGCCCCCTCATCGGCTTTCACAGGAAGACCTTGCTGATTGGCAAACGCATGGGTCGCAGCGATGGCTTCTATATCATCGGTTTTGCCATCGCCCCTGGCACCAAAATCACTATAGCGGACCATGCCATTGGCTTTAATTTTAAGGAAATCCTTCGTGGATACATTTATCAGCAATTCCCCATTTTCATTTGTTCGTACCCGGGTATTATTTTTTTTGGATGTTATCACCACATTTTCAGAAGGGCTTTTGGTCTGACCCTGTGCCATACATAACACACCGGGAAATAAGAAGAAGAATAGGATCATATTTTTCATCGGAGTATAATTTAATACATGTTTAATCCAAAAAGACCGATAAAACCGCATATTTCAAAATTATGCATATAGATACATATAAACCTGCAATTTTCACGAACAAATGCAAATAAAAATTTCAATCAGATGCTTTAATTATGATCCTTCCTGTAAACATTTGAGAATATAGTAATTTAGCGGTCCAGACCATAAGCTATGAGCAGAGGATTTGTCAAAGAAGAAGATCAGGAAGAAGTACCGATGGTGCCGCAAAGGGCATATTTGCCAGAGGGGGTAACAAACTTTGTTACCCTGACCGGAATGGAGCAGCTATTGGCTGAAAAGGAGATGCTGATCAATGAAAAAGACAACCTTGCCAGTACCAACGAAAATGAGAAGCGAATTGCCCTGAACCATATTAATGCAAAATTACAATTGTTGAACAACAGAATTGCCGGGGCCAGAGTTGTTGATCTGAAGGAGCAGTCTCAAAACGAAATATGGTTCGGTGCAATGGTTACCCTGAAAAATAAAGTGTATGGTGATATTCAGATTTTTCAGATAGTAGGTGTTGATGAGGCAAATATTGCCAAAGGTAAGATCTCATTTATATCACCTTTAGCCAAAGCAATGATAAATAAAAAAGTCGGAGACAAGATTACTTTAAAGCGAGACAGTGGGGATGTTGTTTTTGAAATTATGGATATAGCCTACCGGTGATCCTGATCTCACTCTGTTTTAGTGCCCTGACCCGCCGGTTGGCGGGCAGGTGGATAAAAGTTGCAACCAGATTGGAGATCTTTTGAAGTATAGGTAATTCATTTTGAATTTTCAATGACTTC
Source organism: Bacteroidetes bacterium GWA2_40_15 (assembly GCA_001768195.1). Taxonomy (GTDB): domain Bacteria; phylum Bacteroidota; class Bacteroidia; order Bacteroidales; family VadinHA17; genus LD21. Next base: position 6,656 of record MENI01000088.1, on the reverse strand, counting down.
AACAACCTGTTCACATAATTCAGGGATCTTATTTTTTAACACATCCCATGCAATTGAGTAATTTACTCCCATATAATCATGAATCAGCCTGTTTCTCATCCCTGCCATTTCTTTCCATTTAACGTTATTCCATTTTATTTTGAAATCAGCAGGTATCTTCCTGGTAGCTTCCCCAATTATTTCCAAACTTCTGACAGCATCTCTCTTTAGAGTTTCATCATTCAGGAATTCTTCTTTGGTAATACCTTTACTAGTGATAGAAAGAATATATAAACTCTCATCACCGAATATGTTTCAGATATTCAACCGGTTCCTTAGACATATACCACTTCGTTAAGTATCTTGGGACCAATATAAGGGCTTAGTCCATTTACTGTAACAATTTCAACTTTCTCATTTTTAAAAAGCTGTTCAAATATATCGCAGACAGCCATGAAGTTATCAAAGTTTTCCATCTCAGGTTTAAAATCAATCAGGATATCAATATCACTCTTATCTGACTGCTCATCCCTTGAATATGAACCAAAAAGACCAACATTTCGTATTCCCAGGCTGTTAAGCGTCTGACGGTTAGTCTGAATTGTAGATATTATAAAATCTTTAGTTGTCATATTCAACTCTTTCCTGCAAATGTACAAATCTTTTATTCTACATTGTTCAGACCCTGAGTTAAAAGCTGGAGCTCAAGTTCGAGCTCACTCGCTCTCACTGATTAGAAAGTTAAGTGTGAGTGTGAGAGTGAGTATTGAGGAAAAAGAGATGAGAGTACTCGCTCTCACTCTCACTCTCACTCTTTTTCAGTACCCCGAACCCGCCGGATGTCGGGCAGGCGGATAAAAGTTGCAACCAGTTAAATGGTCTTCTTATTCAAAAAAGATAGTATATCCTCCATCTGTTTTCTATTGTCAGGCAAATAATTAGAGGCGATATCCCATATAATTTCATAATCTATTCCAAAATATTCATGAGACACTTTATTTCTAAGTAAATACATTTCATCCCACGGAACTTCGTGATATTTTTCTTTAACTTCCTGAGGTATATTCCTGGCGGCTTCTCCGATTATTTCAAAATTTCTTATTACGGCATCAGCTGTTTTATAATCTTTTTGGAAATCTGCAAATGAAAGACCTTCTATATATTCAGCGATCCTATCCATCGCCAGCAGAAGGTCTTCAAGATACATTTTATAAGTCCGATCCTCTTTCTTCAAGTTATACGTAATTGACTTGATTAAGTATTTTATTCTTAATTGGTTCTTTCAAAGCACTTTTAGTGACAAGATCTACTTTGCGATTGAAAACCTTCTCAAGGTAAAGTTCAAGGGAAAAGAATTTCCATCCAATTGGTCTTTCCAGTTCTACAAGTAAATCTATATCACTCTCTTCAGAAAAGGTTCCATCAGAAAAGGATCCGAACAGACCTATTTCACTGACAGCAAATTCCTTCTTGAGAGTTGGCTTTAACTCTTTAAGTTTTAATAATATGTAATTTTTTGTAATCATAATTCAAAGATAACAATTTTTAATTTGTTCATTATGATTGATCTCACCGGAAAATTCAAATAGAACATTTTTTCATTGTAATCAACCAGCTTAAATGTCATATGAAATCTCAATTCTTAAATATAAGATTGACATCGGGTAAGATTTGCTGATGCCTGGGAACCTCCTCGAGTATTACAGGAAGTCAGACGGTGCCACAAAGAAGAAGGGGGGAATCGGAGAATAGGAGAGGGGGGGATGAAAAAAGTGTGAGTGTGAGTGTGAGAGTGAGGAAAAAAGATCGAGAGCTCAAGTTCAAGCTCACTCGCTCTCACTCTCACTCTCGCTCATTTTTGGTACGCCTTTATTAAGGGAAAATGCGCCAAAATAGAGCATATAAACAAATGTAAGAATTGGCAGCAAAATACCTGGTGCAAGGGAACCAAAAGGCAACATTTTTTACGGTTTGGGTGCAGAATAAGCATTAAAGTGATAAATTTATCTTTTTATGATAAATATGATATACATTTTTGTGATATTTAATGTTTGACAATAAATAATTTCTTGAGTATAATATAATTTCTGTAAAAACTGTAAATTTGGCAGAAGTTTGATAGAGACCTTAAAACGTAATCTTATGAAAAAAAATAAAATCATGCCCGTTCTGAAGATTTATGTTTCTCTAATTGTATTAATCGTCATCCTCTTTTCAGGTTGTTCAAAAGATCTTGAAATGACAGATTCAATTACTGCAGACAATTTAACAAACGCAGATGCCGTAACTGTTTCTAAAGACGGCCACAAATTTGTTGCTAATGAAATCCTGGTGAAATTCAAAGAAGGAACCTCAACAGCGGCTCGAACAGTCGCTCTCAGCCGTGTAAACGGTACTGTTGTTGAAAAGATCCTTACACATGCCATGAAAAATTCCGGTGACAATGAAGGGATCACACTGGTAAAGACACCACTCGCCGCATTGGATGCTCTGAGCCGGATTAAAGGTTCTGCTGAAATAGAATTTGCGGAACCCAACTGGATCTATACCGTTGATGCTACCTCCAACGATCCCTATTATACCAACGGATCATTGTGGGGAATGTACGGAGATGCTACTTCTCCCGCAAATCAGTATGGCAGTCAGGCCGGAGAAGCCTGGGCAGCAGGGCATACAGGATCAAGCACTGTCTGGATCGGGATAATTGATGAAGGCTATATGTACACTCATGAGGATCTTGCCGGTAATGCAGGCAAAAATCCCGGAGAAATTGCCGGGGATGGCGTGGATAACGATGGCAACGGATACATTGATGATGTTTATGGATGGGATTTTGACGGGAATAACAACACGGTTTTTGACGGTACATCCGATGATCACGGAACACATGTTGCAGGAACAATCGGTGCTGTTGGAGGTAATTCAAAAGGGGTCGCAGGCGTGTGCTGGACCGTCAAGTTGATGAATGCCAAATTCCTTGGCAAAAGAGGAGGGACTACCGCAAATGCAATAAAGGCAGTTGATTATTTCACCGACCTGAAAACCCGTCATGGAATTAACCTGGTGGCAACAAATAACTCATGGGGTGGAGGGGGATTTTCCCAGGCATTGCAGGATGCTATTGAAAGAGCAAACAATGCAGGAATTCTATTTATAGCTGCTGCAGGTAATAATGGTGCCGATACTGAAACATCTACTTCATATCCCTCCGGATATCCGAATGCAAATATTATTGCTGTAGCATCTATCACAAATACCGGCACACTTTCGAGCTTTTCAAATTATGCAGCTACTAAAGTTGATCTGGGTGCCCCGGGATCAGGGATTTATTCATGTCTGCCCAAATCGTCGAAGGGGAAAATTGTATCAGGTTATGGAAGCTATAGCGGGACATCAATGGCAACACCTCATGTAACAGGAGCCGCTGCATTATATGCTTCGACGCATAACGGAGCCACAGCCTCTCAAATTAAAAGTGGCATTCTCGGCAGCGTTATAGCCACTTCATCTCTTTCCGGAAAATGTTCTACCGGAGGTCGTCTGAATGTTGGGGGATTTTAAATATTTATATGAAACAAAGCACTCTCAATAGCTTCGGATGAATTAAATTTATTTTATAAATTTCATAAAGCATTAATATTTTAGAAAGCCATTGGTTATTGCCAATGGCTTTCTTTATGAACTATAACTAATTTCCTCTTTACTCCTTTTCATCGGTTTCCTGTCGATGTTAGTGCCGATCTGGATTGTGTTTGAAATTTCAGGTTTATAAAACTGGCCTTTTGAAAGACGAACTATCTTACCTGAAGATTGGTGAACCTTCCGGAGTATTTCAGGAAGTCAGACGGTGCCACAAAGAAGAAGGGGGGAATCGGAGAATAGGAGAGGGGGGATGAAAAAAGTGTGAGTGTGAGTGCGAGAGTACAGAAAAAGAGACGGGAGAGCTCGCTCTCGCTCTCACTCCCGCTCTTTTTCTGTACCCGGAGCGGGACTTGAACCCGCACAACCGTTATGGTCACAGGATTTTAAGTCCTGCGTGTCTACCATTCCACCATCCGGGCATTCTATTACTATACTGCAAATATATTAATTCTGCCTTTAAGTATATTCCTTTTAACCTGCATGGGATGGTGGAATGTCCACCCCTGCAGTCTGGCTGCTCACTAAAAACACCCACTGGGTGTTTTATTAACGTTCGCCCCTACCATCCGGGCGGAATTACTTGGAAGTGCAAATTTATAATAAATAATGTTCAATAAAAAAATCAGAATGAAATACCTCTTTTCAGGCCTCTGTGGTTCTCTGTGCCTGCTCTGTGTGTCTCTGTGTAACTATTAATAATTTAAGAACTTACACAACTTGTCCCGCCTTAGCGGGAGAGGATCACAGAGTTACACGGAGAATTCCAGACTGAAAAATCTACAATTCTTCTTAATCACTCTTACTTCGCTACCTGAAGAACAATTACATTATCAATTGCCTTTGGATCCAAATCTGTTAACTGCAGGCTGACTGTTGAAGTCGCTTTGTCTGTTTTGGAATCAACAGTTTTACCTGTATCAAACCTGTATGCTTTGATTACCTTGTATGGGAGCTGGGTTAATGACAGTTGTTTATTCACCTTTTCAGGATGTATGATATGAAGGTAAACTTTATCCCCTTTTTCAACGGCTACGCCCCAGTCAGCCGGTTTCATAAAACTTTTCCTGGTTCCGTAAATAGTTTCACCATAAACCTTCAGCCAGTCGCCCATAGCAAGAAGTCTTTCTTTGTGTGCCTGACGTACTTCACCTTCAGGTGTGGGTCCGATATTTAACAGCAGGTTTGATCCAAGTCCTGCAGAGCCAATCAGCAGATGAACAAGCTCTTTTACAGACCTGTCAATTGTATCATTTGTTACAAATCCCCATGCCTTGCCTATTATATCACTTGATTCAAGCGGAAGATCCTCTGCAATTTTTGCATCAGCTGAATATCCGCCACCAGTATTGCTTCCTGGCAGATCGCGCTCGAAAGTCTGAAAATCCTCACCAGGAAAAGTTGAGAGGTGATGATTATTTACAATCATGCATCCGGGCTGCAGATCATGTATCAGCTTGTAAATCTCTTTATATTTCCATTCCCGGAGCTGCTTGCCGTTCCTTTCATTTCCCAGCCTTGCAACCTGGTCCCAGTGGCCGTCGAACCATATACCATAAATCGATCCGTAATTGGTCAGGATCTCAGTTAACTGGTTTTTCATGAACTGAATGTAAGCATCCCAGTTGCATTCACCCTTTATTCCTGTCCCCTTTTTAACATTTCCCTGGCAATAATCAGGACGATAAAAATCTGTAAGCGAATAATAGCAGAACAGGCGGATTCCCTGCTTCTGACATTCATCAGCAAGCATCTTCAGCACATCCTTTGCATATGGAGTACCCATTATTCCCCAGCCGGAATACTTCGTACTGAACATGCTGAAGCTGTCGTGATGACGGGTGGTGAAGGTGATGTATTTCATTCCTGCATCTTTGGCAAGCTTTACAACGGCAGCAGCATCAAATTTTAAAGGATTGAATTTGTACATGTTCTGCCTGTATTCATTCACATCCTGTCCTGACAGTGCCCAGCCAATCTCTTTTCCAAGTACGCTTGACACACCCCAGTGAATGAACATGCCGAAGTGGGCATCCCTGAACCATTCGCGGTTCTGAAGGTTTTCTGTGGTGGGAATATAGCCAACCTGCCCCTTGTCAAGGTCATTGCCCTGACCGTAAAGAATCAGAGCAGAAAGATATAAAATACACCCCGTGAATACTTTCCTCATAACAGTCTCTTATTAATCTGAAAAAAATTAACCGCAAAGTCCGCAGAGGTATTACGCAAAGGTCGAAAAGTAAAATATATTATGGATCTAACTTTGCGTTCTTTGGGCTTTCTTAGCGTACTTGCGGTTAAAAAGTTTAACTAGTTCTTATAAAGTACAGGTTTGCCCAAGCCGGCTTTTTCAAGTTCTTTCAGCTGGGTTTTGGCATCGCCAACAACTACATAGTACATTCTTGCCGGATCGATATATTTATTTGCAAGTTCAAGCTGCTTTTCGACTGTAAGATTCTTTACAAAAGCCTCTTCCTGCTTGATGTAATCAGCCGGTAGTCCGTACATCGCCATAGTATTCAGCATGTTTAGAAGATCCCACAAGGTTTCAAAATTAAGAGCATTCCCCTTTAGAAGAGCCGATTTTGTAAAGTCAATATACTCCTGCGGCATCTCTTTCCGGTACTTCTCCATCTCTGTTTTGAATATTGTTACCGATTCAAGAGTTGAGTTTGTTCTGACCATCGATGATGCCGTAAATGTTCCATAGTTTTTAGCACCGCTGAAACCTGACCTGGCTCCATATGTGAATCCTTTCTCTTCCCTGAGGATAAGGTTGAATACTCCGTTGAATGAACCTCCAAGCTTATAGTTGGTGACATAAGCCGGATAATAATCAGGATTTGTACGGGATATAGAAGGAGTGCCAATGTAAATTACTGATTGTTTGGCTCCCGGAACATCAACAAAGTATATCTGCGATTTTAAAGGTTGTTCAGAGATGGTTACCTGTGGTAATGGAACATCTTTAGGTTGCCATTTTGAATTTAATCCTGATAGCGCTTTTTCAACCCTTCCCAGGTCAATGTTCCCTGCAA
>MENI01000087.1:758-38522 GCA_001768195.1 Bacteroidetes bacterium GWA2_40_15 | reverse complement strand
TGATTCAGGATGCGGGGGGCAATTACCTCTGGAGAAATACAACATCTTCTTTATCAATGCCATATGGATTGGAAAATGTCTATATTGCTGCGCTCGATGCAGACTATTGGTTGAATATCGGAACCGTTACCAGATCAGATGAGATATCGCTGGTTGATAAACGCCTTGCAGATCTTAAGAGCTTTAAGAACAACAACCTTTATAATAACAATAAAAGGATAACACGCGGAGGAGGCAACGACTACTGGGAAAGCGGAACTCTCAGCCCACATATAATTCTGAAGGATATTGCATCAATTCTGCATCCTGATCTTTTCCCGGAACATGAACTTTTCTTCTACAGGAAAATTAACTGAAACTTCACTCTTGGAACAGATAATTAATATAAAGAAGGAGACCTTACTGTCATCACTAAAGCAGCAAAAAACTATTTTTGTGATACTTATATTCCTGGTTGCGCTCTTCTTTATCCTTGATCTATTCCTCGGTTCAGTAAGCTTAAGCGCGGCAGATGTCATAAGAGCATTCTTTTCTGACAAACAGGGGCATCTCGAAACAATCGTTTACAAATTCAGGTTACCCAAGGCAATCACTGCACTTACTGTTGGAATAGGGCTTTCACTGAGTGGTTTGCAGATGCAGACCATCTTCCGGAATCCGATGGCCGGACCCGATGTACTCGGCATTACCTCTGGTGCAAGCCTGGGGGTTGCTTTTGTAATACTTGGATTTTCAGTGAATATGTCGGCTGATACAATCAAAGGTTTCGGCAACTGGATTCTTGTTGCTTCATCCTGGGCCGGTGCCGGTGTTATAATGATGATAATCGTTTTTATCGCGATCCGTATCAAAGATATTATGACCATCTTAATTCTTGGAATTATGCTGTCAAGCGGGATCTCAGCCATTGTTGTCATTATGCAGTATTTCAGCAGTGAATCGTTGTTGAAAGCATATGTCATCTGGACTATGGGCAGCCTGGGAAATCTGACATCAGACCAGTTGAATGTTCTGGTAATTTCTGTACTTACAGGGATCATACTGAGCCTCGCATCGTCCAAGATTCTGAATGCACTGTTGCTTGGAGAGAATTATGCCGGAAGTATTGGCTTGAATGTGAAATTTGCAAGAATAATAATCTTTACCTGTACCAGCATACTTGCCGGAAGTGTGACTGCATTCTGCGGTCCGATAGGTTTTATCGGGATCGCGGTACCTCATATGGCAAGGATTCTGTTCAAAACTTCCGATCACAAAATTCTTATACCGGGTACAATCCTCTTAGGAGGCTCTGTAATGCTTGTAAGCGACATTATCTCACAGCTCCCGGGATCTGAAAAAGTTCTGCCGCTGAATGCTGTAACAGCGCTTATTGGAATTCCGGTTGTGATCTGGGTCATACTGCGAAACCGTAAATACTCAGGAGTCTGGTGATGAAGTTAAGAGATGAAATAATACTGACTATTAGTGCTTTGAAAATTGGGTATAAAGCTGGCAATGGTGAGAAGGTGGTATTACAGGACCTTAATGCAACTGCACGCAAGGGAGAGCTTATAGCCATTATTGGGAAGAATGGCGCCGGAAAGAGCACTCTCCTGCGTACAATTACAGGACTTCAGGCATCACTCGGCGGTGAAATATGTTATGAAGGTAAAAATATACTCAACCACTCCAGGCTGGAACTGGCAAGGAAAGTAGGTTATATCTCAACTGAAACTGTCAGAGCAAGCAATATGAGTGTTTATGATCTTGTTGCACTCGGAAGGTTTCCGTATACAGACTGGACAGGAAGAATCAACAATGAAAATAACTCTTTCATTATGGATGCAATCATGAAAACCGGTATGATGCCATTCTGCTCGAGATATATCGCTGAACTTTCTGATGGAGAACGCCAGAGGGCAATGATTGCAAGAATACTTGCACAGGACACCGGTTTGATGGTAATGGACGAACCTACCGCATTCCTGGATATTGGCAGTAAATATGAAATACTGCATCTTATGAATAATCTTGCTAAAACAGCGGGCAAAACAATTATTTTTTCAACACACGACCTTCAAATGGCTATCAGCCAGGCAGACAAAATTTGGCTGATCACCGGAATGGAACTGATGGAAGGAGCACCCGAAGATCTTATGATCAGGGGTGATTTTGATCATATTTTTGATTCATCCAATCTCCGGTATAATTCAGATCAGGGGACCTTCACTTTCAGGAGTGATGAGAAAGGAAGTATATACATAAAAGGGGAGGGGATACTTCGGCACTGGACAGAAAAGGCTGTTATGAGAGCCGGATTTGTCGTGTCAGAGGAAAAAACAGATACATTTATAATTATTCCTTCAGGGGATAGCATAAACTGGATGCTGGTGTCACAAGGATCAATTGTGGAATGCAGATCAATCTATGAACTGGTTGGAAAATTGACTATTGAGGAATAATCTGTTACCTGAAATATTTTCTGTAATTATCAATGAATGAGCCGATATTCTCCACTGAAAGTTTTTTGGCTATGATCTTTTTGTCTTTATCAAGAATGTAAACCATCGGTGTTGACTGAACATTGAAATAATAATCGAAATGCGAACCTCTCTTTGGATCCCATCCGTTAATCCAGGTCAGCTTATTCTCATCAATATACTTCGCCCATTTTTCTTTATCTGCAGTTGTACATACCGCAAAAATCTCAATGTTGTCAATCTTTGCCTTTTCGTAGAACTCCTTAAGTTTTGGAGTGGATTCTTTGCAATGCCCGCAATCAGGTTCCCAGAAATAAAGAATTGTGAACTCCTTTTCAATATCGTATAGTGAGACAAATATCCCCTTATAAGAATCCATGACGAGATTCTGTGCTTTCTTCCCTATAAGATTTGGTCTGATTAGTTCAATCTGTTTTCTCAGGTCATCCTTAAACTCCTTCGACACCCAATCGGCTTTTCCGGAAAGATAAATATCATCAGCAAGTTTTACCATCACAGCATCATGCCCCATAATCTCGCTTGTCCTGAAGTGATTAAACAGATAGACTGATACAAATTGAAAGATTTTATAGTTTTTTTTGCATTTATCTATAATTATGTCAATCTCCTTATTTATTGAATCCGGTGCCTGAATGACAACATTTGCAAAGAAAGTATTCAGTTTTGAATGCAGGATAGGAGTTCTGATAAGTCGTTCATCATTAAAATCAATATTATCAAAGAAATGATCCTTATTGTAGTTATAATTCAACACCCATTTTAAAGAATCAGGATTCTTAACTCCTGCCGGTATACTAAATTCTGGAATTTCAGGTGGCAAAATAGCTTTGACAAGTACTGCCAGCATGTTTCCTTTATTTGAAGCGACTACATTGTTGAGGTACTCTTTCATTGCTTTTTCCTGTGCCAGCCGGGCTGAAGTAATAATCTTAACCGAATCCTGGTTCTCCTTGCTGGCCTGAACTCTCTTTGTCAGTGATGACATTTGTTCCTGAAGTAAACCCCACTTTTTCTGATACGCGACAAATGCTGTATTCTCATCAGAACCTTCAAATTTCAGTGTATTGAAATAATCTTTAAATGAACAGCTTACACTAAAGAACTGATCGGATGACATCAGAATTTCAAAATAAGTCCTTCCGGGAAGGACTACCATGTAAATACCCTGAGGTAATGCAGCATCTCCTTTAATCACAGTCTTCCCATTTCCGTCGAGAATAATGGTATCCTGAATATACTGCTTATCACCAAGGTGATAGGCAAGATAAACAGAAGAATCCCTTAAGCCATTTATTGTCAGGTTAATCTCATATCCCGGCTTTAACTGGCTGAAAATCAAATTCGGATATAGTAAGATGAATATTAACAGAAGCAAATTTCTCATCATAAGGAGTATTAACTGTATCTGCAAAATTAGTTATTGCAATTTCTCTGCCAAAGATTGTCCATTTAATATTTAGAAAATATATTGTACTTTTGGAGTATGAACAATGGACAGCTAATAAAGATCTCTTTGCTCATTCCGGTCTTTGACTACGACATCGTTGCACTTGTACACAGCATGCGAAATGCATTGGGAAAAGTTCCTGAATTCTGCGAAATACTTATAGGCGATGATGGATCATCACCGGAATACCTTGAAAAATACAGGGCTCTTGAAGGAGAGGGAGTCAGGGTTATCTCATCTGGAAAGAATATTGGCCGGGCTGCAATACGTAACAGGTTGGCTGTTGAGGCTGCCGGGAACTATCTTCTGTTCATAGATGCAGATACTATGGTACCAGGTACCGCCGAAGCCTATATCTCAAAATATATTCCATCAATGGCCGTAGCTAAAGTAGTCTGCGGAGGGATCATTTATCCTGAAAGTCCACCCGGAGATCCTGATAAACTTCTGCGGTGGAAATACGGAAAATGGAAGGAACAGAAAAAAGCCTCTGAGAGAAATAAACACCCACATGCTGGTTTCTCAACTTTCAATGTTCTTATTGAAAAGTCGGTATTTTCAAGGATAAGGTTCAATGAAGAGCTGAAACAATATGGGCATGAAGATACTCTGCTGAGCTATCAGCTGAAAAAAGCCGGAATCAATATCCTTCACATCGACAACGGCCTGATCCATGAGGGACTGGAATCAAACAAGGATTTCCTTGATAAAACAAAACTTGGGGTTGAGAATCTCAGTAAGTTGTATGATAAAGTCACTGATAAACGGGCATTTACAGAAACTGTTTCAATGCTCCGGTATTACAGGAAGTTTAGCTTTATGAGAGTGACCCTGATTTTAGCAGGCATTTTTATCCGTTACCGGGAGAGGATGGAGATAAGGCTTGACTCAACCAAAATATCACTTTCTCTCTTTGTCTTTTACCGGATGTGCATGTTCTGCACCTATCGTGAAATTCACAGAAGAAAAAAGCATAATGTCAATCTTATGCTCCCTTTTATTTAATACCGGTTTTGCGAATAATCCTATTATGCAGCCAAAATAATGCCATTCGTACGTGAATCTAAGTACTAAGTTCAGATATCTGTTCGTATTATTGAAACATTGCCATCAGGTCTTTTAACTGCTTTTAGTACAAAGTTGAATCTGTCGGTCATTGTACATAGGAAAAAGTCAGTGGGAGGGGAGAAATTAATATTAGCCTTATTGAAAAAACGTTTTCCGGATGAGTGCTGAAGAGCATCAATATCCTTTTTGGTTATTTCGTTTCCCCCATTGAGCCTTTCTTTAATCAGTTTTGCACATAGCAGATCTTCATCAGCTGACTCCTTTGCCCTGTAGCCCATTGCAACAAGATATACAGTATCAGGATTAAGAAATCTGATGTATCTGACTATTGCCCCGCAATTGACGAAACTCCCTGTCAGAACTGTTTCTGCATTTACTGCACTGACAAGGCCATGAGTTCCGGCAGTTGTTGTATGAATTAGTATCTTCCCTGTAAGGTCTGCCTTGAGTATTTCGGTTGGGCTGTTCCCATAGTCAAACCCTTCAATCTTTATTTCATTTCTTTCCCCGGCAAGTACAGAGTTTCTGTACAGCTTCTTCATTTCAAGGGCTGACTGAACTTCCGATGTTGCAATTATCTGGGATACGCCTGCATCAAAAGCATAACACTCAACTGAGAAGGCTCTGAACACATCAATAATAACTGCAACACCTTCTGCCTTTTTTGCCCCTTCGGCAAATTCAACTATTTCTATCTTCATCCTCCCGGGATTTTGGAGGTGAAATTAGCATTTTATAATGTATATTTGAATTTAAGTGACGATATGACCCAACGGCTAATTTAACATGCTAATAAAATGGCAAATATGATTTCATGGACATTGACCCAGGTAAAACGGATTAATGACACAATATGGCATACTCCCTTATCAGAAATATCAAAAGTAAGAGGCTTTGTCATCAAGCAACTGAGGATATTAATAATTGCAGCAAGAGGGTTTGCTAAAGATAAAGTAAACCTTAGAGCCTCTGCCTTAACCTTTTATACACTTTTATCCATTATCCCTGTAATCGCGATTGCGTTTGCCATAGCCAAAGGATTTGGTCTCGATCAGGATCTGAAAACACTGATTTCCGATGAATTTCAGGCCTACCAGAGTGTGCTTAATCCATTGTTGGAGAAGGCACAAAATGCCATTGAAGAAACCAGGGGAGGTTATATGGCCGGTGTTGGTATGATCATTCTTTTCTGGTCAGTAATGTCATTGCTTGAACATATTGAGAGCTCTTTCAATCACATCTGGCAGATAAGGATTTCCAGACCCTGGTACAGAAAATTCACGGATTATCTGACCATGATGCTTATTGCCCCGGTATTTATTATCCTTTCAAGCAGTATCACAATATTTGTTGGAACTGAACTCGTTAACTTCATGAGCAGGGCACCTATCCTGGGGGTTTTTAAACCAATAATCAGTTTCCTGATAAAATTAGCACCCTTTTTCCTGACCTGGATAACTATGACAATTTTGTTCATTATTATGCCAAATACAAAGGTAAAATTTGTACCTGCCCTGATTGCCGGTATAATAACGGGAACAATTTTGCAGGGTTTACAATGGTTATATCTCGATCTCCAGTTTGGTATAATGAAGCTGAGCGCAATTTACGGCAGCTTTGCTTTAATCCCATTGTTTATACTTTGGATACAAAGTAGCTGGATTGTTGTACTGCTTGGAGCTGAACTTTCATTTGCCAACCAGAATATTTCACGCTATGAGTTTGAGTCAGAAGCCCTGAATGTAAGCAACTTTCAAAAACGCGCACTTGTGCTTATGATAATGCACATGATAATCAAAAATTTCGAGGTTGGTGAAAAACCTGTAAGTGCTGAGTATATTGGTACGACTCTCAAAATTCCGGTCCGGCTTGCACGGGATATACTACAGGATCTGAGCAGTGTTAACCTTGTTTCAATTATCCTTGAAAATCAGCAGAAGGAAAGTCTATACCAGCCTGCTCTGGATATAAACAGGTTAACCGTCAGTTTTGTATTTTCACGTCTTGACAAAAAAGGTACCGAACAAACTATGGTTATCCGGAACAAGGATTATGAGAGGGTGATATCAATGCTCGAAAAGTTTGACAGACTTATCGCCAAATCCGGTTCAAATATCCTGATCAAAGACCTTTAGATTTTTTCACAGGCTTCACGGATCTTTTCTTATTATCAGGGATGTAATTTTCAACAAAAGAAATAAAACTGGTGAACGACGACCAGTTATGAAAGAAATAATGGGGAAGAGGCAAAATGATGTGTTTTGTATCCTCTTCTCTTTCCCAGTAACTTTTAAGGTTCTTTGCAGGAAATACGCGATCTTTTTCACTTGAAACTGCATAAGTCCAATTGAAACCCGGTTCTTTTTGTTCCATTATCCTGTTGTAAAGCCATCGCAACTCATCATGAAGCGATTTTATTGTTCTCTTCGGCACCCTGTCTGCATTAATCAGATAGGTTTTTTTGTCGCCAAAAACCCTCAGATAGAATTTCTCTATATTCTCTTCAGTGAGATTATTCAGTGTGCCTTCAAAAATATTCAGAGGTATACCGTACTGATCATGAGCGGGTAAAGGAGTCCCGTTGATTGCAATTGATATATCAGGCTTAATGCCTGTTTTGGAAGTCAGGTATTCAGCAGCCCATACACCTAACGACCATCCTATCAAAGTTATTCTTTCATATGTTTTTGTCTCAGGAAGAACCAGTGCTTCATCAGCCGAATAATTATAAAACATTATGAAATCAAATTCATCAGTACAAAGTGGAATGAACATATTTTCATCACTCCCCCATCCTCCAAAAAAAACCACCAGCTGATTGTTCTTCTCTCTTCTTCTTATGTAGGTTCTCATAATACTTATAAAGTATATGGCAGCAACCGTCCCCTGGTTACGTTAATACCAAAGATAACCTATTTTTTAATGAAGCCATAACCTCTGTCTTATGATGAGTAAGGAAAATATAGGTTCAGGTAAAAAAAGAGGAGAAAGGGTAGCAGTGATAATCTGGTAACGGGTTTTATTAGTGAGATAATCCCCGTGTCTACTGTCTGATAAAAGGATGGAACCATAGTAAGCTGGCGCTTTACCTCAGGCTCCTGATGTGAAAGTCAATGTCTGCAATACAATCCTGTTGATTTTCACTAACTACCCTTGCTCATCTCCTCTTAATTCCAATAACATGAGCATGGTAACAAATTTAATAAAAAAAATTGACAATACAAAATTTTACTCTGGTTTATTCAAGAAATTTATGCTGATTTTTGAAAATAAATTGCTTAAATTTGATAAAATACTAGATTTATAACTCCAACCTTACATGGTGGCTGAACTAGAAAGTATTTCATATGATGATGGTGGAGGATTTCAGGCTTCATATATTTGTGATTCCGGTGGTATCTGGCATTTCCACCCCGAGTATGAGCTGGTCCTTAATATGAAAACAAATGGCACCAGAATTATAGGCGACAGTGTTGAACTGTTTGACCAGTATGATATGATTCTGATTGCTGGAAATATTCCCCATTGCTGGAATTACTATAAGCATGATAACATTCTTCCTGAAAAGCATGGTATCATGGTTCATTTCAAAGCATCATCGCTGGGTGATGCATTCCTGGGACAGTATGAGATGTCATGCGTTAAGGAGCTGTTGAGTGATGCTGAAAGAGGTATTGCTTTCTCTGTCGATGATGCCAGGAAAGCTGAAAAACATCTCATCCAGATGGTCAATAATAAAGGTCTCGATAAAGTTCTGGGATTCTTTAATGTCCTGAATATTCTCTGTAAATCTGAAAAGAAAGCTCTTCTTTGCTCCGAAAACTATAAGCTGGCTTTTGATGAGAAGGGAAATAAGAAGATGACCGATGTGTATACTTACATCAGGGAGAATTACTTTAAGCCCATCTCACTTGATAAAGTTGCAAAAATTGCCAGGATGAGCCCTTTCTCATTCAGCCGCTACTTCAAGAAAAACTGTGGCGCCTGTTTTGTGGAATATCTGAACCGCGTCAGAACAAATAAAGCATGCTATCTTCTAAGGGAGACAGAATACCAGGTTCAGGATATTGCACTTGAATGTGGTTTTGGAAGCGTTTCTAATTTTAATAAACAGTTCCGTAAAACTGAAGGGCTATCTCCACGTGACTACAGGGGCCAGTTCAAATGATTCGGGCGCATCGGACTGACAGTATATCCATAAACTCAAAAACTCTGATAAATCATGGCAATGACCCTGATCGAAAAAATACTTGCGGCACACTCAAAAAAAATTGTGGTCACCCCGGGCGATATTATTGATGTTGAAATAGACTGCAGGGTTGCAAGGGATTTCGGAGGAGCAAATGTCGTAAAGAATCTTACCGACAATGGACTGAATATCAATGATATAAATAAAACCCTTTTTACATTCGACTGCAATCCTACCGGATCTGATCAGAAATATGCTGTTAACCAGCATATTTGCCGTCTTTTTGCACGGCAAAATGGCATAAGGGTATATGATATTGATGCCGGGATAGGAACACACATACTGATAGATGAGGGTTATGTATTCCCCGGTGCCACGGCAGTTTCCACCGATTCTCATGCAAACATACTTGGAGCAATTGGTGCATTCGGACAAGGAATGGGCGATATGGATATAGCAGCTGCCTGGCATAAAGGAAAAGTATGGTTTAAAGTTCCACCTTCGGTTAAAATTTATTTCGAAGGTAATGTTCCGGCTATTGTTACTTCAAAGGATTTTGTCCTGAATCTGCTCAGGTTATTCGGGGCAAATTCACTCCTTGGATATTCAATAGAACTCTACGGTGATTGTATTGGAGGGATGTCGCTTGATGACAGGATAACAATCTCCTCCATGGCAACAGAAATGGGTGCCATAATAATCCTGTTCCCTCCATCGGATGGGATAATTTCTTATTGTTCAGGGCATTCAAAAACCGGTTTTATTGCTCTGTTTGCAGATCCTGATGCACATTATGAAAAGATCTTCAATATCGATGTGACTGAATTCAGACCTCTCGTATCACGGCCAGGGGAGCCACATGATACCGTTGATGTCTCAGAGGTTTATGGTGTAAAAATTGACTCAGCTTTCATTGGAAGCTGCACCAATGGAAGAATGACTGATCTTGAGAAAGCATCAATAATTCTTAAAAACCGGAAAATTGCTCCGGGTGTGGTACTGAAAATTGTTCCGGCAACAGATGCTATCTGGAATGAATGTCTTGAAAAAGGCATTATAGATATTTTCAAAAAAGCAGGCGCTCTGGTTTCAAATGCAGGATGTGCAGGATGTGCAGCAGGACAGGTTGGACAGAATGGCCCCGGTGAAGTTACAGTCAGTACCGGGAACAGAAATTTCCCTGGCAAGCAGGGCAAAGGGAGCGTTTATCTGGCTTCACCCGACATAGTTGCTGCTTCAGCAGTTGCCGGGTTTATTACAACTCCCGATAAGATACCGGCTGAACCATCATTGTTTTTGAAACAGGAAAAAACTGAATTTTCAACAAAAAAAGAGCTTACAAACAGTGATAAGGAAGAGAGGGAATCAATTATTGAAGGTAAAATCTGGCTGGTACCCGGAGACAATATCGATACCGATATGATATTCCATAACAGATATCTGTCAGTTACGGATATTAAGGAAATGGGACAATATACTTTTGATAACCTGAAAGGATTTGAAACCTTTGCCCGGAATGCATCCCCGGGGGATATTGTTATTACAGGAAAGAACTTTGGTTGCGGCAGTTCACGCCAGCAGGCTGTTGATTGCTTCTATTCGCTCGGCATCAAAGCTATTATAGCTGAATCGTTTGGAGCCATCTACGAGCGAAACGCAATTAATGCAGCATTTCCTGTTATTGTCTGCAAATCACTTCAGGAAATGAATCTTAATGATGGCGATATAATCAGAATAAATCTGAAAACAGGAGAGATGATCAATATTCGAACGGGAAGCGTGCATTCAGCAGATCCTTTTACCGATGTTCAGTATGAAATATATCAGAAAGGCGGATTACTTGGCTGAAGAGATGATCATTTCTTTGAGAATTTGTAAAACGAACAGAGAATTTAAATATGAGCAGAATTAAACCACTGACTTTTGCAGAAAAAATATTCAATGCTGCCGCAAGTACTATTGTATTTGCCCGCCCTGATCTTATTCTTACACATGACAATACTTCAAGTATATATAAGACCTTTCAGAAAATGGGTGGAAAAACAGTATCTGACCCCGATCAGTTGCTGGTAGTTCTTGACCATAACGCACCTCCTGCAGATGCAAAGCTGGCGACTCAATATCAGGAGATAAGAGATATTGTAGCAAGACAGGGAATAAGCAAGTTTCATGATTCAGGCGATGGAATATGCCACCAGCTTATGTCATACCATGCAAAGCCCGGAATGCTGATTGTAGGAAGCGATAGTCATACATCCACTGCCGGGGCATTCAATGCATTTGCAGCCGGAATTGACAGAACAGAGTCAGCCGGCATCTGGAAAAGGGGAGAGACATGGTTCAGAGTGCCTGAATCAGTTAAGATATCATTATCCGGAAAACTTTCCGAAAATGTATCATCAAAGGATCTGGCACTATATATAATAGGTATGATCGGTTCAGATGGCGCCAATTATATGTCGGTAGAATATCATGGAGAAGGTGTAAATTCATTGAATATATCTGACCGGATGGTACTGGCAAATATGGCTTCGGAAATGGGCGCCAAGAATGCGGTCTTCCCTCCGGATGAGAATCTTAAAAGATTTTATAATGAATTAATCTCGGGTGTATGGGCGGATGAAGGAGCGAGATACATAATGGAGATCGACATCCACCTCAATGATATTTTCCCTGTCGTTGCCGCACCTCATCATGTTGACAATATCGTATCTGTTGCAGATGCTGCAGGAATTGTTGTACATGAAGGACTTATAGGCACCTGCACTAATGGAAGAATTGAGGATCTCAGGATAGCTGCCTCCATTCTAAAGGGGAACAAAATAAAAAACGGATTTCAGCTTAACATTATTCCGGCATCACGAAAGATATTCCTACAGGCTATTGAGGAAGGCTTAATCTCAACTTTTGTTGAGTCAGGTGCAAATGTTCTCACTCCTTCATGCGGACCTTGCCTTGGTACCGGGCAGGGTATACCTGCAAACGGCCATACCGTTATCTCTACGGCAAACCGCAATTTTGCAGGAAGGATGGGAAATATGGAAGCTAAAATCTATCTGGCTTCACCTGCAACCGTTGCATGTTCGGCTTTGACAGGAGTGATCACTGATCCAGGAAAAATCAGAGGAAATGAAAAATTTCCTTTTAAAATATCCCAGAGTGAAGTTTACAGAATTAATCCCGGCGATTACAGGAAAGCGGGCTCAGTCTGGAACTATTCCGATGTGGATAACCTGAATACGGACCTAATGTTTGCAGGGAAACATACGTATAACATCTTAAGTACAGATGCCGAAGCAATCATGCCGCATCTTTTTGAAGATTTTGATCCTGAATTCAGCAAGAATGTTTCAAGAGGTGATATAATAATTGCCGGTGAAAACTTCGGATGCGGAAGTTCGAGGGAGCATCCATCGGTAGGGCTGGCATTTGCCGGTGTGAGGGCAATAATTGCAAAATCGGTTAACAGGATATTCTTCAGGTCATCAATTAATCAGGGTTTGGTGCTGATAGTACATAATGAGGCAGTGAATGCATACCGTAAAGGTGATGAGATAAGTCTGGAACTGGATAGCGGTAAGATTATCATTGGTTCAAAAGTATTTACGTTTAATCCGCTTCCGGAGAAGATTAAACAGATAATTGATAATAAGGGACTGGTCAATTTTATGAAATCGCAGTGAATGGTTCCGAACATATCTTTCCCCTTTTGTAGGAGACAGAGGCATGTTTTTCTTGCTACTATTGAAAAAAAATGTATTTTTGCAGCCGTAAAATGGTTCATTAGCTCAGCTGGTCAACAGATTTTGTTCATTTTGAGTTTTAATATTGGTTCCGTAGCTCAGTTGGATAGAGCAGCAGCCTTCTAAGCTGCGGGTCGAGCGTTCGAGTCGCTCCGGAATCACTAAGTAAATCAGGGAGTTAAAGCAATTTAATTCCTTTTTTTAATTTCACTCTGGCAGCATTTCCTTTATCTCTTCAGGTGTTACCTGAACTCCAACGAGAAACACTTCCCAAGTTAGTATGAGGAGTATTCAATCAGGGAATGCGGCTTTTTAAGAATATGGACATTAGTAAGAGATCAGCTTGAACACCTATTTTCTACAATCAGTTGTAAAATAAACATTTGGACTGTTGGTAATATTTACCGTTATGCCAGCCGGAGGAAAGGGTATTGTCCATACACAAACTTTATATAAAGAAGGCATAGATGCAAAATTTGCATATTCTATTAACGTATTTATCGTAATATCAAGTGTGGTTAATGAATTATTTCCGCACTCCAAAAAAAGCAGAGCAGGATTATTTGAAACATTCAAACTGGTTAATGAATTGTTCGAGCAATCTAACCTGTTGAGTAAATTATTATTGGATACATCCAGGCTGGTTATGACATTGGTAGCACACCAAAGAAAGAACAAGTTATGATTATTGGATACATCCAGAGAGCTTATTGAATTGTTTGAGCATGTTAAACGAATTAATGCGGTGTTTTTGGATACATCAAGACTGGTCAATGAGTTATTGTTGCATCGCAAATAATTTAACTCATGGTTATTGGATAAATCCAGGTTTGTCAATGAATTGAAATCACAGTAAAAACTAATTAATGCAGGATTTTTGGATATATCCAGCCTGGTTAAAGTATTTTTTGCACACCACAAATACTTCAGGGCTGGATTGCCAGAGATATTCAAATTGGTTAAGGAATTATACATGCACAGCAAATAATTGAGTGCATTATTTTTGGATACATCCAGGCTTGTTAATAAATTTTCGCTGCAACTCAGGAAGTTTAACGAAGAATTATTTGATAGATCCAGACTGGTCAACTTATTCCAGTTGCAAAGCAAAGTATCAAGATTTATAAAGGCTTCAATACCTTTCAAATTTGCAATATTACAATTATCGACCTTTAAATATTTTACCATGGTTGCTTCATCAGTACTGATAACGCCATCTCCATTTGTATCAATTCCCTGCTCTGTCAAAGCTTTTAAAAAATTATCATCGGTGATGGTAACTATTGTGTCTTTTTCACAATGATTAAACAAGACCAGAATCAATATTATCAACAATGGTTTGGTTATTGTTTTCATAAATGGCTGGTAAGATACTCACAAATCAAATCCAGATCTTGCCTGACCAAAGTAAATTATATACTCGGATCAGATTATAATATTTTTTAAATTTGGTATGGCAGCATTCCATAAATTACTTTCTAACATACAGACTGTCAGCATTACAGGAGGCGTGAGTCCTGTCTCATGCTATTGAACGGATGACCCTCCACTGCTTCTCTATAGAAAATTAAAGGTTCGAGTCGCTCCGGGATTACAAGAGGCTGTCTCAAAAGTTAAATCCATTAACCGCAGAGGTCGCAATCCCGAGTACTCGGGATACGCAAGGTCACAAAGACTTGTATTTCAGTGTTTTGGCTTTTCGCCCTTTGCTATTACTTCGTGTACTTTGCGGTTAAAAAGACTTTTGAGACAGCCTCTTTTATTTATCATTAATTTCTCCTGACCTTTTAAATGGCACAAATCTTACATATATCAACCTTTCAGTTTCAACCTTGCCTCTCTTTTTGGTAAGCAGTTTTAACTCCTGAGTTGCTCCTTGTCTGCCAACAGGTATTACTAACCTTCCTCCTTCAGCCAGCTGATCTATGAGTGGTTCCGGAATTTTATCAGCTGCGGCTGTTACAAGTATTATATCGAAAGGGGCGTGTTCAGGCCAGCCGTTATAACCGTCACCTGCCCTGACCGTAATATTTTCGTAACCAAGTTTCTTTAGTGTGCTTGTTGCCTCAGCAGCCAGTTCGGGAATTATTTCTATAGAGTAAACCGTACCTGTAGTTTCTGCTAGTATTGCAGCCTGGTATCCTGAGCCTGTACCTATCTCGAGAGCTTTCTTATTCTTTGAAGGACCGGCTGCTTCAGTCATAAATGCAACAATATATGGCTGGGAAATTGTCTGTCCCTGTGATATAGGTAATGGATAATCTCCATATGCGTCATCAATATATTCCTCCGGAACAAAAAGATGACGGGGAACTTTTCTCATGGCTCTCAGCACATCAGGATCAGTAACGCCCCTGTCCCTGATCTGGGTATCAACCATTTTGTTTCTAACTGAAGCATATTTGTCCACCTGTGTCAGATTCATCTCGATAATAATCAAACTTATTATGATTATTAAAGCTCTCATAACTCTTTTATTTATTGCAATGTAAGAAATTTCAGTCTATTTTCATAATATTAATTATATCCTACAAGTGACAGGAATCCTTCCCCCAGAAACTTTATTGCAGGCCAGATCGGAAGAAAATTGATCTTGGTAAAAATCGTTGCTAAAATAAGTCCAATGAAAACATATGATCCATATTTATAAAGGGCATCATAAAAATCCGGGTATTTTCTGAAGGTGTTAAACAGAAGATGCGATCCGTCAAGCGGAGGAAGGGGGATAAGATTAAAAATGAAAAGCCCCCAGTTAATGTATATCGCGTATAAAAAGACCTCTGATAATATTTTAAGGGTGGGATTCTGGTATTCGGGCAATACTTTCATATAAATAGAAAACAGGACAGACAGAACCATGGCGGTAATGGCATTCGAAAGCGGTCCGGCAACTGCGATCTTCATTACATCATACTTCGGATTCCTGAGATTGGCTTCATTGAACTGAACAGGTTTTGCCCAGCCAAATCCGGCCACAATAAGCATTATAAATCCCATCAGATCGATATGCTTCAGAGGATTGAGAGTCACGCGTCCCTGGACTTTTGAGGTAGAATCACCGCATCTGTGCGCAACCAGTGCATGGCAAAACTCATGAACTGTTAATCCGAGTATAATTCCTGGCAGGAATTTCAGTATCCTGACTAAATCGAAGTTTTCCATTCAGCTATTTCAGAAATTTTTTATTTCAGATGGAGTTCTGCAAATTTAATATATTGCTGCCAGTCGTACAGGGTGACATTATGACCACCTGACCGGATATGGTATCCAACAGAACTTACAACAGGCTGATTAACAGCAGGCATTTCACTGTTCTTTATTCCCGGCTTGCCCAGCAGCTGATATACCTGTGATGCAAAAAAGCAGGATAGGAATTCTCCTCTTGGATCTGCCCACTGGTCTTCTTCGGCACTCGCAACATAAACGGGTCTGGGAGCAATGAGGGCTAACAGTTCATGCTGATCGACTGGCAGTTTATCCTCTTTTTCATCGTTTCTTACCCATGTTGAAGTTATACTTATCCCCGGTTCAGGAGTAACCGTATGGTTGCCTCCAAAATTCAAGCCCAGAAAAACAGGTACAGGTCCTGAAGATTTTGGCAGATAAAGAAGAAGTATCATTTCATGGGACCGGTTCTGGTTCTGAAGAGTGATCTTAATCTCTTTTCTTATCGCTTTGCCTTCAAGCGCATTATTGTCAGAAGAGATCTCCTGGGATAAGAGTTTGCCTTTCCATGCAGGGGAGATGCCATACACTTCAGTCTCAAATACTTTCAGTATCTCCTGCCGGCGTTTATCCCAGTCACTCATATCCGTTACCTTGCTTCCATTATTAAATACAAGCAGATCAGGCAGCTTGTACTCAGGTACCTTTGATTCATCATAGTTAGGCGTGAATTGCTGTGCTGGCAAAGTAATTATAGCACACATTATCAAGACGATAAGGATGATCGTTTTTTTCATGATTTTAATTGAAGAACTTGTTTACTGATTTCATCTATTATTGATTCTGAGCCTGCCATAACAGGAAAATTCCTTTCAGTTATTCCTTCATCAAAAGTATACATAACATCTCTGTCATTTGCATCCTTCATTACTCCACCAGCCTCTGAAATAATCAATCCAAGGGCTGATATGTCCCATACTCTGGTAAACAGATTAATACATGCTCCGAATTTACCCTCTGCGACATTCAGAAAATCTATAAGGCAATTTGTGGCGCGTGTATTCCTTGCAGATATGATCAGGTTCTTATATATCATAAGACTTTTATTGAGTTCTGCTTCATCATCTGTGAAATCAACCGCAAATGCTACAAGGGAGTCTTTCAGTCTCTTATTTTTATCAATTGAAAATGGAATCCCGTTTTTCACTGCTCCTTTTCCCTTTTCAGCAAAATAGAGAATATCGGTGACGGGTAAATAGGCACCGCCCATAAGAGGAGAGGAGTCTTCAAAAAGCGCTATTAGAACTCCGAACCATGGAATTGCCGAAGCAAAATTTGATGTCCCGTCGAGAGGATCGATTATCCAGGTGTACTTTGAGTGTTTGTTAATAAAGCCTCCTTCTTCCGATATTATGTTATGCTGTGGGAACTTATCTGTTATTAATTTAACAATTAATGCATCGCTTCTCAGATCTGCTTTTGTAACAACACTGCTTTGAGATTCCTTCTGTGTCGTCTCCTGAGGTGTTCCAAAGTGCTTCATTAGTTCTGCACCAGCTGTTTTCAGAGCTATGATCAGGGTTTCTTTCATACTTATGTATCAATATTGTTTATGCTTCATGAACCTGTGATTTTTTTCAGAAGCCTGAAGAATCCTCTCTTTCTTCCGGAATTGATTCCCCAGTCTACAGGCACGCTCTGGTAGCCATCTTCAAACAACTCATCCTTCATTCTGTAGTCAAAATAACCCCACGATGCATAGCTTTTTACCGCAGAGGTGAAATTATTCTTTTCCTTTTCGAAATCAAAATGGTCGTCTTCATTAAACAGAATTGGTTTTGGTGTGTAGCCTGAAACTCGTCTTGTGCTGTCAACCATTACTGTTATATAATCAGGATCAGAAACTCCATTACCATGCAAAAGGATAAAATCAGACGACCTTACAACATTCGGTAGTGGAATAAATCCTCCACCATAGCTTGTTCCTGCCAGGAATCTGAATCCATTTTTTTCCTTCTTTTTAACCAGTTCAATCAGCTCATCAACCCTGTGTGGCTGAAGTATTTCATGGTCATATCGGACATTACATTCATTATTGATTTCGATAAGAATGTTCCGATATTTATTTTCAAATAACCAGTCAATCATATTGTTTACTGCACTGATTACTGCTTTTTCGTCTATCAGGTTCTGATCCTGACCAAAGTAGAATAATCCAAGGACAGGGATCATGCCAAGTTCATCAGCCCTGTCAAGGATTTTTTCGAGCCTGGCAATAAATTCTTTTCTCAGGCTTCCGTCTTCATAATATGCAGAATTATACCATGGTTGCGATGAAGAATATCCCTGCGGGCTTCCTCCCTGCATATTTATTGTGAATGAAAGCAGACCATACGAATGCCATAGTTCCATATTCCTGACAAACTCATCTGTATTTCTGTCAGCGTCCCATTTTTTAGTATCGGGATAAACCCATTTATAAATTGTAGTATCATTGAGATCATCAAAAATGCCCTGTACCATCCTTGAGTTCATCAGAAGTCCTTCTATCTCATAACCTTTCCAGTTCCTTTTCTCATAGGTTGGTTTGCCATTTATGAAAAACTGTTCGCCAACTATTTTCACCTCCGTTTTGTGTGAATTTGTTGCACAGGACTGAAAAACTATGGTGAACATGATCACGGCCAGGGGAAGAAGATGATTTTTCATATAATTTTTGCCTGGGTTAAAATAATTAACAATTCAAAAAATGTAAGCTGTGTTTGCAATATAGCAAAATTACTGACTGAATAGGCAAAATAGAATGGATACGAATCAGAATCCGATAAGTTTAATTCTTTCATATCTGATAAAAATCTCTTAGGTTTACAAAAAGTCAAAAAATGAAAAAAACAGCTGTCATTATCGCTTTTTTAATGTCTGTCTGCCTCAATGATAGTTTTTCGCAAACAGGGAACGACACAATTGTGTATCTGATAACCTGCAACCCCGGTACTGAAATATACTCAATATATGGACACAGCGCACTGAGGATAGTAAACAGAATAAATAACAGTGATCTGGTTTACAACTGGGGTGTATTCGATTTCAATACTCCGAATTTCGCGTGGAAATTTGCCAAGGGCCGGCTTGAATATATGCTGGCAGTTGAATCAATGGGCAATTTTCTTCAGACATATTTGTACGAAGAACGTGCTGTCTTCTCTCAGAGAATTAACCTTTCGCCTCTTGAAATAAGGCAATTAGTTATTCTCATTAATGATAATCTTAAACCTGAGAATGTAAGATACAGGTATGACTTCTTTTATGATGACTGCTCTACAAGGATAAGGGATCTGTTAGAGAAGTCGGTAGGTAATAAGCTGTTATATCCTCCGGAAGGATCATCTGATGTTCCTGCTTTCAGGGATATGACCGGGAAATACCAGGTCCCGTACCCCTGGCTTAAATTTGGAATTGACCTGATTATGGGTTCCCCGGGTGATAAAAAGACAACATTCCGTGACAGGATGTTTTTACCTGTTGACCTTATGAACTGCCTCTCTGAAACGGTTGTGAACAGAAATGGTAAAATGGTCCCGTTGCTTCAGAATCCCGAAATTATTCTCGATTTTGAGCTTCCTGAACTGCAACGAAGATTTCTTTATGCACCTGAAAATATATTTGCATTAATTCTGATTTTATTGCTTATCATAATTCCTCTTATCAGAAACATATTAACCGTTACAATAATTGATGCCGTGATTTTCTTTATATTTTCTGTTCTGGCGGTATTAATGATATTCTTCAACTTTTTTACCGATCATCAGCAGATGAAAATGAACCTTAATATACTATGGCTTAATCCATTTGTTCTGATATGTTTTATTTTTTCAGTAATTGGCCGACCCGGAATTAAGTGGTTCAGGATTGTTTTCTATATTTCCGCTGCATTCCTCTTATTACATATGCTTCTACCCCAGGAATTCAGCATAGCTGTACTGCCTTTGGTACTAATTATGGTTTTAAGGAGTTCTGCAAGAGCCGCTTTT
The DNA here is from genome assembly GCA_001768195.1 of Bacteroidetes bacterium GWA2_40_15. GTDB lineage: Bacteria > Bacteroidota > Bacteroidia > Bacteroidales > VadinHA17 > LD21. The sequence goes on along the minus strand of MENI01000087.1, from coordinate 18,396 downwards.
AAATGGAATCCATTCTCCCTGAAGTGAATAAACAAAATATTAATCTTTTCCTCCGGATCCGGAAAAAGATCATCTTTCCGGCCTGTAATAATGCGTTTCATTTAACAAAAGTTTAACACTCCTTAACAAGACTTTATTGTTATCCCTGTTTCCTTTGTGTACTTAATTACTGAGCTGTTGAAACCGCTTGTTTTATTATATTTGCAGATTAAAAATTTAAAACCATGGAGCAAACTGCTGACATCAGGATCTTAAATGAGAAAATTGAAAAAGAGAGCTCTTTCGTAGACATTATCAGAATGGAGATGAATAAGGTTATTATTGGCCAGAAACATCTCACTGACAGTCTCATGATCGGACTTCTTGCTAACGGACATATTCTGCTCGAAGGTGTTCCGGGTCTCGCAAAAACACTTGCAATAAAATCTCTTGCCTCCATAATCGACGCAAAGTTCAGCAGAATACAGTTTACTCCCGATCTGTTGCCTGCAGACCTTATCGGAACAATGATCTACAGTCAGAAGAAGGAAGAATTCATCGTTAAGAAGGGTCCGGTCTTTGCAAATTTTATTCTCGCCGATGAGATAAACCGTTCGCCTGCAAAAGTGCAGAGCGCTCTGCTTGAAGCTATGCAGGAAAGGCAGGTAACAATCGGAGAATATACCTTCAAACTCGATGAACCATTTCTTGTTCTGGCAACTCAGAATCCGATTGAACAGGAGGGAACATACCCTCTTCCTGAAGCCCAGGTCGACCGGTTTCTTATGAAAGTACTGATTGATTATCCGACTATTGATGAAGAAAAACTCATTGTACGTGAGAATCTCGGAAAGGAATTTCCGAAAGCAAATACTGTATTAAGAACTGAAGACATTTTACGGGCCAGAAATGTTGTCAGAGAAGTTTATATGGATGAAAAAATAGAGAATTATATACTTAATATAGTATTTGCCAGCCGTACACCGGGGAATTATGGCCTGCCTGCTTTTTCTAATATGATATCTTATGGTGCATCACCCCGTGCATCAATAAACCTTGCTCTTTCAGCAAAAGCCCTTGCTTTTATAAAGAGAAGAGGATTTGTCATTCCTGAAGATGTTCGTGTTGTCTGTCCTGATGTGATGAGGCACAGGATTGGGCTTACTTATGAAGCCGAAGCTGAAGATATCAACCAGGATCACATAATTTCAGAAATTCTGAATGTTGTTGAGGTACCGTAATCGAAAAGATATGAAGTTACTTTTGCTTATGTCAGTTTTTTTGCTGGTTTCAGTTAGCGGTAATAGTCAGAATCTGGTTGACTATAAAGCAGATGATATCACGAAATATATGAAAGGCAACAGAAGTGATATGAATAAGGAAAAGGTAAACAACAAATCATTCAGATACCTTAAATATTCTGATAAAAACGATTCACAGACTATGCTTTTTTTTCTGGATGCTGATTCAGTATGCCGGAATATAAGAATAGTATGCAACAACAACATAAGGGAAGCTAAAATACGGGAATTGGATTCTTCCTTTTCAAAGAATGGTAAATACAGGTGGATCGACAACCGTTCAGGAAAAAATTACTATATCCGGCTTGACGATGATGAGTGGTCGTTTACTATTACAATAGAACCTGTAAAATAATTTGTTGTAAAGTGGAAGCAACTGAATTATTAAAAAAAGTCCGACGGATAGAGATCAAAACAAGAGGATTAAGCCGGCATATCTTTGCAGGTGAGTATCATAGTGCTTTCAAGGGGAGGGGAATAGCATTCAGTGAAGTAAGGGAATACCAGTATGGCGACGACATACGGAGTATTGACTGGAACGTGACTGCGAGGTTCAATCACCCTTATGTTAAGATATTTGAAGAGGAAAGAGAGCTGACTGTCATGCTGCTGGTTGATGTAAGCGGATCAGGCAATTTCGGAACAGTGGTTACATATAAAAGGGATCTGATGACTGAAATAGCTGCAGTTTTGTCATATTCTGCAATATTTAACAATGATAAGATAGGGGTGATATTCTTTTCAGATAAAGTGGAAAAAACTATACATCCTAAAAAAGGAAGAAAACATATTCTTAGAATTATAAGAGAGCTGCTTGATTTCCGCTCCGAAAGCAAAAATACAAACCTTAATGAACCGCTGAGGTTTCTTACTAATATTATCAAGAAGAGATGCACGGCTTTCATAATTTCAGATTTCATAGCTCCTGATTTTGAGGAATCATTAAGAATTGCATCCAATAAGCACGATATTGTTGCACTTAAGGTATTTGATAAGGTAGAACAAACACTTCCTGATATAGGACTTGTTAAAATTATGGACGCTGAAACAGGAAGAGAAAAATGGATAGATTCATCCTCCGGAGTAATCCGTTCAATTTATAATGAATGGTGGAATTCACATATCGCGGTGATAAAGAACACTTTCAATCGATGTGGTGTTGACTATTCTGAGCTGCGGACCGATATGGATTATGTAAAGCCTCTCATAAAATTGTTTAAGAACAGATAGTTCAGATGAAAAGAGTTTTTGTTGTTATATATATATTTTCACTGCTGTTAACCAACGCTTCCGGGCAGGAGGTAAAAGTCAGTTCATCATTCGATACATCAAGAATTTATATTGGTGACCAGATCAGATATACAGTAATTGTCGACCAGCCTGCAGGTTTGCAACTCGTGATTCCTGAATTTAAAGATACTCTGATCAGTAAGATTGAAATACTTTCAGGACCCGTTACTGACAGTATACGTAATATCAAAGGTGTACTGCGCATAAAAAAGGAGTATCTCGTAACGTCATTTGATTCAGGGCGTTACCAAATCCCTCCTGTTTATGCCGAACAAAAGAGTGAAGACGGACTTAAACGTTTCTATTCCGATTACGCCTATATCGATGTCCGAAGGATAGAGGCTGCACCGGCAGATTCCACTGCAAAGATCTATGATATAATTGCTCCTTACAGAGCTCCCTTAACTCCCGGTGAGCTGCTTCCCTGGATACTCATTGCAGTACTGGCGGCCGTTATTATATATTTCCTGGTAAGGCTTATCAGGAAACTGCGTAAGCATGAGTCTGGTCATGAAGTAGTTGTCATTCCTGATCCGGCACATGTTATTGCCTTCCGCGATCTGGAAAATCTAAGGGAGGAAAAGCTTTGGCAGAAAGGGGAAATAAAACAATATTATACAAGACTCACTGAGATTTTACGTCAGTATCTGGAAAACCGGTTCAGCGTATACTCCCTTGAACTAACCACTGCCGAAACCCTTGAAGCTCTTGTCAGCTCAGGCTTTAAAAAAGATTCAATTTTTAATGTACTTAAGAATGTTCTGTCAGGTGCCGACATGGTCAAGTTTGCGAAATATAATCCGGAACCTTCTGAAAATGAATTATATTATGAAGATGCCTGGGATTTTGTTTCTGCAACCAGAGAAATTGAAGCGTCAGCTGCAGAGGATGCAATAAAAACAGAAACAGGGGAGGGTGCAGTATGAACGGGATAAGATTTGCCGAACCTTATTATCTCTATCTGCTTGCAGTTGTTCCTGCTATTATAGCATTTTACGTATTGAAACAACATAAAGCAAATGCTTCATTACGAATGCCTGGGTTGTCGCCTTTTGATGGAACGGGATTGACCTTCAGACATTACCTCAGACATATTCTGTTTGCATTCAGGGTCGCAGTGATCTCACTTCTGATAATTGTACTGGCAAGACCTCAGGCAACAAATAAATTCCAGGACGTAACCACCGAGGGTATTGATATAGTACTCACTCTCGATATATCAGGAAGTATGCTTGCCCGCGATTTTAAACCTGACAGGCTCCAGGCTTCAAAAAATGTGGCAACAGAGTTTATATCGGGCAGGCCTTATGACAGGATAGGGCTGGTTGTTTTCAGCGGAGAAAGCTTTACCCAGTGCCCTCTTACAACTGATCATGCAGTTCTGATAAATCTCCTTCGCGATATCGAAAGCGGAATGATTGAGGATGGAACTGCTATTGGAAATGGTCTTGCAACTGCAGTTAACAGAATAAAGGATTCGGATGCAAAAAGCAGAGTGATAATTCTGTTAACCGATGGAGTGAACAACAGAGGTGATATTGCACCTGCCACCGCAGCAGATATAGCGAAAACATTCGGTATCAGGGTCTATACAGTAGGGGTAGGTACTATGGGGATGGCCCCTTATCCTGTTCAAACTCCTTTTGGATTACAATATCAGAATATGCCTGTAGAAATAGATGAGGATATTTTGAAGCAGATATCGCAGCTTACCGGCGGAATGTATTTCAGAGCCACAGATAATGACAAACTTGTTCAGGTTTACAGGGAGATTGACAAACTTGAAAAATCGAAAATAGATGTAAGACAATTCAGCCGTAAAGATGAAAAATTCCTGATACCTGCTCTTATAGCTTTCATCCTTCTGGGTCTGGAGATCCTTGTCCGCCATACAATATTCAGAAATTTAACTTAATTACACAGGAAGTAAGATGCAATTGTTCAGATTTGCAAACCCCGATTTTTTATACCTGCTGCTTCTGCTGCCTTTAATGATATTTATCTTTATCATCAGTGATATCAGAAAGAGGCGGACTATAAGAAAACTAGGGGATCTGAAACTGGTCAATGACCTTATACCTGAACTTTCACCAGCCAGACCGGTTGTAAAATTTGTGACCCTTATGGGTGCGGTTGTCTTGTGTATTATTGTTCTTGCCAGGCCACAGTTCGGATCAAAAATTGAAGACATAAAAAAACAGGGGGTAGAGGTGATAATTGCACTTGACGTGAGCAATTCAATGCTTGCCGAAGATATTCAGCCAAACAGACTTACAAGGGCAAAACAGGCAATATCACGTCTGGTTGATAACCTTGACAATGACAAGATAGGATTGATCGTATTTGCAGGAGATGCATATACACAGATCCCGGTCACAACAGATTATGTTTCTGCAAAAATGTTTCTGTCATCAATCAATCCGGCAATGGTCCCTAAACAGGGTACAGCAATTGGAGCCGCTATTTCACTCGGAATGAGGTCTTTCAGTCCGGGGGAGGATAAAAGCAAAGCATTGATTCTCATCACTGATGGTGAGAATCACGAAGATGATCCGGTATCTGCAGCTGAAGAGGCATCAAAGGTCGGAATTATAATTCACACAATTGGTATTGGTTCTGAACAGGGTGTTCCGGTTCCGGTTATTTCTGGAGGACGTAAAGATTTCCTAAAGGACATTGATGGTAATACGGTAATTACAAAACTCGATGAAGAAATCCTCAAGAAAGTTGCACTCTCTACTAATGGTAACTATGTGAGGGCAAATAATTCAAATATTGGCCTGGATGAGATTTACAATGAGATCAGAAAAATGAAGAAGCAGGAACTCGAAAGTACCATTTACACAGAATATAATGACCAGTTCCAGATCTTTGCAGCTTTGGCAATAATCCTGCTTATACTTGAATTTATTATAATGGACAGGAAAAACAGGAAACTTGCTAACATCAGATTGTTTAATTTTAAAGTCTAATCTTTTATAAGGATGAAAGGATCTTTTGACAATATCTCAGACAACTTATTTAAAATAAACATTTTCTCAATGCTTTTTATAATAATACCACTCCTGTGTGGTGCCCAGCCTGAAAAGAAATATATACGCCAGGGTAACAGGGAATTCGGAAAAGATAAGTTTCAGGAGTCTGAAGTTTCATATCGCAAGGCTATTGACGGAAATAAACGATCGGCTGATGCCGTTTTTAATATAGGCGATGCCCTTTATAAACAAAATAAATTTGCAGAAGCGGCTAATCACTTTACCGAGAATGTAAATATGAACAATGAACCTGAAAGAAAGTCAGCAGGTCTTTATAATCTTGGGAACTCCCTTCTTCAGGCAAAAAAAATAAAAGAAAGTATTGATGCATATAAGAATTCCCTCAAGCTTAATCCTGATAACTATGAAGCAAAATATAACCTGGCCTATGCCCAGGACCTTTTGAAGCAACAGCAACAGGAACAGCAACAGCAACAACAAAAGGATCAGGAGAACCAGGAAAAACAGGATCAGAATAATGACAAGAGTCAGCAAAAAGAAGATCAGAAAAACCAGGATCAGAAACAGGATCAGCAGCAGGAACAACAGCAGCAGGAGCAGTCTATTTCAAAAGAAGATGCACAACGTCTGCTGAACTCGCTGGCAAATGACGAAAAGAATGTTCAGGAAAAAGTAAAGCTTGCCAAGGCTGCGCGCGAAAGGAAGTTAACTGTAAAAAACTGGTAAAAACAATAACTTAAAATGAAGAGATTAATCATATACCAGGTAATATTAATTTTCTCATTCCAACTTTATGCCCAGGATGTCTCTGTAAAGGTTCAGTATCCTCCTGTTGTTACAACCGGTCAGCAGTTCAATGTTACCTGGACAGTAAATTCCGGAGGCGGAGAATTTGCGGCTCCGCCCTTTAGCCCTTTCTATAAGCTGATGGGACCTCAGACATCCTATAGCTCAAGTACGCAGATCATTAATGGCAGGATGTCCACTTCGACAACTTATACCTATATATATTACCTGCAGGCAATAAGTGAGGGTAAATTCATTATCCCCCCGGCCGTATTTACTCTTAAAAACAAAAATTATGTCTCTGATTCCCTCTTCATTGAAGTTATAAGCAATTCTGCAAGTCAGGCTTCCGCTGCACCTGCAGCTGCCGGAACAAACCCTCAGGAAACTCAGCAATCAGGTAAGGACATTTATGTAAATCTTATCCTCAGCAGGAAGGAAATTTATCTTGGTGAACCCATCGTAGCAACTGTCAAGTTATATACTAAAGTAAATATTACAGGTATAAATGAGATCAAGTACCCGGCATTCAATGGGTTTCTTAAATCTGATCTTAATACTCCGCCGCTGACATCACTTAGCCAGGAAAACATTAACGGAACAATTTACGGGACTGGAGTGGTACAGCAATTTCTGCTGTATCCGCAGGTAACCGGAGAAATAAGCATTGACCCCGTTCAGTTGACTGTTCTGATACAGCAGAGATCAGGTCAGTCAGATCCATTCTTTGGCGATTTCTTCTCAACATATCAGACAATACCGAGAATGGTTGTCAGCCCGGTGATGAAAATAAAGGTAAATCCTCTTCCCGGTAATCAACCCCCTGACTATTCAGGAATAGTAGGAAAACTAGATCTCAAAGCTTCAATTAATAAGGATACTGTAAATGTTAATGACGCACTGAACTTAAAGATTGCAATCTCCGGAACAGGAAACCTTAAAGTTGCAGCTGCTCCTTCTCTCCGGCTCTCTCCTGACATTGAGGTATATGATCCAAAGACGACTGATGATATCAAAAACGGAATTAACGGTACATCCGGCACCAAGACCTTTGAATTTCTTCTTATACCAAGGCACTATGGCAATTTTACAATACCTTCAGTATCCTATTCTTACTTCAATACAGCCAGAGGAAAATTCGAACAATTGTCAACACCTGAATTTAAATTCTATGCCCGAAAAGGAGATGAACAGAGCTCAGATATTACAGTATATGGAGGAGTATCTAAAACTGATGTCAGGTATCTGGGAAAGGATATCAGGTTTATAAAGTCAGACCCTGGTAATTTAAATAGATCCGAATCTCTCCTAATTGCCACACGTTCTTATTTCAGCGTATTTGCATTTTCTATTTTGACCTTTCTGGCAATATTGTTCATCAGAAGAGAGCATGTAAGGAGAAATGCTGATATTTCACGTGTTCGTAACAGAAAAGCCGGGAAAATTGCTGTAAAGAGGTTACGTAATGCATCCGCGTGCCTTAAGAACAGCCAGCTTGACATGTTCTATGAGGAGATTCTTAAGTCAATCTGGGGATATCTCAGCGATAAGCTCGGTATTCCTGTTGCCGATATGACCAGGAGCAGGATAAGTGAATCATTGTCTGAAAGAAGCATTGATGAAGAAACTATATCCGGACTTAACCAGATTCTTGACAAATGTGAATATGCGAGGTTTGCTCCAACTTCGTCAGGGACTGAAGCAGCTTCAATTTACGACGGAGCTTCACAATTCATAAAATCAGTTGAAAACTCAATAGTATAGAAAATGAACTTCATACTCAGAAAGATATCGTTGTTGATTTTCATGATGTTATTTGCTAATTACTCTACGGCACAGGAGACTGCTCCTGAAAAGTTTGAGCAGGGGGTGAAGTATTATAGTTCAGGAAGTTATAAAGAAGCTGCTCAGATATGGACTAATATATATGACACTGGTTACCGGTCAGCCAGCCTTAATTACAATATTGCAAATGCATATTTCAAACTGGAGGATATCCCTCAGGCAATTTTGTTTTATGAAAGGGCTTACATGCTCGACCCTGTAAATGAGGATATAAATTATAACCTGCAGATAGCCAGAACTCTCATTGTAGACAGGTTCCAGGAAATACCGGAACTTTTCTTTGTCAGGTGGTATAACCTGGTATCCCTTCTGTTATCATCAAATGTGTGGGCTATTGCAGGCATTTCTGCATTTGTTTTATGCCTTTTGTTTCTCTCCTTATATATCTTTTCATCAAGATACATTTATAAGGTTACCGGATTCTGGCTTGCACTGTTATTTCTGATCGTCAGTGGTTCATCAGTTTTATTGAGTCAGAGAAACAAATCTCAGGTCTTTGATAGTCATAAAGCAATTATCTTCAGTCCTGTTATTAGCGGAAAGAGTTCTCCTGATGATAGTGGAACTGACCTGTTTGTTTTGCATGAAGGAACAAAAGTATCTATTGAGGATGAAGTCGGAGAGTGGTATGAGATAAGACTATCGGACGGGAACAAAGGATGGATCCCTTCAAATGGTCTGAAAATAATATAAGCAATTTGCAACTTATTTGTTATCTTTAGAGTCTGATAATAAGAGCTCATTTAAATGACTGTTATGAAAAAATTTCTATTTATCTCACTCATTATATTTTCGGTAGTGGCATGTAAAAAGACTGAATATGAACCAGAAGGTCCAACTGATGTCCGTGTAAGAAATCTTACTACCTATGCCTTAATTGATCTGACTGTCGATATTGATACGCTGGTTAATTATGGTAATCTGAATTCTCAGAGTACATCAGATTATATCAGGTTTCCTAAGGCTTATCCAAAGGCAACAATTTCAGCCAAAATAAATAAAGATGGTACACTGGTCACATTCTCAACTAAAAAAGAGGATTACACATTCATGCAGTATATGGGTCGGATGAGAATTACCTATGAAATATATATCCCAAATCCTAATGAAAACGTGTTCGTGATAAGTAATGTTATACCTGATGAAGCTCTGATCCTGGAGCAGTAAGACTTACACTAGGCAGTATCAGGCACAATGTCCCATGGGATTTACCAAATGCAAAAACTATAATAATATGGGGTAAGAATCCTGGATTACAGCGTCACACTAACGGTGGTCAAACAATACGCTCGATCCTTTCCCTTGCCATAATTACGGGAAATTTAGGAAAGCCTGGTGCCGGTTTTAATTATGCCAATCTGCAGAGGAATGATATCTAATCGCGTACCTGCAGGTTCAGTGCTCCTTCCAAATGGTATCTGGATCAGCGAAGGGGGAGGAGGCAATCTGCTTATCGCTGGCAGAGAGACGGATATTGGTATGGCGCTGCTTTTAATAATAATATAGTTGAAGTTGAAAATGATTACAGAGTATGAGAAGCGGTTTTATTTTTGACAAAAACCTTTGTGTCGGCTGCAAATCATGCAGTGCAGCCTGTATTCTTGAATACAGCTTTAAAATAAAACCCAGGTCAGTATTTACCTGTAATTCAGATGTCTCGGCAGCACTTCCCATTATATCTCTCTCAATAGCCTGCAACCATTGTAATGATAATAATGCAGATACACCTGCCTGGTTTCCGGAAAATGGTCTGAATCCTGCTATGAAATTTAAAGGCAGGTCATTGGATATCCCCCATATAGTTTAGTGCGTAATTTGAAAACCAGAAACATTTCATCTCTGAGATTCATGAGAATCGCTTTTTTAATAGTCGCCGGAGCCAGTTTTATTTCAGGAATATCATATCCCGAACCTGTAGTATTGGCTATATTTATTGCCGGTGAACTCATCGATCATATTTTGTTTTACTTTGACTTTGAACCACCGGGGTTAATTCTTTTAATGAATAATCATATATCCGCCATAAGGAATGAAAAAGAAAGTGATTAACAGTTCAAGAATTCCTGTTTACAGGGATTCAGGATTTGAGCTGTACAATGCAGACCTGACTGCAGAAACTTTCAGGAAAGAAACAGAACATGAGAGGGAACCGGAGAATTATATATATTCCCGGTATCGTAATCCTACAGTTGTCTCTGCTGAAGAGGAAATTATGAAACTCGAGGGATGCAGGTGGGCATTGCTGACTCAATCCGGAATGTCAGCAATTGATACAGCTGTATCTGTTTTCCAGCTGGGTAAAAAAACAAAACCCTGGCTCTTTTTCTCTGAAATTTACGGAGGATCCATATCATTCATTGAATCTGTTCTGAAAAAGAGAAGAGGAATTGAGATCCAATATTTTACACCATCAGGGGGAACTTACGATCTTACTGAACTGGAAAGAGTTCTTGCATCATTGAAACCTGAGTTTGTTTACATTGAATCAATCTCAAATCCTATGCTGATTGTAGCAGATGTTCCTGCCATTGCTGCGATAGCAGGAAAACACGGCTGCAGAGTTATCATTGACAATACATTTGCTACGCCATTGCTATATAAACCACTTGAGGATGGGATTGACATGGTAATCCACAGCGTAACCAAATATCTTTCAGGTCATGGTAATATTACGGCAGGCGTGATTTGCGGCAACGACGATTTGCTTATGCGATCGGCTATTGAATACAGGAAATTTACCGGTCATATGATATCTCCTGATGATGCTTACAGGCTTCAGACTCAGATACAGACTTTCAATCTGAGATTCAGCCGGCAGTGTGAGAATGCGGCAATACTGGCAAAATTTCTTAATGATTCTGCAGCAATAGAGAATGTATGGTTTCCCGGATTGTCAGGACATGCAACTCATTCTGTTGCTAAGAAAATATTTGGAAACCGTGGCTTTGGAGCGATGATAACATTTGACCTGAAGGGATCTGATAATGCAGAGAAAAGAGAAAAGCGTGATAAATTTATTGCAAATGTTTCAGAGATAATCAGACTTATTCCGACACTTGGAGACCCGCATACCATACTTATGCCTGTTGAGGCTGTATGGGGCGCTAAGTACCCGGAACCCGGAATGATAAGATTATCAGTCGGATTTGAAGATTATACAGCTATTGAGAAAACAATATCAGAAGCTCTTGAACAGCTCTGAAACAAAATCATTTCCAGTCGATTGGTTGGATACCTTTTTCGGTAAGGTATTTGTTGCATTTGCTGAAATGACCGTTACCGAAGAATCCCCGGTATGCCGAAAGAGGTGAGGGATGGACTGATTCCAGTACAAGATGCCTGTTCCTGTCAATAGCTTCTCCTTTCTTCTGTGCATACGCACCCCACAGAAGAAATACTATATTTTCTTTCTCGCTATTTATCCGTGATATGACTGCATCGGTAAAATGCTCCCATCCTTTTTTCTGATGTGAGCCAGCCAGATGTGCTCTTACTGTAAGTGTTGCATTCAGCAACAAAACACCCTGTCGCGCCCATCTTTCAAGATCACCTGATGCAGGAGAGGTAATTCCGATATCCTGTTCAATCTCTTTGAAAATATTAATAAGGCTTGGAGGAAAATCGATGCCATCCCTTACCGAAAAACATAATCCGTGAGCCTGTCCCGGGCCATGATAAGGATCCTGTCCGATAATAACAGTTTTTACGCTGGAGAACGGGCACAGGTTGAAGGCATTGAATATCAACCCTGCAGGCGGATATACAGTAGTTGTCCTGTATTCTTCCCTAATGAAACCTGTAAGCTTAACGAAATACTCTTTTTCGAATTCATCCTTAAGTACAGACTTCCATGATGATTCAATAGTTACATTCATCCTTGAGTGAGTTATTTCTTAAAGATGAAATAGACTGCAAGTACCAGAAATACAAAACCTATAAGATGATTTATCCTAAAATGTTCATTTTTGAAAACCACAAGAGTGAACAATGTAAACACACTTATTGATATAACTTCCTGGATTACTTTCAGTTCAATAAGAGAATATGGACCTCCGGTTCCGGAGTAGCCAATTCTGTTTGCGGGTACCTGCAACAGGTATTCAAAAAATGCTATACCCCAGCTAAACAGTATTACGGCCAGCAGACTCATATTCTCGAACCTGCTCATCGACTTCATCTTGAGATGCCCATACCAGGCCATAGTCATAAATGCATTTGACATAATAAGCAGGAGTATGGTATTCAGACCTTTCATAAATATTCCTGATTTAAGGCCGGCAAATATAGCAAAATCCTATAAAACCTTTGAGTATATCTGCTTAGGATCGCCGTCTGCATAGAAATCCTTAAGGCTTGCATGAAGATCATATCCGTTCCTTTTATAAAAAGCCTCTGTTGAAGCATAATGAGGCCGTCCTGATGTTTCTATCCAAAGTATTTTCCCTCCGGCTTTCCGTATATCTTCTTCAATAACCTTCAATATTACAGAACCAAGTTTTTTATTGCGTGAATTCTGATGAACAGCTATCCAGTATAGCTCCCAGGAGTGAGTTGAAAAGTCATTCTTGCCATAATTGGCAAAAGCAATCAATCCATCATCGTCGATAATCTTCATCCACCGGTAGCCGCTTTTTTCTTCTCCCATTGAAATTGTAGCATCGGCAAGTTCAAGGGCGGTCTGTATCTCAAATTCATAAAAAAAATCTGTTGATCTGAGTATCTCCTCAATCGCATTTCGGTCTTCGGCAATGATACCTTTTAATATTGTCTGCATTGATCTATTTGTTTAAATCGTCAATGATTCTCTGCAACACTTCCGGAAAATTATAACCACCGGTGCGGGTTGCAGCCATAAATCCGCCATTTGGCTGAATGCATGGATTGGCGTTTATTTCAATGACAAAAACGTTATTGTTTCCGTCAACCCGGGCATCAACCCGGGCATAACCCTTGAGTCCGAATAGATGCCAGCAATCAAGTGTAACCTTTCTTAGCTTATTCATGATATCACTGTCAAGCTTTTCTCCCGGAAAGTCCCGTACAGTATTATCATATTCAAAAGTATCCATTTCCCACTTGGCCTTGTAATCAATGATTTTAGGTCTTGTTTCATCATATCCGACAAATACAATCTCTGCCACAGGCAATACTTCCGGTCCGTTGCTGCCCGAAAACACACTCATGTTGAATTCGCGGCCATCAATAAACTCCTCAATGAACCAGTGAGAGTCACTTAATCCTTTCAACTTTTCTTCATACCCTGGTTTACAAACAAAAACAGAATCGGCAGTGATTCCGAGTGATCCATCTTCCCATATTGGTTTCAGTATGTACTTCTTACCAGGTTTGAGAAGATTCATCTGCGAAGGAAGATAGCATTCCGGATTTGGTATACCTGCCATTTTCATCATCCTGCCTGACAGAACCTTACTGGTTGTCATAAATATTGCTTCATGCGAATTGCCCGTATATGGAATCGAATTAAGATTCAGCAGGGCAGGCACAAAATAGTTCAGTTCCCCCTTATTGTTTATCGACTCAACAAGATTGTAAACGAAATCAGGTTTTTCCAGAACAAGGGCATTCACTTCGTCCATGAACTTATCTGTTATTCCCTTACGGTATGCATCAATGCCAAGTTCCCGTAAACCTTTTTCGACATGATCCACCTGATCAATTACATCAAGCTCATCTTCGAGAGCTCCGGGCAAAGGTTCATTATAAATAATACAACATCTACTCATAAAATTTAAAATCGGTTGAAATACTCCGGTTTAATTCCCCTTTATTCTTTTTATTGCCGAAGACATAATCATCTCCAGTAATTTCTGATAATCAATATTGTACATCCTGGCCAGAATTGGCAGGTCGGAATGAACGGGATTCAGTCCGGCAAGCGGATTGGCTTCAATGAAACATATTCTGCCGTTTCTGTCTGCCTTAACATCGACCCTGCCACCATCAACAGCATTCAGCGCTCTCCATGCTTTGACTGCCACAGCTTTACATTCTTCTTCTATATCTTCCGAAAGAGGAATGTACCTGCAATAATCATGGTAATTCTCTTTTACATGGACAGAATAGGGGAGATTATCTGTAGTAATTACTTCCATACCTCCAATTGCAACTGTCTGATCTCCATGTCCTACAATACCAATAGTAAATTCTCTTCCCGGAAGATACTCTTCTACAAGTGCAGGCTGGTTAAATTCCCTGAGTATCCATTCTACCATTGGTTTAAGTTCTGAAAAGGAATTAACCAGGCTTTTGTCAGTAATTCCTTTACCGGTTCCTTCGGATACCGGTTTGACAAAAAGGGGATATTCAAGTTTAAGGTTCTCTAAGTCTCTTTTATCCGTTACCAGGAATCCGGGACTGACAGGAACACCTGCTGCTGCTACAACAAGTTTGGCAAGATGTTTATTCAGAGAAAGTCCCATAATGACCGGACCGCTGAATACATAAGGTATCCTGTACTGATCTAGGATTGCCGGGACAACAGATTCCCTCCCGTCGCCAAATAATCCTTCTGCAATATTGAAAACCATATCCCACTTCCTGCCTTCTGCCAACGCCTCTATAAGCTGAAATGCATTTCCTATCAATTCAGTCTCATGTCCCATAAATTTCAGAGAATCCGAAAGCGCATCAACAGTTTCCTGCTTATCAAATTCGACAGTTTCATCCATAGAATACCCCCGGTCAAGATACCATGACCGTAAATCATAGGTCAACCCGATTTTCATTCCTCAGGTATTATTTTTCAGGATACTCGCACAACACCCCCTTGTAATTACGCATCACAATTTTTTCGTCATTATGTTCTACAACATAATTCGGAAGCAAAGGAATTTTACCTCCGCCTCCAGGAGCGTCAACGACAAATGTTGGAATGGCATAACCACTTGTAAAGCCTCTCAGTCCTTTTATTATTTCAAGACCTTTCCTGACAGTTGTTCTGAAATGTCCTGATCCCGGAATCAGGTCACACTGATACAGGTAATAAGGTCTTACTCTTATCTTCAGTAATCTGTGCATAAGTTCCTTCATGACAGGTACATTATCATTGATGCCTTTAAGCAGAACTGTCTGGCTTCCGAGAGGAAAACCGCCATCGGCGAGCTTGATACATGCTTTTGCACATTCATCTGTAATTTCACCCGGATGTGAGAAGTGAAGACTAATGAAGAGAGGATGATATTTTCTCAGGATTGATATCAGATTATCGGTGATCCTTTGGGGAAGAACCACAGGGATCCTTGTTCCGATCCTGATAATTTCAACATGCTCAATCTTTCGGATATTTGAAAGGATGTAGTCGAGCAGTTCATCGCTTACTGTCAGCGGATCACCTCCGCTGATAAGCACATCCCGCACCTCCTTATGTGATGCAATATAACTGAACGCTTTTTCGAAATCCTGTTTTCCCAGTTTATCGAGCTTACCTACTGAGTGAGATCGTGTACAATACCTGCAGTAATTAGAGCAGACCTGAGTTACTGTAAACAATACTCTGTCGGGATAACGATGTACAATTCCTTTTACGGGTGAAAATGATTTCTCATGAAGCGGATCGGATTGCTCTGTTGAATGTTGCAATAACTCTTCAACAACAGGAATGACATTACGCCGCAATGGATCTGAAAATTTAGAATTGTAGATCAGAGATGCGAAATAAGGAGTTATCCGTAGCGGTAAACGGCCTTTAAGATTATTAATGGCCATAACTTCCTTGTCGGATAGTTTCATAATTTTCTTTAGATCATCAATGCTGGTGAAAGCATTTCTGAGCTGCCATTTCCAATCATTCCAGGAATCGATAGTTGTTAGGGGGAAGTAGCGGTGAAAGAAGTCCGAACTTCGGTTGCTAACTAACTTGTTTGGGATTTCGTTTTGCGAAAAAATCGTGGTCTTCGCGCCAGGCTCTTCATCAGAAGAGCAACCCACGAGGCGACTCTCTCCACGGAGGGTCGTAGCCTCATTATTGTTAGCGTTCATGATTGCAGATGAGCAATTTCACCTTTGTCTTTTAATTTTAATTGTTTTTAAATTAATAACTCTTTTATATATAATTGGAACGAAAATAAATAAACTATAAATACATTGTATCATTCGACTACCATAAATATTAACACAATTGGTATTTTATTAACAATCGATTTTAGGTAATCAATTTTCATGCCATTTATTGCACAGAATATCAATAAATTAAAACAAAAAATGATATTAAGCTGAACTGAACCTTAACTGCTACTTTTTTGATCGGAATATTTTAGAATGATTTATATTTATCCCCTTTTCAAAACCTGATTTCCAGCATATTCAAATTCGAAACTGAGGTCCGTGCAGGAAGCCAGGGAAGGGTGAGTTTAATAACCGGCTTACATGAAAGCTGTCATAAATTATACTGTTTCATTTTATTAAATAAAGTTTTTCTGCTTATTTTCAATAAATTAGCAGTCTCTGTGCGATTATAATTACACTTATTCAGAGCTTCGATAATAAGTTCCTTTTCCAGTTTCGAATTAATCGACTTCAGGCTTTCATCCAAGCCGGAATTAAATACTTGTTTGGTACCGTCTATAACAGGATAACCTTTAATTCTCATCGGTAAATGTTCACGAGTAATTGTTCCCTCCCTGCAAAGGATCATTGCGCTTTGTATAGCATTCTGTAAATCCCTTATATTTCCGGGCCAATTGTAGTTCAGCAACCGGTCAACAGCCTCTTTGCTCATGTTTTTAATATGAAGACCTAATTCACAGTTGAACACATTTATGAAATACTCAATAAAAAGAGGTATATCATCCTTTCTATCGCGCAAAGGAGGTATTTGAATCGGAAAGATATTTAAGCGATAATAAAGATCCAGACGAAAACTACCCTTTTGAACCCTCTCCTCCAGGTTATTATTTGTTGCCGACAGAATCCTAACATTTACCGGAATTGGTTTTATTCCTCCTACTTTTGTAATTTTTTTATCCTCCAGAACCCGTAATAATTTTACCTGTGCATCGAGAGGCAATTCTCCCAGTTCGTCGAGAAACAAAGTACCTCCATCTGCCTGTTCAAATTTTCCAGGCTTTGTTTCTTTAGCATCCGTGAAAGCCCCCTTTTCATGTCCGAACAATTCGCTCTCAATAAGACTAAATGGAATCGCTCCACAGTTAACAGTAATAAATGGACCGTCTTTTCGCCGGCTTGTCTGATGTATGGCGTTTGCAATTATTTCTTTCCCCACGCCGCTTTCCCCTTGAATAAGTACAGTAGTATCTGTATCGGCTACACATTTGGCTTGTTCAATTACCTTTTTCATTTTTTCATTCGTACCAATAATCGATTCGAACGATTTCTGTTCTGTCAGCTTTCGTTTAAGGTCCGATATTTCAACTGTTAGCCGTTGATGGTCCATTGCCCGTTTTATTAATAAAAGGAGTTTAT
>MENI01000087.1:0-721 GCA_001768195.1 Bacteroidetes bacterium GWA2_40_15 | reverse complement strand
TTTCTTAATAGCATCCACTGCAAGTGATACCTCCCCATGGGCGGTAATAATAATAACTGTCAGGTTCGGATTTTTTTCTTTTATTGTTTCCAGTGCATCAATCCCGTTAAGTCCGGGCATGTTTTGATCCATTATTATGACATCGGGCTTATAGGAATTTAGAATTGCTATTGCTTTTTGTCCGTTTTCAACTGATTTTACACCATAGTTTTCGTCTTCAAGCATACGGGAAAGTACCTTCCTGATTTTTTCTTCATCATCGACAATTAAAATCTGCGGCTTTTTCATAAACATCTGATGGTTTCGTGAACTATTGCCTTGCTTGATAATTTATTTTAAGGGAATACGAATTTTCACTTTGGTTCCTATTCCAGGTTCGCTGAAAAATTCAATATCTCCGCCGTGCTGGTTTATGATCCTGTATGAAATAGACAGGCCAAGACCTGTTCCTTCTTTTTTAGTAGTATAAAAAGGATCAAAAATCTTGTCGATGTTCTCATTTGATATCCCTTCCCCGTTATCAATGACTTCTATCAGATACTCAGGAGTATACTTGTTCTGTCTATCGGAGAAAGTAACGTTTATATAAATTTTCCCCGGCTCGTTTTCAATAGCCTGAATAGAATTCATAATTATATTCAGAAATACTTGTTTTAACTGAGACGGATCTGCAAAAATATCGTCCTGGTCCGCCTGATAATCAAGACATATTTCTATTCCT
>MENI01000086.1 GCA_001768195.1 Bacteroidetes bacterium GWA2_40_15 | reverse complement strand
AAACAGGTCCACTCCGCCTGAGACAGAATTATGGAAATGCTAAAATCTAAAAAACTTAAAGAAAGATAATTCAGAAGACAATACAGTATTGGTAGTTACATTGTTGACTTCTGCTGTCCTGCAGAAAAACTAATAATTGAACTTGACGGTGATCCCCACAGGGAATCTCATAAAATAGAGAAAGATGAAATCAGGGATAACTATTTATAGGGCCTAAGATTAAGAGTATTACGGTTTAAAAACAGATTTGTATTCCAGGAACCTGAATATATAAAAAGTGAAATAAGGAAAGTTTTAAATAAAAAGAGGAAGCGATCTGATAAACTAATCAACCACCCCGTCCGCATATTTTAATTGTAATATATTAATTATCTGTGTGCTGCGGCCACCCCTCCTTCAAAAGGAGGGGAAACTTTTACCATTCTTTCCTGCAACAATTCTACCCTAAGTTAACGGCTATTCCGGCAACTCTTCAAAATCATACAGGAACACACCTTAGAAATCTCTTTTCTTCCCCGGCAATTGTCCAGTAACCTGATCTCAGGATCTTTTCTTTTGACAGTGCCCTTGGCTGATGACCGTCTTCGATTATTAGTGTGCCGTTCTTTTTCGTTATCCGGTTAAGCTCTTTAAGGAAGGAATCTGTGTCTGATACCATGTGAAACATGTCAAGGGCAAAAACAAGATCGGCAGCCTCATCATCAACAGCGGACTTATTTCCATCTGTAAGAACAGGAATAACATTTGGCAGATCATATTTACTGATAATGCTTTGAACAGACTCTATTGCTATTTCATGAATATCAACGGCATAAACGGTACCGCTGCTTCCAACCATTATTGAAGCATCTTTAATAAATGCTCCTGTCCCAGTACCATAATCAACAACGGTATAGCCAGGTTTAATTCCAAACTTCTGAAGATATTTTCCGGCAGGTTTGAAGAAATAGTAAATAACGAAAAAGATTTTCATCATCCTGAATGTGAAATCAGGCATCCTGTCTATCTCATTACCGTAAAGTCTGTTTTTTGCCATAATTAATCTGTTTTATTATGTTCAGGGAAGATAATCAGAGTCATATCTTCCATTTCCTTGCGTGCATCAATAAAGTTAGCAAACCTTTTCAGAACGACTTTCTCCTTACTGCTTTTTATTGTCAGGACCAACTCTATGTCTGATCGCGACATGTCTAATCTTACACTTCCCCTGCTGTGGGTTGTATATTTCTTTGTTGCTTTTATGATGCTGAATCTTATGAACTGTTCCGTGCTTATCCATTTTCCGGCACGGTAAATACCAAACAATGCTGTGTATGGTTTAATTCTCCTCTCCTCAGTGTCAATTAGTGTTCCGTTATAGGTGAAAGCCATGAACATGCCTGGAATGACGAGCGTGAGTGATATGGGTGAATAAGTGAGGGCAACCAATCCGCCGGCGATCATGAAATATCCTGTATAACTGGCTGATGGGCCGAAAAACTTACCCAGTTTATTATTAATCAATTGATTGTATTTAACGTTTCAATAAGCCATTGTTCAGCAAGAAGAGGCCATGTTTCGCCGGCCCTTGTCCCTTTGCGTAATCCATATCCATGAGCCCCCTGCGGCAGTACATGCACTTCTACACTGAGTTTGGCATCACGCAGGGCTTTACCCATTACAAATGCACTGTTACAGTATGGATCTACAGCTGTTTCAAAAATGAACATTGGAGGTACTTCATCTGATAATTTGAGCTCAGGTGTAAGTGAAAGTTCCGGCCCCTGATCAAGATAAGCAGGATAGATCAGCATGGTGAAAGAAGGTCTGCATGAAAGGCTGTCAGTTTTGTCAACAGGAGGGTAGGTTTTTTCATTGAACCTGGTGCTGGCCCGTGCGCTGAGGCTTCCTCCGGCAGAGAATCCCATTATCCCGATATTATCAGGGTCGATGTTCCATTTTCCCGATTCACTTCTCACCACTCTCAAAGCCCTCTGGGCATCCTGAAGAGCGCCATCTTTTTTTTGAGGAATACGGTACTGAAGTACAAATGCTGTAAAACCGATGCTGTTGAGCCATCCGGCTATTTCAGTGCCTTCAAGATCATATGCAAGTATGTTGTAACCGCCACCCGGGCAGATAATTACAGCTGAACCATTACTGACTGACTTGTCTGGTAAGAAAACTTCAAGGGCAGGATCTGTAACTTCTGCATACCTGAATACATTATCCTTTGTTTTAGTATCGGCTGCCGGAGCTGCTTTGGGTTTGGATTCACCCGGCACTTTCCCGGGCCACAGGCTGATCATATCTTTTTTCTGTGAAAATACATTAATGAAAAACAGATTTAATAATAGAAAGGAAATGAAGATTCTCATCTTTTTGAATTTATTGATTGATGAGTATAAAAGTAGCAGAAAAGATCGAATGTAAATGATCTTAACAACAAGAGAAAAGTCTCTCATAAATAAGGATGGTTAAAATAAAATTACAATATATGTAATTATATTTCAAATGTCAAATATAATTTATATATTTGCAATATGAATTTTATACTTTATGCACATTATTTCATTTCGAAAACTAAGAGAATTTTTTGAGGAAGACTCCAATTCCAAAGTAGCATTACAGGACTGGCATAAAAGGGCCGGTAAAGCTGAATGGAATGATTTTTCTGATATTAAAAAAACTTTTAATACAGTTGATTCGGTTGGTAATTCAAGGTTTGTTTTTAATGTGAAAGGGAATCATTACCGGATCGTTGCTCTTATACTATTTCAGATTAAACGTGTTTATATACGTTGGGTTGGAACACATAAGGATTATGATAAGATTAAGAATATTGACAAAATTTAGTGACATATGAAAAAGATTATTGAAAACAAATATAAGAAAGCAAAGGAAAGGATTGAGGAACTGTTGCTTTTGGTTGATGATGGCACTCCAAAGGAAAATATCTATTTACAAGAGCTTGTCAGGCTTTCTGACCTGGTAGAAAACTACGAAACCGAGTATTACCCGGTAGGTACGCCATCTTTGAAAGATGTTATTGAACTGCGGATGTTTGAAAAGAAACTTAAGCAAAAAGATCTGGCTGAATTACTTGAAACCAGTACATCGCGGATTAGCGAATACCTGAATGGCAAGCGGGATATTACAATTAAAATTGCCCGTGCATTACACAAAAAACTCAATATTGACAGTGATATAATTTTACAGGGATAGTACTTAAAATTTGATGGTAATATTGAAACTTAAATAACACAATTGATATTTTTTATTTAATTTTCAAGAGGTAACAAGTCAGCTATACGCTGATTTGCCAGCTTACCTCTAAATGTAATTTCAGCGGAATCATAATAGCCGTTCCTATCAAAATATACATCGTTTTGCAGGCTGAACTCCGTAATACAGGATCTGTCGAGTCTTCCCCATGAATCATAAAACACTTCTTTCTCACGGAAAATAATATAGGTTGAAGGAAAACCCTTCAGTTCAGGATGATAAGGATATTCAAAATGTTTCAGGTATTTTCCGGTGTCACCTTTCTGAATAACAATTTTATCATAACCCAAATCCTCATCCAGAACATTTTTTACAACAAATCCTGCCAGATCAAGTTTATTCTCCCATAGCAATCTGAAAAAATATGTTCTTGATTTAAGATACGCATCTTCTCTTTTCTTAATGTACCTCTGACTGTTAACATCCTTTGTTGCCATATCTTCATTAAAAAGAATACTCCCTGAAAAAAAGAAGGTTTCATCTTTTGTATTTAATATAAATTCGTCAAGGTAATAAGATGCTTTATATCCCAGTGCTTTATTGTAAATGAGGATCGGATTTGAAGCAAATGCTTTCAAAGTGTCGCTTTCATCAGCTATTAATATAATGTCGTCTTCGTTAATTATTTCACAGTAACGGGCATTATAGGTTTTTCCAAGGAAAGTACTTTTAAAGAGTTTTAAATTTTCAGTTTTTACCTTCTGTTCTTCTTTTGATTTACCCTCAATTTTTAATGATACGTATATTTTGGGTTTTAGATATATCTGAATGGGTTTCTCAGTTGTAACGACATCAATACGAACAGAATAATAACCGCTCGAACTAATAATTACCGGCATTGAAGGATATTTTGAAATATCAAAAGCAAAATGTCCGTTTTTGTCAGTACCTGTCCCGGTAAATGTCCCGTCAAAATAGACAATTGCGTTACTTAATTTTCTTTTTGTTTTCTCATCGAAAACAAAACCTGTTATGATCTGAGCAAAAGCACTGATACATAAGTATGACATTATCACTACAGAAAAAAACCTTCTCATGATTTAATCAGATTATCACCCTGAATGATAGTATTACTTAATTGTATATTCATAAGGCAGTATGTCTGACACGCGTTGTTTTGCCATTGCACCGTCCCAGCTTATTGCAAACGGATCAAAATATCCGCGTTTATCAAAATATACATATTCCCGGATAAAAGTTATCCAGCTTGTTGTCAGTCGCTGGTTATTGTATACTCCCAGCATCCCGTGATATTTAAAATATTTATTAAGACTATCCGGCTGAACGACAATGTTGCTGTACTGAATTTCTACTTTACCTATATTCTTTAATGAAAAGCCTTCTGTTGCCAGTTCATTTTCCCAGAGTGCCCTGAAAAAGTGCATCCTCGATCCCCGATAAGTATATTCCCTGTTGATTTTGTAGTACTCCTGCTTTGATTTATCATTGCTCAGATCTTCATCGAATACCATATTACCTTTTATGAAAAATGCATTCCTTCTTGTATGAAACCAGAAAGCATCAAGGTAATAGGTCTCTTTATATCCGAGTCCGCGATTGATAATCCGGATCGGCTTTGCAGCGAATGCTTTTAGGGTATCATTCTCAAATATTAATGTGATATCATCCTCATTCATGATCTCACAACGCAAAGCATTTTCTGAGGTTCCAAGAAAATTCTCCTTAAACATCTTCAGATTCTTCATTCTTGCCTTTGCATTAATAACAACCTCTTTTACTTCAAATACCTTGGGAGTCAGGTAAATTACAAGAGGTTTTCCTGTCGAAAAATCGGTCAGAGTGACCGAGTAATAGCCTAAAGCGCTTATTGTTAGTGGCTTGTTGGCATTACCTGTGATGTCCAATGCGAAATTTCCATTCATGTCTGACGGGGTTCCTACGAATGACCCATCAAAATAGACCGCGGCGAATACAATTTTCTCTTTTGTTTCTTTGTCCAAAACAGTTCCTTTAATAACCTGGTTATAAGCAATCAGCCCGTAACTGATAAGAAGAAAAACAAATACTATCCTTTTCATTTAGGTATTATTCATTGTTAACTCTTCACTACTAACTATTCACTATTCACTCTGCACTACTCCACTTTATACTCTGATTTTCCTGTAACAGGAATACCGTCAGAGGTGATACCTTCAATAATAATCATAACATTTCCTTTATTATCAGCATTATAATAATCGATGGTTTCATTATCAATTACTGTTACATCAGGATTCCAGAAAAGTGTTGATCTTACATCGGGCAGATCAGGTGTTGAGGCCGAAGAATAATCCGGAGAATAAAATATCCTTGGGGCATCATACCCCTTTACAATCCTGTTGACAGAATGAAATACGGTCATTTTCTCATCTCTTTTCTCCTCCGGTTTTGTAATTATTGATATTACTCCGTTAAATTTCGGCTCCATTTCCGAACTTTTCTGATCAAAAGAGCTAGCAATTCCTCCCGATTTAAGTATTTCAATCCTGTCGATCCATTTTATCGGTAATGTTGCTACCATATCATAAGGTACCGTTATACCGTCGAGCATAAAAAGAGGTTCAAACCGTGATCCGCGTATCCTGATACCTGATTCCGACACATTATTTGTAATCTCTACTCTTACGCCGGAAACTCCCTTTCTGATAATGTCTCTGAAATTAGTGAATCTTTCATCCTGGGGGGTAATCTTTACAGTCTGGTCTGGTATGCCTACCGCGGCCCTTTGCAGAGCATATGCAGTTTGTGTTTGATAATTAACAGGAGCTGCTTTATTCCGCCTTGCCACAATTTTAACCTCTCCAAGCTGAATTGTATCGGAGAGCATGAGTTTCACGTCCTTATTTTTTCTTACAATGAATTCATGTTCAGTTTCTGATTGCTCCTCTTCAGGGATAAGATCGCTGATCAGCATGAGCCCTGATCCGGATTTTTTATTAACTTCCGGTTCCGGAGAATAACCCGTTGTATCAATTATAAGATGTCCTGCAGGGTTATCCTTTTCACTAACCGCAGTTGCGATCAGCCTCGCATCGCCGGTGAAGTCAACTTCATCAAAACTGAATAACCCTGCTGAATCAGTTGCAGATGTCAACATTAATTCATTCTTCTCCTTTCTCAATATCGCGGTAACAACTGCACTCTGCAAGGGATTTTCCGTAATCAGCTTTGTAACTCTTCCTGATATGGCGATCCCAAACTCAGGCCGGAAAACCTGATTCCCGTATTTCCACTTAAAATCTCTCCATCCCTGGGTGCAGAGCAGCAGATCGAGATTGTTGATTCTGTCAGGATTACCAGGATCAAAATAATATGCAGGGTCCTCTACCGGTCCTCTGATATCCGATTCAAGAAGAAACCATGACGAAATAGTAGGATTTGACAAGCGGTTACTATTCAAAAACGAGGTTTCAACTGCTGACATTGAAAGGAATGTATTGTCATTATTTACAGAATCGCTTATAAGGGATAGTTTTACGGATACTTTTTCACGTCTTTTGTAAATCGGCTTATCTGTACTCACTTTCAGCTTTAAATTCTCTTTGCTGTGGAATATAAGTCGCTCGCAAAGCGGAAGTTCATCAGAGTTAATCAGAGTTAGCTGAATAATTCCATCAGGAAGATCATCTAAAGGAAGTCTGAAGTTTGTTGATAAAGAATTAATGCTGAATCCAAGTGTGCTGACCACTCTCTTATGAGCAGACACAGTTATAAAATGTACCTGATCAATAAGTGACTCCAGAGTAGCCGGATTTGTTCGTATTGTTATTAGAGGCCCGTTCTCCTGATAATCTGATACATTGAGTGTGAATCCGTTCTTAGAGCTCTGTGGAAGGTTCTTTCTGATAATCTTTCCATCAGGTGTTTCGATCATGGCATAGTAACTCAATCCATCCAAAGGCCGCATATAAAACCTGCCCATACCTTTATATGCAGTCCGGAGTAAGGCAACTCTTTCTCCTGATGAAGTATAGACTTCTCCTGAAACATCGCATCCCTTGCCAGTTTCATCGGCTGCCCTGAAGGAGATACAGCATGTAACATTATTAACCAGTGAACCTCCTTCAGTGAAAAAATTTACATCATACGTTACTGAAGGCTTGATAACACTATCAGACCTTACTGTGCCCTTGTCTGATGAACTGAATATCATCAGTGTTTTCTCAAATATCTGCATATCAGCGAAGTTCCGCATATAATTGGTATAAGCACGGATAATGTACACTCCGGGAGGCAGAGTATCAGAAAGCCTTATATCGCCTTTTCCCAGGCCTCCTTCGATCCTTATGATTCGTGAGTCAATTATCTCAGACTGAGAGGAAATAAGTTCTACATGAAGGTTCATGCTGTTGTAGGATAGAAAAAGATCAGGATCTTCAACGAGGTATGCTTTGAACCATATATCGTCACCCTGTGAATAGTAATCGCGGTCGGTATGAAGATAAACCTTCTCGACAATAATTGCAGAATCCTGTACGGCTGAAAGTTGGTAAGGTAATTGTTGAGCAATGCATAATTGGTTATTTACTATTAATAAGAGTGAGAAGATTGATTTAAGTCTTATTATCTTTTTTATAATAAATTCATGCAATCTCATTGTTGCTGGAATAATATTTGCGTACATAATTCAATACTATCAAATTTACATACTTTGAATGAAATTTACCTCCCCCCTGTTATTAAGAATGATTCTAAATAAATTGCCAATTTTGCAAGATCATTTACCTGCAAAGCAATTTATTACGTTAAACCGGCTTTGAAAAGTCTTATTCTTTCCCGTTCAGAGGAAGGATTTGCATTGTTGTTCTAAAGCTACCTGATTGTTCGAACGAACCTGTGGATTTTCTCCGGCAATGAGCCCTTTTCATCAAGCGACTTTATAAAAGCGCTTCCTATTATTACCCCGTCAGAATACTCACATGCCTGTTCATAGGTTGTTTTATCTGAAATGCCAAACCCGATCAGTCGTGGAGTTTTTAAGTTCAGATCATCCATTTTTCTGAAATAGTTGATTTGAGAGCGGTCAAATTTTTTTGTACCGCCTGTTGTAGCAGCCGTAGATACTATATACAGAAAACCTTTGGAATTCCTGTCAAGATATAGGATTCTTTCCTCCGGAGTCTGAGGCGATACAAGAAAGACATTCAGAATATTGTAACTCTTAAAAAGAGATTCATAGGATTCTATATATTCTTCAACCGGAAGATCAGGAATAATGATTCCGTCAATACCTGTTTCACTGCATTTCCTGAGGAATTTTTCCACTCCGAATCTGAATACAGGATTAATATATCCCATTAGAACAATTGGAATATCAGTTATTTCCCTCAATGCCGGCAATTGTTCAAAAAGCAGATTAAGGCTCATTCCGTTTTTAAGAGCTTTTTCGCTGCTTCTCTGAATTACCGGGCCATCAGCAACAGGATCGGAAAAAGGCATACCAATCTCGATCATGTCAACTCCTGATTTATCAAGCTCTCTGATAATCTCAAGGGTATTATTCAATTCCGGATATCCTGCTGTAAAATATACAGAGAGGATTTTCTTCTTCCTGTTTTCAAACAGCTTATTGATCCTGTTCATTGGTGCTTAATTTGTTGTTAAATGACTAATTGCAATCAGTATTGTTTTATTGGAATTTCGATTCCAATTCGGGGAGATTCCTCATTCATCCCGCAAGGCGGGATTCATTCGGAATGACAGTTTATTAAATTATTTGGGGGATGGGAGAAGAGAGCGGGCTGAGCCCGCTCTCTTCTCCCATCCCCCAGTTGACCAAAAAAAAGAACCTGTCATCCCGAACGAAGTGAGGGATCTCCTGCTCATATAGAAAGATATTTCATAAATACGGATTTGTTCATCTAAAACATTATTCATAGTAGTTATTTATTCAGATAAACTCACTTTTTGCCTCAATATACGCCTGCATATCCTTATCTCCCCTGCCTGAAATGTTAACTACAACAATATCAGTTTGTTTTAGTTTCAGCTTTCCAAGAGCGGCAAGTGCATGAGCCGATTCAAGAGCCGGGATTATACCTTCCAGCCTTGTAAGTTCATAAGCTGCGGTAAGGGCTTCTTTATCAGTCACATTCAGATACAGGCCTCTTCCTGTCTCTGCCAGCCAGGCATGTATGGGGCCCACACCCGGATAGTCAAGACCGGCTGATATTGAATATGGTTCTGTTATCTGGCCATCTTCATTTTGCATCAGGAGGGTTTTACTCCCATGAATTATGCCTGGTTCACCAACAGATATGGTTGCAGCGGTTTCACCGGTATCGACTCCTTTTCCTGCAGCTTCAACACCAATAAGTTTTACGTTTTTCCGGTTGATATATTTATAGAATATTCCTGCGGCATTGCTTCCGCCACCTACACATGCAACAATGTAATCAGGATCTTCAGTTCCCTCTTTAGCATATAACTGAATAAGTAATTCCTCACTGATAACCGACTGGAACTTCGCCACCAGATCGGGATAGGGATGAGGTCCGACTACAGAACCTATTATGTAAAATGTATTCTCAGGATTGCATATCCAGTCGCGCAGGGCTTCATTTGTGGCATCCTTAAGGGTTTTATTCCCGCTCCTGGCCGGAATTACAGTCGCACCCAGCATTTCCATCCTCTTTACGTTGGGTTCCTGCCTGGCCATATCTGTTTCGCCCATATAAACAACGCACTCCAGGCCCATAAGCGCACATACTGTAGCAGTGGCTACTCCATGCTGGCCTGCTCCGGTCTCAGCTATTATCCTTGTTTTCCCCATTTTTTTTGCAAGGAGTATCTGCCCGATAGTATTGTTTATTTTATGGGAACCGGTATGATTCAGATCTTCCCGTTTAAGATAGATACTGGCGCCATACTTTTCACTCAGTCGCCGGGCATGAAAGAGGGGGGAAGGTCTTCCTGCATAATCGGTCAGCAGCATGTTAAATTCATTCCGGAACTCTTCCGATTCAATGATATCATAATAAACAGCCTTCAGCTCTTCAACATTCTGCCGGAGCATTTCCGGGATGAATGCACCGCCATATTGGCCGTAATAGCCTTTATCGTCCGATATAAATGTCTTATTCATAATAGTTTAGTCGTTTCTCCTTATTTCTGTAATGAATTTTCCAAGAATTGCCGTATCCTTCAGGCCTGGTTTTATCTCAAATCTGCTGTTCAGGTCGATCCCGTAAAATGAAGGATTGTCGATCTCATTAATAGCACTGTAGTCATCCGGGGCGATGCCTCCGCTCAGAAAAAACGGATGGTCAGGATCATAATTTTTAAGTTCCTTCCAGTTGAATTTCTGACCTGATCCGCCAAAACCGGAAACTGATGTATCGAAAAGAAAATAGTCTGTGCATGAAATGAAATCAGAACATTTTTTGAAATTGTGTTCTTCAGATATGCTGAATGCCTTAATCACATTGATTCCTGTTTCCTTTAACCGGAAGCACAGATCCGGTGTCTCTCTTCCATGAAGCTGAACACAATCGAGCTGAAAGTTCTCAATAATCCTGACAATCGTTTTAAAATCTTCATTCACAAATACACCTGTTTTTATTATCGATGGTGAAATTTTATGCAGTGTCTCTGTATTCAGAGTCAATCCGGTATATCTTGGAGACGCAGGATAAAATATAAATCCCATCAGGTCAGGATTAAGGGCTGCAACATCAGTAATATTCTCCGGCTCACGCATTCCACATATTTTAATTTTTAAACTCATTGCATGACCATTTTTAATCCGGTAATAAACTCAGCAGCGCTTTTTGACGGATCAACAGACCGCATGAATTTTTCTCCTATCAGAAAGGCGTCATAACCTCTGGCATGCATCTTCTTAACGTCGGTAATTGTCTGAAATCCGCTTTCTGCAACTTTGAGGCAATCAGAAGGCAGCTGATGGAGCAGATCGATTGAATTCTCCATATTTATTTCAAAAGTTTTCAGATTACGGTTGTTAACCCCCACTATCCTTATATTATAACTCATTTTCTCAAGATCATTTTCATCGTGGATCTCAAACAGCACTTCCATCCCGAGGCTGAATGCCATATTGGCCAGATGTTCAGTTTGCGATTTGGTTAAGATTGAACCAATCAGCAAAATGGCTGAGGCTCCTATAGATTTTGATTCGACAACCTGGTATTCATCTATAATAAAATCCTTTCTCAAAAGGGGTAGTCCTGTCAGAGCGGCAACTTCGCTCAGATCATTATTATCACCTCCGAAAAAATCGTTGTCGGTAAGTATCGACATGGCCGATACCCCTGCTTTCTCATAACCTGCTGCAACAAGTCCGACACTTGCGGTAATATTTATTTCTCCTTTTGAAGGGGATTTTCTTTTAAACTCCCCGATTATGGAGGGCCCATCTTTCTTAAGTGCAATGTAAAAAGAGATCGGGGTGCAATCAAAGAAAGCTGATTTCTTCAGCTCTTTTACAGGAAAAAGCCTTTTCCTTCTTCTTACTTCCTCTTTTTTTGCTGCTACAATTATCTCAAGTATATCCATAGTCCTAAAGTTCCAGAAGTTTTTTCAACCTGTTTAATGCACTTCCACTCATAAGCGATTCCTCCGCTATCTGAAAGCAGTCAGGTAAACTTTTATCCTGATGGAATTTCGTCAGTGCTATTCCTGAATTTGCAATTACCACGGCATTTTGAGCAGGAGTACCCTTTCCTTCCATAATATTTAAAAAGATTTTTACAGATTCTTCCACTGAATCTCCTCCATTAAGATTTTCCGGTAGAAGGAGCGGAAATCCGATTTTTTCAGGAGATAAGAGTTCTTCCTCCCTGTTGGAGATTAATTTAAACTCGCTGGTGAGCGAAATTTCGTCATAACCGTCAAGTGAGTAGAGTATCGTGAAGTTTTTATCAGTTTGCTGATAAATATAATTATACAACCTTGCTGTCTCAAGGTTCCAGACTCCTATCATTTGATTTTTTGGAAATGAAGGATTTACCATCGGTCCCAGCATATTGAAAAAGGTTTTTACACTGAGTTCCCTGCGTATTGGGGCAACAGTTTTCATTGCCGGATGAAACAGGGGAGCATGCAGGAAACAGATGTTTGCCTTATCGAGCTGATTTCTAAGGATATCGCGGTTACTGGTAAATTTATAACCGAGGTATTCCAGTACATTGCTCGAGCCACAGGATGAAGAAACCCCGTAATTACCATGTTTAGCTACTTTCCCACCGGCTCCGGCAACAACAAAGGATGATAGGGTGGAGATATTGAAGGTGTTTTTACCATCGCCTCCGGTACCACACAGATCAATTGTATTAAATTCCGACAGGTCAACAGCAAGACAAAGATCAAGGAGGGCATCTCTGAATCCTGCCAGCTCATGTACAGTTATCATTCTCATCATGTAAACCGTGAGAAAAGAAGATACCTGGGAATTATTATACTCTCCTCCTGCTATTTTTTTTAAAATGCTCCTGGCCTCTTCTCTTTCGAGTGTAAGGTGTGATGTCAGTTTCTGAAGAATCTCTTTCATGTTTAATCAGTAATATGTCTTTAATTTATCAGATATTGAGCCAGTTAAGAAGGATCTGTTTGCCATGTTCCGTCATGACAGATTCGGGGTGGAACTGGACACCCCTGACATCAAAGGTTGTATGTTCAATTGCCATTATACTGCCTTCATCATCTGTTGCTGTTATTTTTATAACAGAGGGAAGTCCCTCTTCACTTACTACCCATGAGTGGTATCTTCCTGCAGTAAATGTTGCAGGAATACCTTCAAACAGCTTATTCTCAGCACTGATGACATTAATATTTGTTTCGATTCCATGGTAAACCTTCTCAAGGTTTATGATACGGCCTCCATAAACCTCGCCAATAGCCTGACATCCAAGACATACACCCAGTATGCTTTTTGACGGACCATATTGATTTATCATTTTCTTTGTTATTCCAGCCTGGTCAGGAACTCCTGGTCCGGGGGAGATTAATATTTTGTCATAAATATCAACATCTTCAACACTTATCTCATCATTTCTGAATACATCAACCGGTCCTCTGGTCAGCTCCTTCAGAATATGAACAAGATTGTATGTAAATGAATCGTAATTATCCAGAACAAGTATTTTCATTTCTCTTTAGTTTGTGTTTATATTTCTGAAGCCGTTGCAATTGCTGCTTTAAGTGCTCCAAGTTTATTATTTACCTCTTTAAGTTCTTTCTCTTCAACCGATTCGGCAACAATTCCGGCTCCTGCCTGATAATAGAGTGTATTGTTTCTGCTCAGAAAAGACCGTATGGTAATTGCATGATTTATATCGCCGTTAAATCCTATATAACCTATTGCCCCTCCATAAAATCCCCTGTTCATATTCTCAATATTATCAATAAGTTCCATTGCCTTGAATTTAGGAGCTCCCGAAAGGGTTCCTGCCGGAAATGAGTCTCCGTAGATCTTAACCGGATTATAACCGGCATGCAGCTCTCCTGTTACTTCTGATACAAGATGTATAACATGAGAGTAAAACTGTACTTCCCTGAATGTCTTAACAAGTACATTGTCGGAATTCCGGCTCAGATCATTCCTTGCCAGGTCAACCAGCATTACATGCTCTGCATTCTCTTTCCTGTCATTTGCCAGATCAATTGCCAGAAGCCTGTCTTCCTCGTCATCACCTGAGCGCTTAAAAGTACCGGCAATCGGGTTTATCCTCGCAACTCCTTTTTCAATAATCAGCTGGGCCTCGGGAGAAGAACCGAATAGTTTATATCCTCCATAATCGAAATAAAACAGATAAGGAGAGGGATTAATGTTGCGGAGAGCCCTGTAGACATTGAACTCATCACCTCTGAACTGCTGGCTGAACCGGCGCGACAGTACAATCTGAAAAACATCCCCCAGATGGCAGTGTTTCTTCCCTTTTCTTACCATCTCAATATACTCTTCGTCAGAGATGTTTGAATTTTCATTGTTCAGAGGCATGAACTGAAATGATCCCAGACTCCGGTTCCGCAGAAGACTTTTAACATCATCGACGCGGCTTGCCTCTCCCTCAGCCAGATTCTCCACCAGGTAGATCCGGTTGTTAAAATGGTTGATGGCAATTATATATCTGTAAAGGGAGTAGTATAAATCGGGGATCTTATATTCGTTATTATTCTTATGCCTGAAGCGGATGTCCTCAAAGTATTCAACTGCATCATAGGTTGTATAACCGAACAATCCGTTAGCAGGCATTGCAACGGTTTCATGTGACCTCTTAACTTTAAATGAATTAATGAAGTCATTAAAAGTATCCGGAAGTGTATGTTTATCTTTTATTTCGGTCTTTTCCTTAAGACCTGAAGTGTAAGTGATATCTATTATATAATCCTCCACTTTAAACTCAGACATCACGTCGAAGCAGATATAGCTCATGCTGTTGCTGTTGCCATGATAATCAGAGCTTTCAAGCAGTATTGTATTAGGATATTTATCCCTGATCTTAAGGTAAATAGTAACAGGAGTGATTATATCGGCCAGCCCCGGAGGTAATGGATACACAGTTGTGCTTAGTTTTGATTCTCTCATATCTTTATCTCTAATATATTTACAAAAGAAAGCGACCTGCCGGAGTCCGACAGGTCGCTTATATTCTTATACAATATAGCAGTGCTATCTCACCTCCAGGCTGTTGCCAGTAAGATCTGCCACCACCAATTGTTGTTTAAAAGATTCATTTCTGTTAATTCAGTCCTCAAAGAAACAACATTTTTTAATAAAAGTTTAAAAACGGAGAAAATATTTTTTCTCTGAACCCTCCCGGGCATAGCTGTCAAGCCAGGAACAGTACCATAATTTCAGTGACTTGAAGAAGTTTCCCCCCGCCGAAGCGGGGCAGGCTCTCCTTTTGAAGGAGGGGTGGCCGCAGTACAATGATAGTAAAAGTATTACAAAGGATGGTTGCGGCCGGGGTGGTTGATTCTAATAATTGAACTTGATTGTAATTCCCATGGTGAATATCATAAGATGCAGGAAGATGAAAACAGGGATAACTAACTGTAATGCTTAGGATTCAATGTACTGAGATTTGAAAACAGATTCGTATTTCAGGATCCTGAATTTTTGAAAAGTGAGCTAAGGAAAGATTTAAAAAAAGAAATTAATCGACCGGGAAGACAAATCAACCACCCCGGCCGGGAAATGAACTTTGTAAACATCAGATAATCAATCGTCCCGGCCACCCCTCCTTCAAAAGGAGGGGAAACTTTATGACCAAACTGCATCTCAATATTTAAATCCGTTTGCTTTTATTGATCCTCCTTATAAAACCATTTTTAGACTCCTTAGGTTGAAGATTGCAGGCTTTGGGTGAGGCTGAGATAACTCACTCCACTATCTCGGCATGATCGAATTTATCAGACCTGAAGTGGAATTTCCTTGTTCTTACCTTACTGGCTCCCTTGCTTCCGAAGAATCCCCAGCCTCCGCTGCCCATCAGAAAACCAAGGGCATATAATCCTCCGTTGTTGTTCTGGGCATACATTGTTATGTCATCAAAAAAGAGCATGCCGATGAAATCGAAGGGAGCTATGAATCCATGCCATAAGCCGCCAAAGAACCCATACTTGTATCCTGTCAGACATTGTTCTACAGATTCATTATCCGCGCATCCGCTGAGCAAAACCACCGATAGAAATAACAGGAGTAATAGAAAGCTTTTTTGCTGAAAAAGTTTTTTCATTGTGCTAAGGATATTTGTGTCGTTTAAATGATCATTGTGCCAGGCACTGTTTCGATTCCTGATGTAATTATCAAAAGAAATTCAATTATCTTTTTCCTTGTGGAAGATGGCAGCAAGCAACCCGGCAAGGAATACTAAAATTCCTCCGGTTACAAGAGTTTTTTTGCGTTTTTGCTCATCAGTTGTCATCTCATCCCACTTCTTCTGATTCTTTCCATAAATAAGAAAGAGCACCATCCCAAGTGCTGCAAGAGCTATTACAATAGCAATTATTCTTATAACCATTTCAATCAGTTAATTATTTTTTCAGTTTCCGTTTAAAACAGAGAATCTTCTGCTGGTTGATTTTATATACTTTATGTTTCTGAATCTCATTGCTGACCAGTTATTATCGATAGATACCATCCTGATACCGTAAAGACCTGAATCGTTAAGAGGTTTCCAGCCATTATCGCGGGTAAGATCTGACTTGTATTTCTTTGAACTCTTCTTAGGATAGCAGAACCAGAGTACTCCGTCAGCAGTAAGATTATGCAGAATCACCGGTGTGGTAAGCTCAACTTCTGAAATGGTCTTTACGAATATCAGGATAAAATTGTAAGGGCATCGCGGATCGATCTCCCTGTCAACAATAATATTATCAAAATCGGGTCGGACCGATTCAAGAAAACCATTTTCGGTATTCAGAAGTGCTATCCTCTTCTGACCTTTGTAATTAAGCTTCTCGAGCAGTTTATTCATTGAGTTCCGGTTATTGAAACGCTAATTTAAAAAAAATCACTCTTTATTGTCAGAATCGGGCAAATATTAAATTGTTTCTGTACTGTTCTTTATAATTGTGCGCAAAAATAAGCTATTTATTAGTATAATTAATCTAAAACCTCCTATCTTTGTAAAATTAACAGATGGGGTGCCTTAATACTACGGGCTGAGATCATACCCTTATACCTGATCCGGATAATGCCGGCGGAGGGAAGAAAGAGTATCATTTAAACCAGCTTAATACGGTATCCCTGTCTGCAAACAGAAAAATTGAAATTTATGCAGATGGGAAAAGCAATTATTATCACACTACTATTGATATCAGGATCAATTACTAATGCTGAGGTTTATCAGGATTTGTCTGTAATAAGGGGAAGAGTGACTGATGCTGATGGGAAAGCGCTGGCCGGTGCAAGCATAACTATTGAAAACACCTTCCTGGGTACACATGCTGACAGCAATGGTAATTATTCATTCTCCGGTCTGAAAAACGGAGTATGTATTCTTACTTATTCCTTCATTGGGTACGAATCGGTTTCAAGAGAGATAAAAGTTGACGGTTACATCGAAATTGATGTTTCACTTATCTCTAAACCATTTGTAACTCAGGAGGTCATGATCAATGCTACCAGGGCAGGAGATCGTTCTCCAATGGCATATTCTTCCGTGACAAAGGAGCTGCTGAAAAAACAGAATACAGGGTATGATATGCCATACCTGCTGAGTCTGACTCCTTCATTTGTCGAAACATCGGAAGCAGGAAACGGTATAGGATACACAGGACTGAGGATCAGGGGTACTGATGGCAACAGGATAAATGTTACACTTGACGGTATACCTCTTAATGATGCCGAATCACAGCAGGTATTCTGGGTCGACCTGCCTGATATTGCATCATCTGTCGACAATATTCAGATTCAGAGAGGAGCAGGCACATCATCAAACGGGGCGGGAGCATTCGGTGCAACCATAAGTCTGCAGACAGGAAATCCTGATAGTGAACCCTATGCAGAGATCAGCTCTTCGGCCGGCTCATTCAATACATTCAAAAACACTGTATCTGCAGGTACAGGAATGCTTAAAGAAAGATTCGCCCTTCAGATGCGCTATTCGGATATTAAGAGCGACGGTTATATAAAACGGACAGGCTCAGATCACAGGTCTGCATTTATAGGTGGTCTCTACCGTGGCAAAAAATCGATCCTGAAGGCTAATGTTATTCTGGGAGAGGAGCATACCGGCATAGGCTGGTGGGGTGTTCCAAAAGATTCCCTGGCAACCGACAGAAGGTATAACCCGGCAGGTGAGTATTCTGATGAAGCCGGAATAATCCGCTACTATGATAATGAGAGCGATAATTACCGTCAGGACCATTATCATCTTATTTACAACCGGAAAATGGGCGCTGATTTCATTCTTAATTCAGCATTGCATTATACGAAAGGAAAGGGCTATTATGAGGAATACAGGGAAGATAAGGCGTATGAGGATTACGGGCTTGCACCTGTACAGATTGCTGATTCACTGATAACGGAGACTGATATGATCAGACGAAAATGGATGTCGAATGATTTTTACGGGATAGTATATTCAATTAAATATAAGAAAGAGAGACTCGAAGCAATACTTGGAGGAGGATCGAATCTTTACTGGGGTGATCATTACGGACGTGTAATATGGATGAGAACATCAGGCGCTACGGAAAAGGATTATCAATGGTATTTCAACGACTCCCGGAAAGGGGAGATAAGCCTTTATGGTAAAGCAAACTATTCATTGTCAGACAAGACAAATGTTTTTGGTGATCTGCAGTACAGGTATGTAAACTACAGAATGTCAGGGATGGATGCTGATATGAAGGATATAGGGCAGAAGCATACGTTTGGATTTTTTAATCCCAAAGCAGGTTTGTTCCATTCAATATCTCCGGGCCAGGATGCTTATTTGTCATTTTCCGTGGCCAACCGCGAACCGACAAGGTCGGATTTTAAGGTAGCATCAGGCGATGCTGATGCTACACCAAAACACGAAACCCTTTATGATTCAGAACTGGGATACAAATTAAGCAGGGAGAAAAGCACGCTTGCAGTCAATTTTTACAGTATGATCTATAAGGATCAGCTTGTTCCTACAGGTGAACTGAGTGATGTCGGCTATACTATTATGACTAATGTTGACAGAAGTTACCGGGTAGGTATGGAGGTAACTGCCGGACTTAAATTTTCAGATTTTATGAGCTGGAAAATTAACATGACCCTGAGCAGGAATAAGATCCTCGATTATGTTGAGTACTACACCGATTATAACACATCCGACTGGTCTTCTGCCTATAAAAACAAAAGCCTTGGTACCGTGGATATAGCATATTCCCCGGCGAGAATATTTACCAATGAACTGACTTTCAGAATTATGAAAGATCTTGAATTTCATATTATAAGCAAATATGTCGGAAAACAGTATTTCGACAACACAATGAATCCTGAAAGAACAATTGATCCATATTTCATTAATAGCGTAAGGATTGATTTTTCACCCCGGATAAAATATACTGATAATGTCGGGATTCAATTACTGGTAAATAACATCCTGAATGAGAAATATGAAAATAATGCTTACGGAGGCAACTGGTACGAAGATGGTATAGAGAAGAGCTGGTCTTACTATTTCCCGCAGGCCGGTACGAACTTCATAGTTAGGATCTCAGTAAGATTTTGATAATCAGATAATTATAATGGTTGTAACTGATTGGATTACAGATAATTACATCGAGTTGTTTGGAGCGGTAACAGGAATAATATTTGTTTTCTTTGAGATCCGTCAGAATATCTGGTTGTGGCCTGTGGGGATAATGACATCGGCTGTTTACATCTGGGTGTTCTTTACCGGCAAGCTCTATGCTGATATGAGTCTGCAGGGATACTATCTTGTAATCAGCATACTGGGATGGTACTGGTGGGTCAGAGGCGCAGGGCACAGGCTGAGGAGCGAGGCGACGAAGTCCCGAATAGCGGGAGCGCAGGGCTCAGGGCTCAGGGCTCAGGGCTCAGGGCAACAGGTACAGGGTGATGTGCATAAAAAGCTCCCCTCCCTGGAGGGGTTGGGGTTGGGTATTGATAATTCAGCAATCCTTGTCGTTTCCAGGATAAAACTGAAGACATCCATAATGCTTACTATTATTTTCCTCTTTTTATATATTTCAATGTGGTATGTGCTTGACAATTTTACCGATTCCCCCGTCCCGGGATGTGATTCATTTATCACATCACTCTCCATAATAGCAACATGGATGCTTGCCAGGAAGATCATTGAACACTGGTATCTCTGGATAATAGTGAATGCAGTGGCAGTTGTGTTGTTTCTGTCACGAGGGTTATATCCTACGGTCGTTTTATATTCTGTATATTGTGCGATGTCGTTCATAGGACTTAAAGAATGGAGAAAAACAATATCTCAAAATTCCCCCTTTGAAGAGCCTGCCCCGCCACAGCGGGGGGGTTAGGGGCATAGCCGTCAACCTAAGAATTGTGCTTTAAAGGAATGTGCTACAAAAGTTTCCCCCCGCCGAAGCGGGGCAGGCTCTCCTTTTGAAGGAGGGGTGTCCCGACGGTAACGTCGGGACGGGGTGGTTGATTAAATTGATCTTGACAGATACATCTTATGGGTAAATTATTAAATACAAAGCTTTGAGGACGAGAATAATATCATTAGACTATGAGTCATAATGTAATAAATTTTGAAAACAGCTTTGCGTTTCATAATTTTCTTTGAAAAAGAGATAAGGAAATTTTAATTATAAAAAATGAATTTATATGACTTAATAATCAACCACCCCGGCCGCATATTAACTATGCAATGTATTAACTATCATTGTACTGCGGCCACCCCTCCTTCAAAAGGAGGGGAAACTTATACCATTCTTTCCTGCCACAAAACTTCACTTAGGTTGACGGCTATGGGGTTAGGGGGATGTTAAACAAGTGATTACGAGTTGTAGTTGTATAATAATACGAAGAAGAATTAAAATTTATTTTTAATCGCTTATGAATTATAATACTGTCATAATTGCCGATGGCACTTTCCCGGCACATAAGATACCACTGGAGTATTTACGGAACGCTGAACATGTAATCTGTTGCGACGGAAGTGCTGAGAATCTCATTAATTTCGGACTGGAACCGGAGGCAATTGTTGGAGATATGGACTCTCTCAGTGATGATCTTGCCGAAAGGTTTGCCGACAGGTTATTTGCTGATGATGAACAGGAGACTAATGACCTCACAAAAGCTGTAATGTGGTGCAGGGGCATGGGTTATAAGGATATTGCAATTGTTGGTGCAACCGGCAAGCGGGAAGATCATACGATAGGGAACATATCATTACTTGTGGAGTATTGTAGAGATGCCAACGTGATTATGGTTACTGATACTGGAATTTTCAAGCCTTTTCTTGAAAGCTCGGAGATAGCATCCTTTCCGGGGCAGTTGGTTTCGATCTTCTCCATTGATCCTGAAACTGAAATCACATCTGAAGGATTAAAATATCCTCTGGTTAATGCAAGGCTTAAGAACTGGTGGGTAGCAACATTGAATGAAGCAGTGGAAAACACATTTACTCTAAGTTTCAAAGAAGGCAGAGTTATTGTTTATCTGAAATTTAGAGATAGATGAGATATATTGCCAAAGATATTTTCACTGATTTTAATTAGACCTGGCGGATTTCCTGACGGAATATCTTTTGAAGTTTTTTATGATATTTGATTAAGGTAAATGATGAGAAGCAGGTGAATAGATCTACAGAAATCACTTAATGGATGCTATTAGACAGGGTGAAATGGAGGAGGCAAATTGTGACCTCCAACCTTGAAATCACCAACTATGAAATCAAATAATGCACAATATTAAGTCGTTATAAATTGGAGGTCACAAATTGTGACCTCCAATTAAGGTCTGTAATGAATAAATTTTATTTTTGTAAAAGTAAAAAAATAAATGATGGGTGCACCGATAAAAAGTATTGCAATCCCTGATGAAGTGGTAATGAGTAAGATATATATAGTCAGAGGGATTAAAATAATGCTTGACAGAGACTTAGCCGAGCTGTATGGCGTTGAAACAAAAGTTTTAAAACAATCTGTTAAACGTAATATAAGCCGCTTTCCAAAGGATTTTATGTTTGAAATGTCAGAAAGAGAACATACCTGAAAACTGGGTTTTAAAAGCATGTCGCGGGTCAATAAACTTTGGCCTGATTACCTCATTGATTGGCCACATATCTTAACGACACTATGATCTCCCTGTCCAGTATCAACAGATTATAGATCAAGAAATTGATCCCGCTGATTATTTGATTTATTTGACATGTACACGAAGAGTCACTTTTTCTATACCTTCTCCACTGCAGATCCCTGTGGAACCACAGTGTAATTTTAGAGATTCTTATCTTCAACGCAATTTCCAGTAAAATAAATATAAAAATAGTTGCATAACTGAAATAACAGTTATATCTTTTGTTAAACAGTTATAGCAATGAAACGACTTACAAGAAAAGAAGAAGAGGCCATGAAGATCCTCTGGAAGGCCCGGAAGGGATTTATCAAAGAGCTGATAGACCTCCATCCCGAACCGAAACCTCTGTACACCACCTTTTCATCAATCATACGGGGACTTGAAGAAAAGGGTTATGTGGGACATAAAGCTTATGGTAAGAACCATGAATATTATCCGCTTATTAAAAAAGATGAATACCGGAGATTCTTTATGAAGAATGTTGTTGCAGATTACTTCGGATCATCATACAAGAATGTTGTTTCATTCCTGGTAAATGAGAAAAAGCTTAGCGCCGATGATCTGAAAAAGCTAATACAAATTATAGAGAGAGGAGAAGAAGATGGATAATCTGCTTTTTTACCTGCTTAA
Source organism: Bacteroidetes bacterium GWA2_40_15 (assembly GCA_001768195.1). Taxonomy (GTDB): domain Bacteria; phylum Bacteroidota; class Bacteroidia; order Bacteroidales; family VadinHA17; genus LD21. The sequence goes on along the minus strand of MENI01000086.1, from coordinate 2,820 downwards.
GGTAACAGCCGGCACTACCCTGTTTTACCTTACCTATCTGGTTTTCTTCCGGAAAGAGACCTTTTACCTGAGAAACAGGATATTCCTGATACTGACTTTAATTCTGCCCGCTGTTTTTCCGCTTCTGAAGATCCCGGTTACAGTAAACGCCAATATACCTTCTGAACCGGTAAATGAAATAATCAGCCTGTTGCCATCAGGAACGGTTTTTGACACAACACTGGCAGCAGCAGCGGTTAATGAACCTTTTAATTTTATTCTGTTAATCACCTGGATATATCTTGCTGTGGCAGCAGTATTACTGTTAAGAGGACTGATCAGTCTTTTCAGTACATTCAGAATAATCAGACAAGGAACAATCAAATACAATCAATTCCCTAAAGTAGTTATTTCAGACCTTCAGCATCCTCCATTCTCCTTTTTCCCTTATGCAGTTATACCTTCAACTGAGTATAACAGCGGAAATTGCGGGGACATCCTCGATCATGAATTTGCCCATATCAGGCAGGGACATACCTTTGATCTCCTCCTGAGTGAGATCTTCATTGCATTTCAATGGTTCAATCCGTTTGTATGGTTTATCAAACGATCTGTTATACTGAACCATGAGTATCTGGCCGATCAGGTCTCAATTAATACCAGATGCGCTAAAGAATACCAGTACAGGCTTCTCAATTTTAATACAGGAATGGAAACCCTGGCGCTGGCTCATACTTTCACCAGCCTGATCAGGAACCGGATCATTATGATCAACAAAAAACCAACAAACAGATATTTTGCATGGAAGAATATACTTGTTCTTCCTGCAATTCTGGCAACGGTGTATGCATTTGCAACACCGGAATATCACTATGTTACTCAGGAAACGGAACCTTTATTAATTTACGAGTCACAGGCAATTATTCAAAAAAATGTAAAGGGAATTGTTTTAGAAGAAGATGGTAAGCCTCTTGGGGGAGTTTATATTGCCAGTACAGGTTCTTTAGGTAGTGTGATGTCTGCCTATTCAGGTTCAGATGGACGCTTCGTATTAAGCAATGTACAGGATAATGCATTTCTTGTTCTTAATTGTTGTGGTTACGCGAGTGTGACAGTCAAAGCAGACTACAAATCTGATATGACAATTAAAATGTCAAAAGACAATTCTATGCGAGAGACTCAGTATTTGAACGAATCTGCCGGAGGAACTTCTCAGAAACCTCTTACAGTTTTGGATGGGGAAATCAGTAACCAGCCGACTACTGAGCTTATGTCAAAGCTGGGTAATGAATTTGGAACAGTTGTGGTTCTGAAAGGGAAAGAAGCAACAGATAAATATGGTGAGGCAGGTAAGAATGGAGTTGAAGAAGTTTATTCCAGAAAAAAAGCTACTGAACTGGGGCTTAAGTTTCCATTCAGACGGATCAGTCCTGATGAATATCCCACATTTCAGGGTGAAAATTTCACAACCTTTAACGATTGGGTAATCCGTCAGCTTAAGTATCCTGCAGAAGCCACTTCAAAGGGAATTCATGGGAGAATCACTGTATATTTTTCTGTTGAAGCTGATGGATCAGTAAGCGATGTAAAACTACAGGGGAAATCAGATCCTCTTATTGCAGATGCTGTTATAAAAGCAGTACAAAGTTCACCTGAGTGGGAACCTGCTTTAAAAGACTATGCCAGGGTTCCGTTTACACATATGGTTAGCCTTAAATTCGACTTGCCTGACAAAATATCACAGGATGATGTTTATGTAATGGCAGAAAAAATGCCCATGTATCCGGGAGGAGATATTGAATTACTGAAGTTTATTGCTGCAAATACAAAATATCCTGAGGGTGCAAAAGCGGCAAAAGCTGAGGGGAGAGTTATTGTACGGTTTATTGTGAATACCGGGGGAGATGCAGAAGAAACTTCAATTTTGAGAGGTGTTCATCCTCTCCTTGATGAGGAGGCTGTAAGAGTAGTATCGTCATTAACCGGATTTGAACCGGGAATGCAGGGAGGCAAGCCGGTAAATGTATGGTATATGGTACCTGTAACATATCGGCTGCCTGATACTGCTGAAAAAACTATTGAATCGCTTAAAATCAGATCTAAGGATGGAAAGATACCTCTGATCGTGGTAGATGGTGTTATTACGGATATAGATGTGAACCTTATTGACTCAGAGACTATTGAATCGGTTAGTGTCCTTAAGAACCAGCCGGCAATTGACAAATATGGTGAGAAAGCCCGGGATGGTGTTATTGAAATCAGAACAAAAAAGCAAAACTGATACCTGTCTTAATCAAAGGTGCAATAAACAAACGGGTTTGAACATATTCATAAAAAACTAAATATGAAAAAAACTCTCTTAATTCAGGTCTTTGTCATTCTGATTCTATATGGATGTTCAAGTCAGCAAAACCGAACTCCCGATATAGTACTTAATGATTCAGCATTCATTAAGTTGACTGTAACTAACTGTTCAGATACAACTGAATTCTTTTATAAAACATCTCCTATGTTTCCCAGGGGATGTGTAATGAAGAAGATTGTGATCACTCGCGATACAGTATATTATTTCTGGCATAAAGCAACAAAACCAGATTTTATTGACTTAGAACTCAGAAAACAATTTCAAACTTATGTGATACCTGGTGATACACTATCAATTGTTGCCAACTTAGATCCAAATATAAGTGATGATAATGCAATACAAATTGATGATGAATTTGGAGAAATTTACAAATTCTTTTCTAAAAAGCATGAAAAACTAGGATATTGGCAGGGGCAACGCACGAAGAAATATAAAACTGACAGCCTATTAACAAATTAGTAAGGATTATTAACGGC
>MENI01000085.1:12710-14526 GCA_001768195.1 Bacteroidetes bacterium GWA2_40_15 | reverse complement strand
TATGCAAGGTTTGTTTGTACATATGTCTGAGAGAATTTTAACAACACACCCATTTTTTTATTCACTCCAAAAAAACCGGAGTGAGGTATATTAATTTGCATCTGTCAGCAATATTAAAATAAGGTACTGGTTAAGCACAATAATAAAATTTATCTGGGTTTGGTTCTGCAAATTTTTTTATAACAATATTAATATATAACATGTTTTGAACCTGTTATGGAATTGATTCCATCAAATTTAGCAGAGTATACTCTTGAGAGTTATATTATCAGGATCTCTTCCAGAAGCAAAATTATATACTGGATAATAATTCTCATAATAGCTGGCGGTATTGCTGTTTTACCTTTTATTTATGTTGATGTATCAGTCCAGACGAGGGGCTATTTTCAATCTGAAATTGAGAAACAGAAGATCTTTGCTCCTTTCCAGGGAAAAATAACCTATACCAATATACGGAATGGCAGTAAAATTAATAAAGGAGATACTCTGCTCGTAATTGATTCGGAATCAATAAAAGCCCAAAGAAGATCTATTAGAAAAAGAATACTTGAGAATGAATCCTCAATTTCAGATCTGGATCAACTAAAACTTATTGAAAATCCCGAAATGATTCTGGCGGAATCATCATTTAGAACTGACAGGTACTTCATCGAATACACAAATATGCTTAGATTAAGGTCAATTAAGTATCAGACATACCAGCGGATCAAAACAGAACATGACAGAAATTCAATTCTTCATGAGAAGGAACTTATACCTGAATCAGAATTTGAGAAAAGTCTCTTTAATTCCAGATTAGAGGAAGAAAACCTGAAGCAAATTTTAGTCCATCATAAGACTATTTGGCATGCCGATCTGATGCAAAGAAGGAATGATGCTAATTCACTTCAGGCAGAACTTGAGAGTTGTGATGAGGAATTGAATAACAGGGTGTTGGTAGCTCCTGTGAACGGAGAAATTATTCAAAGTGTTGATATACAAAAAGGGACTCTGGTGGGATTAAACCAGATGATAGCTGAGCTTTCGCCTGAAGGGGATCTTGTTGTTCAATGTTTTGTAAATCCCGCGGATATCGGGCTTGTAAAAACTGATCAGAATGTGAGAATAATGGTAGATGCTCTTCATCATAATGAATGGGGACTTCTTGATGCAAAAATCATTGAAATATCTGACGATATGATTATTGACGAATCTTCTAATGCCTATTTCAGGGTCAGATGCAAACCCGAAAAAACTTTTCTGAGTTTGAAAAACGGTGTAAATGCTGACCTGAAAAAGGGTATGAGCCTTAATGCGCGGATCATTGTTACACGCCGGTCGCTTTTTAATCTATTGTTTGATAAAGCAGATAAATGGTTTAACCCATACATAAAGAAAGAAGTTTGATTCCTTATGAATATCAGGGTAAAACAACGGGATATTACTGATTGCGGAGCTGCCTGCCTGGCATCGGTGACTGCATTCTATAATGTCAGACTGCCTGTTTCACGAATCAGACAATTTGCTGGTACAGATAAGAAGGGAACTAATATTCTGGGATTGATTGAAGCAGCAGCGAAAATGGGTTTCCTTGCAAAGGGTGTCAGAGGTGATTGGGAAAGTCTGTTTAAAATCCCCAAACCAGCTATAGCACATGTCATTGTTAATAAGGTTCTTTTGCATTATGTAGTCATAGTCAGGACCACGGACAGGTTTATTGAAGTGATGGACCCTGCAGATGGGGAATTGCATAAGAGATTTCATGAGGATTTTAAAAAGGAGTGGACGGGAGTGCTGGTCTTGATTGCTCCCGGAGAGAAGTTTACTGTTAAAAATG
>MENI01000085.1:0-12677 GCA_001768195.1 Bacteroidetes bacterium GWA2_40_15 | reverse complement strand
TCTTCTTAACCTACTGGGGATTGCGATGGTGGTTATAATTCTTTTCAGGCTTGTTCTGAGCTTGTTTCAATATCTTTTTGTACTTAAGACGGGGCAGAGAATCGATGCGTCTCTGATACTGGGTTATTACCACCATCTGTTAAGACTACCTCAATCATTCTTCGATAATATGAGAACCGGGGAGATAATATCCAGGATTGGAGATGCGGTCAAGATCAGGGTTTTCATTAATGATGTATCGATTAACCTTGTTCTGAACATATTTATACTGATTGTATCTTTTATCCTGATGTTTACCTTTTTCTGGAAGCTGGCCTTGTTAATGCTGATTGTTGTTCCTTTCTATTTTGGTATATACTGGATCTATAACAGGCTTAACAAAAAGGTGCAAAGAAAAGTTATGGAGCGTGGAGCTGATCTGGAAGCACAGCTTGTTGAATCACTCAATGCTGCAGCAACAATAAAAAGATTCAGTCTGGAAGATTATTCGAATTTCAAAACCGAGACAAGGTTTGTTGCACTTCTTGGGACGATATATAAGTCAGGACTGAATTCAATATTTTCATCAGCTTCATCTGCGTTTGTAACACAGATAATAATTCTTGTATTATTATGGGCAGGTACAGGATTTGTATTAAAAACCGAGATCACGCCCGGAGAACTTTTATCATTCTATGCGGTGGTGGGATACTTTACAGCTCCTGTCACAAGCATTATCGGATTTAACAGATCGCTTCAGGATGCCAGGATCGCTGCCGACAGGTTGTTTGAGATATTTGATCTTGAGATTGAAGATGAGACAGACAAGATTGAGTTGCAACCCGATATGGTTGGTGATATAACATTTGAGAATGTCAAATTCAGGTATGGCACCAGGGTGGATGTATTTGATTCACTCAACCTGAAAATAAACAAGGGAGAAATAACTGCCATTGTTGGAGAAAGCGGATCAGGAAAAACCACACTTGTATCTCTTCTTCAGAACATATACCCTTTGCAAAGCGGTCATATCAGGATCGGACAATATGATATTACCCATTATACAAGCAGATCACTGAGGAGAATTGTTTCGGTTGTTCCTCAGAGAATCGACCTGTTTGCCGGCAGTGTGACAGAGAATATTGCAGTAGGAGAGATAACTCCTGATATGAACAATGTGCTGGCGGTCTGCGAAAAACTGGGGATGACTGGTTTTATTGAGAATCTGCCCAACGGCATCAGGACCTATATCGGAGAGAATGGAGCAAATCTTTCCGGAGGTCAGAAACAGCGAATTGCAATAGCGAGAGCCCTTTATCGCAATCCGGAAGTTCTTATTCTTGATGAGGCTACCTCTTCTCTTGATTCTTTTGCAGAATTCTTTGTAAGGAACACCATAAAAATGATGAGAGAAATGAACAAAACAGTAATAGTCATAGCTCATCGTCTTTCAACCATCAATCTGGCTGACAGAATTATTGTGCTCGATAAAGGTGCAGTAGCGCAGGAAGGGACTTTTGCAGAATTATCTGTCATAGAAGGTAATTTCAGGCAGATGTGGATTCATCAGAATATTGAGGTACAGGAAACAATTAAAAACTAAATTAGATTTTGTTATGAAAGTTTTTACGCAACTCGAACGAATAAGCAGGCTGGGCAAGCTTATAGAACAGAAAAGGACAGGTACTCCTAATGAATTTGCAGACAGGTTGGGTGTAAGCCGGACAAGTCTGTATGAACTTATTGATGAACTTAAATCCAAGGGAGCACCAATAGTCTATTCCAAATCAGCAAAGACCTTTTATTTAAATGAGCCTTTTGAGATTTCCGTAAGCTGTATAATAAGACCAATAACAGTTGAGGAGGAAAAAAATTACTCCGGAGGTAATTATTTTTCCAGAATCCTTTTTTTCCGGACGCTGCACTCCGATCTTAGCATGGTAACGTTACCATGCTAAAACCCCTGGCATGAAAAAGAAAAGGGGCGGAATTTTCAGCGAGTGTTGAAATTATTATGTTGAGAAATAATAAACTAATCTTGATTATTATGAAAGAGATAGAAAAGGATGAGTTAATTACAATTAATGGTGGATATTACTGGTGGTATCTTCCAGGAGTGATTATTGGTGGATTAGTGCTGGAACTAATTACTGAAGGCTTTCAAAAGTGTGCTTCAGATTTTAAAGAAGGATTTGAAAGTACACATAAATAGCAAATTACATGAAAACTGAATTAGGAAATTTGGGATTAATAGAATTATCTATTAATGAAACAAAACAAGTAAAAGGAGGAGGTCCAACATTTAGATGGTTGGGAGAAGTAGCAGGTTATGTTGCAACAGCTGTTGACTTTGTAAATTATGCTCCACTTTATTGTACTATGGGGGTAGCAAATACTTATCTTTATTATCAGAATTTAGTTAATACTGCATTGCACATTTAAACTAGGTTCTGATTATTTACAAAAAACTTTCATAAATTAAAAATAAATAAACCCCCAACGTAAATGGCTTCAATTTGATTAACAAATTTAAAATATTCGAGTTTTGATTAGTCAAAACTCGAATATTAATTTAATTTTAGGAATATAAGATTTATTATGAAGATCTTAAATTATGGGCTATTGTAACTAATACATTTGATTTCTTAAGCTCTAAAAAATGATATAATTAAGAACATTATAATATTTTGGCGTATTGAATAGAAGATTAACAGTAAGTACAAGGGAATTTATGCTTAATAAAACAAGATAACTATTTTAAATAAATTATATTGATATTATTATGGCATTGATATTTATTATTTCAGGATTATTTTTATTTGCTTTTTTCCCATTTTATTTCAGAAATAAATGGAGCAGGAATAAATCAATTGCATTGTTACCTAGCTACTTTATTATAATAGGTATTATGATTTTGTTGGGATGCGCAATTGCCCCTGTTATTATTAATGTAAATGATATTCCAATCCGTAGTGAGTTGCGGAATTTCTTTATAATAATTGGCTTATTACTTATAAGCTTTTCTAAAGAGAAAACTGAAAATGAAAGTTTAAATTGGAAGAGATTACTTTCATTTTTTGTTTCTTTTATGTCAGTTAGTTTTGTTTATCAGGTATTCATGATTTTTGATTTTCTAAATGTTAGAGAATTATCCGGTTCTCAAGTGCCTATTCTGATTTTAGTTACATATTTATTCGTTTTTCATTTTAACAAAAAAACATCAGACAAAATGTGAATCAATTATGAGAAATAAGGTGGCATTGAAAACACTTCAGTACTATTTTACTGACTTTATCCTTTCAATAAGAATGACTACCGGCAATTAGGAACATAATCTACTAAATCGCTTGAAGATTAATTTATCTGTATTGTTACTGACAATCATATTAATAATTAATCTAATCTGGTTATGATTTGCAAATAGAATCAAGATTATATCATTACTAATTCTAAAGCCTTCAATATTCAAATTGTGTTAAAATGATCTAAGATCTCAATAACATAACCTCTCCCTCGCTGCACCCGCTCCCTCGTGCTAAGAGGTCTTGGTAAATAATCCGGACCGGGAGCTGATTCAGGGCCGCCCCGGGGTAATACCCGGGGCTATTATAAAGATACTTAAAGGATTATATGAGAATATTAAAGTACATATTTTTAATTGTTATGGGATCATTCTCTATTTATTTGGTATACAGGCTATTCATAACGGATGGATTTACCAGAAATGATTATCTGATAATGCTTGTACTCAATTTAGCTGGAGTTTTCGCTTCAATACGATATTATTATTTCAGACCGAAAGAATGATAAGCATAAGTAATATTTATAAATCTCGCTGCACCCGCTCCTCGTGCTACAAGATCCCGGGTTAATACCCGATAAGGGAGCTGATTCAGGGATAGACCCGGGTTAATCCCCGGGTCTATTATATAAAGATTTGATAACTGTATTAATATCAGGTTCTTTCAATTATTGTAATTGGCCTTAACAGAATCTTCAATTACCTTTGGCTTCAGTCAACGGATTGACAGCCTTCAGACAAAAGGACTTTAGTCCGCCAGTGTTGGGCTAAAGCCCGTTTTGGAGGGGGCTCCGCATACCCCGGGCTGAAGCCCGGGGCTAGTGAGGCTTTTTTACCAGACTACAGCCCGGGATTAGTGAGGCTTCTTCACCAGACAACATCCCGGTGTTAGTGAAGCTTCTTCACCAGACAACAATCCGGGGTTAGTGAGGCTCCTTCACCAGACAACAGCCCGGTGTTAGTGAGGCTTCTTCCCCAGATAATAGCCCGGTGTTGGTGATTATCCCCGGGAGGGAGATACACTCTCGCTGCACCAGCTCCCTCGTGCTAAGAGGTCTTGGTAAATAATCCGGACCGGGAGCTGATTCAGGGCCGCCCCGGGGTAATACCCGGGGCTATTATAAAGATACTTAAAGGATTATATGAGAATATTAAAGTACATATTTTTAATTGTTATGGGATCATTCTCTATTTATTTGGTATACAGGCTATTCATAACGGATGGATTTACCAGAAATGATTATCTGATAATGCTTGTACTCAATTTAGCTGGAGTTTTCGCTTCAATACGATATTATTATTTCAGACCGAAAGAATGATAAGCATAAGTAATATTTATATATCTCGCTGCAGCTGCTCCCTCGTGCTAAGAGGTCCTGGTAAATAATCCGGACCGGGAGCTGATTCAGGGCCGCCCCGGGGTAATACCCGGGGCTATTATAACCACTATTGCAGTTGAGACAGAAGGGTTCTTTGAGATAATATATGTTGTTGATTATAAGGGATTATCAGTTACCGTTGGCTTTAGCCAACGGATAGGCGATCCTCTGATAACAGGACTTTAGTCCGCCAGTGTTGGGCTAAAGCCCGTTTAGGAGGGGGCTCCGCATACCCCGGGCTGAAGCCCGGGGCTAGTGACCATTCATAAGGATGAGGTCGGACCATAGTCCGGTGGTCATGAGCCGCAGCAATCCCGATATAGAGATCACCAGCCCTCTAAGGATTAGGTCGGACCATAGTCAGGTGATCAGGAGCCGCATCAATCCCGATACAGAGATCCATATCCCCAGACTTCAGTCTGGGGATATGGATCAGTAACAGGCAAAATAATTGTATCACCAACCCCATACCTCAGTCTGGGGATTTAACCCATAATATCCGGTAATATGTCATATGTAAAGATCTGGCTCCACTGCGTCTGGGGCACAAAGAAAAGAACACCCTGTTTATCCAGGGAAGTACTGTCAGAACTGACTGAACACATAAAAGACAATGCAAAAGTAAAAGGCATTTATATCGATGCTATTAATGGTTATCGGGAACACATCCACTGCATAATCTCGCTTAATCCAGATCAGGCTCTTGCAAAAGTCATTCAGTTAATTAAAGGAGAATCATCATTCTGGGTCAACAGGAAAAGGCTGACACAGCGTAGGTTCTCATGGGCAGTTGAGTATTATGGAGGTTCTTTTGGTGAGAAGGATTTAGACAAAGTCAGGCTATATATTAAAAACCAGGAAATTCATCATAAAGGAAAAACCTGGGATGAGGAATGTGACAGCATGATAGAAGAATATGGGTTTGAAAGGTATAAAAGCTAAAGACCGCTTCTGGTGCTGTTTCAGTATTGTCTGCCATGATTAAGACACCAACTGATTATATTTCCGCAAAAAGGACACATGAAGAATTGATCCGGACGGACAATTTATACAGCAGATTCTGGAAAGATTTTGAATAAAAAATGGCTCACTCCGAAAAAATAAGAGTGGCACTTTTAATTTTAGGATGCATTACGAAAAATATCATGGAATAAATAAAAGGTGGATGCCGAAAAACCTGAACAGAGTAGGCAAAAATTAAATTATGTCTCGCTATGAAAAAATAAGTTTGGAACAAATGGAAGTCACACAAGGAGGTGATATTAGTGCTCAGTGTGCAGTCTCGCTTGGAGGTGCTTTTGTCTTTGGAACATTAGCTATTATTGGTGCAGCATCTGGACCAATAGGTTGGCTGGCTGTTGGAATGGCTGCAAATTATTTTGGATGGGGTATGACTGCATGATCATGCTCAAGTTAATAATTTAAGAAGCGGCTTCTCAAGTGTAAATAAGGGAAGCCACTTCATTAATTTCTATTATCATGGGAAATGTAGTTAGATTGACAATAGTAACATTTAATGTTCTTGCCTTTATTTTTTTAAAGGAAGAAGACTTGGATCTTTTCATATCATATCTTATCATTATTAATATATTAGCATTTGCAGTTTTCTATTTTTTTGACTTTAGTTCCCCTTTTAATAAGACAAGAAGGGGATCACTAAAAATTGAAAATGATATAAAAGATGATGACTTAAAAACTAGAACATTTAAGGAATTGAAATATTCTTTGAGTAATGTTCTAAATGGGCTTACAATATTATTTCCTTTAGTTTTATTAGTATTTGTTAAAGAACATAGCTATAGTGGTTTAGATGTAGTATTTTCATCAATTATCTTCTTGCACTTACTTCTTAATATAATGATATTAAGTATATTGATAAGGAACTACTTTAGAAATTTTTATGTTCTCTTCATTATAATAATTGGTATATTATTTCAAATATATAATTCTTTGTTTGAGTTAACCAAAATGAATTTATTTTGGTTCTCAGTGTGTTTAATCATTGGTACATATTTTATAATAGTTGTCTTATCATACTTTAAGATAAATCGTTTTCATAAAAACGGAAGACATCAAGTTATATAAGGAAGAGTAGATTTGCTATACCTCTGAATTATATATTAACCATGAAATAGTAAGTACACTCTCGCTGCACCTGCTCCCTCGTGCTAAAAGGTCCTGGTAAATAATCCGTACCGGGAGCTGATTCAGGGCCGCCCCGGGGTAATACCCGGGGCTATTATAACCACTATTGCAGTTGAGACAGAAGGGTTCTTTAAGATAATATATATTGCAGATTGTAAGGGCATTATCAATTACCGTTGGCTTCAGCCAACGGATAAACGATACGCTTTTAACAAGGACTTTAGTCCGACACTGTTGGGCTAAAGCCCGTTTCCGGTGAGGGTCCTTAACCGTTGGCTGAAGCCAACGGTAAGTGAAACTCATCCCGGAGATAAATACTTGATTACATTTGTTTTCGTTTTGGATTTGATGGAAATTAGGTGCAAATTAATTGCTTGTACTTAATTTCAATTAAAATAGTCTAAATGATAAAATTCTTTACTTTCATAAAGAACCCATCTTACACAGAGTCATTCAATAAAATAGAATGGCCTGAATTTTTTATATTGTTATTAGCCTTTTACATAATAGAACTGCCTTTAGGGATTTCCTTAAAATTGTTAATTAATGTTTTAGGAGTTGAAGCAATTCAGATACCACTACCGTATTTAAAGAGAATAGTTCTTGGATTGATGATAGCTCCGGTTTTTGAAGAATTATTGATGAGATTAATTCTGGTTTTCAACAAGAGAAATTTAATTGTATTTTTAATTACATGTTTAGGTCTTGCAATATATTTCTTTTTTAAAGGAAGAAATTTGAAGTTAGTTTTATTCGTTGTTATTTTATTAGTCTTTTTGCTGATATTAATAAATTTTACTCATTGTAAATTGTTCATTATTAGAAATTATAGGTTCTTCTTTTACTTTACTGCAATACTGTTTGGTTTGTTACATATATTTAATTTTAATGGAATTACATTATCAAATATTGTATGGACTCCTTTAATTGTGATTCCTCAAATAATTATGGGATTTTTATTAGGCTATTTTAGGGTTACCTATGGTTTTATTTATGCAGTAATTTGTCATTCTTTAATTAACTTACCAATACTGTTTTCATTTATGACGTAATCAATGCCGGATCGGCTTCCTGATTAATTTCAATGTACAATCCTTAAAAGATGGGATTAAGAGAATAATTATTTAGAATTCATACATACTAAATTTATTACTCCGTGTCGTACTCCGTGTAACCCCCCCGACGCTTCGGTCGGGGCAGGCTGTGCAACTCCGTGGTTAATAAAGGGTTTAATCAGCTTTTCCCGGTTCACAGTATAGTCCGGAATATTCATTTATCAAACCTGCTGCTCTGCCTGGTATACATACTATAGTAGATCCCTTCCCTGATCATCAGCTCCTCATGTGTGCCAGCCTCCGCAACAGCCCCCTTATCCAGGACAATTATCCTGTCGGCCAGACTGACATTCGTAAACTTGTGGCTGATCAGCAAGGCCGTCCTCCCTTTTATGATATCCCTGAACCTGCTGAAGATCTCATACTCTGCGTCTGCATCGAGTGCACCCGACGGTTCATCAAGTATCAGAAACGGAGCATCCCTGAATAGCGATCGGGCCAGCGCTATCTTCTGCCACTCCCCCCAGCTCAGCTCCCTGCTGTCGTCGAAAAGGTTCCCTATCGCAGTATCATACCCTTCAGGCAAAGAAGCTATTAAATCATCAACTCCCGATGACCTGGCAGCCGACCGTATTTTCGAATCCTGATCCTGATTTTCAATGTCACCAAGCCTTATGTTCTCTCCGGCAGAAAGATTGTAAAGCATAAAATCCTGGAATACAACAGAGAACTGTTTTCTGTATTCAGCCGGATCGAAATTCATAATATCACATTCGTCAAACTTTATCTTTCCTGAATCAGGATCGTACAACCTGCATAACAACCTTACAAGAGTGCTCTTACCTGCGCCATTTGGTCCCACAAGCGCTATTATCTCTCCTTTATTGATCTGCAGCGATACATTATCTATTGTCTTTACCCTGTTACCGGGATAGGTGAATGAGAGATTTTCAAGTACAATCTTATCATTGAAATCCCTTACTTTAACTGCAGGTTCTTCAGCTTTGATATTATCCTTCAGATCCAGAAACTCAAAGGTATCACCTATGAAAAGACTGTCTTCATATATTCCCGAGACTGAACCAAAGACCTCTTTTATATATGTCATTCCCTGTCTGAAGGCCAGCAGGAACATAGCCATCTCTCCAAGTGATATCACACCACTTACCGTCCTTTTGGCAACAAATATAAGTACGAACAGCAATGCCGCCGCCTTGAACAATCCTGAAGTCATTTCAATAAAAGTTCTCTTCCTGATTATCAGCAGCTCTTCTTCCCTGTGTTTAAGAAATGATTTCCTGAACAGTCCGGTGAAATACTCCCCAAGCCCAAACAGCCGCAACTCCCTTGATGGCCTGTCGCCAGTAAGCAGCCAGTTGAAATAGGCTGACTTGCGTGCTTCAGGTGTCTGTTTCTTCTGGAAATCATAGAGAAGTGCTGCATAGTGAAATCGCAACCAGATTCCGGGTATGTTCACTGCAAGCAGGATCACTGCAGCCGACCAGTGCAGGGTGAAGATAAGTCCTGTCATCAGAAGTAGTGATGCCAGCCCTTTAAGCAGTGATATCAGGTTATTGAGAATACTGTTGGGGCGCCATGGCGCTTCCCGCGTTGCCCTGGAGAGGATGTCGAAGTATTCAGGTCTCTCGAAATTTATCAGGTCGAGACTTATCGATTTCTTATGAAGAAGCCCGTACATGTAAACCTCGAGTTTAAGTGATTGATTCTTTCGTACCCAGTTGCTGAGATCGGAGGAGATCTCATCAATAAAATAGACAACTGCTACAGCAACTATCAGCCAGATAATACTTTCATCAGCAATTTCGGGTCCTGCCTTGACTGCGGTTGTGATATTGTCAATAAGCACCTTCAGCAGAACCACAAGCAATAGCGGAAGGATGCTCCTTATAACCGAAAGGATGATATTGGCAACTGCCCATCCCGGGGCGCTCTCCCATACCAGCTGCAGTGATTGTTTGAAAAGATTAAGCTTCTGTTTCATTTATCAATTAAGTACACTAATATACTATATTTTACAGCAGTATCAGCCCCCCCTTGTGGTATTGGCGTCAACTTAAGAATAGTATTGTAAATACAGAGATTAAAAAAAGTTTCCCCTCCTTTTGAAGGAGGGGTGGCCGGGACAACTGATTATCTGGTATTTACAAAGTTCATTTCCCGGCCGGGGTGGTTGATTTCTGTTGTCCTTCAGAAAAACTTATAATTGAACTTGATGGAGATCCCCAAGGTGAATATCATAAAATACAGGAAGATGAAAACATGGATAAATACGTGGAGAGCTTTGGCTTCACTGTATTAAGGTTTGAAAACAGAATTGTATTCCAGGAACCTGAATATTTAATAAGTGAGATAAGGAAAGTTATTAATAAAATATGACTATCGGTAATGATACATACAAAATCCAAAAACGCTTGAAAATCAATTTATTTACCCCAGCCCCGAGGGGAGTAAATTGATTTTGACTTCGTCGAGCTCCTCCGCTTCGCGTCGTCGGTTCTTCGCTCCCCTTGGGGTCGGGGTAAACGAAGAAAATCATTGAAGTTATATGTATGATTCCTGATACTCATTTAATAAAATAAAAGAATCGGACCGATAAACCAATCAACCACCCCGGCCGCTATTAACCTTTGTAATACTTTAATTATCAATGTGCTGCGGCCACCCCTCCTTCAAAAGGAGGGGAAAATGTTATGACCGACCTTAAATTCGATATTAAAAGCTGTTTGCCTATATTGATCCTCCCTGTAAACCTTTTTCAGATTGCTTAAGTTAACGCCTATGCCCTTGGGGGGGTTGGGGGGTTGAATCTATAGGGCAAAGAATTAATTTTCTTCCAGAGTATCACTCCGATAACTCTCAGCCTGTTAACAACATATCTCGGTCTTGTGTTGATCCTGATATCCGCCGGAACAGGATTTTCCCCGGTCGATTCTGCCCCGACTATCCTTCCTGCAATTTTACCAATGGTAATGGGGCCATCCTCAAGTGCATTGCTGTCGCCTCTGGCAATATATGTTGTAATTCCATTGTTCACAATTATGTGCGAGAGTCTGTGAACTATCAATCCACTCTCCCTTTTAATTGCAATTATCTCACCCGGAACAGGGTTCCCTTTTATTTTTATAGGCTCAATAAGTATCAGTGATCCCGGTTTAATACAGGGATACATACTGTACCCATGTGCCTTGATCCTTATGGTCTTTCCTTCGGAGAGAAGTGTGAAGCCCACATTTTTCAATATTTCACCGCTTTTTTTCCGGTTATTCATTTTCGAGAATAAGTTCTGTTACGCTTTTGTCGGGTAAAAAGAATAATCTGGCTACGGGTATCGTTTCACACATCACCGAAACAGCGCCAAGAAGTTTTGCAATTATTTCAGCTCCCCAGTTATGTTGAATACAGTTTGACATAACAAGGCTTACAGCTAAAGCCCCCTTTACCGGCACAATTCTGTTCTCTGAGCCATGATCAATTATGAATATCCTGTTAAGAGGAGACTCCTGCGGGTCGTCATTGTTATATACAGGTGTGTTGTAAATCATGTAACCACTACCTGATTTCCTGATGATAATCCTGTCATCGTGGATCACCTTTGCACCGGTATCTTCCCATAGTCCGGCCATTGTGGATTTGCCTTTCCCTGATACACCACTGAAGAGATAACCTTTCCCTTCATAATTCATTCCCGATGCATGTATCATAATATCACCGGTCAAAACAGTGAGGTAATATAGTATAAGACCATCGAGGGGATATTCGAGAGGATCGACCTCCGGGCCTTTACAATCAATCCAGAGATCCCAGTCGTGCTTTGCGAGTGAAAATGCAAGAACACCATTCATCTCCACAGGGCAGAGGGGAAAGAAAGTCTTAATGTAGAGGTCAGAGCCGGATCTCCATACGCTCCAGAAGTTGGTCTTCTGATGTACCCGGATTCCGTTGATCTCTTCAATAAAAGGAGCATGAAATACCCTCTCAGCTTTTTCAGGTAACAGCAGAGTTCCGGAGCGGACCCTGATACGAATGTCGGACTCATTTCCGGCACAGATATTCCTGAGGAATCTTTCAGATGGTGCAAGCTCAGGGCCATCATCCAATGACTCAAATGTGATATTATAACCTGCTATATTTATGTTGTAATTCCGCATTATATTTGATGTCCGGAGTTTAAAAAATCAGCCACTAAGTTCTTTATGAACAACATAGGCTGCATTTACAACAGCTTTTCCAATTTTCTCTTCTTCTTCAGATAACTCTTCAAACATATCTTTGTGAATCAGTGTCTTTGTGCCTTCGTGGCAAGAAAAAAAACTCCCCTTGGTGGCAAAAAAATCACTTATTCTCTGATTATCAAATATTTACTCATTTTTTCAATAAAAGCCATAACATCAGCCGCTGCGGTAGTTATATCGATATCATATTCCTTTGTTAACTCAGTTATGATCTCTTCAACATTTCTTTTCCCATCAATTTGTTCCCATATGAAAGCGCCTGTTTCATTGAGAGTAAATACACTGTTCATATCAGCTATATTATTTGCTATGGGAACAAGGACGTATTCACTGCCTGTTTTTCGGGTAACTACCGATGGTGAATGGGAAATCACTGATTTTAAGCCTGTCATGGATTTTAATTATAAATCAAATGTATTAAAAAATATGGTTACTTTGTGATTAGGTTTACCCCCAACCCCCCAGGAGGGCATAGCCGTCAAGCTAATTTTTTTAACTCTCTGATATTCAGTATGGTAAACTATTTTTAATCCCATTCCTTTGGAGAACAGGTTTGTTTAGTGTA
>MENI01000084.1 GCA_001768195.1 Bacteroidetes bacterium GWA2_40_15 | reverse complement strand
CGGCACTGCAAATGATTGACAGGATCCGGAATGATTATATGACTGAAGAGAGTCGCATGTATCTTGCAGAAAATGAGAAGAAAACATATGTTTTTGCAACACATATAGCTTTTTGCTTATATAACCTGACCCATGAACATTCTTATGTTCAGAAGATGTATAATATCGCAAAAAAAGGGAAGGCAGCTGTACTTCATAATGAGATAGCCGGAAACGAATTATTCCGGTCTGTGGGTTTACCTGATTCCCTGGGTTTACAACAAAAGAAGCTTGATGAAAATATTGCAGCCTGCAAGAAATCAATTTTTCGGGAAATGCACAATTTCAATCCTGATACCGGCATGATAACAATATGGAAAGATGCTCTGTTTGAAATGAACCGCGAAAGTGAAAAACTGGCTGGTCAGATGAACCTGAACTATCCTCAATACCATAATCTTCTTGAAAGAACGGAACCGGCTTCAATTAATGAAATACAAGCAAATCTGGATAAAGATGAAACCTTAATTGATTATTTTCTCTCCAATCAATACAATGATGGAATACGGGACCTGTATATCTTTCTTATAACAAAAGATCGTTTGGATCTACGCTATGTGAGACTTGATTCTTCTTTCCACAGGAATGCTGAAATCATTCGCAGTTGTAATTCCGGCAGGTATGCGGGAATGCAGAATGAGAATTTTAAAAGCTACACATATGCGCTATGGTACATGTATGATAACCTGATTCGTCCGGTTGAAGAACTTAAAGCGGGTAACAGACTTATTATTATTCCCGATGAGCAAATTACATGGCTCCCCTTTGATGCATTTTTGAAGTACAGGCCAGAGCCAGACCAGACAGGATATGAGAGTCTGAGTTATCTTATTTATGATTATACTTTTTCATACGGTTATTCTTCATCACTTGTATTCAGTAAAGATATCAGACAGAGGAAATATATGGTTTATGCTTTTTCTCCGGATTATAGTAATCAGAGTTTTCAGGGGAGAAATCTTAATTCTCTTCGTGGTACCGGTGAGGAGACAGAATATATTTACAAATGGTTCAGGGGGGAAAAATATACAGGAGCAGAGGCAACTGAATCAAATTTCAGGAGAGCAATTCAATCTCCGGCAATCTTCCATCTTGCTATGCATTCGATGCCGGATACCATTAACTCTAAATACTCCTGTCTGGTATTTGATTCACAGGGTGACAATGTTGAAGATGGCAATCTCTATAATTATGAAATAGGTATGAGCAGGGTAATCTCACCTATGGTTGTTCTAAGCGTTTGTAACTCTGGTTCAGGTACTTTATATCACGGGGAAGGATTGATGAGCCTTGCAAGAGGTTTTACCCTTGCAGGTGCATCATCGGTAATAAAAACTGCATGGGAGGTTAATGATGAAACAAGTGTAGCTGTAATAACACGATTTTATTATCATCTGTCAAGAGGCGAAAATAAGGATGAGGCCCTTCGGCAAGCCAAACTTGAATACCTTACGACTCAACCACCTGTATATACAAATCCTTATTACTGGGCTGCATATGAGGTGCTTGGTGATAACTCTCCTGTTTTACGAAAGAATCGTTTGTTATTTATTATAATCAGTGCCGTTTGTATTGTGCTTGCGGGAGGGTTGATAATTTATTTCAGACGGCGGACAATTTTCTCTGCCGGCAAGCGATAGGAGCCTGGTGATTTAGCAAGAAACTCAAAGCAGGCTGACGCTTTCTCCTTTTCACCTGTCCTGAGATAGGCCAGACCAAGGTACCATTCTGCTTCTTTACTATACCCGGCAGAACTTTCAGTAACAACTGAAAGTAAATCAATAGCCTGATCAAAATTCCCTAAAGCCAATTCTGTTAAACCCATAAAGAATCGTGGTTCAATTGCTAAATTATCTCTTTCAATTGCATCTGAAAATCCCACAGCTGCTCCCCGGTAATCGCCAAGCCTATACTTTTCAACAGCCTGGATATAACTTTCGGATAAATTCTGGTTTGAATTACGTGTAACAAGTGATATGGCTTTAAAAGGGTCATAATATGTATTAAAAAGTTTTTCAGGATTGTTTGACGGGAGAAGTGTCCGAACAAGAATAACAATGATTATTATTGCAGCTGCTGAGACTGAAGCATATCTCCGGAGGGTTCTGCTCAACCCTCTTTTTCTCTCTCTGGTTATGTCTGTTTCCGGCTCATTCGTATCATTTTTGAGCGAGTTTGTAATAAAATCACTGATCTCTTGTGTGTGCGCTTCCCTTCCTGAGTTCCCGTGGCGTTTCTCATGCCACTCATTTACCCACTCTGCAGTAATCCCGTCTATTTTATTTTTTTCAATCTCTTGTTTTATTTTTCTGATCTCTTTATTAATGCATTTATCACTCTCATTCGTCAAAACAGCTTCCCTGATAAAGGTTTCGTCAGCTTTATCAATATTATTCCTGCTGTGATAATCTTTTATAATCTCCCTGACAATGTTTTCTGAACCTGCCAGATATGGATCATTCCTTACATCTTCAAGGTCGAGGTACCCAATCGTGTATTCGCTTATCATTTCAAAAAGTTCTGAATCCTCCGGACTGAATAATTTAATATCGTCAAGCCAGTTGTTGTTTCCCGTATCTGTCTCGAAATTGTCATAAATATGTCCGGACTGCCTGCTCATCTTTCCCTGTTACATGTAAATTATGTTACCGAATATATTCTCATTACCATCATAATTAATTCTCAGTATCCTTCTTCCCGATATAAAGTTCCTAATAAACTATATTCTTCAATATACTCTCAGATCTCATTATCCGGGTATAATCCGGATGTCTCTTCACCTTCTCAATAAGCTCCCCCTGGGCTTCACATTTTTTCTTTCTTACATAACCATATGTGTATCCCAGGCTCTTTGAAATCTCCATTGGAGATTTGTCCTGCCAGTAAAGTGCAAGAATCTTTTTGCTAACATCATCGAGGGATTCAAAAACATCCCTGAATATTGTTTCGTATAACTTATTATCAAGTAACTCGGTAAAATCCTTTTCATCTTCGGAATTCACATTCCGGGCCAAATAGTTTGTTGCGGCTTGTCTTTTTATGAGAACCGATTTCCAGAGGTTTTCACAAACACAGTAAAGAAAGGTTTTAAACTTACATGTAAGTACAAAATCTTTATTGTCAAGCTTTTCCAGCATAATCATCAGTCCCTCCTGAAATATATCCTTAGCATCTTCTATACTGCCACCCATCTGGTACACCATAAGCTTTATCATTGGCATAAACCTGTTTGATAAGTAGGTTACAACATAGCTCTGACGGTTTCTCAGGCACTCGATGATCTCTTTATCAGAATATTCCTTCATTAATACCGGCTTTTCCCTTCAAAAACAATGAACTTCATTCAAAGATAAATCTTTTTTTTGAATGCCGGTATCAGTAAAATTATACGGACGGGTAACAATTTAGTGCTAATCCTTATTAAACCTGTAGATATAGCTTTTGCTTAACAGGTTTTATCAGCAAAAGAACGGGATATGTATTTTGTTAATTTCAGCAAAGGGATTTAACAGGATCATTATGTTTTTTATTGAAGCGTATAAGAATTTGTGAAAAAAATCCAAAAATCATGCAGCAGACCATCAGGTTTTTAATTCTACGGACTTTTTAAAATGTTGATATCCTATACTCTGATATATAAATCATTAAATTAAATGAAATTCAAAAAGTTCAATAATCGGAAAGTACTGGAACATCATTATAAATACTTTTTCAAATATGCAAATGACATAATAATACTCCTGGACGATAATCTGAAGATAATTGAAGTCAATGATAAAGCTGTTAGTATTTACGGATATACCAGAGAGGAAATGACAGGAATGGAATGCAGTAAGCTGCACTCCAAATCCAGCCACATTCCGATGGCTGAATTTAAAAAAGAGGTTGATGAAAAGGGTTTTGCTGTTTTTGAGACTATTCGCGTAAAAAAGGATAACTCTGAATTCCCTTCAGAAATAAGTGGCAGATTAATTGAAATTAACGGATTCAGATATTATCAGACCATTGGACGTGATATAAGTGACAGGAAAACAGTACAATCAGAACTTCTTAAAGAAAAGGAAAGAGCCCTGGAGAATGACAGACTTAAAACAACATTTCTGCACAACATATCACATGAAATAAGAACTCCATTGAATGCCATAGTTGGATTCTCAGCTTTAATCAGTGAGCCTGATATTGATAATTCAACACGCCGGTCATATGCTAATACTATAATAAACAGCAGCGATACTCTTCTTGCAATAATTAGCGACATAATTGATTTCTCATATATTGAAGCCGACATTGTTAAAGTCTCCAGGGAAGCATTTCTCTTAAATAGTGTAATAGAATCATTGTATGATCAATTTCTTTTAAGAGCAAATGAAAATGGAATTACACTTATGACAGAAACAGGTTTGCCTTATAAAAATTCGATGATATTAACAGATAAAATAAAACTGATTCATATAAGTACCAATCTGTTGAATAATGCATTTAAATATACCCGACACGGGCAGATCATATTTGGGTATACGGTTAAAGATAAGCTACTTGAGTTTTATGTTTCAGATACCGGTTTAGGAATTGATAAGAAGTATCACCATAAAATCTTTGACCGGTTTTTCCAGGTAGAAGATCCTTTAACAAAATATCATTCAGGCACAGGTTTAGGACTGTCAATCTGTAAAGCCTATATCGAGCTTTTGGGAGGTGAAATCAGTTTGTCTTCTTTCCCGGGAGAGGGATCAACATTTGTTTTTACAATTCCATTTGAAAAACCAGCAGAGAATGAAACAGCGGAATTGTCAAAGTTAAATGTATCCGGCTTCAAATTCACCATGAATAAAAAGATCCTGGTTGCTGAAGATATTGACAGTAGCTATAAATTAATAGAAAAATATCTGTATGGAACAAATGTTGAAGTATTGCGGGCATCAAACGGGCAGGAAGCTGTTGAAATATTTCTTTCCGTTCAAAATCTTGATTTGATTTTAATGGATATAAAAATGCCATTGATGGATGGGTATGAAGCAACTAAGGTAATAAGAGAATCCAACACGAATATCCCTATTATTGCCCAGAGTGCTTATACTGATGATAAAAGCAGGGTAATCGAATGTGGTTGTTCAGGTATCATTATAAAACCATTTAACAAGGGAGAACTAATAAGAAAAATAAAAGAGTATATTTAATTCATAAGGCAAAAAAGCATCAGGGTTACGCTGTTTGCAGTTACATTACCATTGGCTGGAATGACCGCCCTTCAAGGCTTACGCAACAAGGGCAATATTCAAAAAGAACAGCCCCGGAATTCAAACATATTAAAAGACTAAAAGAACACGCCACTTAGCTCTCGTGACTTATTACACAATAATAAAACCGGATTATAACCGATAGTTTTTGATAAGATAACCGGCATATTCGGGTGTTTTTGTTGCAAGATAGTATGGCATGTTCATAAGAAGATATGGTACACCGTTGGGTGTTTTTACCTTTTCAACATTGAAATGCCCGGCATGCATGCGTATAGCGTAAGGATGATCAGCTCGTTCTATAAACTGGTGCAAAGACCTGAGTTTACCTTGTTTGCCCGATTTAACTTCAATTGGTACAATGTATTTTCCGTATTGATACACCAAATCCACTTCGGAGCTGGTATCTTTCTCTTCCCTTACCCAAAAATGAGGCTGGTATCTATCGCCGGTTTCAATGGATATAAGCTGCTGGGTAACCAAATGCTGTGCTATTTTACCCCTGTGAAGATCGTTGATATCATTCATTTGTAAAATTTCACCCTGTATTGACAGGGCATTGTTCAACATGCCGGTATCAAGGAACTGCAACCTTGGCCGCCTTTTTCTGTCGGCAACAATTGGTGGGCTTATGGCTTTAGTGGGATATATCAATCGTACTACGTTTGCCAGATCAAGGGCTCTTAATGCTTCCCCAACCTCTCTGGAACGATAGTTGGATTGTCCGAATCCTTCAAACTTAATCCTATCTGTTTCTCCTGGTGCAGCATCGATAATATGACGCATAATCTTTCTTTCGGACTCATTGCGGGCATACTTTTCAAAATCATCTTTATAGGCCCGCCAAAGCTCCTTATAAATTGGTGTGACAAAGCTTATGTTCTTATGCTCAGCAAAATTTGCCACCACCTCGGGCATACCACCAAGCAATGCATACTCATGAAAAATGTTTAGCAAGCCAGTATGAGCATATTCCGGAACAGGAACAGTGTTAATTGCTTTAATTGCTGGCTCATTTTTAAAGGCTAACAGGTATTCCTCAAAATTCAGAGGAGAGAGGTACAGGTACGAAACCCTTCCAACAGGAAAGCTTGCAACCGACTTTAAGGCAAACTCAAGCAGTGAGCCGGCGGCAATCAGATAAATATCAGGCCGCTCCTCATAAAAATAGCGCAACAAGGCTATGGCTTTTGGCGATTCCTGAATTTCATCAATGAACAACAGAAGGGAGCCTTTGCCAATTGTTTTGCCTTTTAAGAGATATACGGCATTAAGGATACTGTTTATATCGTCCAATTCAAACAAAGATTTCTCCTTGTCCTTTTCAAGGTTAAGCTCCAGATAGTGATCAAACTCCCTGGCAAATTGCCTGACCAGTGTGGTTTTACCAACCTGCCTTGCTCCTCTTATCAGCAAGGGCTTTCTGTTGGAAGAGTCTTTCCATATTTGCAGTACGCTGTAAGCCGACCTGTTTAATTCCATTTTTTTACTATTCAATTGTATACAAATATAAACAGTTTTGTAATAAAAAGGAACTAATTATTAAACTAATTTGTAATAAAGAATAGTCAATATTGAATATTACTTGTAACAAACAGGAGGTTATCTCAATTCTGTACTACTGCTTATTTGTTGTTTTCTCAAACCACACGATGGAATCGTGCGGGATAACTTTAGCGGGATTCCCGGAACTTAATAAGTATTTTTTATTGCTATTCTCAAGTCGTATTATCGATCAGTCCTGTCGTCCAAGAGTATCATATCTGATAAAATTGTTTGCAAATTGTTTGCAAATTGTTTGCAAATGGTAAAAATGAAAGAGGGTGTGCATTATTGCAAACCCTCATCCTGTCTATGTCGGGGTGATCTGACTCGAACAGCCTTAATTCATTCATTTTTCTACATTGCGGATAGATACCTAAAAGAATCTTCAACTTAAGGCAAATAGACACTTTCAGGTGATTGTCAAAATTAATTGTTAATAAATAGTATTAAAGTAGATTAAGTAAAAGCGGGGTAATTGCGGGGAAAGTAATATCTTTGTTAAGAAATAAATCACCCCGATAAAATTAAAATACCGGAAAAACTTAAAATCAGAATGTTATGGCAACAATCAGATTTTTTACCCGAACAATCACAAAAGACAAAAATCTCCTGGTTCCGATCTATGTTAGAATAAAGTCTGGCCGGAAAGTTGACATTGTTTCCAAAGCTGATATTTTAATAAAGCCTGAGAATTGGAGCAATGAGACTCAGAAGGCAAATCAAAGGGCTGATGTATTTAAGTTTTATTCAGGTGAATTTAGAGATGAACAAAAAGGCAGAAAGAAATTCAATGATAGAATTACTGAACTAAGATCTTATCTTGAATCTGAACTTATGCAGATAAAACAGGAAGACATAACCTCTGAATGGCTTAAAACCGTTATTGATAAACACTGGCATCCGGACAAATACAAAATGACACTATTCAGCTTTATTCAAACATTCATAGATAAGTCAGAAACCAAGCCAAATCCCAAAACCGGTCGGCCGGTCAGTTATAAGATGAGGCGGGAATATGAAGTAACTTTCAAATATCTCAAGGATTACGCTGCCTCAAAGAAAACTGTAATTGACTTTAAAGATATTGACCTGAATTTTTATGATGGATTTATCCAGTATCTTCAATGGGTCCCATCGGACAAACAACCGATCTCAAGTGAAACCAAG
This sequence comes from Bacteroidetes bacterium GWA2_40_15, assembly GCA_001768195.1. Classification (GTDB taxonomy): domain Bacteria; phylum Bacteroidota; class Bacteroidia; order Bacteroidales; family VadinHA17; genus LD21. The sequence continues at coordinate 3,428 of MENI01000084.1, read as the reverse complement.
TCTGATCAGATAGAAGGCAAGAAACTTGCTGTAAACACAATAGGCAAGAAAATCCAAACCTTAAAAATATTTCTTAATGCTGCTAAAGAAGAAGGCAAAAACACCTTTGAAGCATACAGGAGTAAAAAGTTTGTTGCAATGACTGAGGAGTCAGAGACAATTTATCTGAATGAAGCCGAACTGACAAAAATATATGAACATGATTTTAGTAAAGATCCGATTAATGAACAGATCCGGGATTTATTTTTAGTTTCTTGCTGGACAGGCTGCCGTTTTTCTGATATATCACAAATAACCCCTGAGAACGTTTCTGATGGCTTTATTCATATGAAGCAATACAAGACAGGCAAAAAGGTTTTAATTCCTTTACACCCCGTTGTAACAGCTATTCTGAACAAATATATGGGTAAGCTACCTGAAGTAACAACAAATCAACAATTCAATAGAGCCTTAAAGGATATTGCGGAAGCTGCCAAAATAGATGAAATGACTCATAAGGCAATAACCAAAGGCGGGATTAAGGTCAGTACCTCCTATAAGAAATTTCAACTGGTAACTACTCATACAGCCCGGAGATCCTTCGCGACAAACCTTTATAAATCAGGATTCCCTTCAATCTCTATTATGGCCATAACCGGGCATGTCACAGAGAAAAGCTTCTTAAAATATATTAAAGTTACCCCGGATGAACACGCAAAGAAATTACAGGTTCACTGGGATAATAGACATTTAAAAGTTGTGTAAGATAGAACAGTAGATAAAAATTGTATATTAAAAAATTACCAGGTTAAACAAACGTTGATATGAAAAATAAAACGAATATAGTTCATAACCAGAACACAATTTATTCCTACTGTTTATCTAAAAAAAAATACACACCTAATTTTCAAATAATTATCGGAAACAAAAAAAACTTAAATAAAATAAGTTTTATCTTTTTTAATAGACTTTTCAATGAAATTGAAGTAGCCCAGCTTGAATCTTTTTTGAATTATCATTTCGATAATTATAAATTCAATAAGAAGGATTTTTTAAGAACCTTAAAACTGGATATTACTGAAATGTTTAGGACTCTTATTAAACCGGTTAAAATTATTGATGGAAGTGAACCTGGGATAATGGTAGATGTAATGCCATTTTTTCATAGCTATTGTTATGAAGAATATTTGGGGTATGAGAGACGCTTTAAAGAATGTGAATACTGGATAGAGGATAAAGAAAATGAATTGGCTAAGTTAGGAGATAATACTTTAATTATTGAAAAGAAAGATATTCAGAACCCAGAACCCCCAGCAAAGAAACATGTATTAAGTATCCCGACAAATGCAACTCCGGAAAAAATATTGGATTTCTGGTTAAGGCTTCTGGGCAATAATGAAAAAGGGGAGCCATATTGGAATAACAAACAGGAAATAGAACATTTCGTTAATCAGAACTTTGAAGGCTTTCCGGGAGTGGATGAACTTAAGGAGTTTATCCCAAGCATGACTAAATCAGAACTAAATCAAGTTACCTGGACTTTCTTTAAAACATACGGAAAAAGCAAAACTAAAAAGCAGTATGAAAAATTGTTACTGCAAAATTTCACAAAATTTAAAGATGATAAGAATGTTTACTGCAATATTAAATACCAAAACAATGAACATTTAAGAAAGCTATATTTTGAATTTCCGTTAAGATAATTTTTCTCTTTAGTAATATCAGGGGCTTTACATTAAGTTTAGCCTCTTTTTTTACGTCTTTTTTTACCTATTTTACTTATTATTTTACGTATTGATAATTAGTAAGTTAGAACTGATTAAACGTGTTTAAATTCGCTTCGTGATGTTAAAAACGAAGTAGAAATGATTGATTTAAACATTCTTAAAGAAAATCCGGAACTGGCTAAAAGTGTTAAACTGGAAATATCCGGAGCTGATCTTTTGGCATTTGGTGAAGCAATCCACAAAGCTGCATTCGAAGCTGGTGAAAAAACTCCAATAGAGAAAGAGGTGTATTTAACCCCAGCAGAATTTGCAGAGGTGTTAAAAATAAGCCTGGTTACGTTATGGTCCTGGGATCGAAAAAATATTACCAGACCTCTTAGGATCGGGAATAAAAAGCTTTACAGGCGTTCTGATCTTGAAAAAATCATGTGTCATGGCTGACCTTCAGGAAATAAGTAATAAAAAGCCTTAGTGGGAAATGAAACCCCGAAAAACATCCATAAAAGTAATTGAGCGGGCCGTCTCTGAAGGCTGGACAAGGCAACTGGCCTTTTATCATCTATTAAAATTCCGTTATAATAATAGTTGTATTTACCGATATAAAAGCCGTATGGATGAGCTTGCCAAGTTTTTAAATATTTCAACTAAAACTCTTTACAATTATCTGAATTTTTTAAGGTCAAAAGAATTGGTTTGCGACCATTCAAATAACCTGAAATTAAAATCTATTCGAGACTTTATAATAAACCGGGAAAAGACTGTCTTGCTAATTAATGAAGAGCATAATAAATTATTTGATGTTACCTGTTTGTTATATGGTAAATTGATTGAACGGAAGGCTAAACAACAGGCTTTTGCAGAATCAGTAAGAAGGTTTGAAAGGGGTGACAAGATTAAAAGCAGTCTTTGTGAAAACCCCTTTCAGCCTTCTTTGTCTTATCGGACTATTGCAAAGTTACTTAATATTTCAGAAAGCAAGGCTTTTAGAATAATTGAAAACCTTAATCGGCTTGAAGTTATCAAAACCGAAAAACAGAAACCACAACTATTATCAAAGAATTATACAGCATTGCAATTTATTGAAGATTTGCCGGGATATAGGTTTAATATCGGAAACAAGTTGTTTGAGATGTTTGGAAATAGGATTGAGTTTATTCAATTTCCTGTTTACCTTAAAAACATCACAATTCGGCAATATAAAAAGTTGATTAAAAATAACTTGTAAAATATGTAACAACCTTAAAAGCATATATACTAAATTTCAGTCAATAATCAATGGAGAATAATTAATTTAATCAGAGCTTAAAATGAAAATCACAGATAATCAAATCGTCCTTAATAACAATATTGATAATATTTGTAACTATTCCTAAGATGTATTATGACCAAGAGTAACTTTTCACCAGCTATAGTTAATAGTATGTTCTGCAAGGAGAATGTAAATGATTTATCAGAATTGGTAAATAAAGTTATTACTGATTATTATGATATATCGATTTCTGATTATAGAATTATATCTGATTCATTATTAAAAAGAATGACGGATGATATAAATACAAAATATAGTCTTGATCTATCTTCTGTGAAGTTTTTGGAATATATAAAGGAGATGTATCCTTCTGGATTAATTGCTCCCTTTAATAAACCCTTTTAAAAATCAGCTATTCTCTGCTCTATGTTGATTAGATATCTATCTTAACAAAAATGGTTTAAATAATAAGT
>MENI01000083.1 GCA_001768195.1 Bacteroidetes bacterium GWA2_40_15 | reverse complement strand
AATATCCTGATAATTTTTAAAAGCCTGAGCTTTTGTAAGCTCTTTAGCCTTTTCCAGCCTCTTTGTATATATATCACATACGGCAGTAATCTCAACATTGTCTGATTGCTTCATGCTCAATAAAGCCTCCATGTGGCTGACAGCCATGCCACCACAACCAATGACACCGATATTAAGCCTTTCATTCGCGCCGATAATTCGCGAATAACTTATTGCTGACATACCCATACTGCTGCCGAATGTTGCAACTCCGGCAGCGCTGCCTGCCAATCCTTTCACAAATTTCCTTCTTGAAATATTAGTACTTTCCATTTTCCTGTTGCTTTATTTAGTTAGTAAATGTTACATAATGCTATAATGTCGGCTTAAACCCCATTCTAAAACTATTGATTCAAGTAAAACTGCAAACCCCGTTAACCGATTTTATAAAATCAAAGTCAAATTACTAAATATTTTCAATAATCGAATCATTTTTGTCCTGCTAATAAAGTCTGCCGGAAATAAATCCGTCCTCATTGCATTAGGGATTAAAACAGCAATTTTTATTTCATCCACTGAATCTTTTCAATAGCAATTGCAATCTTTTCCCTGGTATCAAGTATTTTTTCCGGCTGCTCAGGATAACGCAGTGTATTTTCCAGGGTTACTTTAATTTTCCTGGGATATTTGAATAAAAGGTAATCCTCAGGATATAAAAGCTGCCTGTATGCGTTCAGTTCAGGGTCTGTTTTATTGCCTTCATACTTTAAGAGAAGCTCTTTAAGTCTGTACAGGTACTCGTAGTCATCCATCCCATCTCTGAAATTCTCCAGTCTTACTGATGAATAAGTGGCTCCGTCAGGACCAGGATATACCAGTTGTCCCTCTCCGTTGAAATAGTAATATGTGCGTGAGTCCCAGGGAACATTCGGCCATTTCTCATCCAGTGGCTTTCCTTTCTTAACATTTCTCCAGTAGTAATTTGAACTCCAGTGTTCAAAACCATCAACCCCGTACATCCAGCAATACCATGCAATGCTTCGCTGGTATATTGCCGGACAGTCAATAAAGAAGTTCGGGGCGCTTTCCCGCGCAAGAGTACAGAAATAGGTCCATATCTCCCCTCCTTTTGCCTGGGTTTCAGGAGACTCGATAATGTTAACCGGAGCCCAGATATCAACAAGATCATTCAATCCATACTGATCTGTATTTCTGTCAAAAAAGTCATACGGACCACCCTCGGCAAATAACTGCAGGCGAAGATCGGGATCGATCTTTTTTAATCTTTCCGCCCTTTCCTTAATATAGGGATATTCCAGGTCTGTTGGTTCATCCCATAGCTCAACAAGGGCTTTGTCGAGCCACCCTTTCTCCTTGAGGAATTTTGTATACGCTTCAACAAACCTGTATACCTCTTCAGCCTCTTCCGGAGTGTAAAGACCTTTCTTCATCTGCACGATTGAAAAACGTTCAAGTCCGCGGTCAATACAATATTTCAACACCTTCTCCACCTTGCTGAAATCATAATTTCCTTTGCTATCCGGCTTTTCACTGACATAATTTACTCCTGCAGAACCCGGATTAAACCGGTTCTTTAAAAGAAGCTCACAGAACTTCTGATACCATTCAAGAGGTAACTCTTCAAGGTTATAAAAATCTGCCATATATTCAATCTGATCCCATGAGTGGGTTTTCAGATGACTTGCAACAGGCAGCCCGAAATCCCATACCCTGCATTTGACATATGCTGTAACCTTTTTCATCCCATCAGCACTTAATGAAATTGTTCCTTTATATTCCCCTGCTTTCGTTCCTTCGGGTGCATAGATTGTGATCCACAATGGCCGGCAAACATCTTTTCCATCAATCTTAATAGTGTTTGTGACCGGGATCAACGGATCGGGGTGCCAGCCTTTATATTCTGCAACATAAGCTGCCTGCCAGTCAATCAGATTATAGTCAACCAATGATGTTTCGATCCTGCTTTTTGGAATTATGCTGTCCTCTTTACTCCTGAGATCACTTACTTCCACTTTCAGGTTTTTCAGGTCTTTTCCAAAAGGAAGAACAGCCAGCTGAAATGATTCATATTCATTTCGGGCAAGAGAAATCTCAATCTGATCTGTGACAGGCAAAGGGAACAGAGCATCCTTCCTTAGCTTAATAACTGAATGAGTAAGTGCAATCCCAAAATCTCCGCTTGCACTCCAGTTGTTAAATGAAGTCCATTTTACTTTATGAAGGTGTTGAGCAATCTCAATCTCCTTATTTGCGATCCTTGCTGTAAAATCATCCCACTTCCCTGATTTCCATGCTGTGTCTGCATAATCTTCAAGCTGTTGAATATCAGTAAAAATTTTATCAGCCTCAGTTTTAAGAGTGTTGGCGACAGGATTTGATATCCTGTTCATTGCAGATATAGATTCCCCTATTTTTTCTTTAAGTGATTTAACTTTCGCCCTGTTTGGTTCAATTGTAAACCAGAAATCGGAACTACGACGGATTACAGAACCATCAATTGATTTTACAATAACTGAGGCATAATAGCTTCCTTCAACAGGCAGATCAAAAGGAATATTTTCGCTGATTTTACCTCCTCCGGGAATCGTATATCCGGATCTGTAAATTAATGGTTCTGAACTTATCTTTAACTGAAGGTCTGAAGAAGGTCCCTGCCCTGCCTGGTTAATGAATTCGGGAGTTCCGTTCAGAGGTATCAGCTCCAGTTCACACCTGATTTTAACATTTTCCTTTCCGGAATTCTGTGCACTGAAAGATATCAGATTCTTCCCCGGTACAGGCGCGGGCCACTTTCCAATATCACACTTTGCACTGCCTTTTGATGATAGATTGCATTTCCCACTCCAGGCCGATGATTCACCATGAGGATAGCTTCTTGACAATGTCAGATTAAGTTCAGCACCGGAGCTTATATCGTCAATCCCTATTTCACTTAGCGGGATAGAGAATTCCCCAATCCAGTCCGTCTGGTTAATCAAAGCATTATACTGCCAGTTGCCGTTCCACTTAATATCATTGTCTTTCCAGTCGGTCATCGTTCCTTTCGGGTCTGCCATGAGCCGTACATTGGTGCCCTTATAACCTATACCTACCATTGCATGGTTTCGTCCCCAGAGAAATGTGTCTCTGGGTCCTTTCGGACTTACAGTTCTATTAAGCTTTTCAGCATCAGGATCATAGTTGCGAAAGGCAACATAGAGATTCTTCTCGTCAAAATACATTAATACGCTCACCGGATCCTTAACATAGCTGTCCAGGGACCAGTTTACAAATTCTGTCATTTCCGAGGCCTGCTTCCATGAAGGATCTGAAAGGTTACCGTCAATAACCGGTGTGGCTTTTATAAAAGGAATCATGATCTGAGGCTGATTAATCTGTGATTCTGCCACCGAGGAAATGATGATGGATATAAGAAAAGGAAAGCTTAGCCTGGTTATAAATACATTTCTTTTCATCTTATATAGTTTTTTTAAAACAACTCGATATTCTAATGTTACAATTATTCCAACCGCCTGGTTGCATTAAATTTTTTGCATTTGTTCTTATGAGTGCATGTGCAGGTTTTTTACTTCTATTGTGATTTTGAGATCCTAAAAAGTCTTGCACCATGAGAATTAACGGCATACTTCAGACCATCCTTACTTAAACCCAGGTTCCTTCTTTCCCAGATATCTCTTACATGATAAGTCGGTTCTGTTAGTCCCAATTGTTCCCAGCTGGCTTCTATTTCGACAGGATTTTTTTTATCACTGATGTTGAAAAGTGCAAGATATTTATCTAAACTCCCCGGAACATCAGCTATCCATGCGATCTTGTCTCCATCACGGAATAACTGCCGGTTATTCTCACTCTTCTGGTTAACCTGAATTACTTCACCATTGGTCAGCAACGTTCGGGTATAATTATCAAGAACGATAAGATCACCTCCCAACATAAGCGGAGATCTGAATATTGACCATAGGGTCATCATGGTCTTCTGCTCTTCTCTTGTGAAGTATGTAATCCTTTCAAGAGCGGGGTTGGGGCCTCTGCGATTCAGCCTTCCGAGTGGCAGCATATCGGCATCAGGCCAGTGCCCCGGACCGGAAACATGAGACCACCTATTACACAGTTCAAACTGACTTTTCAGGCTCTCCCAGTTATCCCAGAAATCTGCTGATATTCTCCACATATTGGCATATTTTTTTACATGTTCAGCCTGTTCGGAAGGCATGTCATCGCCCGGAGATAAACTCAGCACCATTGGCCTTCCGCAATTGTCAATGGCTTGCCGTACCGCTTCAATCTCAGCCCCATGATATGGAGTAGCAATATCATCAACCTTTACATAATCGACTCCCCATGATGCATAGAGTTCGAATAATGAATTGTAATACTCCTGTGCCCCCTCTTTAGTCATATCAATTCCATACATGGAGTTCAGCCAGTTACATGTGTCAGAAGTGTTGGCAATCATATCTGCAGTAACTGTGGTCCTCAGAACGGGGAGTTTTTTTGCGACAGCCTCCCTTGGAACTCCGCGCATAACATGTATCCCAAATTTAAGTCCCAGACTATGAATATTATCTGCGAGAGGTTTGAATCCCATATTTCCGGCAGATTCAGGGAATCTTTCAACAGAGGGCAATAACCTTCCGTTAACATCCATTGTAAGAGCTGGTTTATAGTCCCTTGCCTGAGGGGGATTATTCATTGCCCCGGGAAAGGGATAGAACCAGCAATAATCGACAACCACATATTGCCACCCGTATTCCTTCAGATGTACCGACATCATCATTGCATTCTCCATCATCTCTTTTTCTGTAACCGTAGCTCCGTAGCAGTTGTAGCTGTTCCATCCCATAGGCGGAGTTAATGCAACATCTGTTTTGGTTGTTAGTACTTCTGCCCCGGGTAGATTTGTCGGACTATTCTCCTTACAGGAAGAGATTGACAGGATAAGGAGAACAATTATAAGTTGCCTGATTTTCATAATGATTTGATTTATAATGTGAATTATGAGTTAGATTATTTATTTAACCACAAAGGCACTCAAAGTAAATCACGAAGGCGCACAAAGGGAATATTATAAAACAATTCTTTTATCTATCCCGGCCTAAGTGCAGTATGAACCTGATAAGATCTATCTGAACCTTTTTAAATACTCTTTCTATATTCATTTACTGTATTTCCTTTGAGTTACTTTGTGTAATCCTTTTGTTGCCTTTGTGGTTAATAATAAGCTACTTTATGTCTTTGTAAAATTCTTCAGCTTTTTTCTGTGCATTTTCAATTATCTGTTCAATTTCAAAACCAAGAGGTAGTCCGGCTGCTACTTTCTTTTTTGCCCTGAAAAGTGCTTCTGTAAATCCTGCCGGCAGGTTATTTCCGGTCCACCAGTCGATCTTCTCAGCCCAGGTCCAGGCATACTTATCTGAAGTACGTAATGCATAGTAAGCATTATGCTCAAGCCATTTCACTCTCTCTTCTTTTGACATTACAGCACCCTGCCCGCTTAACCTGTAAGGGAATGGCCTCAACCCCAGCCAGTTTCCCTGGATATACTCGGGAGCTATCGCATGGCCCATCCTGAATGAGCTGGTATGTTTTGACCACAAGTCAATTGGGATAAGCGCTTTTGCATCGTCAATAAGTGTGCTCCTTACTTTAAAATATTCAAGAGGTGATGTATAATAATATGCCTCTTCATTTCCAGGGATTCTTTCCGGGTTTATATGGCTCAGGATCCCATAGTATGCCCTTACATTTGGCTGCCCTGGCAACTCCCACAGCATATCGGATATGCTCTTCAGTCTTTGCCCAGTCTTCATCAGAAAACCAGTCCATCTGAGAACCTCCGAACAGCACAAGAAGATTGTCAGTAAGCATTGTACTTGCTTTTAAAGAAGAAGCAAGTTTTAATTCTGCCTCTTTGACTTCAGCTGTAACCTTTGCCCAGTTATCCACCATAAATATATCTCCATTGCCGGCTTCCTTTGTAAGCCTGAGCGTTATGCCGTCAAATGGTTCTTTTTCATAATCGGTTAAATGGTCCTTATAATATTGAATATAAGGAGAATGCTGACTAAAATCAATCAACTTCTTTTCAGGGGCATCATATACAATCTGGGCATCTGCAAGACAGAGGCTCGCAGACAGAAATATTGACGCCATGAAACTCAGGATTTGCTTTTTCATAATTTAAGTTTATTAATTTTAATATTTGAGTCTGCTCCGAAAAGTATTTTTTTTGCCACCAAGGCGCCAAGGCACAAAGCTGCACCAAGAATAAGTCATTGAAAGATAAGCTCTTGGTGAACCCGATAACTATCGGGATTGGTGTTTTTGTGTTTTTGTGTCTTCGTGGCAATTTCATTTTTTGGTTTTATCGGAGTGGACTCATATTTTCATTTTATAATCAATTAACTTTTCTATACCAGGGTAATCTTTCAAGCGGTACGTCTATTGTCAGAGATACAGGTCCGTCAACTATTACCCCGTCATCACCCATCCATTTTCCTTCAGGAAAAACCACCTGTCGTGAACGTTTACCCTTTTCTGCTAATGGGGCAACCATTATTTTGCTGCCCAAAAGGAACTGATCCTTGATTCCATGGTATCCTTTCCCTGGATATTCATACTCCAGGTTACGCACCATCGGTTCGCCGGAGATTGCTGATTCCCTGGCCATCTCCATGATTTCGTTGCCCATCCTGAAATGAAGATTCGCCATATCCTTACAGATGGATAGGTTTTCCTTACTCAGGACCCTCCAGGGGGCCACAGAGAACTGCATCATTGGCATCAATGCACTCACCTGTGCCGATCGTACGATGAGTTCCTCGTCAAGCACTGAAGTATCCTGAAACGAAGTCCACTCTCCGCCGCCGATCATATCGGGGCAGCCAAACTGGTGACCTATCAAACCCAATCCGATCATATCCGGGATCAGAACCTGTACATCACTCCATGTGTGGCTTTTATCCCTTAAACGCTGCACCAGCGGCTGTCCTGCCATTTTCCAGCAGGCCCGCAGCTCATTCAAAGGAAAATCAAGCCCCAGTTTTGCATATGATTCACAGTGCTGATTCGGATCAAAATCACCGAAGGAAAAGGTGTTAAGATATCCTTCAGGATCACCTGCATCGAGTTTAAATCCATCAACACCATACTCCCTGACAAGACTGTTCATCTGGTCCTTAAACCATTTTTCTCCTTCAGGATTGGAAAGATCAACCAGTGCGCTGACCCCGTTCCACCAGGTTATACTTGCAGGCCTTGTTTTTTCCTTGTCAGCAAATACCAGAAGCCTCTTCTCTGCCAGCTCCCTGTAAACAGGGGAATCGGAACTGATGAAAGGAACAACCCAGAGCATTACTTTGAAGCCCATCGCTTTAAGCTTCCTGATCATGCCTTTGGGATCGGAGAATTTTTCACAGTCGAATTTCCATGTGCCATAGCGATCCTGCCAGTTATCATCAATCATGATTACACCAACCGGAAATCTGTTTTTAATAATGTCTTCAGCATATTTCAGTATGTCATTTTCATTCTGGTCGTACTGCAGTTCTATCCATGTATTGTACTGTGGACTGGTGAAGAGCAAGGGATCGGGAGTCTTGCCTGAAGGCGGGAAGAATTCCCTGCTTGCATGGAGAAAGGCTTCCTTAAGTGTTTCGCCATTTTTGCCGGTAGTAACTTCAGCTCCCCTGGCACCAACAATTATCCGTTCATTTGTAATTTCTATATTCAAGGGGTTTTCACTCCAGATATATCTGCCTTTGTCTGATATGAAGAGCGGGGCTGCCTGGTTGGCCTTGCAATTTCCGAACTGATCATATGCAAATGGCTGATCATTCAAAGGTGAATTACGTCCATCGAGGACAGCCCCTCCCCACCATTTTTCATCTTCCGTAATATCTATTTCCAGTTTTGTACTATCAACTCTGTTTTGTTTACAGCTTTGGATCATTCCAGATGAAATAATCGTGATCATCAGCAAAGTAAAAAGTGTGTTCTTCATTATATAATTATTAGAAAATGACTCACAAGTCTATTTTTATAATTCACCCCTATCCCAATAGCAATCGGAACCCCCAGGAGGGACTTTGAAAACCAATGATTCATTTAGCCCCCCTAAGGCATAGCCATCAACCTAAGCATTGTTTTATTATAGGGTAAAACGGGATAAGTTTCCCCTCCTTTTGAAGGAGGGGTGGCCGCAACACAATGATAGTAAATGTATTGCAAAGTTAGTATGCGGACGGGGTGGTTGATTAGTCTATCAAATCGGTACATTTCCTTTTATTTAATACTATTCCTAACTGACTTTTCAATTATTTATGACCCCTGAACAAAAGTTTGTTTTCAGATAAAAATATCGTGAATCCAACGCTCACTTGCAATTATTTTAATCCATAACTTATAGTATATCTCAGTCTGTATATGGTGCATTGTCAAGTTAATTAAATCAACCACCCCGGCCGGGAAACATACTTTGTAAATATCATATAATCAATTTCCCCGGCCACCCCTCCTTCAAAAGGAGGGGAAACTTTTTTTACCCTATTCTATTTACAAACAACAGTCTTAAGTTGACGGCCATGGGGTTGACGGGGATTATATCAAATCTTGAAGACGTCCTCATTTTATTTTGATAATTCTTCCAGTTTCCCTGCCATTGCCTTACGGGTTAAATAGAGCTCCTCAAGGTTACGCGAGAAGGTACTTACATCGATCACCATATTCCGTACCTGCTCCTCAGCGAAATCAGCCGCTCCCTTACCTTTCAGCATCCACAGATATTCATAGTCTTCGATCCCGTCGCGCAGAAGCTCAAACCTGATAGAAGAAACAGCGCCATTCACATCCGGTTGTCCGGTATATCTTTTTGTATGGTTCCCCGGGTATATCAACGATCCTTCACCATTCAGAACATAACCTCCGCTGCAGTCAAAACCCGAAATAAATGTTACAGGATCGAGCCATGGATCGGGTGTCTGATTCCAGAAATTGGCTGCCCAGTAGAGGAACCCGTTCATTTTATACCTTTCCGTAATCCAGGGAACCATTACCGGATCAAGGGCAGGTGCATCAATGAAATAATTTGGCTGTGGATATGCCTGATCACAAGAGATATACCATGTAGCTTCACCTCCTTTTAACTGTTCTTCGCGTAATGCCTGTTTAACCACCGGATTATTCAGTGAGTTGCCATGAACACAGAAATTGTTCACATATCCGCGCAGCGTTCCCCATTCAGGATTATCCGTTACCGGAGATTCAGTTGCCAGGAAAGGTATACCCGGTACTGTTTCATTAACAATCTGAGCCCATTTACGGGTATCCTCGTATTCCTTTTTCGTATTTGGCTCATCAATAGGACTGTTAAAAACAAGCCGGTCCCTCCAGCCGTTTTTCCTGAAATAGGATTCAACAGCAGTCAGGTATTGCTTAACCATCTTAATTGTTGCATCAGAGAAGTGATCATCTCCGGCCTGACTTATAATCTCATGTGGAGCAGTTTCAAGAATTACTCTCTTGGTTTTCTGCTTATTCAGATACTGATCATATCTCTGATCGTTGAACTTTACATCCAGTTTTTCACCCTTGATGGTAATGGAAGGAACAAGGGGATCGTTGAACCATGTTTCCATCCGGTGCTCATAAAGAAAAGTGAAGTAGTTCTGAGTAAGCTCCTCCATCTCAGGTGATGATGCCAGTTTGTTATAGAACCTGGCTATTTCGCCTTTTGAAATATTCACATAAGTAATAAGATGTGTTTCCTCAGGGAGGGAGAAACCATAAACCTCAACCTCAATACCAAGGGTCTCAATAACCTTGTCAAACCTTGTTACGGTAATGGATCCGCTGTAAGTACCTTTCGGTGTACCTGAAGGAATATAAACATCAACCCAAACAGGTCTGTTGCCAACCACTGCATACTGAGCCTGCATGCTGAATGGCACTTTAAGCGGAGCAAGGGCATCGGGCCATAAGCCCTTGGCACCAACCGGACTCGAGATTGCATATATCTGAATATAATGCTCAAGGAAGAGGTTCACCTGCTTCTGTGGAATTATCTTACCTTCAGCTGATTTCAGATCAGAAGCTATCACAAAAAACCCATCCGGGGCTTTTGGTCTCCATCCCGGAGGGACAGGTGTGGTAATAACTACCTGAAAAGGAACATGTTCGTTCCCTGCTCCTGCCACTTTGATCCGCTTTTTTTCACCGGACCATACAAGGTTGTTGGTTTCAACCCTGTCATTCGGACGTACTTTCTGTTCGCCTGGCACTGCCCATACTTTCACATCCTCTTTCACATCAGCCTGCTGGGCTCTTGCAGATACTATGCAGAAAATAAAAATCACAAGAGCCAATATCCTGGTGATCATTCTGCACAAGTTCAGATTATCCGGCATTATTCCGGAAACAGCTTTTAAGGTTTTCATATCTCAACGATTTTATGTTTAATACAGTCCCTTTAATAAATCCTGACTCAAAATCTGTTGATGAATTCCTTGCCCTTTTTTACTATTTCAGCGGCCGGTATATTCTCAAGATTCTCCTGTGTGAAATTTGATAAAACTATATTCAATTCATCCAGTTTTACAATATCTCCTTCACTGCTGAACTTATTCCTTAGAATACGGATCTTTTCAAAATCCTGAATGCCTTCAATAAGTTTCTCAAATCTTATTGATGTACGCGGCCCCGGATAGATCTGATAGCAATCACCGGCCGGCCATGTCTTGTAACGGGTATCACGCAACACATCTTCCGTCCAGTTATTATATGCCCACCTGAGGTATCCTGTAAATCCTTCGGCTGCTGCGTACCAGCCTATCCATACATTTTCAGCAGGAGGCGAAAATGTAAAAGCATTCGGCCGCCTCTCGCCGCATGCAGTATAAAATGTTGTCGGCAGTCCCGCAGCCCTGCGGGCTTCAAGAATATCTTCATCAAATTTGTCATGGATTATTATGCAATAGTCATAAATATCCATGGCTATCTCGCGGTGATAACCTCCGGCAAGTGCTGTTTTCCATTCAGTATCCACTCTCTTGAGCAGTGCCATAACCGCTATCATACCCTCCATATCGCGTTCATCCATTGCTATGGTTGTCTTTTCAAACCATCCTTTTGATTTAAGATGGTTTGTAAAATTGCTGATCATTGGTTCCCATAGTTCATTATAAGCCTGTGAGCCAGGCTTTGCGAAAACAGACACTGTATCTCCCTTCGCTTCATCAAAGTAGATGAAATTAAGATCCCAGGTAATCATGGAATAGCAGTTAATTCTCTGATCTATACCGCAACTCATTACAAATTCAACATACTTGTCAAATACGGTATAGTCATACGACCAGCTTCCATCCTTTTTCCTCGACCACTTTATAAATGTCGGATTTCGGTGATAAATAATGTCAGGTCCCCATGGCTGGTCGATTATAAATGCGGTTATACTTTTCTGTCCTGCCCCGGCAAGCATTTCATAATATGGCCTCATAAGTCTGTAATGCTCATCACTCCATAGTTCAACACCATGCACCTTTGCGACGGGATCAGGGTTCTGCCAGAGATCCAGGTCGAATTTCCACTCCGAAGACGATGGAAGTATATGAACAGCTACATCTAATGATATCCTGAGAACAAATTCCTCTCCTGCATTAACGGTAACCGAACCTGTGTATTTACCGGCAGGGATATCCTTTTTTGTCCATACAAGTATTTGTGTATGAATTTTTTTCCCTTTCCATGCCATTGTTGCCCATTCATCGGAAGAGACCAGGGGGACCTGTTCCTTCGGATATCTCACATTATCACTGGCAAAACTCACATTTACATCAGACCTTACCGCCGACCATTGGGTGATGTTTGCAGTTACCGGATTTGGCAGCTCATCATAAAAAGTTTTTCCGGGCAGGCTGTAGCTCATATCCTGTGTTGCCGCAGAGCAGCCTGATAACAGGATAGCAAAAAATAATAACTTTCTCATAACTGGTTATAATTTCGTCATTTATTTCCTGATGAAATTTCACGTTTCTCACCTTTATAATTGGTTATCCTTACGGAAACCACTTCTTCAGGCACCTTGCAAACTCTCGAAGACTGAGACAGATAACCACTTGCATAACAGAACTCCCTGTACTCTTTCTCTCCCGTATTATATATCAATTCAGCAGATACATCATCACTCTTTAGCTTTATGATTTGTGTTGACCGGTGAACCGGCTTTATAACCTTCAAACTGTCGGAATTTCTGGCAACCAGGATAAGAGAGCTGCCATCCTCCAAAACAAGTTCAGCCATTGCTTTTGCATCACCATCAGCAAAAAAGCCGCTTTCCCTGCCGGGCACCGGATAGAATCCGCCTTTCCCGTTACCGGCAAGAAATAATCCGATGGATGCATCATAACGTCCGTCAGAGACTGTTGTGGAATAAGAATTACCAACAATTAAAATATCAGGATTCCCGTCAGAGTCGTAGTCATCTGACAACATGCCGAATAATGGAGCCGTCTGTGCTTCCAAAGGTAAAGAGTTCATCTTAAATGATCCCCCGCCAAGATTTTCAATGTATGCCGACTCAAAGAACCTGGCGTCTCTTATATAAGCGTCTTTATAAGAATCTTCAGGAAAAATATCATCAAATGAAGCTCTGGCATAATCGTCATATGTTTTGAACCTGTTTTTTAATGAGGGTATCTGGGCAAGCAACTGGTTCCTCTGATAAATGGGATGACTTTTCCCCTGCACATAGTAGCTGCAGACCGGATCGAGTGATCCGTTCCTGTCAAAATCCCTGGCAATAATCCGCATCGGCTGATCATGTGATACTTTATACTGAGTGTTCAGTCCAAGGTTCCCGGCAACATAGTCAATATCGCCATCCTTGTCAAAATCTGCCGCGGTAAGGCTGTTCCACCAGCCTGTATAATTTGCTAATCCCGTGTTTGAAGAAATATTGATTAATTTCCCCTGCTCATTTTTATAAAAAGAAAGAGGCATCCACTCTCCTGCAAGTATCAGGTCAGACCAGCCATCATTATTGAAATCGGTCCAAAGGGCTGCGGCTATCAATCCGGGTCTTACAAGATCAGGGCATACCTGGCTTGTGACGTCGGTAAATTTCACAACTCCTCCCTTGCTGTCATTTCTAAGCAGGTAGCTTAACGGAGGCATGGGATATTTTTCAAGATCAACCCTTCCGCAAACAAAAAGATCAAGATCCCCATCCCTGTCAAAATCACATGCAGTAACCATCGATCCGCAAACCCGAATGTCGGGCAATGCGTTTTCAGAAAGTTCAAATTCACCACTGCCATTATTAATGTACAGGCGGTCGGCATAAAATGGCATTCCCGGAGGCAAGCCTGATCCCCCGCTTACAACGTACAGATCGTCATCGTCATCCCTGTCTGCATCAAAGAACAAAGCACCCATATCCTCATAATTATTATTCCCGGGCAGGGCATGGGAACTAAAGCTGCCTGTTCTTCCCTGAACAAATATGCTCCCTGAATAACCTGTTGATCCTCCGATAAAGAAGTCATCCAATCCGTCTGAATTTACATCCCCTACTGCAATCCCCGGTCCTTCCTGGGAATACTGATGCGGAAGAAGTGGCTGGAAATCAAAATCAATAAACAGTTTTTCTTTATGGGCATACCCGATTGTTGTATTACCGCGAAGGGAACTGAATAATTTATCAACACTGTTTGTATTGATTTCAGGTTTTGTTTTAAATAAGGTCTTTGAATAGCTTAGAGTTATTAACTGATCTGCAGAAATATTGTTTAAGACCTGTTCTTTCCCATCAGGCCACCATATATGCAGCGAATCGATCATAGTGGTTTCACCCAGACCAAAATGGATTTTCGGATCGACCATTGCCTGGAATCCCCTCACGGGGAAATGTTCATAATACTGCTGCCTGCTGTTATAGAATATATTAATTTTTGCTCCAATTCCTCCTTTGTTCAATGAATCACCCGACAGATGGACCAGGAGAAAATGCTTGCCCTGATCTGAAGATCCCGGGTGAATGGTCCTGTTCTCATAAACTGCAGCCAGGTCATTTATATTATTCAATACCAGGTCAAGATCGCCATCGTTATCAAGATCTGCAAAGGCAGATCCTGTTGAATACAAAGGCTGATCCAGGCCCCATTCAATGGTAAGATTCTCGAAGATCAGCCCGCCTGAATTCCTGAAAACCACATTTGGTTTTTTTACGTTTCCCCTCTTATCAAGGTCATTCTTTAAAAGTCTGTAAAGCACACTGAATTCTATCTTTGGACTCTCCTTGATCTTTGTAAGCCACAATGTTGAAAAATCCATGTTTGTCATATCGTGTCCTATTCCGTTCCCTATGAACAGGTCTTTATATCCGTCATTATCAAAGTCTGCAAAGAGCGGGGCCCAGCTCCAGTCAGTTTCAAAAATACCGGCCATTTGTCCGATCTCACTGAACCGGTATTGCCCCTCGATCTCTCCGTTATTCAGATAAAGCATATTTCGTACATACTGTGGGGAATAGCCGGCCTTAAGCTCATTTAAATACCTGTTGTAGGTACGCATGTTACCTGCCATTATTCTCTTCCTGAAATAATCTTCAGGCTGCATGTCGAGGGCAAAGATGTCGATCAATCCATCATTATTGAAATCTGAAATATCCACTCCCATAGTACTATTACTTAAGTACCCCAGGTAATCTTTGACCATCTCTCTGAATGTACCATCACCCTGGTTTACATACAGAAGATCATTTGAGATATAATCATTCCCGACAAAAATATCGGGCCATCCATCCCTGTTTATATCGCACACCGCAGCTCCCAGTCCAAAACCGTCCCATGTTATACCGGCCTGTTTCGAAACATTTCGAAAAACGGGCAGGTTATTAGCTGCATCAATGCCATCATTCCTGTATAACCTGTCGGTGTTGATCATTGACCCGTCATTTTTACGGAGCCGTATTGCATTTTTGTTTGGAATAGTCATGGCTGCGGTTACCAGGTACATATCCAGATCACCGTCACGGTCATAGTCAAGAAACAGTGCCTGAGTTGAATACCCGTCATCATCAAGCCCAACTTTTGCCGCGCACTCTGTAAAAGTCAGATTGTCCCCGTCTCCACTGCTGATATAAAGCAGATTGTGGTAATCATAATTTATATTGCCTGCAGCGCATAAGTATATGTCGAGCCACCCATCGCTGTTAATATCAACCAGGCTGACGCCGGTTATCCATTTCCCGGATGTGTTTATACCGCTCTCCCCGGTAATATCAGTGAAAGACAGATTGCCTTTATTCAGATATACCCTGCACTGTGTCATATTTGCTCCAAATACAATGTCACTCAATCCGTCATTATTCAGATCACCGATAGCCAGGCCTGATCCGTTATAGTAATACTCATAAAAGATTGAGTTTGCACTGTCAGTCTCCTGAAGCTGATTTTTAAATTTAATGCCACTTCCCCCCGGGGGAACACTTCTGAACAATACATTATTCAATGATTCCCTGTTTTGATCACTATGCCGGCAGGCTGTCATTATTCCTGCCACAAAAAATAAATAGTATATAAACCTGTTATAAGATAAATTCTTCATGAACCACTTTTTGTCATTCCAAGCTTAAACTCACTCCTAAAAACTCTTTTTTTAACCTGAACAACTATTATGAGTGTTGTTTTTTTACCCTAAATAGTAATAGAAAGATCTCTTTGTAATATTCTGGTGAGATCCCTCACTTCGTTCGGGATGACAGTTTCTTTTATAGTCAAATGAGGGGGAGGTTAGCAGAGAGCGGGAAGTACCCGCTCTCTGCTAACCTCCCCCTCACAATAAAACAAAAGTGAACTGTCATTCCGAATGATCCCGCGAAGCGGGAGAAATGAGGAATCTCCAACGTTTATGACGAAATTAAAAAAATTTGCCATTGAATCATTCATAATCCGATCTTCATCAAACACTTAATGATATTACAATATAAGGTTGTCATTTTTAATATTAATGAATAATTTTAAAAAAATTGCCACCCTACATGAATATCAGGTGGCAATTTTCAATCAACCTAAACTAACCCCCTATGGTCTGGTATATCCCGGATTCTGAGTAAGACTCTTATTCAGCCTCAGGTCTTTCTGCGGGATAGGCATAAGATAATCATTCTCGGAATAATTTGGCAGATAATCAGGATCTGTAACCTTATCCAGTATCCTTTTACGGCAGATGTCGAACCACCGGTCATATTCAAAACAGAGTTCCAGACTTCGCTGATTGATCACAGCGTCATCAAACGCTCCTTTCGACATTGCAGTTGTGAACAGCGGATCTGCCGGATTCGGGACCCCTCCGGTTGCCCTGTTGATGATCTGGTTAACTGCATCACAGGCTGCCTGTGTGGGTCCGTTGACCATATTATCCGCTTCGGCAAAAAGCAGCAATACATCTGCATACCTTAATATTGGTTGAGACTGATATGAGACATTTTTCTCCATATTTTCAGGTGTATCATACAGGTATTTTCTGATATAAGGAGCTGATTTCCACCAGTCAAGGTATGTAGTGCCTGTTCCGAACCAATGGTCCTCAAGCAGCAGGTAGGCATGCTTGCGGGGTTCTTCAGGAAAAGCTTCGCCCCAGATTTTTTCAGCTGTTACGTCTCCCCAGCCTCCTGCCATGTCGCCCGGCAGCCATATCTGAGGCTCAATTACATACTCCTCCTCCGAGTTATGAAAGGCCCACATAAATTCAGGACCTAAATCATAATCCATATTAAATACGTCCGCCACATCAGGAACCAGACTGTAACGGCCGCCATCCATAACCTGTTTTGCCATATCCCTGGCCTTGGCGTAGTTGGTTGTTGCGTTCAAAGGAGCAGTTGCCATGGTTATATATACTTTTGCAAGTATTCCCCTGGCCACATCGGCAGTCGGGCGTGCATTCTGACCACCTGGCCATACATCGGGAAGATTTTGTGTGGCAAAAAGCATGTCTTCCACTATCTGGTTATATACATCAGCAACCGGGGATCTGACAATATCTCCTTTTATTACGTCCGTTTCCTCAAGTATAAGAGGCACATCGCCATAAATCCTTACAAGCCAGAAATAATTAAATGCTCTCAGGAATTTTGCCTCTGCCATTAGCTGGTCTTTAGTTTCCTGCGGCACTCCTGCACCTAACTGATCTTCAGCCAGAGCTTTAATGGCGGGATTGAGATCAGCAATGGCCTGGTAATGTTTTTGCCAGCTGCCGGCGGCATCATTGTCGCCTATAGCCAGATCGCCTCCATACAACTGATCATCCTGCGATGGCCATTCCGGATAGCCCATCCAGTCGTAAAATTGCCATCCGCCCCATAGTCTTTGCATTGAACTGACAAATGCCGATTCAACCTGTGCCGGTGTTTTAAAAAAGTTGTCAGGGCCGACAAAGTCGGTGGGTTTCTCTTTAAGTTTTTCACATCCGGTAAAAAGAAGGAGAAATACTCCTGACAACATTACCAGATTTGATATTTTCGATATTTTTCTATTCATGATCGTAGATTTAATGTTGTTAGAAAGTAAAGTCAGCACCAAAGGTATACATTCGTGAAGTCGGATAAACACTCTGATCAATCCCTATAGTAGCATCATTAGTCGGGAACTGTGCTATTTCAGGATCGTATCCCGAATAGTCGGTCAATGTTATCAGGTTTGTTCCGGTGAAAAATAACCTTGCTTTTGAAAATCCGATTTTCTGAAGCAGGGAAGGCTGAAAATTATACGCAAAAGTTATAGTTTTCAGTCTTGTAAATGAGGCATCCTCAACCCATCTTGAAGTGGCTCCGGAACTATTCCCTAAAAGATATTTGTTAACCAGATTCTGAGACTGAACCCACGCTCCGTCATATAATGCAGGCACTTCAGTATCCTGATTTTGAGGAGTCCAGTAATCCAATAGTACAGGATGATTACCTTCATAGGTTTCCCTTCTTATCCTTATAGTATTAAAAAGATCAGCACCATAGGCTCCTGTAATAAGAAATGACAGATCAAAGTTCCTGTAGGTAAAGAGGTTGGACCAACCGATCGTAAAATCAGGGTAGCCATAGCCAATAGTTGTTTTATCAAGTTCATTGACCACTCCGTCAGGTTTACCCTCGGGTCCGGTCAGATCGGCATATTTAGGCAAACCCGGGAGCTGTCCGTAAGCCCTTGCAGCAGCATCCTCATCAGCACCCCATAAGCCAAGGAACTTATATCCTTTCATCTGACCAAAAGGCTGGCCAACTTCGAGGAACATATATGAAGAGCCAAGCGAATATCCTCCTGATGTAGGGGTATAGCCTATTCTTTTTATTCCGGGTCCCAGGTCAAGTACCTCATTGCGGTTCATTGTGAAATTGACTGATGTGTTCCATCTGAAATTCCCTACAATCGGATCACCGCCTATCATTATCTCGAGCCCTCTGTTTTCGATAGATCCTATATTGTCAATGACACTTGAAACACCTACATAATCCGGCAACTGCCTTGGCATAAGAAGATCTTCCGTTACTTTCCGGTAAACATCAATTGTTGAGATAAGTCTCCCTTTGAATAATGATATATCAATCCCTATATTGCTCTGGGCTGTTGATTCCCATTTCAGATCAGGATTGGCGATACCTGAAATACCGAACCCGATATTAAGATTTTGTCCGTTAATATAAGGATACCTGTACCAGTTGCCTGATCCAAGTCTTGCCAGGGAACCATAGGGGTTTATTCCCTGGTTACCCGTAACACCATAACTGACTCTCAGTTTCAGGTCAGTGATAACCTCTGAATCCTGAAGAAAGCCTTCCTGTGAAATCCTCCATGCCAGCGAACCTGAAGGGAAGTAACCCCATTTATTGTTTTCTCCGAAAACCGATGAGCCGTCAGCCCTGTAACTTACAGTAAGCAGGTATTTGTCCAAAAGGCCATAATTTATACGTCCCATAAATGAGGTCAGCGCCCTGTCACCGCGCCAGGAATCAACTGACACTGATTTGGCTCCATCCATATTGTCCGTACCAAGCTGGTCAACCAGGAAATTCTGTCCGGACATGGAATTGCCGAACCAGTTACTTATTATTTCCTCAACAACTCCTGTAACTGCGATATGATGCATTCCAACGGTTTTATCGTAAGTAAGGATATTTGTATTCTGGTAAAGATTGCTGAAGGAGTTATTGACGCTCCCGACTCCGTTCATTGCATAACCGTTACGGGTTTTTGTATTTTCGTATTTATTATTATATGCGTTTGCAAATGTTCCGCCACCCATAATTTTCAGGGTAAGTCCCTTTGCAATCTTGAAATTCAGGAACATGTTTACGTTATTCTGGTATGTCGGATTCTCAATCAATGTCTCCAGAGCTGTTGCAACCGGATTCCAGGTGTCATAGGCGCCATAACCTGGCCTGTGCCTGGCGTAGTTGCCAAACTGATCATATACCGGTTCGGTAGGAGCCCACCTGGGCGCATTGTTTACAGCGGTAAATAAATTTGCATTGAACGGTGGCGATTTATATCTTTCATTGGTATATGAATAGTTCAGGCCGAAGTCAACCCAGTCAGTGATGTCAGCAGCCAGGTTTGCCCTTAATGATAACCTGTTGTAGCCTGAGTTTAACAATATTCCCTGATGATCGAGGTAGCCGGTTGAAACCATGTATTTAAGTCTGTCTGTTGCTCCGCTTATAGCCAGATTGGTGGTCTGCATTACACCGAGATCATATATCTCATCCTGCCAGTCGGTTCCTCCGTTTTTCTCATAATATGCAATATCAGCATCCGTAAAGTAGTACTTAGGAGTCTGGCCATCTTGTGTTCCAAAACTATTGACAAAGTTATTATACTTTGCAAATGAAGCTGCATCCATAACAGGGAGCTTAAGGGCCAGTTTTTGAAGCCCCACACTGTAGCCTGCCTCAATAACAGGCTTACCTGTCTTTCCTAACTTTGTCGTTATCAGTATGACACCGTTTGCACCCCTGGAGCCATAAATAGCTGTGGCTGAAGCATCCTTTAAAATCTCCATAGATTCTATATCATTTGGATTCAGCTGATTGATATTAGCACCCTGTAATCCATCGACAATTATAAGAGGGTCATTTCCTCCGTTTATCGAGTTACTGCCCCTGATACGGATCAGTGTGTTACCTCCGGGAGAACCATCAGTATTAAGGATAAATACACCTGTTGCCCTGCCCTGTATAGCCTGGTCAACGCGTTGTGTGGGCAGCTGCAGGAGCTGTTCTGTTTTGATGGAACTGACAGATCCTGTCAGATCGCTTCTTCTTACAGTTCCATAACCTGTTACTACAACTTCCTCAAGAGCTTTTAAATCAGACTCAAGTGCAAAATCTATTACGGTCCTTCCGTTAATTTGAATATCCTGCGCAACATATCCTATGTAGGTGACCTTTAGTGTGCCGGTGAGGTTTGGTACATTAAGGGTAAATTTACCATTAATGTCGGTCATTACCCCGATGGTGGTTCCTTCGAGGACAACATTTACTCCGACAAGAGGCTCAGAGGTTTCTGCATCAGTAATTGTTCCGGTGACTCTTTCCTGCTGTTGCAGAAACTCCCTGGGAGCAATTACAATCAGATCGTTGTCATAAGTCTTATAAGTCAGTTTTGAATCTGAAAATATCTCATCCAGCACACTTAAAATATTTTTATTTTCTGCAGTTACATCAATCTTTTCATTCATAACCATCAGGTCGTCGCTGTAGAAAAACCGAACCTGACTTTGCTGTTCAATGGATTTTAGTACTTCACGAATGGACTTATCCTGGACATCCAGATTGACAGTAACCTGGGAATAAGTTTTTGCACTGACCTGCAGAACGCTTATAAAAACGATAATCAGAGCTAGTTTCATGATCATTAGGAGTTTTTCTATCCCGGATATTGGTATCGGAATAAGGTTAGGTAGTTTTTTTTTCATAATTTTGCAATGTTTTTAGTTTAACGATCCAATGTTCTCATGTAAAAGGCAGCATTGGTGAGATTTTAAAAACCGGCGCGGGATGTTACAGCATCCTGCGCTTTTAGCTTCAGGGTAATTTATTATACTTTCATAGGCAAAGTCATTATTAGGTAAATATTCATTTCTCAGGTTACCTTAATTATTGTACAGATCTTTCTTAATCCCTTTAAATTGTCTGTTTTCTGATAAGGTCACAACTCGTCCTTCCAGTTTGTATCTGATAGGAGCTGAAATACTCATAACCTCAAGTACCTGCTCAATAGGCTCAGCAACTATGGTTCCTGTAAACCTGTAATTCTTTAATCTTTCCGAATCAAACTGTATCTCAACATCGAATTTACGCTCCAGTTCCACAGCTATTTGCGAAAGACTCTCCTTTTCAAAGATCCATCGGTTTTCTTTCCATGATATTACCCGCTCTACATCTACATTTTCCCTGACTAACCTTGGAATTTTATTTATCTTTTGCGTGCTAACAGGTTGAGTCTTGCTTTCCGGTTTTTCCCCTTCAACTGCCGTTTTTTCTACCAGTGATGAATCACTTTTATAGAATGTAAGTTTCTGGTTAGGCTTAAGGATCACATCAACAGCTTTGTAAATGTCACTTACAGGTTCAACCTTAATGGAACCTTCAATCAGTGTAGCCTCAATTTTATTGTCATCGGAATAGGCTTTTACATTAAATTCCGTTCCGAGTGCTCTAATATTTAAAAATGAAGTTTTAACTATAAAAGGTTTTTGGGGATCTTTTGCCACTGTAAAATATCCCTCACCTTCCAGGTGGACGACTCTCTCTTTAAGGCCAAAACGATTGTCATATTTAAGATTGCTTCCTGCGTTCAGGTCTACCACTGTTCCATCAGACAGTGAAAAGCGAGCATGTGAACCCATAGGAACGCTTAATTCACTAATAGTCTCCAATGGATAATCAATCTTATTCTTACCTAAACGATAAAACAAGAGACCACTTAAAGAAAAAGTAATAATAATTATTGCAGCATACCTGGCGATCAGTCTGATTATACGTATGTTATCAGAGTATTTATCTGAATTCCCATCTTCGCTTATCTTATGTTTGAATTTCCAGAAACCCTCATGATAATTATATCCGGGATTTTTCAATGATGATTTGGCAGTGACCCATATTTCACAATATTCATCAAAATATCTTTTATTGGCAGGATTTGCTTTAATCCAGTCAATTAGCTCTCTTGTCTCATGTTCACTTAATTCCCCATTAATATATCCATGAATTAAAAGTTCTGCTGATTCTTTGTTTTCGTTTGTTTTCATAATAGATTGATCTGATTATAAAGACAGGAAATACCAAACCAAGGGTGAAAGAGAATTGAAAAAAATCAGATAAAAATAAAAAGAATTATTACTGTGAGATAATCCTTCAGAGTTTCACGCAGGCGCGCCAGTGCAATTTTCATCTGAGTCTTTACGGTATTTACCGAAATCCCCTGCTTGTTCGCAATTTCACTATATTTCATATTATCATTACGGCTAAGTATGAATATTTGCCGACAGGCATCGGGGAGAGCATTGATCGCCTGTTCAAGAGCTTCTGAAATCTCATCCTCGAATAACTGCCCGAGAGGGTAATTATTATCCCAAATCAGTAATTCAGAATCTGAATTGGAAAGACTTTGTGTTAACATATTTCTCAGCCTGTTACTCTCAAGATGGTTTAAAGATGCATTATAAACAGCTTTAATCAGATAAGCTTTAATAGATACTGTAATTTCAACTTTTTCTCTGATTTTCCATACCCTTAAAAACACATCGGATACAATCTCTTCAGCATCAGAAGGATTCCTTACAATATGCTCGGATATCAGACAAAGGTAGATATAGTACTTCCTATAAAGTAATTCAAAAGCAGCAATATCACCATTCCTGATGTTCTCAATAAGTTGCTGATTTGAAGACTCCATATTATCTCTGAATACAGTTTAGTCCCCATTCTGAAAATGGTACAAAATAATGAAACAATAAAAACCAAATTACCAAAAATTATTTATTATAAATAATGAGTATCAGGAATCATACATATAACTTCAATGATTTTCTTCGTTTACCCCGACCCCAAGGGGAGCGAAGAAAATCAATTTACTCCCCTCGGGGCTGGGGTAAATAAATTGATTTTCAAGCGTTTTTGGATTTTGTATGTATCATTACCGATAGTCATATTATAAATATACCTGATGTAACTATCCTTTAGTAAAAATAATATAAATTCAAGCAAAACTGATGACTACCTTCGTATATATTTTAGTCTTTTAGAAAACTCATACCGGTAAATGTCAGCGTTATTACTTAAGATGTTTTTTACAGGTTGTTATAAATACATCAATACATCTTTGAATATGCTTATCCTCCCACGAAGGATGCAGGAACAATGAAACAGTGCTTTTCCGGAGAGCATTTGCTGTTTTGCAGAAAACCTTATCATATCTGACGCTGCTCTTACTTGTATATTCTTTCGACAGGAAAGGAAATTTATCTGATCCGAATCCGTTGAGTTCCCTGTAAGCTTTTTCGAGATATGCCTCCGGCCACTGTATCCCGTAACATGGTATATTCTGATCATGGAGTTCATTTATCATTCCGGTTGCATCAATATTCAGGGTATCTGTATCAAGAACTATCGGATACCACCAGTAAGCATTTTTTCTTTCTTCTGTATTAACAGGTAGCTTTTTAACTCCTTTAAGATTTTTAAATGCCTTATCGTACATCCTGGCATATTTATGCCGCCTCTTCAGGTTCCATGAGTCTAACCTTTTCAACTCATTAAGACCAATAATTGACTGTATCTCAGTCATCCTGAAGTTAAATCCCACCCTGTTATGAATGTAAGGAAGCTTCTCTTCAAGAGCAAGCATATTCAGCCTTTCCTTTACATCATAACCATGATCCCTGAATGAACGGCACTCCCATGCTACGTCCTCATCATTGGTAACAACCATTCCTCCTTCCCCTCCCGTTGTAAAGTGCTTGCTCTGACAAAAGCTGAAACAGCCAATATCGCCGATTACACCAGCCTTAATCCCATTATATTCACCACCAAAACACTGGGCACAATCCTCAATAACCTTCAGTTTATGCTTCTTTGCTATTTTAAGAATGGGACCCATATCGGCAACAACTCCATATAGATGTACCACAATTATCCCCTTGGTCCTCTTTGTGATCAGCACCTCTATCTGAGCCGGATCGATTGTATGATCTTCAGTAGTATCGCAGAATACGGGTATCGCTCCTGCCTGGACAACAGCAAATGATGAAGCTATAAATGAGTATGAAGGAACTATTATCTCATCACCGGGACCTATTCCAAGACCTGCAACGGCAATATGAAGGGCAGCAGTTCCGTTAGTGCAGGATATAGCATATTTTGCACCATTCCACTTTGCCCATTTTTCTTCAAACTCCATCCCTTTTTTCCCGGTCCAGTAATTTACCTTCCCTGTTCTTAGTGGCTCAAGGACATCTTTAAATGTCTCTTCTGCAAAAACGGGCCACATCGGGAAACCGAGATCAACAATCCCTGCAGCATTCATAACGACAGGTTCTTTTTTCTTCATATCAGCTCCTGGTTTTTAGAATTAAATCTTATTACTTGATAATATTTATGTAAGATATTCGATATTCAATTACCATAAATCAAAAATATTCCAAACTGCATTATAAAATTTGTACTAAAAACCGTATTAATGATACTTTTATACCGAATATAGTGGTATTATACTAAATAATTTATAATATTATCGGAGAATTTCATTACCATTAAAACTTATGTCAGTCGAACATCGAATATTGTTGAAGGATGCCGACAGGTCGTTCATTATACATCATGAAACCAAGTCTTTTTCCAGCTGGCACCATCATCCTGAGTTTGAAATGGTCCTTATAATGAAAGGTAAAGGCAAAAGACTGGTAGGTGACAATATCGACCGGTTCAGGCAACGTGATCTTATACTGGTGGGTCCAAATCTTCCTCATGCATGGATATGCGATGATGAATATAATTCCCATCCCAAAGGATTTAAGGGTGAAGCAATAGTAATTCAGTTCAGCTACGATTGTCTTGGCACACTCTTCTTTGAAATGCCGGAAAACAGGAATCTTAAGAAACTGCTGGAAGAGTCCTCAAGGGGAATAAAGTTTAATGGGAAAACGAAAGAAAAGATCATTTCACTGATGAAGGATAGTTATAAACTCAACGGACCTGATCAGCTGCTTCTAATGATGACACTTTTCAACCTGATGTCTAAAACAAGGGATTATCAGCTTCTTTCAAGTACCGGATTTATGGAGCCCTACCATAAAGAAGGCAATGAACCCATACAGAAGGCGCTCGACTTCATACTTCATAATTTTCACAGGAATATCGCTGTAAAGGAGATGCTTGACATTACAAACATGTCAAACACAACATTCTGCTTGGCATTTAAGAGGATAACCCGGATGACTTTCAAGGAGTACCTGCTGAATACAAGGATTGGTTATGCCTGCAAGCTTCTGACCAGCTGCTCCATGACTATCTCTCAAATAGCATTGGGATGCGGATTTGAGAATCTGTCAAATTTCAATCACCAGTTCAGGAAACTGAAATCAGTAACACCTTCTGCTTTCCGTAAACAGGCTGAAAGCCTTAAAACCTATCCTTAAAACAGAGTTAACCGGCTTTAATACTATTTTATATTTTCAAATCAGTAACATCCCGACTAACAAAAAGCCTATGAACAAAAACACTTTAACCATACGCTCAATGACCAGTTATCTGAAGCTTTTAACGATTGTGGCCCTGGCTGTGTCATGCACAGGACAGTCAGGTATAAAAAGGATATGGGCTGTTGACGATGGTGAAAAAATAAGAAAAGATGATATCAGCAATCCTCTGGCAACCGATCCCGATAATGCTGTCTGGGCCAACGGAACAATCAACCTGTTTGGAGCCAGAAATGAAATTGTTGCTTTTCAGCTGATTATTGAGGGAGATAATAAAGGGGCCTCACAGGTCAATGTCTCTGTCAGCGATCTGGTAAACGGGGAATCCGTTATTCCCGGATCAGCTTCAGGGCCTTCTGATCCTTTTGACTACAGGGGAAGGTTTGTAGAACTCTTTACTGAACACTACCTTAATATGGAAAAACGATCACCTCCTCTCTGGTTTTTTTCAGAAACAGCTCTCCCTTCAGCCTATCATACAGGATGGGTGCCTGATTGCCTGATCCCATTTTCAGCTGCTCCCGGTAATGGAGGTGCCCCTTTCTCAATTGAAGCCGGGAAGAACCAGGGTGTATGGGTCGACATTCTGATCCCGGAAGACGCGACTGCAGGAGATTATTCAGGTATGGCAATTATATCTGTTGCAGAGAGTGTGTTTAAAAAGATACCTATATATATAAAGGTATATGACTTCACCCTTCCCGACTCGACACATATCAGCAATATGTTCGGTTATTACCCTCGTTTCATAGCCCAAAGACATGGTGTTGAAAGCGACAGCGAAGCATACTATGCTCTTGACCTGAAGTATCAACAGATGGCCCATCGTCATAGATTTGACCTGGTTACAGGGGTAGATAATCTTGATGATTTGAACAGTTATTATAACGGTTACAGACCAGGGATGGGTGCTGTGGTGAGTGATGCCGATGCTGTTGAGTTCAGGGTAATGCCCTGGATCGTCTGGAAATATGACATTGACCAGTATTTTTACTGGTCCACAACATTCTGGACAAATCTGAATGTCTTTGTGAATCCTCTTACCTATGAAGACAGGATCAATGGCGATGGAACATTCCTGTATCCTGGTCAGGATAACCTTTTCCCTGAGGAAAGCAGAAACCTGGAAGGTCCACTCTCCTCAATAAGAGCTAAAAACTGGAGAAGGGGCGCCCAGGACTTTGAATACTTATGGCTTGCAAAAATAATGAGTCTGGAAGCTGAAGTGCAAACAATTGTAAATAACTGTATCCCAACTGCAGTATGGGAAGCAAAAGATCAGAATGACATCAGCTGGTCGGATCGAGGATTTAAATTCGAGGAGTACCGTAAACAGCTTGCAGAACTTATATCTTCAGCACCTGAGAAAAACTGAATACTATCATCAGGCGATATATCTTTAATATTGGAAATAATTCATATATTATCAGAATATTTGATTTAATGATCTATATCAACTGAAATATTGATATTAATTAATTTAAAAACATGAAAAAGAACATTTTGACACTTCTGACTGTGTTTACAATATTCATTTGCCGGAATTATGCACTATATGCCGAAGATCCCAAAACCCTTGAGATCGGAGCAGCTGCACCTGCTTTCTCATTGCCCGGAACAGACGGGAAGATCTATACCCTGGGCAGCTTCAGTAAAGACAAGATCCTTGTAATAATCTTTACTGCAAACCATTGCCCGACAGCCCAGGCTTATGAAGACAGAGTAGACAAGCTTTACCGGGAATTTAAACCCAAAGGGGTTGGATTCTTGCTTGTTTCTCCAAACCATCCCCAGGCTGTATGCCTCGAGGAATTAGGCTATACAGATCTCGGAGACACCTTTGAGGAGATGAAGATCCGGGCAAAGGACATGAAATACCCGATGCCATACATCTATGATGGAGACAAACAGGAGATGGCAACAGCCTATGGCCCGACCACCACTCCTCATGTCTTTATCTTTGATTCAAAACGCAAACTACGTTTCTGCGGACGAATCGACGAGATGGAAAATCCATATGTTGAAGCAAAGGAACATGATACCAGGAATGCCATTGTTGCCCTTCTCGAAGGAAAACAGGTACCTGTTGAAAAGACAAAAACATTTGGCTGTTCAATCAAGTGGGCAAACAAGGCAGAATGGAGGGCCAAATACGATGCCGACTGGAAGAAAAAGCCGGTTGAAGTTATTGAGGCAGATCTTAATGGTATCAAAGAGGTGCTTGCAAATAAATCGAATAAATACCGTCTCATAAATGTATGGGCCACATGGTGCGGACCGTGCGTTATAGAATATCCTGAGTTTGTAACAATGCAGCGTATGTACGGAGCCCGCGACTTTGAGTTTGTCTCCATCAGCACCGACGGATTGAAGAAAAAAGATAAGGTACTTGAGTTCCTGAAAGATAAGAATTCGGCTGTTAAGAACTATCTCTATTCAGCAGATAACAAATACCCTCTTATTGAGGCTGTCGACAAAAACTGGTCAGGGTCGCTTCCATACACACTGCTTGTTGCCCCGGGAGGAGAAGTTGTCTATTCACATAATGGAGTGATTGATCCGTTGGAGGTCAGAAAAGAGATAATGCAGAAAATAGGAAGGTTCTTTGCTGATGATTGAGTACTGCCACCCCCCTGAGCGGGTCTTTTGAATTAAGAATGAAGAACAACGAACAGCGAATTAAGAAGTTAAAGAGATCAGTTCTGAATTCTGATTTCGTTTGTTCAAATATTCTTACTTCATTAATGATTTGAATTACAAAATTCTAAATGATTATATCAGAAGATGAATAGATCAATCTCCCGTCGAAATTTTGCCAGACTGACACTTGCAGGAAGTGCATCAATGCTGGCACTTAAAGGTTTTGGTATGCATTCAGATCTCCAGAAAGGAACGGGATGTATCCGCCTGGGAGGACCTGTTTTCGGAGAACTGAAAGATCCTCAGGTATGGGCAAAGGCAGTTAAGGCAAAAGGTTATGCCGCTGCATACTGCCCGGTGTCTCCCGGTACTGATCAGGCTACTGTAAAAGCATTTGAAAAAGCAGCAAAGGATGCTGATATTACCATTTCTGAAGTGGGAGCATGGAGCAATCCAATCAGCAAAAATGATAAGGAGAGAAATGAAGCTTTAAAAAAATGCAAAGAGGCCCTTGCCCTGGCCGATCTTATAGGAGCAGGATGCTGTGTGAACATTAGCGGCTCACGCGGAGAAAAGTGGGATGGACCTGACCCCGAAAATCTTA
This sequence comes from Bacteroidetes bacterium GWA2_40_15, assembly GCA_001768195.1. Classification (GTDB taxonomy): domain Bacteria; phylum Bacteroidota; class Bacteroidia; order Bacteroidales; family VadinHA17; genus LD21. The sequence goes on along the minus strand of MENI01000083.1, from coordinate 8,549 downwards.
CGAAAGAGACATTCGATATTATTGTACAGACAACCAGGGAGATCATTGATGAAATAAAGCCTGTCAGGACCTTCTTCACCCTTGAAACAATGCCATGGGCATACCCCGATTCTCCTGATTCATACCTGCAACTTATAAAGGCGATTGACAGAAAGCAATTTGCAGTACATCTCGATCCTGTGAATATGATCAATTCACCTGAAAGATATTACAGGAACGGGGCTTTCATCAAAGAGTGCTTTGAGAAACTGGGGCCCTATATAAAAAACTGCCATGCAAAGGATATACGCCTGGGTACAAATCTAACAGTACACCTCGACGAAGTTCTGATAGGAACAGGAGGGCTCGACTACAAGATATTTCTCACTGAACTGAGTAAATTAAAGAATATCCCTCTCATGCTCGAACATCTTAAAACAGCAGATGAGTATGATCAGGCAGCAGCAAGCGTCAGAAAGACCGGAGCATCCATCGGAATAAAATTCTGTTAATGATATAGTTCTGAATTTATAAATCTATACCTGGCAATATGAGATCTTACAAATCAGGAGTTAACAGCAGTTTTGCTGTAAGAATACTGATAATAATAGCCATTCTGTTTCTTTTTTATTCACCAGGTTACAGCCAGGTAAAAAACGCCTGGGCTGTGGGAGACGGGGAGAAAGTATTCCGCAATGATGATAACCATTCCGCAAGGGAGTCTAGTTTCATCTGGGATGGAAATAGAATAAGATTGAAAGGCCTTTATAATGAAGTACTTGCATTCCAGGTAATAGTTGAAGTTGATAAAAAGGGAGCAGGGGCAATTGAAATATCAGTTGAGTCACCGGTTGAAAAAGGCTCCGGAAGGGTTATAGGCGGTAACACTCTTAAATATGGACCTGCAGGTACTGTAGAGGTATTCAGCCAGCATTATCTTCATGTAGTCGATTCAACACATCCAAACTGGTTTTACGGATCAGCCGCCTCTGCACCGAAAAAGATGACAGGCTGGATCCCCGATGCACTTATCCCTTCCAATGCAATGCCGGGGCGGGGCGGATTTCCACTCAATATTCCTGCAGTTAATGACAGAGACAAACACTTTATGGGGCGATCTTTTCAGAACCAGGGTTTCTGGGTGGATATTCATCTGCCCCGTGACCAGGAAAGCTTTCCTGCCGGTGTTTATTATGGCTTTGTAAAAGTGCTGGAAGCAGGAAAAGTAATTAAAGAACTGCCTCTGGAAGTTGAATTGTCACCATTCTATCTGTCAGAGGATAACGCAACCAATATATGGGCTTTCAACGGAGATATAGGGGAATACTTTCCGGGTTTGTCACAGGAGAATCTCGACAAAATGATCAAATTCGAAGCTCACAGGCACAGAATTAATATGTCAGGGGGCTTTGATGTTAACCGTTCTCCTTTCAACATTGAAAAGATGGAGAGATATAAGACATATTTAGATGGAAGTGCATTCACTCCGGCCAATGGTTACAATGGCCCGGGCGAAGGTACAGGGGAATCCCTTTTTCCAATCGGTATGTATGGAAGTAATGTGCTGGGAAATAACAGTGAAGAGGTCTGGAAACAGTCTGATCTCTGGGTTGAATGGTTTAAGAAAAATGCACCGGAAATAACTTATTTCTGGTATATTATTGATGAACCAACCCCTCCGGTTTTCGAACTGGTAAAAGAGAAGGCTGCCCTGGTAAAAAGTAATCCCGGGATTGGGAAATCGCTCCCTGTTTTCACAACATCGCACTACAGGGAAGAACTTTCAGGCAGCATAGATATCTGGGCCGCTTATGACGGTATCGAGCTGAAAATGCTTCCCTCACTCCGGGCAAAAGGAGGAGATTACTGGTTCTATAACGGTAACAGGCCTCGTATAGGTTCAGTGATTCTTGAAGGAGCCGGAATAGACTACAGGGTCAATCCGTGGATATTATATAAATACGGAATTAACCAGTGGTTCATATGGGAGACCACACACTGGCAGCATAATTCCCAGGGACCAAAGGGACGATTACACCAGAACATATTTTCAAATCCACTTACATTCATAAACAACAGCATGGAATTCGGAAACGGCGACGGAATCCTCTTTTATCCGGGAAGAATGCCTTTCTATCCCGATGAGGACAGGGGACTGAATCAGCTTATGCCATCGATAAGATTAAAAAATCTGCGACGGGGCCAGCAGGATGCTGTATTAATGAAAATGGCTGAACAGAAGGCTGGCAGGGAAACAGTAAAGAAGATGATCAACAGGATAGTGCCAAAAGCAATGAGTGAGGTGAAAATGACCGATAAAGTTCAATGGTCAGAAAGCAGCATCGACTATGATCAGGTAAGGGATGAGCTATTGCAATTATTGAAATAAATATTCTTAAGTATGACAACACCCGACCAGTTCATTCAACCCAAAGAGAGAGTTCTCTCTGTCGATTTCTTTCGCGGTTTTACAATGTTCCTGCTTATAGGCGAAAGCACATTGCTTTACGAGCATCTGCATGAGTTCGGAGGAACAGGAGTAATTCACTTTTTTGCAACACAGCTGAGCCATCACGAATGGAACGGCCTCCGCTTCTGGGATCTGATCCAGCCATTCTTTATGTTCATTGTTGGTGTGGCTATACCTTTTGCCGTAACCAACAGGAAGAAAAAAGGTGATTCCGACAGAAAAATACTTCTTCATGCTCTGAAACGTTCTGCGCTCCTCCTCTTTTTAGGATGGGCCATCTATTGCATCGGACCAGGTAAAATAGTATGGAGATTTCAGGATGTACTGGCGCAGCTATCTGTAACTTACCTGGTTGCATTCCTGATAATGAACAAAAGTGCAAAATTCCAGATCTCTTTCACACTTATCATTCTTCTCCTGATTGATCTTGCCTACCGCTTCTTCCCTGTTGAAGGGTTCAACCAGGCATGGGTTCCATATAAAAATCTTGGAGCATGGTTCAACCAGATGGTTGAGGGAACTGACAAAACGAGTATCTGGGCAACTCTCAACTTTGTATCAACAACTGCTCATACAGTGTGGGGTGTACTTGCAGGGAAACTGCTGATGAGCGATAAACCGGCAAGTGAAAGAATAAAGACTCTTATCATTGCAGGTATTATCTGCCTCGCTGTCGGATTTGGCCTTGACTGGCTCGGCATAACACCAATAATCAAGAAGATAGCCACATCATCGTTCGTGTTTGCGAGTGCAGGCTGGACACTCCTTGCACTCTGTTTCTCTTACTGGCTGATAGATGTTAAAAAGAAGTTTATTGAAGGAGCAAAACCATTCCTGATTGTAGGTATGAACTGTATTGCCATCTACGTTTTCTTTGAAGTCGGTGGAGCAGCTCTTTTATATAAGATCTTCACTCCATTCACCACTTCGTTGCTGACCTGGGCAGGCATCCTGACGGTTGGAATTGCCACAAGCCTTATTGTTTGGGCAGCTCAGTGGTATATGTGTTACTGGTTGTATAAGAACAAGATATTCATAAAGATATAAATCCGGTAACCGGCGACAGGCGACAGGCGACAGGCGACAGGAAGCCCTGCGTCGTGAGCCCTGAGTCGTGAGCCCTAATACCAATAACTATGAGCACTCCAATTCAGGCAGAAAAGGCACCGGATCGTGTACTATCGGTCGATTTTTTCAGAGGTTTTACAATGTTCATGCTTGTTACAGGTGTAACAAATATATTTCATGAACTGGCAAAAAACGACATGGGAGGCTCTGTTATTGCACTCCTTAGCCGGCAGTTTGAACATGCTGAATGGCAGGGCCTTTATGCATGGGACCTGGTCCAGCCATTCTTCATGTTCATTGTAGGAGTGGCAATGCCTTTCTCCCTGTCAAAGAGACTGGCAAGGGGCGACAGCTGGAAAAAAGCATTTCTGCATGCACTCTCAAGATCATTCTGGCTTCTTGCCTTAGGTTTCATGCTTGGGTCGGATCGCGATTCCTATGCTTTCCAGAATGTTCTGGCACAGCTCTCATTCACTTACCTGGTAGCTTTCCTGATAATGAGGACAGATTTTAAGATCCAGATTGCAATATCATTTGCAATGATAATCCTCTCGGATGTTATCTACAGGGTATTTCCGGTAGATGGATTCAACCAGCCATTTACTCCTGATAAGAACTTTGGTGCCTGGGTCGACTTGCTGATATCCGGACACCTGAGTACAGGGCACTGGGTCTCTTTCAATGCGATACCAACTACAGCCCATACAATATGGGGCGTACTTGTCGGGATGCTGCTTATGAAAGACTTTTCATATAAAAAGAAATTACTTACGATGCTAATTCCTGGTATTATTACGATCGCTGCCGGCTATCTGATGGATCCCTGTATTCCGATAATCAAACGTATATGCACCAGCTCATTCGTAATAACCAGCGGAGGTTATTGTCTTGTTGCAATGGCATTCTCGTACTGGCTGATAGATATGATGAAATATACCCGGACACTTATGTTCTTTGCCATAGTTGGTATGAATGCCATATTCATCTACCTTTTCTCCAACCTCGGTGGTAAGAACCTCCTTCGCGGTGCAGCTGATCCTTTCATATCGAGGATCTTTTTCTGGATGAGTGATGCGGGTAAAGATGTAATGCTGACAATCGTTGTTGTGGCAATGGTGTGGTATATGTGTTACTACCTGTATAAGAAGAAGATATTTATAAGGCTGTAGGCGACAGGCGACTCATGAACTCACCCCCCATCCCCCTCTCTGCTTCGCAAAGAGGGGGCGACTTTATTAGATTTCCCCTTTGAATCCCGCTTGCGGGATCGGCGAAGCCAACGGGGACAGGGGTGCCGGACGCGGAACAGGATTTATGTTATAAAACATAATTTTTTCAGCTTTATCTCCATAAGGACCCATTAATTCTTCCTTTCCTTCGGGACCGATGATAAGTGAACAACCGATGCATTTCCAGCAGATCCTGACATTGTTTTTTTGCAGCATTTGCCAGTGTATTGAATGCCTTTCCACCGGGGATGATCCCTGCCAGTTCCTTTGCAGAGGGATGAGTCCAGCCAAGGTCTATTACCTCAGGCAGCAGAACAACATTTGCTCCTCCGGCTGCTGCTTCAGTAATAAGTTGTGTCGCATGAGAGAGGTTTTTCAGCAAATCGCCGGGGGTAACATACATCTGAACTAAAGCAAGCTTAAACTCTCTGGTTTGATTCTGGGCTGTCATAGGTATGGCTATTAATATCAGATTAAATAATGCAATCAACTTTAATAAATATGCCATTCCTGATATTTTAAAGTCCTCATCACCTGACCACTACTCCAAATGGATATAGAGTGTAAACAAATGATTATCATTTAAATAGCCCCTCTTCTGCGGGAGAGGGGTTTGGGGTGAGGTATTCTATTTAGTTACTTCCAGTACTTTTTTGATTATCTGGAAATTGACATCCGAACCAAATCCCTTTTCAAGCTCTGTTGCAGCTGCCTGATCATTCTTTGCAGTTGCGGCAACCCACTTCTGTGCAGGACTGTCCGATTCCTCTGATTTCTTAATCATTTCATCCGCAGCTGCCTTATTTCCCATACTGTTAAGCACGTTCACAGTAAGAATATTGCTGTATGAAGGTCCCCTTCGGCGACCTGTATATTCCGAAATAGATTTCTTCAGCGGTTCGGTTTCAGCTTTACGGTTAAGCTTCTCAAGACAGTATATATTAAGATAATCCTGAATCCTTGTATCAACAACATAGGGTTTGCCTACACCCAGATGCTCGGGATATTGCTTTGATTTTTCGATCATCTTAATAGCATCGGAATATTTCTTTTTGGCAATGAGATCCATTGACATAAGCAGTGATGCCTGCTCAAAAATCACTTTCCCTTCACTGGCACCCTCTCCGGGCAAAATTGTCATTGCATCAAGCAGTTTCAGGCTGTTTGCATACTGACCGTTATTGATAAGTGCCAGAATATGCTGTACTTCAATTGCCTGATTACCTTTGAATTTTTTAGATGCGGCAGTAGTAAGTGTCAGCATTGTCTTATAGTCTTTCCTGTCGGAGTAGTATTTGATAAGCTCGTTTGATGCCCGCCAGTCGTTCGGAGCAAGTTTCGTGGCTGTCTGCAGATCGGCAAGCTGTCCTGCTTCATCCTTTGGAACCATTAAAGCTGCTCTTGTCAGGTAGAATGGGGCATAATCAGGTTCATTGCCGCAGTCGCGGAGAAGCTGCAGGCCTTCTGCTCTGCGCTGAATTGCGATCTTGTTCAGAGCAAGATAGTACCTGAACTTCCAGCTGTTATTCTTCGAAACAGCCCATTCAACAACAGCAATATCTTCGGTACGGTAAGGAAAAACAAATGCCGGTGATGCTAACGCTACTTCATTCAGCAAGGCATTATCATTCTTCAGATAAGCTTTCCACAATGTCACCATCGGGTGAACAGGGGCTTTCTCAAGAACTGCAAAAGCATCATCCTTCAGTCCAAGACCATAATAAGTCATTGCCAGCTCGAGATAGGTCTGGTATGCCATCTCATTGGTAATTGTTGAAGTGAATCGTTTCAGGTTATCAGCAGTAGGATTCAGTAGATAGTTTTCAAAATCGGCAAAATGGCTCAGCTGATCAACACTCAAAATAGTCTGAATTATCTTTTCGGCCTTAGCCTTTTCGTCCGACTTTCTGTAAAGGACAGCCAGAACCTGCAGAGCGTTGAAGTTGTATCTGTTGTAATCCAGAGCCTGGTTTGCATAATGCCCGGTGAGAGGCTTATTGTTCTGAAGAAACTCGATAGCTGCCATCTGAGCATATGCTACTGATCGGTATTCAGGTGAACGCGCTGCCCAGCCCAGGCTCTCATGTGCATCGGTGAGATTGCCTTTTGCCAGGTAAGTAATGCCGGCAAAAAAGTTTGCAGCAGGATGATAAGTATCGAGCATAAGTGCATTATTGGCATAATAGAGAGCCGAGTCATAGCGCATTGAACGGTAAAGGACCTCAGCAAGCGATGCATATGCATCAATATAGAGAGGATCTTTCCCGATACATTTCTTAAGTATCTCCTCAGCCTTTACATAATTCCTGGCCTCCTTGAGCTCATTACCTTCCTGGTAAAGAGAGGCAGCAGTTATAATATCTTTCGGCATTGTAGAAACAAACGGACGCTTGAGGACTTTCCTTTTTAAAGGGTTGTACTGCAGATCCATTCCCTCAACAACAACTTCATAATCTGCATTTGTATTTAATGATACAACTGTTTTGAATACATCCATAGGTTTAAAGCTCTTCTCCTCGGTAAAGACGACTTTGCCTTCTGATCTGACCACAGTCTTTCCTGTTACGAAAGTCAGAGAGTTCACTCCCACCTGGAGTCTTCCATCCTTTGCGTCAACATGCAGTACACCTGACGGAGATACTTCTGTCATCCCTCCAATCTCCTTAACCGGAAACCATATTTCGTGCCAGCGGTCGGTAAGACCAGGATTGAAAGGAGTCTGCGAGATCGGAGTCTTGAATGCAGAAGTACCACCATACTGGTTATGCATACGTCCGGCCTGGTGTTCCATATACTGTCCGTCGCTGTCGGTAAGAAGGTCTTCCCATATACCGCCATCTCTGGCAAGTGACCATAGCCAGAGTTTATGACCCGGCATCTCATCATACAGTGCCCAGTGGCCGTAGCCGAAGTTTGAATTATGATAATATCCACCCATAAAATCGTTGAACTCACCAACAACATGGTACGATTTGCTCGATCCGAATTTATTGTTTTTATACCACGACACATCGCGGCCATCTTCATTCACGGGCCATAGTCCGAACTCTCCTCCGTGACCTATCTCAGCCGATCCGGGATACTGGAACTCAAGGTCCTCTGTAACTACTGCTGCCCCTGTCATCCAGTTATAATATGTCTGGTTGAGAAGAGTGGGATTGATCCACATGGCATAGGTTTCGAAATATGCCTTATCCTTTGGGAGCCTCACTTCAACATGCCATTTCGTACGTGAAGGAAGATCGTAGTTGCCAACGATGCAGCTGACGCTTCCATCGGCATTTTCAACCATCTTGTAATCGACAGGAACACAAGTTGACGGGTTGTGACCGATAAAACCGAAGTTCATTTCAATGCCGCCGGAGGTCCATGGACCACGCATGGAAATATTCCTGTATTTCATTACTTCATTACGATAGACAAACTCCCTGCCTGTCGACTTCTCTATTGCACCCCATACTTTACCTCCGTCTGATGGCATTACCCATACCTGAACATAATCATTCTCGAGCTTTACGACATCCCATTTCTGGATCTTGCCGTGTATTGAATACCCGTTAAATGAGTGATAAGGATAGATCTCATCCCTCCGGTCGGTAAGTATAGGAACCGGATTGGGATCGTTGTAGGGATAGGTCAGGATATCTCTCTTCTCCAGTGTTATAGAAGCTTTTTGTCCTGTCAGAAGCTGAGGTATAATCAGCAATAAGAGCAGTAAATTCTTTTTAAGCATGGCAGAATGTAATTAATTTTTACAATTTAATTTTGTGAATTGAATTTCATATGATGCTGTTGATCATGAA
>MENI01000082.1:19099-48465 GCA_001768195.1 Bacteroidetes bacterium GWA2_40_15 | reverse complement strand
ATGTTCTATATTCATAATGATAGTTTAAAAGATTAAATATTATTTTCAAATAAAGAATTATCAGTTCTTTAAAATTTATATTGTGGGATTTTCATCAGTTCTCCATCTTTCATAGCAGATGCGTGTGCAACTATCCCTGATACCGTCATATTAAGAGCCATTACAATGTCCACAAGGGGTTTGCGATCCTGAATAATTGATGTAATGAACTCATGCATCAACCTTCCGTGAGATCCCCCATGGCCCCCTTCTTCCACCCCCGGAGGCAGAGGAGGACGATTTATGTCAGGAAGTACCTTCTCCAATCCTTCATATTTTCCGTAGTAGGAACCTTTTTGGCCCCGGATCCTGCCTGCCTCGGCACCAAAGCCCGGAGTGTCCCAACTGATGGCCATCCGTGCCATTCCTCCTTCATTAGTACGAAATAAGGCAATTTCGGAGGCAAATGGATTTTTATAACGGTTGTTCCCGGGTTGATAAATCTCCCTTAAACTTTTCATTCCAAGACAGGTAACCTCAGTGAAGCTACCGTTGGTAACACCCACATAATAGGCATTGGAATGAGTCGGGTACCATTGTGGAGGCACACCGTCCCGCCATCCTTTATAGGAACCTATCTTTGGTGCATTAATATCAGGATTTGGAGGATGATAATACTCCCCCTCAGAGTAAACGAGCTTTCCAAAACCACCGGATTTGTAGATCTGATGCATTGCATACAGGTCCTCGTGAAAGCAGGAAGTCTCGAACATCATATATTTAAGGCCGCTGGTCTTAACTGCCTCCAGCAATCTATCAGCCTCTTCAATTGATCCGAATACCGCAGGTACTGCTACAGCCACATGCTTGCCGTGCTTAAGTACTTCAATTGCATGCTGTGCATGACTTGCAGCATCAGTGGCACAAAATACCGCTTCAATGTTATCGTCTTTAACGAGTTCCTCCAGTGAGGGGTATGTCTTATTGCAGCGGCACGCTTTGGCTAATGCGGCACAACGATCAGGAAAGAGGTCGCTGACAGCGACTACTTCGACATTTGGATGGTTCTGAAAACCAAAAGCGGCCCCAAATCTTGATGCCCCGTATCCAACAATACCTACACGAATCTTCCGATCTGAAACAGGTACCCATACTTTGGATGCATCCTGTACACCTGTTCTATTCTCCCCTTCCTTCATCGAAGGGTGCGCCCCTGAAGCTATTGCAAAATGCTGTGCTATCGCCATTGCGGCAACACCGGAACCTGCCAGTTTAATAAATTTACGCCGGTCTGATGACTGATTAAGTGCTTTCTTTTTCATTAATATTGGTATAAATAATAATTGAAATTCAGGAGTAATTTTTTCTGGCTTTGAATTTAACGTGGTGAATCTTTTATCATCCTGTCCAGAATGTTAGAAGTAATTTTCTGCACATATGAATTTACTCCAAGTGTTCGGCCCCCGGGATTATGACCGGCGGCAGCAGATCGTCCGTATGGATCAGTAGCATAAAGGTATGGGGGCTCTTCCATCCCGGCATCACCGGCAGGAATATGCCCAGGCGGATCAGACAATCCCTCCGGCCACCAGATTGTGCCAGCATTAAAAACCCAGTTACCTTTCGGACAACGGTAAATAGATGCTGCATGAGGTTCTGTTGCCTGAGACAGAGCGTTTTCAGCAACTATCTCAATATTTGCGATGTCAGGTGTTGGCGGACCATTAAACTCCCATCCTATAATACCGGGGATCTTATCTCCATTCTTCATGCCTGTACCCTTATAAACCCAATGCGCTGAATTTTTAACAACCCAGTCTCCATAGCCTACTCCCGCACCAGGCGAAGAGGTGAGACCCATCAATTTCTCTTCATCTTCAAATATTTTTACCCTGGAAAAGACCCGTCCCGGAGTACCGTTAAAACTATCAAACAAACTGAGCTCAAGATACAAGGTATTGCCGGAAAAGAATGCTAAGCTTAATCCGTTGTCACGTGCCCTGGTAGCCTCTTCATACATTTTCCTGGTCCAATACTCATCGTGGCCCACCGACAGGAATACCTTGCTAAGATTTAAAATATCCGGATCGAAATGGAGATCAAGGTTGGAACAATATGCAACATCATAACCCTGCTGTTCAAGCCAGTATGTCATCGGATGCTCCCAGAGCAGATATTCACCCGACCCTGCTGAAAGGGTAGCTTCAAAAAGCTGACCATACTTAGCATATGGGCGATCAAAACTTACGCGTACATTTGGACCGGTGTACCAGACTGAAGTACTACCGTCATCGTACAGGGAATCCCTTCCGGGCCACTTGTTGTAAGCTTGCCATGTAAGGTCGCTGACCTGGCACAGTACATCAGACTTACGATGTTCCTTAACAACAAATATCACATAACTCTGTTTCCCGAATGGTTCATCCCTCGACAACTTGCCCAGATAAACACCGCTGAGCCAGTCATTCGGAATGGTAAAGGTTGTGGCAGTCTCCCAGTTACACTCCCGGAGACGCTCAATAGTCATCATTGGAAGTGACTGGGGACTACCCGGGAAAGAGCCCAGCCGAACCATATGGCGACCGCCTGTACCTGCGTAGTATCCCATACGGTAAATATCAATAAAAAAATTACCGGGAGGATCCATGCTTACCTTGAATTCAATGCTTTCACCCGGAAGAACGCTTGTCTTTGAAACAAATCCCTCAATACTAAGTGAACGAAGATAACGAACCATGGGATAGGAGGCCATTGTTACAGGAGTATCAAAACCCGTGAACTGCAACTGCCATTCAACCGTACCTGGTTTGCTGTTCTCTGCTTCAATCAAATTTAAAGTCTTTTTCTTTTTCTGGTCAGGAACGGCCATGCCGGTAAGTGGCATTAAAGCCCCGCCCAATCCTGCAAGAGCGGAATTTCTAAGCAGATTCCTTCGTGTTATGTGTGATTCATTTTTGTTCATCTTTAAATCTCCTAAGGGGCTTAGCCATTCTATTTGAACATCTAATATTTTTTCTTTTTTTTTATATATCCGTCAAAAATGGTTCAGCTGATTAAATTATATATTGAGGGATTTTCATCCATTCACCGTCTTTTAAAGCTGACTGATGGGCAACAATACTCGCGACCGTCATATTCAGAGCAATAGCTACGTCAATAAGCGGTTTGCGATCCAGAAGAATTGATGTTACGAACTCATCCATGAGTCTGCCATGTGAGCCACCATGGCCACCGGCTTCCACTCCGGGAGGCAGAGATGGGCGAACCAGATCAGGCAGATTATTTTCGAGTCCCTCGTATTTCCCATAGAAAGAACCCCTCTGACCCCGAATACGTCCTTTTTCCCCACTATCCCCGGGAGTATCCCAACTCACCGTCATACGCGACATCCCTCCTTCACTGGTACGGAATAATGCTACTTCAGTGCCAAATGGGTTCTTATACTGGTTATTCCCGGGCTGCAATTTTATTCTGGTACTTGGCATGCCAAGGCATGAAACTTCAGTAAAACTACCGTCAGTCACACCAACATAATAAGCATTGGAATGCGTCGGGTACCATTGTGGTGGCATGCCAATGCGCCAACCCTTATATGAATCGATCTCCTCACATCCGTAATGATAATACTCCCCTTCAGAATAGACCAGTTTTCCCAATCCGCCTGACTTATATATCTGTCGCATAGCATATAGATCCTCATGAAAACATGATGTTTCGAACATCATGTATTTCAGCCCGCTTCTCTTAACTGCTTCGTATACTTTGTCTGCATCTTCAAGCGATCCGAATGTCGCCGGAACATTTACAGCTACATGTTTGCCATATTTTAGCACCTCTATTGTATGTCTGGCATGACTGGGAGCATCTGTTGAAATCATCACTGCATCAATGGTCTTATCTTTTACGAGCTCCTCAAGTGACGGATAGGTCTTTTTACACCCGGTAACTTTAGCCAATGCAGTGCAACGTTCCGGAATAAGGTCGCTGACTGCTACTACTTCAACATTAGGGTGGTTCTGAAAACCAAAAGCAGCGCTGAATTTACATACTCCGTAACCAACCAGACCAACACGGATCTTACTGTCCGAAGCCGGAACCCATGGTTTTGATGCATCAGGCTTTACGGAAACAGTCTCAAAACCCTGAATGGCTGGTTCTGTTTTACCTCCTCCTTTACAGCCAATCTGCCGGAGTCCCAGTGCTACTGCTCCAAGACCGACTGAACCTATAAACTTACGTCGTGACAGAGAATTATTCTCATCTGGTTTGGGGGAGAATTTTCTATAACTACTGTCAGTACTGACAGAATCGGATTTATTGTTTTTTATTTTCATCTTCAAGCTATTTTTTTTTAACCTTGTCCGAGTACAGACTGACAGCAAGTGTTCCACCCCGTTTAAAGTGGTGAATCCTTAAATATACCGTCAATAATGAATCAGCTGATTAAAATTTATACTGCGGAATTTTTAACATTTCACCATTTTTCAAAGCTGACTGATGAGCAATTATCCCCGGCACTGTCATATTAAGTGCCATCTCTACATCAACAAGTGGTTTGCGATCCTGAATGATAGCAGTAACGAACTCATTCATAAGAGGGCCATGGGAGCCTCCATGTCCACCAGCAGGAACACCCGGAGGAATAGGCGGACGATTCAGATCAGGAAGATTTTTTTCATAACCAACATATTTGTCATTATAATAACCTTTTTCTCCCTGTACCCTGCCAGTCTCAGAGATCAATCCTGGTGTATGGGTCAGACCCATTCTTGCAATTCCTCCTTCTCCGGTACGTAGAAGCGCTATTTCCACGGTAAATGGATTATTGTACTGGTTATTTGCAGGCTGGTCGGATTTTCTTAATAGACCAAGGCACGAAACTTCAGTAAAGGTGCCGTCAGTTACTCCTATATAATAGGCATTACCATGAGTCGGATACCACTGAGACGGCATGGCGACTCGCCAGTTATTATAGGAACCGATAGGAGTATTAACTCCGGTCAGTTTTGGTCCGTGATAATACTCACCTTCTGAATATACTAATTTACCAAAGCCTCCGGCTTTATATATCTGGCGCATAGCGTAAAGATTTGCACGAAAACAGGAGGTCTCGAACATCATGTATTTCATACCACTCATCTTCACTGCTTCCATGAGCATGTCTGCCTCTTCTACCGATCCGAATACCGCAGGCACGGCAGATGCAACATGCTTTCCATGTTTTAGTACTTCTATTGCATGCCTTGCATGGCTCGGAGCGTCAGTTGCACAAAAAATCGCCTCGATTTTATCATCCTTAACCATTTCTTCGAGTGAAGGATAAGTCTTTTTACAATTTGTTACTTTTGCAAGCTCTGCACATCGGTCGGGGAAAAGATCACTTACAGCTACCACTTCAACATTAGGATGGTTCTGAAAACCAAAATCTGCTGCGAATTTGCATACCCCGTATCCCACGAGTCCAACTCGTAATTTACGGTCCGAAAAAGGGACCCATCCTTCTGAAGGGTCTCGCTCCGCCGGAGTAGTCTCAAATCCCGGAATAACAGGTTCTGAGGGTTTCCCTCCTCCTGTACATCCTGATTGCTGTAACCCAAGGGCTACAGCGCCAAGGCTGGTAATCTTAATAAAATCACGCCGATTGGATAATTGGTTAACCGGTTTCTTGCTCATATTACAAGTAATTTTGTTCGAAAAAACAATTTAAAGATTAATATATCTACCATAACTCAAAAACTGTACTGTGGAATTTTCATCCATTCTCCGTTTTTCAGGGCTGACTGATGTGCAATAATTCCCGGAACTGTCATATTCAGTGCAGTTGCAATGTCAATCAATGGTTTGCGGTCCTGAAGGATAGATGCAATAAACTCATCTCCGAGTCTTCCATGAGAGCCCCCATGGCCGCCTGCTTCAACACCTGGAGGAAGTGGCGGCCGAATAAGATCCGGAAGATTTTTTTCGAGCCCTTCATATTTCCCATAGAAAGAACCCCTCTGTCCCCGGATACGTCCCTTTTCACCACTGTCACCCGGGGTGTCCCAGCTGACAGCCATCCGGGACATTCCTCCCTCACTGGTACGGAATAAAGCAATTTCAGTTCCAAATGGATTCCTATACACGTTGTTCTCCGGTTTTAGCATAGGTATAATGCTTGGTATACCAAGACAAGACACTTCGGTAAAACTGCCTCCGGTCACACCATTATAGTAAGCATTGGAATGAGTTGGATACCATTGTGGCGGCCCCCCTATTCGCCAACCCTTATATGAATCGATCGGTACAGATGCATAGTGATAATATTCCCCCTCAGAGTAGACTACCTTTCCAAAGCCACCTGCATTGTATATCTGGCGCATGGCATACAGGTCTTCATGAAAACATGACGTCTCGAACATCATGTATTTAAGACCACTCTTTTTTACTTCCTCAAAAAGCTCTTCGGCCTCTTCCACAGATCCAAATGTTGCTGGAACATTTACGGCTACATGCTTCCCATGCCTTAGCGCCTCAATACAATGACGGGGATGACCGGGAGCATCTGTGGAGATCATTACAGCCTCTATACTTTTATCCTTGACCAGTTCCTCGAGCGATGGGTAAGTTTTATTGCACCTGGTTACCTTTGCCAATTCGGCACATCGATCAGGGAAAAGATCACTGACTGCCACAACCTCTACATTAGGATGGTTCTGGAATCCGAAGGCAGCACTGAATTTACAAACACCGTACCCGACAAGGCCCATACGTATCTTACGATCTGATAGCGGGACCCAGGTCTTTACAGCCTCAGGATTCTCTGGAACATTTTCAAGCCCCTGAATTTCAGGGGCAGTCTTTCCTCCTCCCTTGCAGCCAAACTGGTTCATCCCGAGAGCCGCTGCTCCTAAAACAGATAGTTTAAGAAAATTGCGCCGGCCAGATAAGTCATTATTCATGTTTTTTTTCATTGTATATGAAATTATGATTTGAAATGATTCAGACTTTTATTTTATGAGTCTATCCTTGATCGATTAATCTTATAATCGGATCAAAGTTTGTATTGTGGAATTTTCATCAATTCACCATCTTTCATTGCAGATGAATGCGCAACAATCCCTGGTATAGTCATATTCATAGCCATAATGATATCCACGAGAGGTTTACGATCCTCCAAAATTGATAGAACAAACTCATTCATCAGAGGACCATGTGAGCCACCGTGTCCGCCTGCGGGTACTCCGGGAGGAAGCGGGGGGCGATTAAGATCAGGAAGATTTTTTTCAAGTCCTTCATATTTCCCATAATATGATCCCCTTGTACCACGAACGCGACCAGTCTCACTTGGAGTGCCCGGGGTATCTCCACTTCTGGCCATCCGGGACATTCCTTCCTCACTGGTCCGGAAAAGTGCAATCTCAGTGCTGAATTTATTATTGTATACATTATTTCCCGGCTTATATATCTCCCGGTCTGAAGGTACTCCGAAGCAGGTAACTTCGGTAAAAGTTCCATCGGTAACACCTATATAATATGCATTTGAGTGTGTCGGATACCACTGTGGAGGACCCCCTTTGCGCCAGTCTTTATAAGAAGGAGTACCTGTATAATTCGTCGCTCCCAGAGGTGCTCCATGATAATACTCTCCTTCAGAATAGACTAACCTTCCAAAGCCTCCTGCCATATAGATTTTTCTCATAGCGTAAAGATCTTCACGAAAACATGAAGTCTCAAACATCATGAACTTCAGACCGCTCTTCTTTACTTCCTCAAGAAGCCGTTCACCGTCTTCAATCGATCCATATGTAACAGGTACCGCAGTAGCCACATGCTTTCCATGTTTCAATACCTCAATGCAATGGCGCGGATGGCTCGGAGCATCAGTGGCCACAAAAACCGCTTCAATGTTTTTGTCTTTAACAAGTTCCTCGAGTGAGGGATAAGTCTTTTTGCAGTTTGTTACTCTGGCTAACTCAGCGCATCGATCCGGGAAAAGATCACTGACAGCTACAACTTCAACATTTGGATGGTTCTGGAAACCAAATGAGGCACCGAATCTGCTGGCGCCGTATCCGACGAGACCAACACGAACCTTCCGGTCCGAAACAGGAACCCAGCCTTTTGAAAGATCTTGCTGCTCAGGTACATCCTGAACTCCATCAAGGGAAGGTTGATTCACTCCGGCAAATGCAATACTTGGAGTCATTGCCATGGCAGCAGCACCTGCACCAGCCATGCTTATAAACTTACGCCGGCTGGATAATTGATTATTCTTTTCCTTATTCATAATAATGTGGGTTAAGTTAAATATTATTCAAAAATCTATTACACTATCCTCAATATCAGGGTTTCTATTGCCCGATAAACATTCAATCAATCCGGTTTCAAATAATAAATATCACAAACATGCTGGTTTTAACATTTCTTATTACAGATTACAGGGGAGAATCCTTAATCATCCTGTTCAATAAATTTGCCGTAATTTTCCGGGCATGCTGGTTTACCCCGAATGTTCTGCCTCCCGGATTATGGCCTGCAGCTGCAGACCGACCGTACGGATCATCAGCATAAAGGTAAAGAGGCTCCTCTATACCGCTAAAACCGGCAGGGATATGACCGGGTGGTTTGGACAAACCCTCAGCCCACCAACATGTTCCGGCATTAAAGACCCAGTTACCCTTATCACACGGATAGACTACTGCCGAATGAATATTTTCCTTCCCCGGACTTGCCTGAGAAAGTGAACTTTCAGCAACTACTTCCAGTCCTTTTATGTCGGGCAAAGGCGGACCATGATATTCCCAACCTATAATGGCAGGTATCCTGTCCCCTGCTTTCATTCCTGTACCTTCGTAAACCCAGTGCTCCGGATTCTTTACAATCCAGTCGCCATAACCTACTCCATAGGTTGTGAGTCCCATCAGCTTGTTTTCATCTACAAATCTTTTATCCCTCGAAAAAGCCCTACCCGGCACACCTATAAAACTATCAAATAAATTGATCTCATGACAGAGAGAATTCCCTGAGAAAAAAGCCAGGCTTAATCCGTTATCACGGGCCTTTGTGACTTCTTCATACATTTTCCTGGTCCAGTATTCATCGTGCCCCACAGAAAGAAACACCTTGCTCCGGCTTAAAATATCCGGATCGTAATGGACATCAAGGTTGGAACAGTAAGTCACATCATATCCCTGCTGCTCAAGCCAGAAAGTCATAGGATGCTCCCATAGCAGATACTCACCTGAACCTGCAGAAAGAGGTGCATCAAATGCCCCGAGACAATTCTTAGCGTACGGACGATCGAAACTGACCCTGACATTTGGCCCTGTATACCATACTGATGTACTTCCGTCATCGTACAGGGAATCCCGTCCGGGCCACTTATTGTACGATTGCCAGGTAAGGTCGCTAACCTGACATAAAATATCGGATTTACGGTGTTCCTTAACAACAAATATCACATAACTCTGCTTCCCGAATTTTTCATCGCACGACAATTTCCCTAAATAGACCCCGCCGGGCCAATCATTTGGAATTGTGAAAGTAGTGGAAGTCTCCCAGTTACATTCACGTAACCGT
This sequence comes from Bacteroidetes bacterium GWA2_40_15, assembly GCA_001768195.1. GTDB lineage: Bacteria > Bacteroidota > Bacteroidia > Bacteroidales > VadinHA17 > LD21. The sequence goes on along the minus strand of MENI01000082.1, from coordinate 38,928 downwards.
TCAATAGTCATCATTGGAACAGGTTGCGGACGACCCCCGAAAGAACCCAGCCGGGCCATGTGGCGTCCACCTGTACCTCCGTAGTATCCCATCCGGTAAATGTCAATCAAAAACCTGCCAGGAGGGTCCATACTTACCTTAAAATCGATACTTTCTCCCGGAAACAGGCTGGTTCTGGAGACAAAACCCTCAATACTCAATGAGCGCAGATAACGCATTAAGGGATGTGATGCCATAGTTACGGGAGTATCAAAGCCTGTAAATTGGAGCTGCCATTCCACTGTCCCCGGCTTACTGTTCTCAATCTCAATCAGGCCTGACTTCTTTTTTACCTGCTGATTAGTCCCGGCAAAACCGGTCAAAGGGATCATAGCTCCTCCCAGGCCAGCAAGCATGGCTTCTTTTATAAGCTTCCTTCGTGTTAGATAGGATCCTGTTTTACTCATGGTTATAGTGCTTTATTAACATATATTACAATTTCCGGTATTGATGCTTAAATAGTTTTATACTGTTTAAATTATTAAACTTTAAACCAACAATAATAATGTTCAGTTAACCCTTTCTAAGCATATCTATCCAGCGCAGATCATCTTCTGAATCATACTTTATATTGAGGTATCTTCATCATTTCGCCACCCTTCAGAGCTGATTCATGAGCAATTATCCCTGACACAGTAAGGTTAAGTGACATCTCGATATCTACCAGTGGTTTACGATCTTCGAAAATTGATAACACGAACTCATTCATAAGAGGACCATGAGATCCATCGTGGCCACCGGGAGGAACACCCGGAGGAATAGGAGGACGATTCAAATCAGGCAGATTTTTTTCATACCCTACATATTTCATGTTATAAGTTCCGATTTCTCCTTTATCGCTTTCACCCTTCCCGTAGAAAAATCCCTTTTCTCCCTGTACTCTGCCTATCACATCGACCAAACCAGGAGTTCTGGTTCTGGCCATTCTTGCTATTCCTCCTTCATCGGTTCTGAAGAGCGCTATTTCTGATGTAAATGGATTCTTGTACTGGTTATTCGCGGGTTGATCTGAATCTCGCAAGGTCCCTATGCAGGAGACTTCAGTAAAGGTACCGTCAGTTACACCTATATAATAAGCATTACTATGGGTTGGATACCATTGTGGCGGCATCCCGTCGCGCCAATTCTTATAGGAACCGAGTGGTGGCTCATTTTTTGTAAGGCTCGGTCCATGGTAATATTCACCTTCGGTATAAACGAGTTTTCCAAAACCACCGGCCTTATAGATCTTGCGCATGGCATAAATATCCTCATGAAAGCACGAAGTCTCGAACATCATGTACTTCAGACCGCTCTTTTTAACCGCTTCCAGTAGCTCATCTGCTTCTTCCAATGAACCGAATACTGCAGGAACAGCTACCGCTACATGTTTGCCATGTCTGAGTACTTCCATGGCATGCCTTGCATGACTGGGAGCATCAGTAGCACAAAAAATAGCTTCGATTTTATCATCTTTAACCATTTCTTCGAGTGATGGAAAGGTTTTATTACATCTTGTTACCTTTGCCAGTTGAGCACAGCGATCAGGGAAAAGATCACTTACTGCAACAACTTCCACATTAGGATGGTCCTGAAAACCAAAAGATGCTCCAAATCTGCATGCACCATATCCTACCAACCCTACACGTAGTTTGCGATCCGAAAATGGGGCCCATCCTTCTGAGGGGTCCCTCTTTGCCGAAGCAGCCTCAAAACCCGGAATAACAGGTTCTGTTGTCTTTCCGCCTCCGGAACAGCCAAATTGCTGTAATCCAAGGGCTGCAGTTCCAAGAGATGTAATTTTTATAAAATCACGTCTGCTTGATGACTGGGTAGTTATTCTTTTATTCATTAGACATTTATAATAAAATTATTATAACCCTTAATCCTAAAGTGGTGAATCCTTGATCATCTTGTTAATAACATTTGCTGTGATTTTCTGCAAGTGCTGATTCACTCCGAACGTCCGTCCGCCAGGGTTATGGCCGGCTGGTGCTGAACGGCTGTGGGGGTCTTTTGCATAAAGGTAAGGTGGCTCCTCCATACCGGCATCTCCTGCAGGAATATGACCGGGTGGCTGGGAAAGCCCCTCTGACCACCAGCATGTTCCGGCATTAAAGACCCAGTTACCCTTTGGACAGGGGTATACAACTCCGGAGTGTAGCTTATCGGACTGAGAGAGCGAGCTTTCTGCAACTATGACCAGACCCTCAATTTCAGGGGTTGGGGGGCCATGAAATTCCCATCCTATAATAGCAGGAATCTTATCTCCATTTTTCATGCCTGTACCCTCATAAATCCAGTGGTCAGAATTTTTCACGACCCAGTCTCCATAGCCTACACCATATGATGTTACTCCCATCAGCTTCTCTTCATCCTTGAAAACTACATTACTCGTTTTGGCAAAAACGCGGCCCGGAACACCCAGAAAACTATCATAGAACTGGATTTCACCCGAAAGAGAATTACCACAGAAAAACGCAAAACTTAATCCGTTATCTCGAGCTTTAATGGCTTCATCATACATCTTCCTTGACCAGTACTCATCATGACCCATTGAAATAAAAACCTTGCTCAGGCTTAAAATTTCCGGATCGAAATGGAGATCAAGGTTGGAACAATATGTAACATCATAACCCTGCTGCTCAAGCCAGTAAACCATCGGATGCTCCCAAAGAAGAAACTCTCCCGAACCTGCTGAGAGGGGTGCCTCCAAAAGCTGACAATACTTAGCATACGGACGGTCAAAACTTATCCTGACGTTTGGCCCGGTATACCAGACCGATGTGCTTCCGTCATCGTAAAGTGAATCCCTTCCGGGCCACTTGTTGTAAGCTTGCCATGTAAGGTCGCTGACCTGGCACAGTACATCAGATTTACGATGTTCCTTAACAACAAATATCACATAGCTCTGTTTCCCGAATGGTTCATCCCTCGACAGCTTGCCCAGATAAACACCGCCGGGCCAGTCATTCGGAATGGTAAAAGTGGTTACAGCTTCCCAGTTACACTCCCTTAATCGTTCTATTGTCATCAAAGGCACTGTTTGGGGGCTACCCGCGAAAGAACCCAGCCGGACCATATGGCGACCGCCTGTGCCTCCGTAATATCCCATGCGGTAAATATCAATCAGAAACTTACCGGGAGGATCCATGCTTACCTTGAATTGAATGCTTTCACCCGGCAGAACGCTGGCCTTTGAAACAAATCCCTCAATACTCATTGAACGAAGATAGCGAACCATGGGATAAGAGGCCATTGATACAGGGGTATCAAAACCTGTGAACTGCAACTGCCATTCAACCGTACCTGGTTTGCTGTTCTCTAATTCTATTAAGTTTAAAGCCTTTGTCTTTTTCTTCTGCTCATCTACAGCAAACCCTGTCAGAGGCATCATTGTCCCTCCTATTCCTGCAAGGGCAGCACTCTTAATAAGATTACGCCTTGTTAAGTTTGATCCTGTTTTATCCATAATTGTCTTCTTTAATACTTTCTATTATGATTAATAAATCTTTTGTGTGTCAAAGTTTATACTGTGGAATCTTCATCAATTCACCGTCTTTCAAAGCCGATTGATGGGCAACAATACCTCCAACTGTCATGTTAAGGGCTGTTGCTATATCTACCAGAGGTTTCCTGTCCTGAAGAATTGAGCTAACGAACTCATCTGTCAATCTTCCATGTGAACCACTATGACCGCCTGCTTCAACTCCGGGAGGTAATGGAGGACGAGTCAGATCAGGCAGATTCTTTTCCAGTCCTTCATATTTTTCATAGAAAGAGCCCTTTAAACCCCTGATACGCCCTACTACTCTGTCGTGACCAGGAGTATCACCGCTACGGGCCATCCTGGACATTCCTCCCTCAATAGTACGATACAAAGATATTTCAGTGCTGAAAGGGTTATTATAACGATTTTTACCAGGTTGATGTATTTCTTTAATACTCGGCATTCCCATGCATGATACTTCAGTAAAAGAACCATCGGTTACTCCAATATAATAGGCATCGGAATGAGTACAGTACCATTGCGGCGGACCCCCCTCCCGCCACCCGTTATAAGATGGCAGAGGCTTCTCACTGTAATGCCAGTATTCTCCTTCAGAATAAACTACTTTCCCAAAGCCTCCGGCTTTATATATCTGACGCATGGCATACAGATCTTCATAATAACATGAAGTTTCAAACATCATGTATTTAAGTCCGCTCTTTTTTACTTCTTCGAATAACTTATCTGCATCCTCAAGAGATCCGTACACTGCCGGAACATTAACAGCCACATGCTTGCCATGCCTGAGAGCATCAATACAATGTTTTGCATGACCGGGAGGATCTGTTGAAATCATGACAGCCTCGATGCTTTTGTCCTTAACCAGCTCTTCAAGCGACGGATAGGTCTTGTTACATCTTGTTGCTTTAGCCAAAGCAGCACAACGCTCTGGAATAATGTCACTGACAGCAACAACTTCAACGTTCGGGTGATCCTGAAAACCAAAAGCGGCACTGAATCTTGAGTATCCATACCCAACGAGTCCGACCCGTATCTTACGATCCGATACTGGAACCCATACTTTGGGAGTATCCTGTATTTCCGGCACTTTATCAAATCCAGTTATCATATCATGCTTTGTTGCACCGAATGCTATACGAGGGGCAATTGACATGGTTGCAATACCTGCACCAGCCATACCGATAAACTTGCGCCGGCTGGATAACTTGCTATTTTCTTTCTTATTCATTTTTTATAATTTTAAATTAATACTGCGGAATTTTCATCAGCTCACCATCCTTCATTGCAGATTGATGAGCAACAATACCGGGGACAGTCATATTCAGAGAAGCTACAATGTCAACAAGAGGTTTACGATCCTGTATTATTGACAGTACAAACTCATTCATAAGAGGTCCGTGAGACCCACCATGACCGCCGGGAGGAACACCCGGAGGAAGTGGAGGTCGATTCAGGTCAGGAAGATTTTTCTCGAGCCCTTCATATTTCCCATAAAACGAACCCTTTTGCCCGCGGACCCGGCCCGCCTCCGCACCAAAACCGGGAGTATCTCCACTTCTGGCCATGCGCGACATTCCTCCTTCACTGGTGCGAAACAGAGCTATTTCTGTTGAAAAAATATTATTATAACGATTGTTCCCTGGTTTATATATCTCCCTGTCACTCTTCATCCCATAACAGGAAACTTCGGTGAATGTTCCTCCTGTCACGCCAATGTAGTAAGCATTTGAGTGTGTAGGGTACCATTGGGGCGGACTACCATTGCGCCAGCCATTATAGGAAGGAAGCGGCTTTTCTCCATAGTGATAATATTCTCCTTCAGAGTAGACAATCTTGCCAAAGCCGCCAACTTCATAAATCAGCCGCATTGCATAAAGATCGGCACGAAAGCATGAAGTTTCGAACATCATAAACTTGAGACCGCTCCTCTTCACCTCCTCAAGAAGCTGTTCCCCTTCTTCAATCGATCCATATGTAACAGGCACGGCTGTGGCTGCATGCTTTCCATGTTTCAGAACCTCAATGCAATGTTTTGGATGATTTGGAGGATCAGTTGCCACAAATACCGCTTCAATACTTTTGTCCTTTACCAGTTCCTCGAGTGACGGATAGGTCTTTTTACAATTTGTAACCTTTGCCAGCTCTGCACAACGATCAGGTAAAAGATCACTGACTGCCACAATTTCTACATTCGGATGGTTCTGGAAACCAAATGAGGCACCGAATCTGGAATGGCCATATCCAACAATGCCAACACGAATCTTTCGATCTGAAACAGGAACCCACCCCTTGGAAGGATCCTGCTGAATGAGGGTATCCCTGGCTCCTTCAATAGCAGATTGGTGCGCTCCTGAAAATGCAAAACCAGGGGTCATTGCCATTGCAGCAGCGCCTGTACCAGCCATACTGATAAACTTACGCCGGCTTGATAACTGATTAGTCCTTTCCTTGTTCATAATAATGTGGTTTAAGTTATTTCAAATACAATAAATTTTCATCAGTATATAAAAATCGGGAGTTTTATCATTTTTTATTCTCAATTACCGGGGTGAATCCTTAATCAGTCTGTTCAGGATGTTTGATGTAATTTTCTGAACATTCGGATTGACTCCAAATGTTCTGCCTGCCGGATCATGACCAGCAGGAGCTGACCTGCTATATGGGTCTTTGGTATAAAGGTATGCAGGTTCTTCCATCCCCGCATCTCCCGCGGGAATGTGACCAGGCGGCCGCGATAAACCCTCAGACCACCAGATTGTACCTGCATTAAATACCCAATTGCCCTTCGGACATGGATAAATAATCGCCATATGAGGCCTGTTTAAAACACCAGATACAGGCCCTTCTGCGATTACCTCAAGACCCGGGATTTCCGGTGTGGGAGGGCCATGAAATTCCCATCCTATAATTGCAGGAATCTTGTCACCCTCTTTCATACCTGTTCCCTCATAAATCCAGTGGTCAGAATTTTTAACAACCCAATCTCCATAACCTACTCCATATGATGTAAGACCCATCAATTTCTCTTCATCTTTATAGTTGCCGGTTGCCGCTTTAGCAAAAGCCCGTCCCGGAACACCTGTGTAGCTATCATACAAAATAAGCTCCCCGCCAATAGAGTTGCCGCAAAAAAACGCCAGGCTCAACCCGTTGTCACGAGCCTTCATTGCTTCATCGTACATCTTTCTGGTCCAGTACTCATCGTGGCCCACGGAAAGAAATACCTTACTTAAACTTAGAATATCAGGATCAAAATGCAGGTCAAGGTTGGAACAATAGGTAACATCGTAACCCTGCTGCTCAAGCCAGTATGTCATCGGATACTCCCAGAGAAAATACTCTCCCGAACCTGCTGAAAGAGGAGCATCTACAAGCTGACAATACTTTGCATACGGGCGATCAAAACTTACCCGTACATTTGGACCGGTGTACCAGACTGAAGTACTACCGTCATCGTACAGGGAATCCCTGCCAGGCCACTTGTTGTAAGCTTGCCATGTAAGGTCGCTGACCTGGCACAGTACATCAGATTTACGATGTTCCTTAACAACAAATATCACATAACTCTGTTTCCCGAATGGTTCATCCCTCGACAACTTGCCCAGATAAACACCGCCGGGCCAGTCATTCGGAATGGTAAAAGTGGTGACAGCTTCCCAGTTACACTCCCTTAAACGTTCTATTGTCATCATAGGCACCGTCTGGGGGCTACCCGCGAAAGAGCCCAGCCGAACCATATGGCGACCGCCTGTACCTCCGTAGTATCCCATGCGGTAAATATCAATCAAAAACCTGCCAGGAGGATCCATGCTTACTTTAAAATCAATTGAATCACCTGGTAATAGGCTGGTTTTTGATACAAACCCCTCAATACTCATTGAACGAAGATAGCGAACCAATGGATAGGAGGCCATTGTTACAGGTGTATCAAAACCCGTGAACTGCAACTGCCATTCAACCGTACCTGGTTTGCTGTTCTCTGCTTCAATTAAATTCAAAGTCTTTTCCTTCTTCTGATCATCTGCGGTAAAACCTGTCAGAGGCATCAAAGCACCTCCCAATCCCAAAAGAGAAGCATCTTTAATCAGCTTCCGCCGTGTTACATGGGATTTACTATTTTTCATGATATATATAATTACACTTTTTATAAATCTATCTCAATCAAGTATTTCGGAAGTGGCAGTGCTAATAAAAGAAAACCACATGCCTGAAAACAAAACCGTAATAAATTAACTCATTCAATCATGCTCAATTAATATGAGCAGTAAGTTGGATTTAATTTTCAGAACATGTGGTTTCCATATTACATCTACCTGTCAACTGTTACCAGCCAGGGTTCTGTGTCAAAACTCTATTCCCGTCTTCATCAACCATCATTTCAAGTTCATCAAGTGGAATAGGCCATAATTCATGCTTCCCTTTTACGAAATTACCCTGTTTGTAATTGTTAGCCGGGTTCGATAGTCTTGGAGCTTCAACAGACATGACCCAGTTATGCCTTGCAGCCTGGTCGAAATCATTACCGTCGTAACGCCTTAAATCCATATAACGCTGATGTTCCATTGCCATCTCAAGCCTCCTTTCAAAACGAACAGCTTTTCGGGCATACGATTTGCCATTGGCTGTAAATTCGCCGTTGTAAAGGCCTACTTTGTAATTTGCAGCCGGTACATTTGAAAATCCTGCCAAAGGTGTACTGTTATTAATGTATTTTTTGACAAAACCAGCCGGGTTAGCAGCACGCGCCCTTACCATGTTTGTATACTCCTCAGCCTTGGCAAGGCTTCCAACCTCTATCTCACATTCAGCGCCCCATAGCAGAACATCTGCAAAACGGATCATATTGTAAGGGGTATTTGTTGCACCACCTCCTCCTTGTCTGTCAGTAGCAACTCTTGCCTGCCAGACAATATTTTTGATTGCGCTGTACGGACCAGAAGTAAACTGGTTGCGAACCCAGGCCTTCCCGGGATGCACACCCCAATCGAGGTAAGGGACCCCTCTCCTGCCAACAGACCAGTCTAACCGCGGATCAAGAGTTCCGGTATATGGAGTAAACGGGTCTTGTGATGTCAGACCATTGTCATTAGGGATAGGTGTATTCTGGTAAGTGTCGAGTAATGGTAAACCGGTAACCGCATCAGTCTGAAATGCATCAACCAGATCAAATGTAGCCTGGTACCAGCCAAAGCAGCAGGTTGCCGGACCACCGAAGGTTCCGTTATACACATCATTAGGGTTGCCGTTTGGCCCGTTTGCCCCGTCGTTAACTGACATCTGTACGGTAAACACAGCTTCTGAACCATGCTTTGTTGCAGTTCTGAAATTATCCTTATATTCAGGAAGGAGTGCATACTTTTTGCCATTTGATGTCTGACCGTTTGGTATAATACCGTCAAGCAAAACTTTAGCCTCGGCAAATTTCTTCTGGAACATATATGTCTTGACTAAAAATGATTTAGCAGCCCAACTGTTAGCTCTTCCAACCTGGCTTTTGGCAGGAGTCAGATTATCAGCCGCAAACTTTAAGTCAGCTTCTATTTTGGGATAGACATCCACATTATTGGGAACCATATAGTTCTTATCATTATAATTTATGGTCTCATCAATCCATGGTACATTTTTCCAGCCCATTGCCAGCTGCAAATAATAAACTCCGCGTAAAAATTTAGTTTCAGCCTCGAATTGCAATAACTCTGCAGGTGTTGCATCTTTAACGCCGGGAAGGAAAATAAGGATATCATTACAGCGCTTAACTGCAGCATATAAAAATCTCCATTTGCCTAGGAAGCTCGCATACGTTGCATCTGTCATAAAAGCATCCTGTGCCGTAGCTCCGGATTCAGTACCAATACGTGCATCATCAGGAGCGCCCATCTGTTCCATACCAGTGGTATATCCTCCTCCTGTTGCACCTCCTCCGTCAAGTAAGGAGTAAGCGCCTATTAACAAACCGTCGACACCGGCTTTGTTAGTTAAGGTAGCTTCACTCATTGACTGGTAAGGCATCACTTCCAGAAAACTCTCCTCGCAGGATAATGTTATCAGGAAAAAGAGGAAGAACGTAGTAATTATTTTATACTTAAATTTCATGGTCTTTACTTTTTTAATTATTAATAACTCTAAAATGTAACGTTCAGGCCAAACATCATACCAAGCTCGCTGTCAGGATAGTTACCAAAATCCAAACCAAAGCTTGAAGTGGCTCCGCCAAGTTCAGGATCCAATCCGGTATAGTTTGTGATTGTGAACAAATTAGTTGCCTGAGCATATACCCTGAAGCTCGATATTCCGACTTTTTGCAATACGTTTTGTTTGATCGTATATCCTAACACAAGCGACTTCAGACGAAAGTACGACCCATCCTCTATATAATAGGAATTTGGAACCTGACTTGTACTGAATGAACCTGTTGATTCAATTTTTGGCACTGTGGTATTAGTATTCTCAGGGGTCCAGGCCCTTAGCAATGCATTACCTTTAGCTCCGTTATAATATTGGAAGAAATGGAGGTAAGCACGTGTAGTGTTGAACAACTCATTTCCCTGTACACCATAGAAGATCCCTGAAAAATCGAAATCCTTATAATCAAGGCCAAGAGTTATACCATAAGTAAAATCAGGATTAGGATTTCCCAGATGAACACGGTCAGCATCAGTTATTGCACCATCTCCGTTGGTATCCTGGTACCTGAATCGGCCAGGGGCAGCGGCAGTTTGTGTGGGAGCAGATGCGACTTCATCATCACTGTTGAATAGCCCAAGTACTTTATAACCGTAGAATGAACTTACAGGATAATCTTCTTCATTACGGCATATACTGCCTAAACCCTGCAGACCTCCTGAATAAAAATAACCAGGATTGGGAATATCTACAACCAGATTTTTATAAGAAGTTACGTTCAATGAAGCAGTAAAATGCAGGTCGCTGGTAATTGTTCCGCGATAGCCAAATGTAGCATCTAAACCGGTATTCTGGATGTCCCCAATGTTTACAGTAGGAGAAGTGGCACCACCGAGTACAGTAGCTGGTAATGGCTGAGAAAATAATAATCCCTTAATAGCCTTCTTATAGTATTCAACAGATACAGTAAATTTACTCTTAAACATTGATGCATCAAATCCAACGTTGGTTACGATATTTTCTTCCCATCCGGTGGCTGCGTTACCGATCCTGGTCTGAGCATAACCCGGCACAATTCCGGTGCTGACTCCCGTAATATCATAGTATGTTGTTCCCATACCGCCTCCATACAGAAAAAATGAATTGTCTCCGCTCACATTGTTTTGAGAACCTAAAACCCCATAGCTTGCACGTAATTTCAGATCATCAAGCCATGATAAGTTACTCATAAAGCTTTCTTCGGATATCCTCCAGCCAACAGAAGCAGAAGGGAAAAAACCATACCTGCTATCAGGGCCAAACCTTGAAGAACCATCACGGCGAACGGTAATTCCCGCTATATATTTACCGTTAAAATCATAATCAACCCGTGCAAAAATAGAGAATAATGTGTTCTCACTCACACCACTGCTGTTGCTTATAGTAAGAGTTCCGTTGGGTAAAACAAGGAAATTAAAATCTTCCGAGAAAAACTTGGATCTGCTGCCATTTACACTTCGTGAGAGATAACTAATAGCTTCAGTACCGGCCATTGCTTTAATACTATGCCTCCCAAGCACTTTTTGATAGTTTAAGGTATTGGTAAAAGTCATCGTGCTTGCATATGATGCACTTACAGCAAGGCTGTTATCGCCAGTACTTGACTGAACGTTTTCAGTTTGAGTGGCGGTAAAATCTGAAAAATATGAGTTTGCTACATTAAACCCGATACTTGTTCGCGCAGTAAAATCTTTCAGGAAGGTAGCCTCAGCATAGGTATTACCAACAATATACCAGTTATTAACAACGTCTTTATCAATGTTACGATACTGCACGGCAACAGGGTTTTGAGAACTTCCAAGGTCAGGACCACCAAATGTTCCGCCCCAGTTACCCATGATATCCTTCAACGGGGTTACCGGCATCTGTTTGAATGTTTCAGCAATTCCGCCAAATTCTACCTGGTTGCTAAAACCGGGAGCACTTATATAAGTAATACTTACATTTTCCCCAGCCTTCAGCCATTTAGCTACGGAGTATTCCGAATTGATTCGGGCAGAGTATCTTGTTAACCGTGTATTGACCAATGTACCCTCCTGACTCAGGTAGTTCAGGGAAAACATGTATTTAGATTTATCGGTTCCTCCGCTGGCAGTCAGATTATGGCTCTGAGTAGGAGCTGGTTTGAATAATGCATGGAACCAATCTTCACCCTCTTTATTTACCTTCTGGATAAGATAGTTTTTTCCGGTATTTGTAGGTGCATAAAAATATAATGCCGGATCAACCCTTGGATCTCCCTCCATTGCAGCACCTGCACCTGCCGGACCCCTGAACATATAATCGGGCATTCCGTTCCTAAATAGTTCATTACCAGGTCTGCCGATATTATATACCGTCATAAAATCCTGGGAATTCAACAGATCAAACGGATTACCCGGCAGAGGATATGTCATACCGAAATAGGTTTCATAAGAAATCACCGGAGCGCCGACTTTTCCTTTTTTTGTTGTAACAACAATAACTCCGTTGGCGCCTCTTACTCCATAAATAGATGCAGCACCGGCATCTTTTAAAACCTGGATGGATTCGATATCAGTGGCACTGATATTATTTAAATTCTGCTCTATCCCGTCCACGATTACAAGCGGGTCGGTATTACCAAAAGAGGTTACACCGCGGATAAATATCTTACTGGCTGCACCGGGCACCCCTGTGGTGATTACGTTAACACCCGAGGCAAGTCCCTGAAGTGCCTGCTGTGCAGAACGGGAAACTACCGTTTTTAAGTCCGCCATTTCAACAACAGCAACAGAGCCTGTAATATCTTTCTTCCTTTGAACCGAATATCCTGTCACTACCACTTCTTCCAGAGATGTCAGAAGGGCCTCCAGATTAACATCAACAACTATTCTGCCGTCTGCTGATATTCTCTGGGTGATATATCCGATAAAAGAGAAGATAAGAACAACATTATCACTTGGTTTATCTATTGTATATTTACCGCTTACATCAGTAATAGTCCCAATTGTTGTCCCCTCAATCAGTACATTTACACCAGGCATTGCTTCACCTGTCTTACTATCGGTGATAGTGCCGGTAATGCGCTGCTGTTGCATAAATGTTGCCGGATCAGTAATCTCGCCAGAAACCATATCTGATGAATACGGAAACGCTTTAACTCCGAAAACATTTATAACAGCCAATAACAGAATCATAAAAATAACCCTCGGTTCTCTGAGGTTTTTTACCGAACATACTTTCAATAGTATTGTCCGAAAAAATCTGGTAAGTTTTTTCATAAATTTTAAAGATTTTTAAGGTTAAAACCCATTGCTGCCCTATTATTTTGATTACATATTTTTTATAAAGGGCTTCTGTTAATTTAAGACGTTAATACTAGAATTTTTCAAAAGAATTTTTCATAGGCATATGTCATTAGGGGTTAGTCAGAAATTAGTTTAGTACTATTTAAATATTAATTAAAAATTAAATCTTATATTCAACCAGACTATTCTTTAAAAAATATTTACCTTAAACCTCATCTTAAGTTTATTTTTGGTTAAATTCTTTACTTAATTTACTTTCTCTCCTTTAATACAAGTGACCCTGATTTTACTGAATACATCTTTCGCATTCTGTATTCCTTCAAGGGATGGATTAATCTCAGTTGAGAAATAGAGTTGTTCGGTACGTCCTATGAGCCGGGGTGTCGAAATCTCACCTGCACTTGCAGTTATTTCACCACGGTAGATAATTGACGGTTGTCCGTTACCCTGATAGTCAATAGCGCCATCAGAAAATAAATACGAAAACTCAGGTGTGTAATCACTGGAAACATTTACTTCGACATAATAGTTGAACTGTGACCCTGCCGGGACAAACACCTGGGTGGTAAAATCCGGTACTTTTGGTGTGGCTCCGGTGATTGCCATATCGGAAGGTTTCCGGATCGAAGGGATGTCATTCCTGCCTGTTTCCTTTCTGAAAGCTCCAACCCAGGCAGGTAATGATACCGGACACTCCGCTTTACCTTCAAAATCACCGGTTCCGGTTCTGTATGTAACAAATACGGTTTTCACTTCCCCTGTTGTTTTACTTTCAAGCCATATTGCAAACTGAGGGGGCTCACCATAATCGCTTCTGCGGTAAATATCCCTTTCCTGACGTATCGTGAACTGCAATTTATTCATGCCAGATAGTGATGATCCGGAGTCTGCGCAGCCAGCAGCGAACAAAAATGATATGAATGTTATAAGTCCCCTCATCCGTTAATGATCAAATCAGGTTTACGGGTTTCCCATTTACCTTTCGTGTAATCGGGAAAATCAACAGGACGGCTTTTACCTGAAACTGATTCAGCCGTGAGTTTAGTAATTATACTCCATGTTACGGTATCATAAACATCAATAGGTGTGTCAGTTCCATTACGAATAGCCTGTACAAAGTCCCGGAAGCAGAGATAATCACCTCCCCCGTGCCCGGAACTATTAGCAATGGAACCATATTTCTTCCATAGCGGATGATCGTACTTTTCCTGGTATTGTTCAATATCTTCCCATTGATGAGGTTTTGGGCTCAAATCTTCCAGATATATTTTGTTGAGTGTTCCGGAATAGATACCTTTTGTACCCTGAATACGATATATCCAATCTGGTGGTCTTGGATTCTTTGTATCATAATAAAGTGTGATTGTAATGCCGTTATGCGTCTGTATCAGGGTTGTATTAACATCACCCTGAGCATATTTCATCGTTGCGGCCGGATGATCAGCCCCGAATTTTTTTGCTGCATAGTAGTTTTGCCCGACTGCACGACTGCTCATTGAGACAAGATATTCGAACCTGTTACCACGGTTTATGTTCAGCCATTGAGCAACAGGACCTATTGCGTGAGTAGGATATGCATTACTGTTAACCTGCCCGCCAAGGGCACGCCAGAGCATTTCGCCTTTTGGACCAAAACCTGCATAGCGTGCGTCATGCTGATAACCGCATTCACAATGGGTAAGGTCACCAAACATCCCAAGCTGTGACATTACCAGCACCATTTTAACATTCCTCATATATGCATAATTCTCCATTAGCATACAGGGTTTGCCGCTCTTTTCAGAGGCCTCAACCAGTTCCCATGCCTGATCATACTCGGTACAGGCAGGCATCTCAGTACCCCCATATTTGCCTGCACGCATTGCTGCCAGCATAATCGGAGTATGAAGATTAGTTGGGGTAGCTGTATATACAGCATCAAGATTATTCAGTTCAGCCAGTTTTTTATAATCTTCAGGGCCTGTGAATCCCAATGGTTTTGGTTGACCGGCCGCTTCTACAAGACTTTGAGCTCTCTCAACTTTTTCCGGTACAATATCACATACGGCAGTGATTTCAACACCTTCGAGAGAAAGGGCAACTTTAAGCATTCCCATTCCTCTGCCTCCAACACCTACAAAACCTAATCGCACCGGTCGTTCTGAGGCACAACCTGTTAATGAACTGCCATATGCGGCAGTTGCAATAAACAAACCTGCTCCTGCGCTGGTTTTGATAAAATTACGCCGGTCTAACTTTAAATTATTAACATTCATAACATCTGGGGGTTTCATAATTGTAACTTAATTATCTTACTATTTAATTAAATCAGAACCGTTTTTAATCTGTAAGCTGCTTCCATGTATACCTTATTTTATATAGTATCTCCATATAATTATTACTCCTGTAACTATAATTCTACCAGAAATCTTCCAGCGCCCCATAAAGGTTCAGGTACTTTTTGTAAACTCCGTTATAAAACTTATGATTAACCATATCGGGTTCAAATCTCTGTTTTGTTTTAACTGAAAACCGGCAGGCTTCATCTAAGTCTTTAAACTTTCCCACACCGACTCCTGCCAGTAATCCTGCACCTATAGCTGCGTTTTCAGAATTTATAAGGGTAATTAATGGCAATCCGGTGACATCTGCCAAAATTTGATTCCATAAATTACTTTTGGATCCTCCTCCAAGAACATGAATAACATTAATTGAGATACCCATTTTTCTCATAGTCTCAATGTTATGGTGAATCATAATAGCCACTGATTCAATAATTGCCCGTACAAAATGTCCTTTATTCATGCCCATCGCAATGCCGGCAAAAACCCCTTTTACTTTTGGATTGAATTCAGGAGATCCGGTTCCCATTAAGTGCGGCAACATTATTAAACCATCAGCGCCGGGAATTATTCTTTCTGCCTGCTCAATCATCAGATCATAGGGATCCTGCCTGTTTAAGCCTGCCTTTTCAATCTCATCGCTGCAAAAAGTGTCTTTAAACCATTTCAGCACCATTCCGGCAGTTTGCCCATAGGGAAGCAGAAAATACAACCCATCAATAGCATGGCACTGGCAGGGTAATTTAACAGAAAGATCAGAAACAGGTCTGTCAATAGCAACGCACATTGCCATACTGGCTCCGATAGTAAGAGTTACATCACCTCCTTTAATATTACCCGAGCCGATTGCGCCTGCCGGGTGATCATAAGCCCCGGTCACGCATCTGGTACCTGTACTCAAGCCAGTTGCAGAAATGGCTTCTGTTGTCAGGGTTCCGATCGAAACTCCTGATTGATATAATTCTGATAATTGATCTGCCGAAATGCCTAGAAAGTCAAGCATTTCCTTCCACCATGTTTTTTGTGAAATATCAAAGTACAATGTTGAAGACACAAGCGAATATTCAGTGCAATATTTGCCAGTCATGCGAAAAATTAAATAATCTTCGACCAGCAGATACTTGCCTACCTTATCAAATATCTGAGGTTCGTTTTTTCTGAGCCAGAGTATCCGGGTGGCAGGCCATGCAGAAACTACTTCAGGCTGACCTGTAATATCCATAATATACTGAGCACCAAAAGCATCTTTGATTTGACCGGCTTCATTGACCGACCGGTTATCTAGCCAGACAATAGCTTTTCTTAAGGGCTTGCCAGATGAATCAACCATGATAATTGTTTCTCCCTGGCTTGAAAATGCTATTCCTGAGATATGATCCGGATTAATCTCTGACTTGCCGATAATCTTTTTTATAACCTGACACGTAATATTCCAATAAACCTCAGCATCAAGTTCGCAAGTCTCATTTTGACCTGTTTCAAGTGCATATTCCTGCGAAACTGAAAAAAACATATCTCCGGCACTGTTTAAAATAACCGCTTTAACAGATGTTGTTCCGACATCAATTCCAAGAAGATATGATTTAATGCCTTTATCCATGAGAAATTCTCACCTTGTTATAAGAGTTTATGTTTGCTAATGGCTTCATGCGGAGAGAGACCATTCTTAACCACATCACATAAGGCAGCCTGGAATCCGGCCGGATCAGACACCTGAATGGCATTGCGTCCAAACACGACTCCTCTGGCGCCATCATTTATCTCATCCTTTGCCAGCTCTAAAGCTTCAAGCTGGGTGGGTTTCTTTTCAGCTCCGAGCCCAAAAATCGGGACCGGACAACTATCTGTAACTTTCTTAAAATCATGTGTATAAAAAGTCTTTATCATGTCGCAGCCCAATTCGCTAAGAATCCGGCAGCAGGTTAATACCTGTTCATGCATCTGTTCTTTTGAAATCTCCCCTGAGTGAGTTGGGAAGTATTCACCTATTACGGGTATTCCGAGCTTATCGGCAGCATTCACAAGCCTGCTGTAAATTTCCACATTACGAGTATCGTTTTTTTCACTCCCCGTTTGAAGAGTCAGAGAAGCCAGAACAACCTCAGCGCCATTCGCGACAGCCTCATCAACACTTTGTGCTAAAACTGTATATGCATCATTATAGTTCCAGTGAAAACAATATACAGAACTCCAGTTTAATCTGACGATTGGCATGGGAGCTCCCTTGTAATTAAAAACAGAACGGAGATGTTTCAACATGCCCGGACTTAATAATACGCCATCGATAACAGGATTAATTTTTTCTGCTGTTTCTTTAAGATTGATCATCCCGGGTATAGGACCATCAAACAGACCATGATCTATTGCTATAATGACTGCATTGCTACTATTATTGAACAACTTTTCTAACCTTAAGCGTTTCCCATTCATAATTAAATACTATTAATGTTTGTTTATGATCGTTTTATTATTGCTATAAAAATATTAAACGGCAATCACTTTTCCAAATTTTTATTAACTTTTTGCATAATTATTTTAACTTTTTGTTAAAAATTAAAGATAATATTTCCATACAGATCAACATTATTGTTTTATTTCAGCCGATCAATGACCGGAAAAACATAAGATTATGAAATACTAAACAGACTTAAATTTACCCGGACTGAAATATTTGATTGAACTTGATTGAACTTGATTGATTTTGATTGATTTTGTGATTTTGATTGATTTTGTGATTTTGATTGATTTTGATTACCTTTGCTTAATTTATTTGAAAAGCTAAAAAATTTAAGACCAGCCATGACTCAGGAGTTAAGAATGAAGTATATTTTGAATTATCTTGACAAGAAAGAGGCAATAAGCATTCAAAATATTACAGATAATTTCAATATTTCACAGATTACTGCCCGCCGCGATCTGAATATCCTGGAGAGCCAGGGTTTTTTGGTTCGTACCCACGGAGGAGCAGTTAAATCACAAATTTCAAACGGGCTTTTTGACTTTAATAAAAAAGCTGCACAATTCCGCCATCAGAAGATCGAGTTATGCAAACATGCTTCAGCTTATATCGAAGAAGATGATACAATTTACATGGATTGTGGCACTACAGTTTATTATCTTGCCAAATTCCTGATTAAATTCCAGAAACTAAGAGTCATTACAAATTCATTACCTGTTATTTCTGAGTTATTACCTTTCCCACATATCAAAGTTTACCTTATCGGAGGTGAACTGGATAATTCGCGAAAAGCTCTTTACGGAACAATGACCGAGAACCTTCTTAACCGCTATAAAGCAGATAAAGCTTTTATTGGAGCCGGAGGCATTTCACTTGCTCACGGATTAAGCAGTATTGATGAAAAAGAGGCATCAGTAACAATTAAAATGGCTGAATCAGCTAAACAGGTGTTTCTCCTGTGCGATTCATCGAAACTCGAGAAAGACTCGTATTTCACCTATTCATCACTTTCACTTGTAAATTTTCTGATAACAAACCATGGCATTGATCAACAGATCATTGATTCCTATAAAAAACACCTCATAAATATTATAACTGTTTAAAATTTAAAACTTTACATGGATTCCTGAAGAACAAAACTCTCTTTTCATCATTGTCTCTTATGATGGAAAATATTCAGCAAAAAATTTGAAGAATGATAAATATATGAATTTGATAATGTTTTTTAATTATGTTTATGATTTCAAGATTCTTAAAATGACTAAAATGGAGAACTTCAATGTAAAACCGAAAGTCAAATACCAACTGGAATATGCATATGGTCAATATTATGGTTTCGAAGAAGCAGCAGCCCTGATGGAGTGCCTTAAAGATAATGCACCATCCTGTGGTAAAAAAGTTAAGGAATTTGAAAATGCATTTGCAGCAATTTGCGGTTCAAAGTATGCTCTTGCGCTCTCAAATGCAACTACCGGACTAAAATTAGCAGGAAAAGCTGTAGGTGTCTTGCCTGGCGATGAAGTGATAACCACCCCGATAAGCTGGTTTGCCACAGCCACTGCTTTTTCAGAACTGGGTGCAAAAATCGTATTCTGCGATGTCGATCCTAAGACGCTGAATCTTGATCCTTCGGGACTCAAAAAACTGATCACTCCAAAGACAAAGGCTATTGTCCCGGTTCATCTGTATGGGCAGTGCTGTAAAATGGATACAATTATGGAGATTGCCCAAAAATATAAAATAGCAGTAATAGAAGACTGTGCTCATAATCCCGGTGGATCTTACTTAGGGAGGTCAGCAGGAACATGGGGGGATATAGGAGTGTTTAGTTTTCAGCAACAAAAGAATATTTCAACACTTGGGGAAGGTGGCATGGTGATTACCAATAATAAAGAGTTTTTTGAAAGTGTACTGTCATATCGTTCCCTGTGTTGCAGGATTTATGGTGGGAGCGACAAATATCTTCCAACCGATGAAAAAAAGTATCCGATGGACAAAGAGTATTGGAAACTTTACTTTGATGAAATTGGGTATAATTATCGTATGACAGATGCACAGGCGTCTGCAGGTATTGAGCAATTGAAAAAACT